>NZ_CP025682.1:2580409-3225512 GCF_002872475.1 Pseudazoarcus pumilus
CTTTTCCGGCTACCAGACGTTGCTCAAGGCCTATATCTCTGACGGTTTGCGACGCGACGAGGCACGCTTTCACGACGAACGGGAGGCACGCTTCATCGACGCGCTCAAGCGCCGTGGCGTGCCGGACAGCGTGATCGAAGAAGCCGGGCGGGAATTGACCGGGGAATAGGCCTCGCTGCGCTCGCACCGACCTTGTATGTTGAAGGTGACTGCCTGAGCAGCCGATGTAGTCGATCACCGGGGAGGCCGTTCCGACGTTGAGGCAGTGTGTTTCTGACCTCGCGCGTAGAGCGGCTCCCCCGCCTCATTGCCGACTTCGAGGAGTATCCGAAAGCCAGCGCTGAGCTGAGCTTTGCATCACAAGGTCGAAGCGGCAAGAAGTGCGAGGTCAGGGAAGCCGGTGTTCACAGTTACCAAACTTCGCGCTGGAGGGAAAGCCCATGTGTGTGGTGGGAATCGATATGCCGCCAAGAGTTTCGATCTACCGCCCGGACACGACCGCGGTGGGTCGCCGATGAGCCGAAGGCGAAGCGATGCCCGCCCGGCACCAGCCATAGCGTCGGTCCGAGACAGGCAGGCGGGCATCGCGCAAAGCAGCACGTCAGGCCTCGGATGCCAACATGTTCATGATCAAGCGGATCATGGTGTCTTTGTTGGCGGGGACGGATTCCGCCACCAGCAGAGCGAGTGCAGCTAGACCGATGTCGTTGATCACGGGATGCCCGTCGGCGCCCAGCAAGCGGCCGTTGCGGTTGAGGAAATCCACGAACAGGAAGGCACCGCTGCGCTTGTTGCCGTCCGAGAACGGGTGGTTCTTGATGACGAAGTACAGCAGATGCGCGGCCTTGGCCTCCACGCTCGGATAGGCCGGCTCACCGAACACCGTCTGGTCCAGGTTGCCCAGCAGCGCCGCAAAGGCATCGTCGCGCTCGCGTGCGAACAGATCAGTGGCCTCGCCGCGCGCCATCAGTTCGGCCTTCAGGCGTGCCAGCGCGGCGCGAGCTTCTTGCGGACTCGGCAATACGCCGCCGATCTGCTCGTGCGGTTCGGCCAGCAGCCCTTCGTCGTAGCGTTGCAGCAGCAGAAAGGTCTGCGCATAGCGGGTGACGATATCCACCAGCCCGCGCCCGGTGTCGGCCAGCAGTTCGGGGCTTTGCGCCGCGTTCTTCACGAGTTGCAACGCCGCTTCCAGTTCGCGTGCGTTGGTCTCAAAGCGCTGGCGGCTGAGGGTGTAGCCGCGCGTCAGATGGTCGCGCAGGGTGCGGGTGGCCCACTGACGGAACAACACCGCACGCCCGGAGTTGACGCGGTAGCCCACGGAAATGATGGCGTCCAGATTGTAGTGTTTGACCTTGCGCCTGACTTTGCGACCACCCTCCTCGCGAACTACCGAGGAATCCTCGGTAGTTGCCACCTCGTGCAACTCACCTTCCAGAAAAATGTTTTTGAGGTGCAGGCTGATATTGTCCGTTGACGTCTCGAACACCTCGGCCATTTGCCGCTGCGACAGCCACACGGTGTCGCGCCCGGCATCCAGTCGCACCTCGACCGGTTGCCCGGCAGCCTCGAAGATCACCAGCTGGGCGTGTTCGCTTTCCATGACGCTCCCCGCGTTCAAGACATCATCATAACCCACACGTCAAAATCTGACCCGACGGGCGGCGTCGAACATCACCATGCCGATGAAGCGCCGCTCGAAGGCCGGCCACAGCATCATCGGCACCAAGCCGCATCCAACGGCAAAAAGGTCGAGTCGTAGGTCGCATCGAGCCGAAGGCGAGTGCGACACATCCGCCCAACACCTGCCACCGCGTCGGCCCTCGCTGCGCTCGCACCGACCTACCGCGAACGTGTCGCGCCGTCGAGGGCGGCGTCGAACATCACCATGCCGATGAAGCGTCGCTCGAAGGCGAGCCACAGCAGCATCGGCACCAGCGTCGGCAGCAGCAGGAAGCCGAGCTGGTAGCCCACCGCGAAGAGGTTGAGCTGCAAGGCCGAGAAGCCGGTGACGGCCGCAGACAGGTGGTGCATCTGCACGCCGGTCTTGACCAGCAGATCGAACACCATGCCCCAGGTCTGGAAGGGCAGGATCACCAGTGCGCCGAGGGGAAACTTCCACCACAGGCCGCGGCTGCGGGAGGCGATCAGCAGCGCCAGCAGCATCGGCAAACCGTAGCAGTAGGTCAGCACGTTCGCTTCCGGCGCCAGTTCGGCGATCATGCCGCCGGGCTGGGGCACGCGGATGGTCGTGAGCAACACCTGGGTCGTGCCTTGCAGCTCGGTGGTGTAGACCCAGCCGGGGAAGAAGAACAGCATCACGCGCTCGACCAGCCACGCGACCGGCTGCACCACCCACTCGCGCGCCCAGTACCAGACGGCCAGCGCCGGCACCAGCGCGAGGATGGTGCGCAGGAAGAACCCGCCGACGACGCTAAGCCCGCGCTGCACCGTCGAACTCCACCGGCGCGCTGTCGTTGCGCGCGACATAGCGAATCCACAGCAGCCACACGACCAGCACGTCGATCATGATCAGCACCTGCCAAAGGTACAGGTGGGCGAACTCGAACCATTGCTGATTCCAGTCGGCCAGATAGAACAGCGTGATCACGCGCAAGACGTTGACCGCCTGGATGGCGACGAAGCCGATCAGGATGCCGGCGAGCTTCATGCGCCACGGCGCCGGATAGGCCAGCACGCCGGCGGTCAGGATGATGCAGGCCTCGATGCCGTTGCAGCCGGCCTCGATCGACACCCCCACACCGGTGCCCGCGTGCTGCAGGATCTTGCCGTAGCTGATCACCTGCGGGTCGAACATCCCCACCAGCCAGGCGCTGATCGCCGCCAGCGTGGACGTCCACGGCACCACCACGGCCTTCTGTACCGGTGGGGTGAGCTCGGCGACGAACATCGCCACCAGCAGGACCATGAACACGGCGAAGAAGCGGAACATGCGCTACCCCTCTTTCGCTTCGGGCGACGCGATCGGCGCAGCGCGTTGTTCCGCCTCGACCAGGCGTGCTTCGAGCACCGCCATGCGCTGATTGAGCGTGCGCAGGTCGCGTTCCAGCCGGGTGTTCTCGCTGTCGATGTGCAAGGCCTTGAGCGTGAGCACGATGACCGCCGCGAGCAACAGGAAGGCCGGCGAATACGAGATGCCGAACCAGTCGCCGACGCGGTCGATCAGGCGCGGCCACGCCCCGAGGATGCCGGCGGCCAGCGCCACGGCAAACCAGAACAGGCCATGCGACGTGTGCATGTAGTCACGTCGCAACAGATACAGGATCAGCACGGCCAGCCCGATGCCGAGGGTGGCGGTGAACAGTTCAAGACTCATCGTTCGTCCGTTTCGGGTCGGCCGATGCCCGGCGAGGCTGACCGACGATGCGCGCATGATACCTGCTTGACGCCCTGCGCCGCCGCGTCGCCACACCGAAACGCCAGACCACGTCGCCGCCATTCTCGCAGTTCGGGATGAACCGCAGGCGACTGCCGACGCCGCCGCCCGATGCGGGCATGTCGCACCCTCTGCGCTCGTCGCGACCTGCGCAGAAGCGCCCGAGGACTGGCCTGCAAAAAAGCCACACTACCTGGCATACAGCCGGAAATGAGCATGGCAAAGGTCGTGCGGCTGGCGTATATCTGAAACATGGCGCACTGACATGGCAAATCCGGATGTCTTCGCACGACGCCTCTCCGGACGGCAACCAAACGCCCCGGCGCCCTGGCAGCCGTCACGTACCGCGACTGGTCTGGATCACCGCCAGCCTCGTGGGCGCGATATTGCTCGCCACCATGGGCTTCGTGATCCGCGGCCAGGAACAGGCCGAGGCACGCCTGATGGCCGAAGACACGGCGCGCACCTACGCCCTTCTCACGCAGAACATTCTCGAAGACGTCGACCGCGTGATCGGTGACGCCGCGCGCGACTGGTTCGCCGGCGGCGACGCCGGCCAGCGCCTGCACATCGAGCGCACGCTGCAGCGGCGCAAGCACACCAGTCCGTACATCCTCGAACTGGTCCTGATCGACGCCGACGCACGTATCGTCGCCTGGACCGGCGACGGTGCGCCGCCCCCCGTGCATGATCGCCCCTACTACACCTTCCATCGCGACACGCCAGGCAGCGCGCTGCACGTCTCGCCCCCGCTGCGCTCGCGCGCGCACGACGGCGAATGGTTCTTCTCGCTGTCGCGCGCGGTGCGCGATAGCGACGGCCACCTGCTCGGCATCGGCGTCGCCGCGCTGCTTCCCGTCGCCATGCAGGGGCAATTCGACCGCCACCTCACCGACCCGCGCCAGTCCCTGTCGCTGGTGCACCGCGACGGGCTGCTGGTGTTCCGCATCCCGCGCGAACCCCTTGCGATCGGCACGGACATGAACCGCTATGCCCCACCGGGCGGCGTCCCTTTCGGCGAGACCTTCGATGTCCCACAAGGGCTGCGCGGCGAGCGGCGGGCCGTGCATGTCCGCGAAGTACTCGACGGCTCGCTTCTGGTCGCCGGCACCAGCAATCTCGACATCGGCCTGGCCACCTGGCGCCTGGGCATGTTCTCGGCCGTCGGCCTGTGGGCGCTGTTCGTCGCACTGGGCTATCTCGTGGTGCGCGAGCTCAACCGCCGCCACTTGCGCGAACAGGAAGCCTTCGCGCTGTATCACGAACTCTTCGAGGCCGCGCCCGACACGCTGTTCGTCATCGCCGTCGAAGCCGGCGGCCAGCGCTTCCGCTACGTCGCGGGCAACCCCGCCCTCGAATCGGGCATCGGCATCCCGCTGGATCGCTTCGTCGGCAGCACGCCGCACGACCTGATGCCCGCCGACAAGGCCGACGCGCTGTGCGAGCGCTATCGCCGTTGCATGCTTGAACGCAGGCCGGAGCGATTCGAGGAAAGCTTCGACATGCCAGCCGGATGCGCTTACTGGATGATCGTGCTGGCACCCATCGTCCACCCGGTGTCAGGGCGCGTCGACCGCATCATCGGCATCGCACGCGACATCACGCACGAACGCTCGCTGACCGAGCGCCTGCAGAGCATCACGTCCAACCTGCCCGGCTTCGTCTACCAGTTGCGGCGCGACGCACAAGGACGCTTCGAGTACGTCTATGCCAGCGAAGGCGTGGAGGACTTCGTCGGCATACCGCTCGACGCGGTGCTGGCCGACGCCGACACCTTGCTGCGACGCATCCATCCGGACGATTTCGACCCGATCATCGCCGCGCGCCTCGACGACGCGCAACGGCTGGCCCCATGGCATGCCACCTTCCGCATGACCCACGCCGACGGCCGCACACAGTGGGTCGAGGCCCACGACACCGCCCAACGCCTGCCCGACGGCAGCATCCTGTGGACCGGCTACGCCAACGACGTCACCGAACGCAAACGGCTCGAGGAACAGGTACGCCACCTGGCCCACCATGACACGCTCACCGGCCTGCCCAACCGCAGCCGCTTCATGGAGATCGCCGAGCGCGAACGGCGCCTGGCCGAGCGCCGCGGCAGCCGGCTGGCGCTGCTGTTCATCGATCTCGACCGCTTCAAGCCCGTCAACGACACCCACGGCCACGCCATCGGCGACCGCCTGCTGCAGCAGGCCGCCCACCGCATCACCGAATGCGTGCGCGCCACCGACGTCGCCGCCCGCCTTGGTGGCGACGAGTTCGTCGTGCTGCTGCAGGACGTCTCCGGGCCCGAGGATGCGATGCACGTGGCCGAGAAGATCCGCCGTGCCGTGTCGAATGAGTTTGTCGTCGAAGGTCTCACCCTCGAACTGTCGTGCAGCATCGGCGTGGCGCTGTATCCCGACGATGCGAGGACGGTTACCGAACTGATGCGGCGGGCGGACCAGGCGATGTATCTGGCCAAGGCGGCGGGCCGAAACTGATTGCCCGAACAAGACTGCGCCGGCGCCCAGAATCAGCCACAATATGGCCTTTCCGCCAACTGCCCACCGCCGAGGCCATGTCACACGGCACCCGCCCGATGTCCCCGCCAGCCCACCTGAAGCCGCGCGACGTCGCGCCTGCGGAGACCGCGGCTTGACTGACGGACAGCGAGCGCCGGTCCGATGACCTGGCCGCCCTCGATGTTCGCAACCGGGTGGCGGGACATCCGGCATCTGGCGCGAATCACCTTCCGCCTTCTCGATGGCGGACAGAAGCGCCGCTTCTGGCTGGTATCCGTCTGGGCTGGCCTGTTCTCGCTGCTCGAGATGCTGGTCGCCGCCATGGTGATCCCCTACGTGCAGTGCCTGGGCGGCCAGTGCAGCCCCGTTGTCGCGGACATCGCCGCGCCGACCGGGCTGGGGGAGATTCCCTTCCTGACCATGCTGCTGTTCGCGATGATCACGCTCAAGCTGGCCGTCGAGGCGGGGCTCGCCTGGCGCACCGCCGGGCTGGCGCAGGAGGTGCAGCGCAGCACCGTCATGCGCCTTCTGTCAGCCTACATGCACCTGGGATGGAAGACCTTCCACTCGCGCAACCGCGCCCACTACTACCGGCGCTGCGCTTCCACCGCGGTGGAAGCGGCGGCCACCTGCCAGCAGGTCATGGCAATCGTCTCGTCGAGCCTCGTCATCGCGCTGCTGACCGCGCTCATGATCTGGCAGAACCCACCTGTCGCGCTGGCCCTGATCGCGGGCTTCGCACTGGTCAACATGGTCACGCAGCACCTCATTTCGGCCGCCCAGAAAAGAGCCGCCCTGGAGCGCGAGAACGCCCTCCATCGCTGGAATACCGGCATGGCCGAAGCCTTCGCCTCGTTTCGCGAAATTCGCACCTACGGTACGGAAGGGCTGTTCCTGCAACACGTCTCCGACGCAACGGACCGCCTCGCCACCACCAACCGCTCGCTGAGCTTTCTCCCCGCACTGCCCCGGTTGGTCATGGATTTCGGCGTACTCGCCGTGCTGCTGTCGGTGGTTACGCTGTGGCTCAACCTCGGACGTCCCATCGGCGGCCTGCTGCCACACCTCGTGTTCTACGCGGTGGTGGCGCGCACGCTGCTTCCCGCGATGATGATTCTAGGCAAGAACCGCGCGGAGGCCCGCGCATCTTCGCTGAACATCGAACTGGTTCTGCAGGAACTCGACGAGGCCGACCGGGCCCGGGTCGAGCGGATCGGCGTGCCGGTGACACCGTCCGATACGTCATGCTTCGTCCTCGACAACGTCTGCTTTCGTCACGAGCGCGACGCCGCTCCGCTGCTCGACCGCATCTCGGCGACTTTCCCTCACCCGTCCTGGACCGCCATCACCGGCCCTTCGGGTGCGGGCAAATCTACGCTGCTCGAACTGCTGTGCGGCATCCATCAGCCCGACTCCGGCGAAGTACGCCACGCCTGGGTAGTGCGCGAGAGCGCCGAGGCGCCGCACATTGCCCTCGTACCCCAACACGTCGCGCTGCTCGACGCCAGCATCGCTGACAACATTGTGTTCGGATTCGACGCGGGCGAGCGGGCGCGCGTCGAACAGGCGCTGCGCCTGGCCTGCCTGGACGACGTGGTTCGCGACCTGCCGGACGGCATCGACAGCCCGGTCGGGGCCGACGGGCTGAGCCTCTCCGGCGGTCAGCGCCAGCGCCTTGCGATCGCCCGTGCGCTCTACCGCAAGCCCGACCTTCTGCTCATCGACGAAGCCACCTCGGGCCTCGACCGCGACACTGAAGCCCGCCTCTTCGACAACCTGCGCCGCTGGCGGCCAATGATGAGCGTCATCGCCATCTCGCACCGCACGGAGACGCTCGCGGTCTTCGATCGTCGCTATGATCTGCAGTCAGGTGCGCTGCGTGAGTTCTCTTCCCACCGCCTCTGACGCTTGGCCAACATTGTCCCCGCACGCAGGACAGGCCAACGCTCAGCACCTTCAATTGCACTGATCCACCTGCCACACCAGCCGGGATTACGCGCAAAAGCGAAGATTCTGCTAGTTTCGACGCACCCATCGAATCCGCAGGAGCACGCATGCCCTCATCCGTTGCCGTGATCGGCGCCGGCCCGGCCGGCCTGACGGCCGCCCTGCAACTCGCCCGTCGCGGAATCGACGTCGAAGTCTTCGAGGCCGGCCCCCACGTCGGGGGCATGTCGCGCAGCTTCGACTTGTGGGGGCAGCGCGTGGACATTGGCCCGCACCGTTTCTACAGCAGCGATCCGCGCGTCAACGGTTTCTGGCTGGACATCATGGGGCGCGACTACTGCATGGTCGAGCGGCTCACCCGCATCTACTACCGCAACCGCTTCTTCGACTATCCACTCAAGCCCTTCAATGCATTGAAAGGTCTGGGGCCGATGGAAGCCGCCCGCTGTCTGGCGAGCTACGCCGTGGTCAAACTGCGTCCGCCAGCCCACACGGACAACTTCGAAGCCTGGGTCACGAAACGCTTCGGTGCGCGCCTCTACGAAATCTTCTTCAAGTCCTACAGCGAAAAACTGTGGGGCATCCCGTGCGACCAGCTGGATTCCGACTTCGCCACCCAGCGCATCAAGAACTTCTCGCTGTTCGAGGCCGTTAAATCGGCGCTCATCGGTCGTCGCGGCAAAAAGCACAAGACGCTCATCGATCAGTTCGCCTATCCGCTACGCGGTGCCGGTGAAGTCTACGAGCGCATGCATGCTTCACTGGCCGCACTTGGTGTGCTCGTGCATCTCGAAACGCCCATCACCGGCCTTCAGACCGCTCACCACGGCGCTGACACGCCGGCGATCAGCTTCCCGGACGGCAACGTGCGCAGGTTCGACCACATCGTTTCCACCATGCCACTTACCCGGCTCGTGGAGGGGCTGAGCGCACCGGCGGACGTACTGCGCCACGCGAGGGCACTGACATTCCGCAACACGATTCTGGTCTACCTTCGCGTCAGCGGCGCAAATCCGTTCCCGGATCAATGGATCTACGTGCATTCGGCCGGCCTGAAGACCGGGCGAATCACCAACTTCAGCAACTGGTCGCCGACAATCAATGCCGGCCAGACCGACACCATCCTGTGCATGGAATACTGGTGCAACGACGACGACCCGTTCTGGCGCACGGCAGATGACGAACTTGTGATCCTGGCCACCCGGGAGATCCACGCCACGGGGCTTGTCGCCGAAGGCCTGGTGCGCGATGGCATGGTGATGCGCGTACCCAAGTCGTACCCGGTCTACGCGCAGGACTACAAATCGCACCTGAAGCCCATCCAGGAATTCCTTGACGACCAGCGCGGCATCACCGCGATCGGACGCTACGGCGCCTTCAAGTACAACAACCAGGACCACAGCATCCTGATGGGCCTGCTCGCCGCCGAGAACATCACCGGCGAGGCCTCACACGATCTGTGGGCGCTCAACACCGACTACGAATACCAGGAGTCGGCCACCATCACCGCCACCGGGCTTTCTCGAGACTGATGTCGCGGATGCCCAAAGTTTCGCGCGAATTCTCCGCTTACTTCGCGTGCAGTGCGGCCGCCTTGGGTGTCGACTACGCCACATACTGGACCGTCGCACGCAACACTGCCGCCAGCCTGGAGTGGGCAGCCGTGATCGGCTATGGGGTGGGCATGGTCGTCGCCTACGCGCTGCTCATCCGGTTCGTTTTCCCGCAAGGATGGTTGCGCAGCCGGCGCAAGCTCGAAGCCACGCTGTTCGCCCTCACCGGACTTTTGGGGCTGCTGCTGACCTATGTCTCGGTGGCGCTGGTCGTATCTCTGCTGGGAGAACACCTGCATACCGCCAAGATCGTCGCGGCCGGCGTCAGTTTCACCGGGGTCTTCGTCGTGCGCAAACTGGTGGTTTTCCGCTCCGAAGCACTCAACCACAACGCCCCCTGATAGTTCGTTGGCGGCACCACCCGCGCGTCAGTCGCCGACTCTCATCAACTCGTAGCCGCTTATGCTCAACCGGGATTCCTTGCCCACATGCACTCGGACCTCGACCTGCCGCTCCGGACGAGGGATCACGAAGGTCAAGTCCGCGACGACGTCGCTCCCGGGCTTGAACGGCAGCTTCGCGTACGTTACCCATCCGCCACGGGCGACCACATCGATCCAGGCACCCTCCGCGGCGGCAACATCCCCGAACATCCGCAAACGATAAGTGCCCGCGTCCAGCGCACGATACGGCCCATAGAAAAGGGCCCCGCTCTTGCCCGTCGTGCGCACCCCGTGTTCACTCCGCCAGCCGACGTGCCCTGATTGCGACGCGAGTTCAGCGCCTTCAAATGCCCAGCCATGGTTGCCCGATGCAACCTGAACTGCCCTTGTCTCCGGAATCCCGCGCTCGAGCAGCAGCCGCCACCCAGCGTGCTCTCCGGGAATGAAAGCCCGCTCCCTCAAGCGAAGCGGGCCCACATAGCGGTTTGCGTCGTCCACGCACCGATCAGGGCCCATGCGAACGCAAATGACGGGCAAGACGCCTTTTTCATCGATCACACGCTCTGCATAGGACCTGAGCGCCTCTCCGTTACCGTTCGCCCGACCTGCAACCCCGTACGCCTCTTCCCCCCTGAGCGTGGCATTCATCACAGCCGACCAGGCGTAATCATAATCTCCGGTGTAGACCGCGCCATCGGCCACATCGACGAAAGGAGATGTCTGACGTACGAATTCATAATCGCTCAACGCAACGAACGGCCTGTACAAGACAGCAGCAAGCAGCAAACCGGAAACAACCACTGCACCGTGGCGCAACCAGGGCCGAGGCATGGAAACTCCGGCAACCGCAATCGAAACGGGCACCGACACCGCGAACAGCGCAACGATGAAATAGCGCATGTGGTGTTGATTCACCTCCACCCAGGCATTCCCGGAAAAAAACAATATCCATCCGAGCGAAAAGAAGGCGGCAAATGCTCCGGCGAGCGCGGGCCTCATGCCGCGAACGCCATTCGGGGCCGATCCCGAAAACCGCGACACCACCATCAAGGCAAGGACCCCCAGGAGGATGGCCGCCAGCTTCGTCACATCCATTGCGTGGTACAGCCCGCCGAGCACCAGCGGCAATCCCTCTCGAAGGGTTTGCAATGCGAAGCCTCCGTAAACGCCGGTATCCGGCCCGGGAAACAGCCTCGCCACAACCCACCAAGCAGCAAATACACACCCCGCGATGAAACCGAACACCACCGTATCTGCGTCGATGCGCCGACACACGACCATACGCGTGGAAACGACTGCCATGGCTGGCAGAAGGATGCTGAAATTGACCCCCGTCGCCAGCGCAAGCAACAGGGTCAGGCATGTGTAACGCACGATTCCGGCAGCCCGCCAGTCGAAGCACACCATCCACGCAAACGCGAGCAGCAGCAAAGAAAGCGGGTACTCGACATGCCAGATCACGACCTCATAGACCGCATGATCCTCCAGGACCACCAGCCAGGCGCAGGCCTGCAGGACGAAAAGCGCACGCGCGTCAAATCCATTCCCGACCCCGCCCACCAAGCGCAGCACTTGAGCTGACCACACACGTAACAGCAGGAAGAATGTCAGCGATGGGAAGACAAGATTGGCAAGGAGATTCAACCCCGGCTCACGAATGATCGAGGTGAGCGCCGGACCGACGTTGAGAAGTCGATTCTGCTCCCAGAAGAACAAGCTGACGTTCTGCAACGACATCACCGAGTAGAGGATGACGTCCCCAATGACCCGATCGGGTGCGAAGCGGTTCACCGCCAATACGGACAAGGCCGCGACGAGGAGAACATCTACCCAGTAGCGCTTTGCGTAGACGGCGGCCCTTACGCTCAAGTCGCCCCCCGCGTCACGTTGCCGGAAAATCGCCCGTCGCCTTGATTATCCAGGAGCAGCCGCAGAAGGTTATCGGCGCTCTGCTCCCAGGAAAGCCACGGCATGCGCCCGGAACGCGGGTGTTTGCCAGCGCCCTCCAATGCGAGCCAGTCGACCACCGTCTGCGCGAGCACCTCGGGGCTTTCGCCCTCGAAGTAGTACGCGCATTGGCCCGCGACCTCCCTGAAGACGGGAAGGTCGCGGGCAATGATCGGGAGACCATGCCGCGCCGCCTCGACCAGCGGCAGCCCGAACCCCTCGCCCCGAGAGGCCGCGATCAGACATTTAGCGGCGCCGTAAACACGCTCCAGATACTCGTCGCCGAGGGCGTCCAGCCAGAAGAGACGCTGACCTCGCTCCGGATGACCTCTCAGCCGTGCAGCCAACGCCTCCACCAGCCATCCCTGTTTGCCAACGATCACCAGCGCGATATCGAGCCCCTGCGCCCAAAGGCTCTCGAATGCCGCCAATACCTGGGCATGTCCTTTGCGAGGCTCGATGGTGCCAACCATCAGGAAACCAGGCTGACGGGAGAGCGCGTGAAAAATCCCGTCTGCATCACCCGGAAGGCCATGACTGGCGTGTGATGCAGAAATATCCGCACCGTTGTGAGACCAACCGATGCGGAAATGGCGACGCCGGGAGGCCTGCAAGCCGCCCAGCCAATCATGCAGTTCGAGCGCGACCGACTTGCTCACGCAAATTGCGCCATCGGAGTCGGCAACGACCGAGAGCCATTCGGGGAACTCTTCCGCCTCCTGCGCACCGAAGCACTCCGGCATGCTCACACATAGCAAGTCGTGCACGAGAAACTCGACGCGCACGCCCTCCCTGCGCATTCGCCGAAACATCTCCCGGTGCTGCGCGACAACCCGCGGCTGGAAATCCAACCCGAAAAAGAGGTCTCCGGGCGCGAACTCTATGGGCTCATGCCCGAATTCGTCACCACCCGCATGATCCAGCGTGCCCGCGATGAAATTGCGCGCGTAGCGATAGCCTTCCCTGAATGTTGCGAAGACCGGTTCAACGCGGTAACCGACGGGCGGCTGACGCAGCCAGTGATGCAGCACGCCACGCACCACACGTTGGATCCCCGTTCGGGCATCGTGCCGGACGATTTCCGACACATCCACGAGCAACTGCTTCGGTCCTTTCGCGTAGCCGCCCGCAAGCCGGTTCTGGGCAATGCATGCGGACAGCGAAACAAGTTGCTGTTCGTCGAAATCCCGGATGTGTCTTGCCACGGCCTGCAGCACGTCTTGATCAGACGGCCACTGCGACTCGGAAGGAGGGCGCAGCCGCCCCCACGCGGCGATCGCCCGTCTGGCCGTTTCATCCCACGAAAAGCACCCGGCCCGCGCTCGTCCATGCCGAATCAAGCGACCCCGCCAGCGCGGATCGGTGAGCGCCCTCTCCATCGAAGCCCGAATGGCATCCACATCGAAAGGATCGAACAGCGCCTCGTCCAGCCCCACCACTTCCGGCAGACTGCTTCGATTGCCTGCCAGCACCGGCGCGCCGCACGCCATCGCCTCGATCACCGGCAGCCCGAAGCCTTCCTGCCACGATGGAAACACGAACAGTGCGCAATGCGAGTACAAGCCGACGAGCTCTTCATCGCTGACATAGTCCGAAAAACGGACTTCGTCGGGCCGCAGGCCCTGAGCTCTCACGAATTTTCGGAGCTGAAAGACGTCTCCCTCGACAAACTTGCCAGCCAGCACAAGCTGATGCGCGCTGCGCACGCTCGCGGGCAATTGCGCGAAGGCCTCGATCAGGCGCGGCAGGTTCTTGCGTCGATCGGCCCCGCCAACGTACAGCACGAACGAGCGATCGACACCCAATCGCCGCAGCAATGCATCGATTTCACCCGTTTCCGGGCGAAACAGTTCATCCACCCCCTCCGAGGCATTGACCGTTTGTTCCGCACCGATGCCCAGATGCTCGGCAGCTTCGCTCAGGGACGATTCGGAAATCCCCAGCAACAGCGAAGCGCGGCGCAACTCTTCAAGTCTGGATCGATAGAAGCGCTCGTATCCCGGATAGGGTTCCATGTATTCCTTTGCATTGAGCAACGGAATCAGATCATGCAAGGTCACGCTGACCGGCGTATGCAGATCGAATCGCCGCACACTCATCACGGCATCGTCCGCATAGCCCTCGAACAGACTGCTCACATGGATCACATCCGGCCGCAGGCTCGCGAGAAACGCCTCTCGCAGAATCTCCGCGACCACCCATCTGGGGGCGTTGGCTGAGTGAATCCGCCCGACCGGAGCGGGCGCATGCCATACACGGATATTGTCTTGCGGCAAGACGCCTTCGAACGCATCCCGGATTGCGTCGATCGGTTCTGGAAAAAGTCCGTTCAGGGCGAGAAACACCTCGTGCTCACCGCGATTTCGGCATACGGCACGAGCGAACGACAGCGTGTATCGGCCCAACCCACGAAAACGGCTGGCCGTCTGCGCGCCCTGCATGTCAAGCACGATCCGCATCAGTCGTTCGCCCCGCGCTCGTCCTCGACGATTCGACGCAGTTCGGCGTGGACTCGGCGGGCTCCCGGCGGTAGCTGGGAAGCATCCGCCCCGTGCCACCACAATCCCGGACCGTGTTCGAATCGCCCGCTCACCTGCCCTTCCAGTACGCCGTTGCGACGCGCAACCGAAAGAAGATACCGGTAGATGCCCGGAAACCGGGTCAGGACCCTGTTGATCGGATTGCTCAGGAACGGTCGTTGGAGCACGAACCGGATGCACCATGCGAGCGGGCGCTGAGCGGTCTTCATCGAGCCTCGCATGAGACGGCCAGACAAACGGCGCAGAGACTTCAACGGCCACTCCCAAATTCGTTCCGACACGCTGTTCATGCGATCCGGCAGGCGCAGCATCATCGTCCAATCGTCCCATCCACGCCCGGGTCGGCGCAGCGGCCGCCAGATACCGGTTCCGGATACTCGAACCGCCCCAGCCACAGATCCGGGCGATCCGGGTGGTTCGGCTGATCCAGTGGCGTCGGAAAACATCGGTCGTCCGGCTTCGTGCGCGCCAGGTCGCGCCGCACGTAGGTCACCTCCAGCACCGGAGCGATGCACACCCCGCCCAGAACACGCAGCCCGCCGTAGTTGTTGCCATGCACATGCACCGGAACAAACTCGCGCCGCAAACGCGACAGCGCCTCGTGCGCCGTGGCGAAGAAGGCCGCGTCGCCGGCCCGGTCCAGCCAGTGCAATTCGACCACGATCTGCGCAAAACAGCGCAGGGACTCGGCAGGCATCGCGGCGAACACCTCCCATTCCGCACCTTCCACGTCGATCTTCAGCACCAGATCGCGGCGCGCCGCATGGCCGTTGCGCTCGAGCAGCGCATAGAGGGAACGCAAGCGCCCGCCATCCCGCCCCGACGGGCAGATCCCCACTGCTTCGAAATGGAAGCGTTCATGAGAATCCGGCAGCCGTTCGATGGTGTGGTCGTACTGGAACACTTCGTAACCACGCTCCGCCATGTCCGCGTCCCACGAGACGTCGTCCGCGATACCGAACGAATATGCGACGCCCCCATTCAGCAAATCCGCAGCCATCACGTAGCCCCCGTCGTGATCGCGTCCCAGGCGAACATAATCCCCATCGACCAAGGCTTCCGGCTTGAGCAGATGCATCAGCACGCAGGCCCGCTCCCCGGCATCCTCATCATGTTCCGGATAGCCTTTCACCACGCCCCGTTTCAGAATCTCCACCCGCGGATGAATGCCCGCACCGTGCAAGGCATCCACGAAGTCATCGGGCATCGCCCGCAATTCGGACTCGAGCGCATCGATGCGCGCGATCACCGCACGATCTTCAAGCACTTTCAGGACCGACCCGCCAACCACCCGATCGATCAGTCGGCGCACCCATCGGCGCAACGCGGCATCCATCCGTCGGAATTGCATCCTCACCCCCGCGATTTCATGGCCTTCAGCCGCCGAACGGATATCCCGCCCGCCAACGCCACCGCGAGCACCGCATGTGCCAGCGCGACGCCTGCGGCAAAACCCTTCGCCCCGTGCCCCCACCATCCCACCGCCGCGAAACCGACCATCGCGGCAGCGCAAGCCCACAGGGCCAAAGCCAGCTGACGATCCCGTTCCAGCGCGATCCAGGCCTGAATCAGCACCAGACTCACGAAGAGCGGCGGCAGAACCAGCAGTACCCACGGGATCAGCGCGTGCGCCTGGCGAAACCCCTCGCCGAACACCAATACGACGATCGGCTCTGCAAGCAGCCAGCCTGCTGCCCAACCCAGCATGGCCAGCACGCCAGCCAATGCCGCCCACCCCGCAACTTCCCGGCCGAAGCGCGCGCTATCCGCGGCCGCCAGCCGAAACACGCGCAGCAACACATTGGTGAGCGGCGCGAACAACAATACCGCGGCCTCGACGAAGCGCGTCACCGCCGCGTACGCCGACAGCGTGACCGGCTCCGCGCCAAACAACTCGAGCAGGACCATGTCCGCACGCAGCAGGAAGATGCTCGCCCCGGCCAGCAGCATCAGCGCGAACGCACTGCGCCGCGCCTGTCTACCGGCCGCAAAGTTCGGCCGCACCAACCAACTGCGCCCGAAAAACGCCACCCACAGCAACAGCCCCGCCGCCCACGCCGCGAACACCACGGCGCTGCCCGCAGCCGGCAGCGTCGTCAGCGCAGCCACGATCAGGATGGCAGAGACCACGCGCCCGCCGAACTGCCAGCCCGCCTCCAGCTCGAATCGGCCCGCACCCCGCATGCGTGCCGAGGCCAGATTCATCACCCCCACCAGGGACAGGCACAGCACGGCCACCGAGAACGTCGGCGCGTGCTTCCACGCCCAGTTGCCCGTCAAGCCAATGCCTGCGAGGATCGCGCCGACGATCAGCACGTTCGCCATGCCGGCAGCGCACGCCGTGTCGCCCCGCACCACACGGCCTGGCCGACCCACGGATTCCCGATAGACCAGCGTCGGCCACCCCCCTTCGATCAGCACGCCCGCGAGAATCGCAGCATTGAGCACCACCACGTAGGCGCCAAACTGCTCCGCACCCAGCGCCCGCGCAAGCCACGCCACTAGGGCGAAGGAAACCAGCGCACAGGCGGCGGCCCCCGCCCCTTGGGCCGCCATCGCGCGCAGCGCGCCCGCGCCACTCACGCGCAGACCTCACCGGCTACCTCGCTGGCTACCTCGCTGGCGGCCTTGATCCCTCGGCACATTACATTCGGCCAAACTTGATTCTTATGCTTCATCGGCCCTTCGTGCGAGAATCCCCGCACCACGACTTGCCCAGATAACGAATGACGAATACAGCATCGCCCCCTCCGCAACGAGAGCCAAACCTGCAACCCGACGAAATCGACCTGCGGGAAGTCATTCTGAGTCTGTGGGCACGACGCTGGCTGATCGCCATCTTAACCGTCATGGGCGCGCTCATCGGCCTCGCGCTCAGCCTGCATTCCACGCGCCACGTCGCGCAGACGGTGCTGCTGGCTCCCGGCATGGATGTCACCACCTATCGCAGATACGAAATCGCGCTGCAGGACCGCGGCAATTTCGAAGGTTTTCTCGACCGGCAGCAACAGTCTTCCGACGCCATCGGCAGGTTGCGCGACCTGGCCCCGCAATCGCTCGGTGCATGGATTCGCCCCAGGTTCAGCCTCACCGAGCAGGAAGCCCGGGCCATGGGCATCCGCCCCGACGGCAATCGCGACATGCTCGGCTTCAACCTGCGCATCGAAAGCCGCGACGCCGGCGCCGCACAACTGATCCCCGTCCTCTCCGAGTACGTACGCGACACCGTCACACGCGTCGACATCGCCAGCAGTGCCAGCGCATCCTGCACCCAGGCACGCTCCGCCCTCGGCGAACTCGCAGCCGCACAGCTCGAAGTCCAATCGCAACGGGAGCAACTCGCCGCCCGCGCAGATCGGCTGCGCGCCCTGCTTGCACAGGCAGACACCCTGCGCCCATCGGTCACATCCGCATTCGTGCCCACACCCGAAGAAACCGTGATGTCGAGACTCATCGAGACGGAAATCGACATCGCAGACAGCGAACTCGACATCGCAGCGCAGACACGTCAAACGCAACTGGAAGATCTGCGCGCCAGCTACTACTGCACCTTGCAAACGTTGAGCGCACAAGCGCCGTCCGCGACGGCACTCATCGAACAAGCTGGCGACCTCATCGACCAAACGAAGTCGAATGATTCCGTCGAACAAGACCCGCTATTGAAGCAACTCTACGGGACGCTCGCCGCCGAATACGACCTGTGGCGAATCGCCCATCAACGTACTACGAACATCGGCTCCCCGAGTGAAGCTGAAGACTCCAAGAGCCGCCGCCCTACCCTCTCCGTTGCGGCGGGCGTCGGCGCATTCGGCGGGATGTTCATCGGCTTCTTCCTCACTCTTGTCCTTGGATGGTGGGGAAGGACCGCCTCCTGATCGCATGACAAAGAATCACGAAATCAACCGCGCATCGACTAACGAACAAGTCGTCGCAATCATTCAGCGCCGCCTTACCCATTATCGGGTTCCCCTATTCGAGCGTCTCCGCGATAGCCTCGCCGAGCAAAACATCCGACTTCGACTCGTGCATGGTGAACCTACTGAGGCTGAACGATCCAAACGTGACGAAGGTCAGTTAGATTGGGCCGAGAAAATCAGAAACACTTACGTTCGTATCGGCAAAACTACGCTGTGTTGGCAGCATCTTCCCGAAGACCTTGATCAAGTTGACCTAGTCATTCTGACGCAAGAGAACAGTATCTTATCCAACCTGCCCTGGCTTCTTAGAAAACGACAGAACGGGCCACGCATCGCCTTCTGGGGTCATGGAGCAAATTTTCAATCCGCATCGCCCAGAGGCATCAAGGAATCGTTCAAACGATGGACCACTAACCGGGTGGACTGGTGGTTTGCATATACTGATTTGAGCACCTCTCAGATCGCAGAATCCGGATTCCCTGCCTCACGCACCACAACCCTCAACAACGCAATCGATACCGTTGCTCTGGCAAAAGACCTTGAATCGACCACTACGGAAGACATTGAAAAGCTACGTCAAGATCTCGGCCTCAAAGAGGGGAGAACGGGGATATTCATCGGCTCTCTTTACCCCCAAAAGCGCCTAGACTTCTTGATAACGGCTGCAATCGAAATCCGCGACCGCCTGACGGACTTTTCCCTGATTATTGTGGGCGACGGACCGGAGAGGCAACGCGTAGCTCAAATGGCGTCCTTGCACCCATGGATACATGTCATCGGCGCACTGCACGGCCGTGAAAAGGCAAAATACCTGCGCTGCTCCGACGTGATACTCAACCCCGGACTTGTGGGCCTTGGCATACTTGATTCATTTTCTGCAGGCGTACCGCTAATAACCACAGAGTACCCATTCCATTCCCCTGAGATTGCCTATCTTCGCCATCGCACCAATGGAATACGCACTCAAAACTGTCCAACTTCATACGCCTCCGAAACGGTGCACCTCCTAACGGATCCTGAAACCTTGCGGGATCTTCGCAACAACCTGAAATTCTGCGCCGCACGTTATAGTCTTTACGCCATGAACGAAAATTTCGCATCCGGAATATATAAATCACTTAAAAATTCTTAGAAGATCAAAACCAGGTAGAAAACCTATGATCAGTAGAAAGTCACTTCGCAGCGCCGCTAAATTGGCATATGTTTTATTGCACATACCGATCTCTCGAATTCAGTTCAGAAAGCTAAAATCCACCACATCAATTAAACTCAACCTGGGCTCCGGAAAAACAAAAGGCCGTCAAGGATGGACAACCGTCGACCTACACGGGGCCGACATTGTTCACGACTTGAGGTGGGGGATCCCCTTACCTAACAACTCGGTAGACTTTATTTACTCCTCACACACACTTGAACACATCCCTTATCCACACCAAAATCCGTTCCTTGTTGAGTGCGTGCGCGTACTTAAACCTGGCGGAATCATCTCTCTTGCTGTTCCAAACGCATCCCTATATGTCGACGCCTATGTGAGCAGGAGACCATTCAGAGATCCCTCTTCACTATATAAACCTGCAGCCGTGAACACCGGCTCACACCTCGACCAATTGAACTACATTGCATACATGGGTGGAGAACATCATTACCTTTTTGACGAACAAAACCTCCAGAATACCTTAAAGTTAGCGGGATTTTATGACGTCCGTCTGCGCCCCTTCGATTCAGCAATTGATCATGCGGAGCGCGACTTCGAATCCATATACGTAGAGGGCAGAAAATCCGGCACAACAACCCAGAATTGATAATAATGAACCGTACTTTTGAAAGCTTAGCCAGCACACTCTTCAGATACGCCAAGTTGCTAAAACAAAAGGCCGAACAGAAAGGGAAAATGGCTACGATACGCATTGTAATACTTAAGCCGTTATGCTGGGGAATTCTAAGGTGCAGTCCGAAAACACGGGTTTTCGACCACGCGTACCATTTCACTTGTTTTCTTAAGAATCACGGACGTCTTCCTCGAGAATCGAGGATGTACAACGATATGCTCTATCGCATTTTAACAACGCACGAGATTCGGAATCCTCTGCGAACCTTCATTAGCGACAAGGAACATCTCAAGCAGTACGTAAAAGCAACGCTCGGAGACTCATTCAATGTTCGAACTTTCGCGGTACTCAAATCACCAGAAGAGGTCGATAACTATACTTTTTTAAATGCCTGTGTGGCAAAGCCCACCCATGGCTGCGGTCAAGTACTGATAATAGAAGAGCCTTTCAACCACTTCATTGATCGCAAGCTAATCAAGAGTTGGTTTCACTTTAATATTTACGACAATTGCCGACAAGAGAATTACAAGAACCTTTTGCCTAAAATTATGATTGAGGAACTCCTTCCTCTCAGTCACGGCATGGATGAATACAAGGTATTTTGCATTCACGGGCAACCAAGGGCGATCATTCACTCCCGCGGATTCAAAGAAACCACGAAAGTTCGCTTCTACGATAGACAATGGAACACCCTCGACATTAAGCTCCTACCTTCGAATGACCCACTGCCACCATCACCCGCACCTAACAATTTGGAGGCAATGATTGATGCCGCTTCAATACTAAGCGCGCCTTTCGACTTTATTCGCGTCGACTTGTATTCCGACGGTGAACGATGTCTTGTCTCAGAACTGACGAATTGCTCAGCAGGTGCATCGAGGCGATTTGCAAGCGGCCACGAAGAAGTCTTGTCAAGACTTCTATTTAAAACGGATAAATAACGCTTC
Source organism: Pseudazoarcus pumilus (assembly GCF_002872475.1). Taxonomy (GTDB): domain Bacteria; phylum Pseudomonadota; class Gammaproteobacteria; order Burkholderiales; family Rhodocyclaceae; genus Pseudazoarcus; species Pseudazoarcus pumilus. The sequence continues at coordinate 2,601,434 of NZ_CP025682.1, forward strand.
GTTTTACACTTTATGAAGCGGGCCTCAGTTTTCGTCACTGCCATCTCTTACGCAAATAAAATTACGGCGATAATGGACTTTCATAAATTAACAGCAAAACTGATACCTCACGATAACCGTTTGACAGTTTCTCCACCAGGAAAGCTGAAAGCTCGCTCAAATTACAATAGCATTCCACATGTAATTGTTGCGTCAAAACGACGTTCGGGTACGCATTTGTTGATAGACACGCTGCTGAACAACTTCGAACCCTTCCGCAGAACCCCGCTTTACGTCAACTTGGACAGCTATGTCGTCAGCGGTCATACGATTGAATCGCTAAACGAATCTGGCCCTTATGTCATCAAAACGCACTATCCGCAGTCGACAGACCCCAGAATAGCGGACGCGCTTGAAATGCTAATTTCGTCAGGAAGCAAGGTCATAATTACAGACAGAAAAGATTCAGAAATCCTGAAGTCACTCGAAGTTTTCTTGCCGAGTTTAGACGAAAATGCCGCTCGTAAATCTAATCATGAATTCGATATATTCTGGAAAGATCAAGACTATTTAAGAATTAAGTTTGAAGACATTATTAACACATTTTCATATACAGAAGTGGTCAACTCCATCAGCGATTATTTGAATATCAAACATAATGAATCCATAATATTTCCTCCAGGAAGAAGTGAACTCATAAAAGCCATGGCCTCAAAACTCCTGACACGCACGCTTGGGCGCCACGCTCCGGTCATCAATACGACGATCGCATTCAACAAGAAGGCTAAGTGAAAAGAGAATCCATCCTCGATGATTGACACGCTAATCCTAACAAGAATCGTCTCCGACTTCATGTGGGAGCATAAGGAACTTAGCGTTATAAGCTCTGCTTTGTTTTTCAGCTACGGATGCGCACATTTTCTCGCATCTGGACGAACACGGTTTAAACTGACCCTGTCCGACTTCTTTATTGCAAGCTTTATCTTACTGCTTCTTGTCACTGAAGCATTGAATCCAGCGACACACTCTCCGCTGGAGTTACTTAAGTTTGTGACCTTTTTTGCTGTATACGTCTCCGCACGAATCGCGCCGCCTAAATTGGGACGACTGCAGGTGATTGCCATGATTTCCTTGTTGGCGCTGGCTGCGTTTTCCGTTGCTTCTATAACTGGCTATGGCTACCAAACATGGGGAAGGGTGCATACATTCAGCGGAGGCTACTTCTTCAAGACCGACATGGCTTTGTCAGCCTTGATACTCTTGTGCCTTGCTCTTGTCGGGCTGCGTTCCAAGGCCCTGTCTCTCGCGGCTGTCAGCATGGCGGGCTACCTGACCTTGCTGACCAATACACGGATCGCGATTCCGTTGATTCTCGCCATTCCGCTGCTGACTGGCTAGTCTCAACTTCCAAGTGCAACACCCATCATTTAGGGTGTTGTCATGCAGAGAAACTACACACACTTGTCGGCTGAGGAGCGCGGTTTGATCATGGCGGAGCGATTGCGCGGCAGTTCGGGAGCGCACATTGCGCGAATTCTGGGGCGCTGCCGTTCGACGATCTCGCGCGAGTTGAGCCGCAACCGGGTACCGGATGGCGACTACCGAGCCACCATCGCCGGAGCCGCGTACCGGCGCCGTCGCCAAGCCTGCGTGCGGCCATTGAAACTGGTGGAAGGTGCGGCGCTGTACGCTTTTGTGCGCCACAAGCTGCTCGACCGCTACTGGTCGCCGCAACAGATCGCTGCCAGACTGCGCCAGATGCATCCCGACGACCCCACCCGGCAGGTCAGCCACGAGACGATTTACGCGACCATCTATGCGCATCCGAAAGGGGCTTTGCGCCAGGACATGATCGCCGCGCTGCGCCAATCCAAGCCCGCGCGCGGGCGCCCGCGCAGGAGTGCGGCCCGTCCCGGCGGATTGCCCATCGCCGAGGCGCTGCGCATCCACAACCGCCCCGAGGAAATCGAATCGCGCCAGTTGCCAGGGCACTGGGAAGGAGATTTCATCAAGGGGGCGTTCAACCGCTCGGCCGTGGGTACGCTGGTCGAGCGCAAGAGCCGCTTCGTGGTGCTGTGCAAGATGGACGGTTGCAGCGCCGAGGCGGCGCTGGAGGGTTTCACGCGGCAGATGAAAAAGGTGCCGGCCTTCCTGCGCGAGAGCCTGACCTACGACCGGGGCAGCGAGATGGCGCGTCATGAGGAGTTGGCCCGGCGACTGAAGCTGGACATCTGGTTTGCCGATCCGTACAGCCCCTGGCAGCGCGGCAGCAACGAGAACACCAACGGCCTGCTGCGCCAGTTCCTGCCCAAGGGCGCGGACCTTTCACAAGTCAGCCAGATACAGCTCAACGCCATCGCCCGGCTGATGAACGGACGACCCAGACAGACGCTGGAATGGAAAACACCGGAAGAAGTCATGGCCCAGGACATCGCTCAATTTCGCAACCGTGTTGCACTTGATTCTTGAGGCGGAGCTGTCGCAGTACGCATGCGCTGGATAGACCATCTGAACTTGAGAACCTTGAGTTATGCCGCTATCGCTCTTGTCTGCGGGCTGAGCATATTCATGCTGGTCGATCTTCGGGGCTTGGGGATGCTCCCGCTAAGTTTCTCGGAGCCGTTTTCCAGCGCTAACCTACAGGGCCGAAACGTGATCTGGGCGCGACTCTGGGAGGCATTTATACATGCAGATGCGTGGCAAATGATCATCGGTATGGGTTTGGCGGCCGATTCCTTCGCGACAACCTACTATGCCTTCACGGGTCACCTTGTTGGGGCGAGAGCTCATAACAGCTATCTTTACCTGATTCTGTGCACCGGCGTTCTTGGGTTTGGTCTTTTCGCTGCGTTCGTGATTGAAGTGTTGCGCCACGTATCCCGACTCATCGGACACGATGACGAGGAGTCCGTGAGGCTGGGTCTGTTGACGGGGCTTTTTTTGCTGATTTTTCCCTGGTTCTCACTCACGACGGAAATCGTGATTCGTCCGCAACTGATGGTTCTTCTTTTCTTTTTTGCGGGCGTGGCAGTGCAACGCAGCCTGTTGATAACGAGCGTGGATAAAAAGCGATGAAGCCCCGCGTCCTGCTTGCACACAACTACTATCGCTCACGCACGCCGTCCGGCGAGAATATCTGCTTCGAGTTAGAACGGTTGCTGCTAAAGCGAAAAGGAAACCTTGCCGGCTCTTTCGTTAGGCATAGTGATCAACTTGAAGGATGGGGAATCTTCGGAAAACTGGCCGGCGCTGCCAGCACGCCCTGGAACCCTTTCTCCGCTCGGACACTTATCGGCGATATTGAGCGGTGCGCCCCCGACGTGGTTCATGTACACAACACATTTCCGTTGCTTTCGCCCTCGATCTTCAGGGCGATCGGCAACCGGACTGCGAAGGTATTGACCTTGCACAATTACCGGCTGTTCTGCGCTGCGGCGATTCCGCTACGTGAAGGGCGCGTTTGCACCGAGTGCCTGGACCGACGATCTAGCGCTCCTGCGCTGAAATATGGTTGCTACCGGGGCAGCCGCCTCGCGACCGCGCCGCTGGCCTTGTCGATTTCCCTGCACCGCGCAATTGGAACCTGGCAACACCATGTAGACGCCTTCATCGTGTTGAGCGAGTTCCAGCGTGGGATGGTCGTAGCTGCAGGACTATCGGCAGAGAAAGTTCATGTGAAGCCCAACTACTTTCCCGGGAATCCGGCAGTCGTGCCCTGGCAACAACGCGGAGACTACGTGGTATTCGTCGGGCGTCTGAGTAGCGAGAAGGGCGTGAGCGCCCTGATTCGCGCTTGGCGCGCCTGGGGTGATGGCGCGCCGGAATTGCGCATCGTGGGGGATGGACCGTTGAGAGCGGAGTTGGAAGAACTCGCCCGCGGCGCGCCTGTTCGCTTTATCGGTGCGGTTTCTCCAGCGGGCGCACACGCAGAGATTGCCCATGCACGTCTGCTCGTGCTGCCGTCCGAATGCTTCGAGGGTTTTCCGATGACGCTGTGCGAAGCACTCGCCCTCGGCACCCCTGCGGGTGTATCCGATCTCGGGCCGCTCCCCGAGATTGTCGAGAACGGTGTTTCGGGCTTTACCTTCGAACCCGGCCAGCCGGAAGCGCTTCTCGCCGCGGTGCGCAGGCACTGGGATGACCAGCCCGAGCTGGAAAGGCTGGGCCGTGGTGCGCGCGCGGCGTTCGAAGCCCGCTATACCGAGGAAGCCAACTACAGGATGCTGATGGATATTTACCAATCCGCGATCGAGGCTGCGGCGCGTGCCTGAAGTCAACCCACAGAAGCCTCGATGCACCGCGGACGTGATTGGATCCCCGATCGACGTGCTCGATTGGGATGGCGCGCTGCGGCAGATACACGCCTGGGCGATCGAGCGGGAAAGCCGCTATGTGTGCATCTGCAACGCACATTCCGTCGTCACTGCGCGACAGGACGCAAACTTCGGCGAGATCATCCGCAACGCAGACATGGCAACCGCCGATGGCGCGCCGGTGGCGTGGCTGATGCGCAGGCTCGGCCACGCCGGGCAGCAGCGCATCAACGGGCCGGACCTGATGTGGCGCTATTGCGAAGACGCTGCACGTCGCGGCGAGAGCATCTTCCTCTATGGTGCTTCGCAGGCAACGCTCGACGCGCTGGTCGAGCGCCTGCAAACGACGTTCCCCGGCCTGGGCATCGCAGGGGCGATCTCGCCGCCCTACCGGGCGCTCACGCCACAGGAAGACGCGGAGAACGTCGAACGGATCAACGCATCGGGCGCAGGCACGGTCTGGGTGAGTCTGGGTTGCCCGAAGCAGGAACAGTGGATGGCAGCCCATCACGGCCGCATTCATGCGGTGATGATCGGGGTGGGTGCGGCGTTCGACTATCACGCTGGCACCTTGCGCCGGGCACCGCTGTGGATGCAACGCAACGGGCTGGAATGGTTGTACCGCCTGTGCAGCGAACCGCGGCGGCTGTGGCGGCGATATCTGGTGACGAACACGCTTTTTGTGATGCACGCTGCCAGACAGTTGGCATGTCATCATCTAAACCACCGACGTTAATCCATCCCGCGTCGCAAAATCGGCCTCAACATTCCACACACCCGAACTTCGGCGAACACGACAGATGCGCCAGTGGGTAAAGCAAACATGCACGCACGATTCATACAGCTCGAGTTCAGCGACTTCGATTCCTTTCCGGAGGGTGGACAGACCACATCGGCTCGGCAAACCCGACAAGTCTTTGGTGACGAGGTGGCTTTGGTGGGCATCACTTGCGACGACGAAACACCGACCGGTATCTGGACCAGAAAAGTGCTTGACGGAACGGAACACGATTTTTTCGCGCTGGCGAGAGTGCGGCCATCGAGTCGAAAGCCACTGATTCCCATGCGAGCAAGCGCGTTCCTGGCGCTACGCCGATATCGCCGAAGGATTCTCGCTCATCCTTGCAGACACCTGCTGATTCGCGCGCCGGAAGTGCTGATGGGGCTGGGTGACATGCCCGGCCACGAGATCTGCCTGCACATGCCGGGTGTAGAGAATCCCCTGAAACGTTCGCGATACTGGTACGGGAGGCTGCTGGCGGAGCGTTTCCAGCGGCTTTTCCTCCGCCGCCTCGGACACGTTGACGTCGCCCTTGCGGCTGCGGATGAAGAATCGATTCGCGCCTTTAGCGAAGAATGCGCACGCGAGACTTCCTGCCCGCGTATTGCGCAGTTCCCGACCCGCTTCGATGAACAGGTGTTTTACCCGCGAGACCGCATTACAACCCGGCACCACCTGCAGATCTCATCCGATGCCCCGGTACTCGTCGGCGTCGGGCGTCTGAACCGTTTCAAGGGCTGGGCGCTCGTGATCCAGGCCTTCGTGGAGTTCCGGTACCGCTTCCCGGAAGCCCTGCTTTTTATCCTGGGGGAAGGTGAAGAACGCGCAGCGCTGCAACGGCAGATCGCAGACAACGCTCTGGAGCGACATGCCCGGCTGCTGGGCCACTGTGACCAGGAAACCGTGGCCGCGTACATGAGCGCGGCCACGTTCGTGGTCAGCGGGTCGAGCGTGGAAGGCTGGTCTACGACGCTGGTCGAGGCCATCGCCTGCGAAGTGCCGGTATGCACCACCGAATTCAGCAGCGCGCGCGAACTGGTCCAGGATGGGATCAACGGTTACGTGGTGACGGACAGAACCCCTGCGGGATTTTCAGCCGCGCTGGTGGATTGCCTGGGGTTGCCACGGGAAGGCCTGCACCGACGCGCCTGCGAGATATCGGATCTCGCCGTCGCGAGGCTTCGAGAGGCGTTGATGCACGCATGGCCTGCGCCATTCACGAAAGTCTCGGATGTCTCACGGGTTGCTCATGTCTGAAGCGCATTCGACCGCTGACGGCACACCGCCCCTGGTGTCCGTGGTGATGGCCACGTACAACCGCAGCAACATCATCGGTTACGCGATCGAGTCGCTACGGGCAAACACATTGCAGGACTGGGAACTGCTCGTTGTCGGCGACTGCTGCACGGACGACACGGAAACCGTGGTGAGCGCCTTTGGCGACACGAGAATCCGTTTCGTCAACCTGCCGGACAACTGCGGCGAACAGAGTGGGCCGAACAATTTCGGCGTGGAGCTCGCACGCGGGAGATACCTCGCGTTCCTCAACCATGACGACCTGTGGTTTCCCCACCACCTGCGGCGTTGCGTCGAGGCGCTCGAGCGCGAGGGCGTCGATCTGGTGTTCTCGCAGGGCATCGTCGTCGATGCAGACGGCAAACTCGCTCTGGTCGGCGCGACCTGCCCCGAACCGCATCCTTACGCCCCCTGGATGAGCGCCCCCGCGAGCCTGTGGGTGATGCGGCGGGAAGTCCCGCCAAGTGTGGGGGCATGGCCGGCGGCGCGGGAAACACGCATCAGCCCTTCGCAGGCGTGGCTGCGAAGGGCGCACGGCATGGGAGTTCGAATGCTTGCCCTGCCGGTGCCAGGCGCACTGATCATTACGTCAGGCGACAGGCGCGATTCCTACCGCGAGCGCCAATGCGCGGAACACGCATGGTGGCACGACAAACTGCGCGCAGATGGCGGCGAACGGGCGCTGATCGGTGCGCTGCTTGGTGAGCTCTGGCAGCAGCGAACCCTTAACCCCGGGTACAATCTGGGCCATCTGGCAAAGACACTGGTACGCAGAAGTCTGATGTGCGTGGGCATTCCGGCCCCGAGCATCAAGGGTCTATTCCGGTTCAGGCGCAAGGGCGCCTTCATCGCCCATCTGAGGCGCGTTCGCGGCCTGGAGCCGGCCAAGCGGGGCTCTCGAACCGAGGATGGTCATTGAGGATGAACGACGACAACTGGCTGCTTCCGAATGCGACGCTTGATGCCCAGAGCATCACACGGGACTGGCAACCGGCCGACCAGACGCTGATCGACGGCGTATCCGTGAAAGAGGTGCGCCCGGTACTTACGGGTTACGGGCACCTCACCGAAGCCCTGCGGGGCGAGTGGCTTGCGGAGAACGCCGCGGTCGACCAGATTTTCTTCAGCACGCTGCAACCCGGCGGCCTGAGCGCGTGGCATGCCCATGGCGAGACCACGGATCGCCTGTTCGTCGTGAACGGACAGGTCCGGGTCGTTCTGTATGACGCCCGGAAAGGTTCCCCCAGCTATGGACTGGTCAACGAGTTCAAGCTGGCCACCGTGCGGCCAATGCTGGTGGTGATCCCGCCGCGAGTCTGGCATGGCGTGCACAATTACTGCGGTGCGCCGGCGATCCTGATGAACGCGGTCGATCGCGCGTATCGCTACGAAGGCCCGGATCACTGGCGCGTGCCGCCGGATTCGGACGCCATTCCGTACACATTCCCCGGTCACAGGGCCGGATGAAAGACGATCCACTCATGTCTGAGCAACGCAAAGTCGCGCTTATCACCGGCATCACCGGCCAGGACGGCTCGTATCTGGCCGAATTCCTGCTCGACAAGGGCTACGAGGTGCATGGCATCAAGCGCCGCGCCTCGAGCTTCAACACGCAGCGCATCGACCACGTGTATCAGGATCCGCACGAGCCGAACCCGCGCCTGGTGCTGCACTACGGCGACCTGACGGATTCATCCAACCTCACGCGCATCGTGCAGGAAGTGCAGCCGGACGAGGTCTACAACCTTGCGGCGCAGTCGCATGTCGCGGTGAGCTTCGAATCCCCCGAGTACACGGCGGACGTCGATGCACTGGGCACCTTGCGGCTGCTCGAAGCCATCCGCCTGCTCGGGCTGCAACGCAAGACGCGCTTCTATCAGGCGTCCACGTCGGAGCTCTACGGACTGGTGCAGGAGACGCCGCAACGGGAGACGACGCCGTTCTACCCGCGCAGCCCGTATGCCGTGGCCAAGCTCTATGCCTACTGGATCACCGTGAACTACCGCGAGGCCTACGGCATGTTCGCGTGCAACGGCATCCTGTTCAATCACGAGAGTCCGCGCCGCGGAGAGACCTTTGTCACCCGCAAGATCACTCGCGGCCTGGCGAATATTGCGCAGGGGCTGGAGGACTGCCTCTATCTGGGCAACCTGAACGCGCTGCGCGACTGGGGGCATGCGCGCGACTATGTCCGCATGCAGTGGATGATGCTGCAGTGCGAGCGGGCGGAAGACTTCGTCATCGCCACCGGGCGGCAGTGTTCGGTGCGCGATTTCGTGCGCATGGCGGCGGCTGAGCTGGGCATCGGCCTGCGCTTCAAGGGGGTCGGCGTGGATGAGCGAGCGGTCGTGGACAGCGTCTCGGGCGAGCACGCCCCTGCCGTGCGAATCGGCGACGTCGTGGTGCGGGTCGATCCGCGCTATTTCCGGCCTGCGGAAGTCGAAACCCTGCTCGGCGACCCCACCCGAGCGCACGAACGCCTCGGCTGGAAACCGGAGACCACGGTAGAGCAGATGTGCGCCGAGATGGTCGCGGAAGATCTCAAGATCGCGCGTCGGCATGCTTTCCTGAAGGCGAACGGACACGACCTGCCTGTGGCGCGCGAGGAATGAACGCACTGACGCAATCCATCCAGGTCCAGACGAGTACCGAACCGTGCATCTTCGTTGCCGGCCATCGAGGCATGGTCGGCTCGGCCATCGTACGACGCTTGCGCGCGCTCGGGCATCGCAACATCGTCACTGCAGGGCGCGACGAACTCGACCTGCTGGACGCGGCAGCGGTGCGCGAATTTTTCTCGGCGCACAAAGTCGATCAGGTGTATCTGGCGGCGGCACGGGTCGGCGGCATCCATGCCAACGACACGCTGCCGGCGGAATTCATCTACCAGAACCTGATGATCGAGGCGAACGTCATCCACGCTGCTCACGAGCACGGAGTGGAGCGACTGCTGTTTCTGGGTTCGTCATGCATCTACCCGAAGCTCGCACCACAGCCGATGCGCGAGGACGCGCTGCTCGGCGGTGCGCTGGAGCCGACGAACGAACCCTACGCGGTGGCCAAGATCGCCGGCATCAAGCTGTGCGAGAGCTACAACCGGCAGTACGGGCGCGATTATCGCAGCGTGATGCCGACCAACCTGTACGGCCCCGGCGACAACTTCCATCCGCAGAACAGCCACGTGATTCCGGCGCTGATGCGTCGCATCCACGAGGCGAAGCAAGCCGATGCACCCGAGGTCGTGATCTGGGGCAGCGGCACCCCGCGTCGGGAATTTCTGCACGTGGACGACATGGCAGCCGCTTGCGTGCACGTCATGTCTCTGGAGCGCGAGACGTACTGGAGCCAGGTGTTGCCGATGCGCTCGCATGTGAACGTCGGCTGCGGCGAGGACTGCACGATCCGGGCACTGGCCGAAGCCATCGCGCGGGTCACGGGATTTCGCGGCGCGCTTCGCTTCGACACCAGCAAGCCCGACGGAGCGCCGCGAAAGCTGCTGGACGTGAGCCTGCTCGAACGCCTGGGCTGGAAGGCCTCGATCGACCTCGAAGAGGGTCTGCGCCACACCTACGCGTGGTATCTCGAACACCGGGAAACGGTGCGCGCGCAATGACCGGCCGCACCGGCAGGGTCACTTCGGCGAAGGTCGAGCGATGCAACTGACTGCGCTGTCGGCTTTCTATCTGCCGCTGCTCGCGCTGGTGCTGCTGTTCGCACGGCCATGGCTGCCTGCCTTGCTGATCTTCGCGACGGTGCTGCAGGGCGGTTCGGTATTGAACGTGACGCTGGATCAGGGTCAGTACGGCATTTCGCCCTACAACGTAACCGCGCTCGCCGCCCTTTGCGTACTCGCGGCCCGGCTGTTTCGCGCCCCCCGCCTCGACTTCCTGTCGGCAGCGCCCCGGCCCGCAAGCTGGTTGCTGAGTCTCTACGCCTTGGTCGCGGTGACCGGCGCCTTCGTCCTGCCCCACGTGCATGCCGGCGTACCGGTCTATCTGTTGCTCAATCCGCAGGGTTTCGACCTGCCGCCGACACCACTGCATTTCACGATTTCCAACGCGGTGCAGGCCGCCAACCTGTGCGTGCATCTGGCGGTCGCGCTGTTTCTGCTGCATGCAGCCAGTCGTCCGGATTGGCGCAGCGCAAGATTATTGTGGGGCTTGGGTGCAGCCGTTGCGCTGGTCACCCTGATCGGCGGCTACGAACGTCTGGCACACGTTGCCGGATGGCCTTCCTTCAATGCGTTCTGGATGAGCAACCCGGGCTACCTGCAGCTCGCCAATCACGATGTTGCCGGGATTCGGCGCATCGTGGCGCCGTTTTCGGAGGCTTCCTATGCCTCGGCCTTCCTCGCCGCCGTGTGGACGGCACTATTCGCGGTGTTCCTGCTCGGGCGCCGGCATGCGGGCAAGCTCATCGTCGCGATGATCGTCGTCGGCCTGGCGCTGCTCAATCCGCTGGGTTCCACCGGTTGGGCAGCAGCTGGCGTCGCCAGCGCGGCGGTGCTGCTCGTCGCGACAGTGTACGCTGCAAAGGATTCGGCGTGCAGGGCACGCGTCGTGAGCGCCTGGGCAGCACTGACGGTAGCGGGTGCCGCGCTGTTGCTGGTGGCAAACTTCACGCCGGCCGGCAAGAAGGTGCAGGAATTGGCGTCTACTGCAATCATCGACAAGCTCGATTCAGGCAGCGCTCAGTCGAGAACGCGTTCAAACATGAGCGCACTGACAATCGTCAGTCACACATACGGCACGGGGGCCGGCATGGGGAGCAATCGCGCCTCCAGCTACTTCGCAAGCTTGGTCAGCAATACCGGTTTGCCGGGTCTGCTCACTTTTTGCGGCATGCTGGCGGCGCTCGCGCTCGCAGTTGCCCGATCAGCGCGTGACCGCAGCGCACGGGTATTCGTCGTCACCGCGCTGGGCACGGCGACACTGGCCGTTGCGCTGGCAATTCCGGACCTGAACGCGCCGCTGTACTGGGCGTTCATCTTCATCGCTCTCGCCTATTCGGCACGCCCTCCAGAACCCGCGGACGGACATGCAGCCAACGAAGCCAGACACTCTCGTACTGTATGACGGAATGCAGACGCGGGGCGGCGCCGAGCGTGTCCTGCTGGAACTGGTCCGACATCTCGACGCCTCGGCCTGCGTGGGGTTTGTCGACCGCACGCTGTTCCCCGATGCATTCGAGGATGGCCGCCTGTTCGACCTGAACGCGCACCAACGATTCGACGCCCTGCGAATCGCTCACATGCTCTATGCATTCTCGACCCGTGGTGCCGACATTGCGAGCAGGTTTGGCGAACGGATCTACTCCGGCGCCTACAGCGTGCTGGCCGAACGTGCAGGACACGAAGGACGCTCGATCTACTATTGCCACACGCCGCCAAGATTTCTCTACGATCTGCGACGTCACTATGAAAGCGCCACTCCCATGGTGTTGCGGCCTGCGCTCGCATCACTGCGGAACTGGTTGCAGCCACGCTTCGAGGCAGCCGTACGACGCATGGATATCGTTCTCGCGAATTCGGAGAACGTCCGTAGCCGCCTGCGGCAACACCTGGGGGTCGAAGCACGGGTGGTCTACCCGCCGGTCGATACCCATGCGTTCCGGTGGCTCAGTGATGACGGTTACTTTCTTTCCACGGCCCGGCTGGAACCGCTCAAGCGCGTCGATGTGCTGATTCGGGCCTTTCTGCGAATGCCCTCCCAGCGGCTGGTGGTAACATCCGGCGGGTCCGAACTGGCGCGGCTACGGGAATTGGCAAGGGGCGCGAGCAACATTCACTTCACCGGCTGGATCGACGACGTCACGCTGTCGGACTGCATGGGCCGGGCGCGCGCCACCGTGTATGTCCCGGTCGACGAGGATTTCGGCATGTCGCCGGTCGAATCGATGGCGGCCGGAAAACCGGTAATCGGGGTCGCACAAGGTGGCCTGCTGGAAACCGTCAGGCCGGGTGAGACCGGCGTGCTGTTAGCTCCCGATTTCGACACGGAAGAGGTATGCCGTGCGGTGCTGGACATGAGCCAGCGGAACGCGAACGAAATGCGAAGCGCATGTGAAGAACGTGCGGCGATGTTCTCGAGGGCGCGCTTTCTCGAACGCATGGATTCGATCCTGCAACACCCCGACCGCCAACCGCACTAGATCGAGCACTCACCTTGAACTACGCCACCCACCATCGCAGCCTGCTGCGCGAGAGTCATGCGCTTGTCGCCCTGGGGGTCAAGACATTCGATGTCCTGATGGTCGTGGCTACCGGCATGGTCGCGCACCTGCTGCGCTTCGGTGGAGACGCGCTGCTCGAACCCGTTCGGTATGTCTACGCCGTTTTCGCCGGCGCGCTGCTGACCCACGTCATCTTCACCCAGCTGGGCGTATATCGCAGCTGGGGGCATGGCTCGCGCGTCATCGCGTATGGCCGCGTGCTCCTCGGATGGAGCCTGGTGCTGGCAGTGCTGGCATCGCTGAGCTTCCTGAGCAAGACGGGGACGGATTTCTCGCGACTGTGGTTCGGGTATTGGGGAGCGCTCGGCCTTGCCGGACTGCTGGCCAGCCGCCTGATCTTGCGTCGTATCGTCGACTTCGCCCATCGCCGCGGCTACGGCCTGCGCAACGTTGCACTGGTCGGCCCTTATGATGGCGTCCGGGAACTGACCCAACATCTGGCCGATTTTCGCTGGAGTGGTTACCGGGTAACGATGGTGTGCACCGATCGCCCCGTGCCGGAAGGAGACCGTCCTGCAGGGGTGGCGTTCAACAGCACCGTCGCACTGGGCACATCCATCCGGGAAGTCGAGGCGGACGAAGTCTGGCTGACATGGCCGATGCGCGGCGAACGTCGTATCCGGGAGTCGATCGATGCGCTGCAGGACACGCCGGTGAACATCCGCTGGGCGCCAGACATCTTCACTTTCCGCCTGATCAATCATGGCGTGACCGAAATCGCCGGCATTCCGATGCTGGACCTTTCGATTTCCCCGATATCAGGTGCCAACAAACTCGTGAAGGCCTGCGAGGACTACGTGCTGGCATCGATCTTCCTGACTCTCCTGTCGCCGCTGCTGCTCGCGATCGCGGTCGGCGTCAAGGCGTCGAGCCCGGGCCCGGTGCTGTTCCGCCAGATTCGTCATGGCTGGGACGGGCGGGAGATCGAAGTCTGGAAATTCCGCAGCATGCACGTGCATCGCGAGGACGATGGGCGGGTGACTCAGGCACGACGCGAAGACCCGCGCGTCACGGGGTTCGGCGCCTTTCTGCGCCGGACCAGCCTGGACGAGTTGCCGCAACTCATCAACGTGCTGCAGGGGCGCATGTCGATCGTCGGCCCTCGGCCCCATGCTCTCGCCCACAATGAGCACTACAAGAAGCTGATACCCAACTACCTGTTGCGGCATCGGGTCAAGCCGGGGATCACGGGCTGGGCGCAGGTCAACGGCCTGCGCGGTGAAACCGAAACGGTGGACAAGATGCAGCGCCGGGTGGAGTACGACCTGTACTACATAGAGCACTGGTCTGTATGGTTCGACCTGCGCATCATCTGGCGCACTGCCGCTGCCGTACTGTTCGACAGAAATGCGTATTGAACGCAATATTTGCGAAGAGCGATGCAGCTATCCGCACTCAGGTCCGACGGGTAGCGCGGTCCCGTCCGGCGGCTTCCAGCATTGCACGCCAGACGTCGCGATTCTCGCGCAGGGCCACTGAGGTCGCAGCAATCAGGACGAGCGCGACGACGATTCGCAGCGACAGGCTCTGCTCCCAGAGCATATGGAGGGTTACGAGCACGGAGATCATCATGATCAGATTCATCAGCGCCGGCAACAGCCTCGCTTCGGGAATGCGCCGATGGATCATCGGCCAGAACGCAGCGAACGAGAAGGTCGCAATGACTTCGGCAACACCGTAGGCGCGAATGTCCGACCATGTCATGAGCAACAGGGCTGCGACGGAAAAGAACGCGAGCACGAACACGCCATTGGCAAGAATCATCGGCCGAATATCCGCCCTGACCTGCAGCACCGCGAAGTACAGGTTGAACAAGGTGCCGGAGACGGCCGACGCGCACAGCAACGGCAACAGTGGCAACATCGCCTGCCAATGAGCGCCCGGGAGCAGCGCAACCGCTTCCGGGGCGACGGCAATCAGCACCGCCATGACACCGCCCACGGCAAGCATCTGCGCCGCCTGCCCCCTCGCAAGCGCCCGGCCAAGCGGCTTGTCGGAAGTATTCAGCGCCGCGAATCCGCCCACCGCGAGGCGCCAGCACACGCCCTGGATGAATCCGACCAGTTCGAGGCTGCGTACCGCGACTGCGACCACCGCTGTAGCCTCCACTCCCAGGATCTTGGCGACCAGAACCGGATTGACCAGGCGCCGAAGCTGCGACACCCAGCCGGCAGCACCGACCCCGACGCCGAACCTCAACAACCTTCGCGCGATGGCGCCATTCCAGGAGATCACATGCCAATCGCCGGTCGTGCGGCTCAACAGCACGAGCGACAGCGTGAACTGCAGCAGATTGCCCCAGACCAGCCCCCAGGGTGAGCGCGTGACCCATATGATGGCAATGGTGGCGACGAAGCCGGCGAGTTCCGCCACCAGTTCGATCGAGGCACTGCGGCTGTAACGCAGCTTGCGATCCAGCAGGCCTGCGGGTATCGAACGCAGCAGGAAGATCGGCAGCGCGAAAGCCTGAACCACGAAGAGCGCAGTGAGCCCGGGCTGGTCGTACCATGCTGCGAGAACAGGAGCGACCAGAAATGCGACCAGCAGGCCGCCGCAACCCACGATCAACGCAAGCGCACGCGCCGTGCCGACGAGTTCGCGCGATGGCGTCTCGCGGGTACGGATCAGATACGCACCGAAGCCGAGCCCGCTCAACGCTATCAAGTAGTTGACCAGGCCGTTGGCGATGACGTAGACGCCGTACTCGGCGACCGGCAGCATCGTCACGATCAGGGCGAGCTTCGTGAGCGCGATCGCGTTGGTGACGACCTGACGCGCAGACAGCGCGACAAAACCGGAGATCAGACGACCCCGGATGCTGCCCGGGCCGACATTATCCGGCATCACGCCCCTCGCTCGCACGGGGCACGGCGTGCAGAGCCCTCCGCTGCAGGCGCACCACGGACCATAGCAAGGGCAGGCGCCGCAGCCCGATGCGGCAAAGACAGCCAATCATCTCGAGCGCACGGCCGAAGTCGCTCTTGCCCCGGCGGGCACGATGACGCTCCAGTTCGGTACGCCAGGCTGCTTTTCGCAGCTTCCGGTCGAGCGTAAATCGATGAGCGAACCAGCGCCGAAGATGAGTCGGCGTACGCATGAGCAGGAAGACATCCAGCAACGCCTCGCCGCCGGACCCGGGCGTGTCGATGCGGTACATGAACCAGTCGCGAATGCGTTGCACATTGCCGGAGTCGAGCGGCCCCAAGGAATCGTAAAACGCCAACAGGCGCGCGTCGCCCGCAGATATCGCGCCGGCCTCGACGAGTAGTGCGAGCATCGCCGAGAGCGCCTCGCCAAGCCCGCTCCGTGACGCTTCGGCCCCCAGGAGTTCAGGATCGAACAACACGTCTGCGGCATGCCAGTATTCGTCCAGATCCACCAGATCCCGCACGGTGGGGAACGGCGAGAAATGGGTGCGCAGGCTGTGGTGGACCAGCAGCAGCATGGCATCGACGGGGGCAACCGCATCCACACGCCTGCCAACGAGCGTCAGCGAATCTGCACGCCCCCAAAGTGCGTCGGTGATTCCAGCGATTTGTCCATCGAGGCGATAGTGAAGATCGACCTCGAGCCCTTCTTCATCGGTCAACGCGATGGTGTGGTTGTCCTGACGGATGCGTCCCGACGAAAAGCCCTTCCAGTCCTCCACCGACTCGCCGAACGAAGGGCTGAAACCGATCGATGCGAGCGTCTTGATCGCCCGATCGAATGCCTCGTCCCGGATGATGATGTCGATATCGCTGAGCATGCGCTCGGCCGGACTACGGTGCAGGCGCGCAAGCGTCGCCACTCCCTTGAACCCGACAGCGCGGACGTTCGCACTGGCGAGGGCCCCGAAAACGTCGGCCGCGCGCCTGGCGACGTAGCCGCTTTGCAGGGCTGTCGTCGTCAGTTGCTGGCGCAATCGCTGGTCGACGCACGATGGCACTGCGATTTCGTGGCGACGAAGCACTCTGGCAAGTCGCGGCACGACTTTCCACGCGGCAGCCAAAGCCAGCGCCTGATCCCATGCGTCGGAATCCGTCAGCACCCGTCCGGCATGCCGGGCCGAGGATTCTTCTCCCAACAGAAGTTCGAACAGGGCGTGCGCAGGGATCACTGAGGAGCCTCGCCGGCAACAAGGTCGCCCAGGGGTGGTACGTGCGCGGCGCCGGTATCGCCCGACGGCGGAAACACGAAAATCTCGCGCAGGGTGTCGGCCTTCACACCGTCGGGAACACCCAGCGGCCGACCATCGACCGAGATCCATGCGTGCCCCCGGCGTCGGCCATCCCGAGGCTCAGGTTCGACAGCGAAATGAATGCGCTTGTGTCGATCACCCGCGTCGAGAAAACGGAACAGCGTGACGGCGCGCAGATAACAGGTGTTGCGTGAGCGGAAGAACGATCGCCGCAACCATACCCCTTGCAACCGGCCGATGCGCTCGACTCCGCTCTCGATGTCATTCGTGCAAGCAGCAGGTCGCATGCCACCTGACTGCCGCTCGAGAAATTCGGGCAAGGACATGGCCTTCAACTGACGAGGCACAGTCCACAGGAACAGTCCGATATGCAAGAACCACCAGACATCCGAGGGCTGGTGGAAGTTACGCCGCATGCGATCCTGCAGACCGCTCAACCCCCACATGCTCCGTTCTCCCATCGACTGCGCTCCCGCGCGGAATAGTAGGCTTGATCGAATCCGATCCGCTGCGCCAGCGCTTTGACGAAGCGACCACGACGGCAAAGGACCGCATCCGCCCTTCCCGGCCACAAGACCTGCGCACCATAAAGCGCGATCTTCGACCATTGGGCCGCTTCACGCCGGAACGACCAGGAGACTTTGTCTCGGTGACGCCAGGTGAATTGCCCCAGACCGTAGCCATAACCACGCTGCTGACGATAGTAGCCACTCCAGCCTACACGATGGCGGTGCAACACCAATGCCCGTGGCTCGAAGCGAACCCGGTCCGCCCCTGCCTGGCGCAAACGCAGGTGCAGATCACATGCGTCGTAGGTCGAATAGCGCGCTTCGAAGCCTCCTACCCGTTCGAGAGTGGACCTCCGGTACAGAACGTTGCCGCTAGGCGCGAACGGAAAGACAGGATGGTCGAGGTGACGCTGCGCATCCAGCCCGCCGCTCAGGTCCACGTAACGGGCCGCCGGGCTGCGCGATTCGTACCCCAAAGTGCGCCCCGCAACGGCATCCACCGCATCGTCTTCGGATGCAGGAACGAGCCACCTGAGCCAGCTCCGCGATGGAATGCAATCCGCATCGGTGAACGCTACCCATGTCGCGGCGGCGGCTGCCAGGCCCCGATTCCGCGCGGACGGCGCACCACGGTTTTCCTGCGAAATCACCCTGCATCCGAACGCGCTGGCAATACGCGCGGTGTCATCTGTCGAGCCATCGTCCACAACGATGACTTCGTACTCGTCGGAAGGAAACGCTTGCGCCTTCACTGCACGCAGACAATCCGATAGCGTGGCCTCTGCGTTGAAGGCGGGAATGACGACCGAGACCTTCAAGCGTCGCGCCCCTCTTGCCGCCAGGTTTCAAAGAAAGCGCCCCAGAACGCACGTGTCCACATGCGATGATAGCGGGCGAACTCGAGCTCTTCTTCGCTGACCCGTGAAACGAGCCTTCGCAGCCTCAGCCACCCGGGGCGAACACTGCGCGACACGATCATCCGCCGAACACGCATCGCTTTCATGAAATTCCACCCTGTCTCTTCCGGGAAGCGACGGTAGATCCGAGCAGCTCCCCGCCCGTACCCTGCAGCTTGCCTGATCAGATCGTCGTCGTCAGTTCGGTTGCGGTGAAAAAGGATCGCGTTCTCTGCATAGCGAATCTCGCACCGTGAATGGCGAACGAGTCGCGCGGAAAAATCGACATCTTCAGATGCGTGAAGTGTTTCATCCCATCCGCCAATGGCCAACGCAGCTTCGCGGCGAACGGCGAGATTCCCCGCATTCACGAACGCGAAGCGGGGGTTGAGCGCGCTGTTCTCTGGACGAAACAGGCCGGCACGCTCGATGTATCGCTCGGCGCCAGTCTTTGGCATGAAGGATATGATTCTCCCTCCGACGAGAACCGTCGAGGGGTCCGAGAATGGTCGCAACAACTCCTTCAACCAGTTTCGCGCCGGCAACGTATCGGCATCGGCGTTCACGTAGATGTCACCCGCACAGGCGTTCAGCCCGACGTTCCGTACCGCGGAAGCGCCTGGTGTCGCACAGTGGAGCAGTCGAACCGGATACTGCCGAACGATGTCCTGCGTCCCGTCGGCCGAGCCATTGTCGACCACGATGACCTCGTATCTTTCCGGCTGGCCAACCTGGGACAACACTCCCTTGAGGGTATCCCCGATCGTGGACGCACCATTCAGAACAGGAACGATCACACTGGCCGACAAAGTCATTGGTGCGACTCCAGCGTCTCTTCGAGCGCATCGAGACAGCGGGGATTGAAGTACGCCCCTTTGCCTACCTCGACTTCCAGCCCGCATACCTGCCTGGCCAGCATGGATACGGTCCGGACGACGTGTCGGGCGATTTCGCGTTGACCGGGAATCACGGTTTGCTTCATCAGCAGGGACAAGGTCTCGTCGAACGACAGCCCGCTCACCCGAACCGTATCCGTGTCTTCCGTGCGGACGAGCTTAAGCACCTGTCCCGGCGCAGCCGCATCGCGCATCGCCGCGGGCCGGATCCATTCCACCGGCACGCGGCGCTTGTCGGTCCATGCCGAACAGTGCGGAAAACGCTCGATCCCACTGAGATCCGGAAACCACTCGCGCGTGTGTGGATAGAGATTGAACGTGCCGGTCAGGGCGCGCATCTCGACCTGTCCGTCGTCCGATATGCGGGCCAGAAGCTTGTCGTCGCCAAGGGTTTTCCAGCCCCGCCGAAGCATCGCGAGGGTCAGCGTCGTCTTGCCAACTCCGGATGGCGCGCAGACCATCGCGGCAATCCCTGCATCCCGGCAGACGAGCCCGGCATGGAACGGAACCCAGCCCGCTTCACGCCACGCGGTGGCGAGCGCGAGAGTCAGCAGATTATCCACATCGGTGATGGTCCAGAGCTCGTCCTCGGACGGCGGAACGCCGATCCGCCATACGCCGCAATCCCTCACGTAACGCGCCCGGGCACCGGAATCACAGTGCGCGGACAAACCGGCCAGATCTTGCACGACCGACATGCGATGAGTCGTCAGATATGGAGCGCCAAGCGGACACTCGACCTGGTCGGGCCGAACGAACTCGAGGTGAATCGCGCCTTCTGAGTCCCCCCAGGGCACTGTAAACAGGCTTAGCGCACGGTCGACCAGTTCGTCCAGTCGATGACTGCGCCCGGCGCCCACCACTCGCACGGAGACGGGGCCACAACGATAGCAGTCACGCAGCATCTGGACACTATCACTCGGCTAGCGGGATCGACGGGTCGAAAGCGCTGGCCATGATCTTCTGCAGCGGCTCGCGATGCTTCTCGAAGGTCGGGAATGCCCAGTCGCCCCCTTCGACAGACAGGGGAGGACAGTCGCCTTCGATCGGCTCGATCAACGTGTCAGCGAGCAACTGCTCACAGATGCCGTCCACAGCGACGAGGTCGGCTTCATCGGCACCAAGAAGCCGGCAGTGCTCCCTGATCTGCCCGAACGTCGCCCCTGTCTCGAACGGCATGAGGACCTGCCAGGCACCCTGGTTGGCAGAATAGAAATACTTCGAGTCAAGGTCGAGGAGCACGGCCCCATCCTCGACCAGTGTTGCAACCACATCCGGGCGGAACACGTACGCGATCCCGCGATTACTCCCTGAACTCGACATTCACCCCTCGCTCAAGCTGCAGCAGTCTTCAGACCCCCTCCGCCCCGAGTGTCACAAACGAGGCAGGCACGAAATCATCGACCATAACAATCATCGAAGCGAACAATATCATCTTCGCCCAGGTATCCGCCCGACTGCACCTCGACGATCTCAAGCGGCACCTTGCCGGGATTCAAGAGGCGATGCTTCTCCCCCACCGGAATGAATGTGGATTCGTTCTCGGCAAGCAGGAAGGTATCGTCGCCACGAGTCACCTGCGCGGTGCCGCGCACGACGACCCAGTGCTCGGCGCGGTGGTGGTGCATCTGCAGACTGAGCGAGGCGCCGGGATTCACCACGATGCGCTTGACCTGAAAACGCTCGCCGGCATCGACCGAGTCGTACCAGCCCCAGGGGCGGTGGACCTTGCGGTGATTGGCGGTGATGTCGCGTCGCGCGCCGCGCAGTTGCTCGACCAGTTGCTTGACCTGCTGAGCGTTGCGGCGGTCGGCTACCAGCACCGCGTCGGGAGTGGCGACGACGACGAGCCCGGATACGCCGACCACCGCGACCAGCCGGCCGGCCTCGGCGTGGACCAGCGTGTCGCGAACTCCGGACAGGACGCAATCGCCGGTCGTGGCGTTGCCATCGGGATCGTGGTCAAGCTCGGCCCACAACGCGTCCCAGGAGCCGACGTCGGACCAGCCGGCATCCATCGCGACGACGCGCGCGCGCATGCCCAGGGTCGAGTCGTCCGGCAGGCGCTCCATGACGGCGTAGTCGATGGAATCGCCCGGGCAGGCCTCAAAGGCGGTGGCGTCGGGGCGAATGAAGTCGGCGTCGCGCGCGGCCAGATCCAAGGCGCGTGCGCAGGCAGTGTGGATGTCGGGCCGGAAGCGTTCGATGGCCGCCAGCCAGCGGCTGGCGCGCACCATGAAGATGCCGCTGTTCCACAGGTAGTCGCCGGATTCTACATAGGCTTGCGCGGTGGCGGCATCGGGCTTTTCGACGAAGGCCAGCACGTCGCGCACGGGTGCCGAACCGGCCGCGTCGGCACGGATATAACCATAGCCCGTCTCCGCGTGGCGCGGCGTGATGCCGAAGGTGATCATGGCGCCGGCGCAGGCATCGGCAAAGCCATGCTCGACGGCAGCGTGAAAGGCTGCGACGTCGCGCATCAGATGATCGGCGGGCATCGCCAGCAACACCGGGTCGGCGCCGTCGGCGACGGCCTGCAGGGCGGCCAGCGTGAGCGCGGGTGCGGTGTTGCGCCCGGCCGGCTCGAGCACCAGCGCGGCCTGACGCACGCCGACTTCGGCAAGCTGCTGCGCGGCGATGAAGCGATGCGCGGCCTGGCACACGACAACCGGATCACGCACGTCGCCCAGGCGCTCCAATCCGTGCGTGCGCAGCATGGTCTGCTGCAGCATGGTGTGCGCTGAGCCGAAGGCGAGGAACTGCTTGGGGTAGTCCGCCCGCGACAGCGGCCACAGACGCGTGCCTGCACCGCCGCAGAGCAGGACGGGCTGGATCGAGGGCTTGTCGGAGAAAACGGGCATGGGCGGGATTCGCGGCACGTCCGGCGACGCAGCATCAGCGCACCGGATTTCAGATTCTTCCACGCTTCCCGCGCCGGGTCGAGCGTGTCTTGGCCGGCTATTGTATTTGGAGGAGCAGGCCCGATGCAAACGCCAAGGCTGCTCGCTGCTCGGGCCGATAATCGGCCAGCTTCGCGGAGCGAAGCGAGTTGCGGGTTGATCGGCCGATCTACGCAGGCGGATCGATCTGATCGAAGGCCTCTGCGAAGATATCGCGCAGATCATGGCGCGGCTGCCAACCGAGATGCTCGCGGGCGAGTGCATTGGTCATGCCAAAACTGGGCATGGGGCCGGCCGGAACAGCGCGTACGGGCACTTTCAGACCGCGCGTATCGAGTGCGATCTGCGTGGTCAGATGCGCGAGTTGCTCGATGCTGACCGGCCGGGCGGAGCCGGCGTTGAGCACCGGCGAGCAGGCATCGAAGGGCAGCAGCATGGCGCATGCGAGCAACTCGGCGGCGTCGCGCACGTCGAGCACGTCGAGTGTCTGGGCGCCTCCGTGCACGTCGATGCCACGCCCTTGCAGCGCAGCGGCGACGAAGCCATGCGGCATCTCGCCGGTGCGCAGCCCGGCACCTGGCCCGCCAGCCGTGGCAGGCGGACGGAGAGCCTGACGGATGGCACCGCTTCTGCGCGCGGACTCGAGTTGCAGTTCGGCCGCCCATTTCGCTGTGGCGTAGGGCGTTTTGGGCGCGACGGGCGTGCTCTCATCCCACGGCGGCGCGCACCGCGACGCCGAGGCCCTAGCCTGGTTCGCGGCCGTATCCGTAGGTGGGGATGAGCGACGCGAATTCCGACTGGAGCTTGATGTTGCCGACGATCATTTACTGCCGCCCAGCAGCTCAGGACGCTCCGTGGCAAGCCAGTGCTCGAGGCCGGTCTTGATATCGGTGACGGAATGAATGAGTGCGTCGAGCTCGGCTTGGGAAGGCTCAAAGCTGCCGTCGTACAAACCTGCCGAACGCTTGCGACGAAATTGGTCGAGC
This sequence comes from Pseudazoarcus pumilus, assembly GCF_002872475.1. GTDB lineage: Bacteria > Pseudomonadota > Gammaproteobacteria > Burkholderiales > Rhodocyclaceae > Pseudazoarcus > Pseudazoarcus pumilus. The sequence continues at coordinate 2,624,401 of NZ_CP025682.1, forward strand.
ACGCGAAGCTTTTCGCGGGGATAGCCTATCGTGAGATTGAGCGTCTGCAACGCCATGACATGGTGACCGCCTTTCGAATCCGGGCGCAGTCCACGCGCACGCAAGGCAACAAGACCGAGTTGCAGCAAGGCTTCGTAAGCGATATCAAACCGGCTTTCAGTGCTGATTTGCGTATTTTGCGAATCGAGAAGTTTCGTTGCGATGCGTGTCAGAAAGCGGCCAATCTCCTGCGCATCGGCTGGCTCTCTCTGCAGCCCTTTTCCGATCAGGTTGTCAAGCGTCATCGATTGCTCCCATCAGAACCAGAAGCTCGCCGGCAAGGACTGCATTGAGAAAGTTGTCGCCAGCCTGCCGCTTGGCGCGGAACTCATCCGGCGGATACAGCCGAACGCTGATCTCGCGGCCCAGTTCGTCTTCGAGCGGTGCGACCAGTTGCACGAGCAACTCGAAACCTATCTCGCCGACAACCAGCAGATCGACGTCACTGCGCCCATGACCGCCGCCCTTGGCCAGCGAGCCGTAGATCGCAGCAAATCGAATCTGCTCGGCGTAAGTGGCGAGGGCCGCCTTGATGCGCGCGGCCAGACCGCATGTCTTGCGAACGATTGCCTGCAGATCGACGAAGATCGGATGTGCAGTGTTCGCGCGATAGAGCACCCGATTGCCGTCGGGGATGCGGCGCACAAGATCAGCATCTACCAGCTGAGTGAGCTCGTGCTGCAACGCACCCGGGCTGACGCCCGTTTGACGGGAAAGCTCCCTGAGATACCAGGCGCGCTCGGGCTGGTCGAACAGGCATACAAGTACTGCCCGTCGTGTCTTGCCGAAAAGGGTCGAGGCAACGAGATCCATTTCGCTCTTAAATCAAGAACAATCGTTCCTGATTATAGAACAGCCGTCATCGAAAAAGACAGAGCTTGTCGGGTGCCCAGACGATGGGTGTGACCATGTCGGAATGCGCCTGTGGCGCATCGCCGATCTACGAAAGGTTCCGGAGCTTCGTGGCTTGTGCGCGCCTCAGATAATGGCCGGCAAGCCCTTGTCGGCGATGACGTTGAGCAGCTTGAGCGCCGGGCCGGACGGGCGCGTTTGACCCTGCTCCCATTTGCGCACGGTCGAGGCCGTGGTGTGCAGGTGAAGTGCGAACACCGGCTGGCTGAAGTGCAGCGCTTCACGCAAACGCTTGATGTCGTCCGCGTCGAACTCCCGCACCGGCGGCGGACAGATCGCGTCGAATTCGCGCATCGTCACCTTGCCGATCGCGCCCGCATCGTGCAATGCGGCCAGATCGCCGCGCAGCGATTCAATGATCTTGCTCGTCACAACACAGCTCCAGTAAAACGCCCGCCCGCAATGCCTTCACCAGGTCCTTTTCCGACAGCTCCAGAAATACCTTTCCTGCATATTGAAGTGCTCTCTTCTCGCCCGGTGTGATGTTCGCCTTGTCGCTTTTCGAGAACCCATGCAGGAACACATAACGATGACCGACACGGGCTGACAACAACGTACGGTAGCCGCCGCTCTTGCCGGCACCTGGACGACCTATCCGCTTCTTGTAGAGGTGGCCGCCCAAGTCTGCGTCTACCAGACCACGCTCCATTTCCCGGGCCGCCTTGCATAAGGTGTCATCGGAGAGTTTTTCGCCCGCTTGCCACCGCGCAAAGTTCTTCCGCTTGAAGACCATCATGTCCACTAGCCTTGATGAATATACCCGTAACGGGCATGTTTTGCCATCCCCGGCAAGCGGCAGTACCCGGCTACGACCGAGGGGCGGCACATGTGGTGCGCTGCGATCACGACTGGTGTGCGAGCGTGACACGCACGGGGTGGCCGCAGCCTGATGCCCATGCTTCAATTCCCGCCTTGAAGGCCTGCTTGGGGCCGGCGTCGCCGTGGATCAGGCGCACGTGGGCGGGCGGGTGACGCATACGGCGGATGAAGTTGAGCAGGTCGCGCTGGTCGGCGTGGGCGGAGTAGCCGCCGATGGTGCCTACACGGGCGCGGATGTCGACGCGGGCGCCGTCCAGCTCCACCCAGCCGCCGCGCGGACCGTAGCGGGCGATCGCGTGCCCCGGCGTTCCCGGCGCCTGGTAGCCGACGAACAGCACCGCATGACGCGGGTCGGGGAGCATGCGCTTGAGGTAGTTCACGACGCGCCCGCCGCTGGCCATGCCGCTGGCAGCGATCACCACGGCGGGACGGCCGGTGGTGGCGAGGTATTCGACCGTGCGCAGGTGTTCTTCGTGGCCGTCGACGGTGTAGAGATTGTCGAACGACAACGGATGGCGACCGCTGCGCAGGCGCCGGTGGGCCTCGGCGTCCCACCACGGCTTGAGTTCCCGGTAGGCCTCGGTGAAACGGGCCGCGAGCGGAGAGTCGACGATCACTTCCAGGTCGCGCCAGCGCGCGTTGCGCGCGGCGTGGACGAGCCCCTCCAACTCGTAGAGCAGTTCCTGCGTGCGCCCGATGCTGAAGGCGGGAACGATCACGGTACCGCCATTTTCCAGTGCGCGGTCGATGGCCGCCCTAAGCCGCGCGCGGCGTGTGCGCCTATCCTCGTGCCGACGGTCGCCGTAGGTACTTTCGATGACCAGCGTGTCCGCGCGCCACGGCGACTTGGGCGCGGGCAGCAGCGGCGCGTGCGGCGCGCCCAGATCGCCGGAGAATACCGTGCGATGCGTCCGGCCCTTGGAGCGATCGAGGCTGTCGACCTCGACATAGGCCGATCCCAGGATGTGACCCGCGCGCTGCAGCCGCACGCGAACGCGATGCCTCGCGTCGTCGACCAGCGCGTGCCAGCGGCGGTAATCCAGCGGCACCAGGCGCGTGCCGACCTCGTCGAGGAAGCGTCCGATCAGGGCCGCATCGCGCGTGAAGCCGACTTTCAGCGCATCCTCGATGACCAGCGGCAGCAACCGCGCCGAAGGCACGGAACACAGGATGGGACCGGCATAGCCAGCCGCCAGCAGATAGGGCAGACGGCCGATGTGGTCGATGTGCACATGCGTCACCACCAGTGCCAGCACATCATCGACAGGAAAACGGACGCGGTGCTGGTCGAGGCCATCCCCCCGGTCGGCGTCCTGCCCCTGGAACAGACCACAGTCGACGAGCAGAGAGCGGTCCGCGGAGAAACGCAGGCGATGGCAGCTGCCCGTCACACCATCGATGCCGCCGTGGTGGATGAGCTTTGGCCAGATGGTCGAATTGGACATGGCAGCATCCCGTTTTACGACAAAGGGATGATGACATATAGATTGAAAAGCGTAGCGTGTTGCTTTTCCGGGTAGGTCGCGACGAGCGAAGCGAGTGCGACACCGGCGCATCCACCGGCGGCGTCGGCATTCGCCTGCGGCTCATCCCGACCTACGAGGGACGGGTCGGTAGGGTCTGCGGGCCAGGCACAGGAGGGTAGTGGCGGCCATGTAGCGGGTGACAGTCCACCAAGAGTCAAAGACACGGGAGCGGTCGACAATGCGCGGGTTCATGGGCACGGGCACTTCCGCCAGACGCAAGCCGGCGCGACGCAGCATCAGCAGGACACCAACGTCCTGAAAATCGAGTTGTGTCGCGGCCTCGCTGACGGCCAGTTGCATGGCCGTGGCGTTGTACAGACGAAATCCGGAAGTGAGATCCTCGACCGCCAGGCCGCTGATGCGGCGAAACCAGTTCCAGGCGATACGACGCGCGTAGCTGGCGCGCGCGGGATGAGCGCCAATGACGACGTCAGCCTTGTCGCGTTCGGCCAGAAGGCAGCGGATGGCGGCGACGTCATGCTGACCGTCGGCATCCATTGTGATGACCGATGAATAGCCATGGGCGATGGCGTGGCGGATGCCCGCCTGCATTCCACCCCAGGCGCCCAGGGGCAGCGCCGCACGCAGAACGGTCGCCCCGGCGCGCTCGGCAGCTTCACCGGTGCCGTCGGTGCTGTGATCGTCGATCACGACGATGTCGGGATGACCCGCCTCGATCAGTTCCGCGACGATGGAAGGCAATGTCGGCGCCTCGTTGCGGGCGGGAATGACGACCAGCAAACCGCGGCGTGGGGTGGGAGTGTCGGCCTGCACCCCGGCGAGCGTGTATTGCCGGGCTACGGCATCGGCACAGGCCTGCATCGAGAACAGCCGATGAACGGACCGCGCCGCCCGTTCACCCATTTCCCCGCGCATCCGCGCATCGTCGCGCAGCAGGGTGAGGGCGCGCCGCCAATCTGCCACGTCGCCCGGCTTCGCGAGCAAGCCGGCCTGCGCCTCGCGCACCACCCACGGCATACCCGAACCGGGCAGCTCGGACACGATGCAAGGCCTGGCGTAACGCATCGCCTCGAGCAGCACCAGACCGAAGGCCTCGCTGCGCTCGATCGACGCCAGGCACAACACGTCGCAGTTCGCCAGCAGTGCGTCCTTGCGCGCATCCGACACCGCGCCCAGGAGCCGCACCCTGCCCTGCGCGGCATCGGCGAGCGCCTCCAGCTCCGAGCGCTGCTCGCCGTCACCGGCGAGCAGCAATTCGACGCCTGTCAGCCCGGACACGGCGCGCACGAGCGTCGGAAAATCCTTGTAGTGCGACAACCGACCAACCGCGAGCACACGAAACGCGCCGCAGGTCCAGCTATCCTGCTTCATATCGGGCTGAGCCGGATATCGCGACAGATCGAGCCCCAGCGGGATGACGCTGCACTTGTCCCGCCATCGCTTCAGCGGTTCACTGGCGTCGAGGTACGGTGGCGAAGTGGCGATCACGCGCGCGGCACGCGCCAGCAGCAACTGCTCGAAAGGTCGGTACAGGCGGTAGGCGAGCGACAGGCGCGCTCTGCCTTTTGCCGCGACGACATCCGCATGCCAGTGTACGACCCACGGCACACGCAACGCAGCGGCGAACAACAGCGCGCTGAAAGCCGAAGGATTGGGCATGTGCAGGTGCAGCACCTGGGGTTCGAACTCGCGCAACAGCCGGCGCAGGGCGAACGGAAAAACCGGTGCGAGCGGCGCATAGACGGCCTGGCACAGTACCGGCACGCGCTTCAGCCAAGGGGGGTCGTCCGGCAGCGGCAGTCCATGTACGAGGACGACAACCTCGTCGCCCCGCGCACGCTGGGCCGCGACCAGATCGGCAAGGAAAACCTCCATGCCTCCGGCGTAGGGCGGATAGAACTTGCCGACATGGAGAATTCGCATCGCCCCGCCCTCAGCGCCCGAGTTGCTCGCGCAACTGGCGGAAGGCCGGGTTGTCGGGCTCGACGGCCAGGGCGTTTTCGATATCGATGATCGCCCCCGCACGATCGCCCGCGAGCGCTCGCGCCATGGCACGGCCGTAGCGCAAGGTGGGGGCTTCGCGACGCTCGAGCAGGGCATCGAAAACGCGCAAGGCGTCGGTTCCGCGTTGCTGACCGACGTAGGCCATCCCCAGCCCGGTCAGCACTCGCACGTTGCCCGGATCGCGCACCAGCAAGGCTTCAAAATCCTTCGCTGCGAGCGAGAAGTCGCGCGCGGCCACCGCAGCCTCCGCACGCCGCATTCGCGTGTGATCGCGAACCTCGGGTGCCTGCCGTGGCCGCTTCAGTGCCGCCGAATAGGCCTTTACCGCCTCTCCGGACTGACCGAGTCGGTACAGTGACTCACCCCGGTGAAAGTGAAGGCCAGCCTCATCGAAGCCCTTCTCGCGAGCGGCCTCGAACGCCGCCAACGCTTCTTCGTCCCGCTGCATCTGCTGCAGGGCAACACCCAGGTTGAAGCTGGCCGAGCCCTCTCCCTCGCCCAGTTGCACGGCACGTGCAAAGTCGTTGGCAGCCTGCCGATACATCGAATGCTCGAGAAAGTAACTTCCGCGGTTGAGAAACGGGCGCCAGCGTCCCACCGCCGACGCGTCCGCTCCCAGGTCCACCTTTTCGACTGCATCGTTCCAGGCGCTGTAGGCGCTGGCCAACGACAGGCTGCGCTCGAGCGCCAGCCCGGAAAAGAGCAGCGCAACGACCAGCCCGCCCACATAAAGCGTGCCGGGTCGCAGTGAACACAACAGCACGGCAATCATGCCCGGCATAGCGATCGCCCACAGGTAGCTGCGGTAGAGGACGAACGGGTCCTGGATCCACACCGTCGCAAACTCGGTGACGAACAGCAGCAGCGGAAACAGCATGCACAGTCCGAGCAGCGCGGGCAGGCCACGTCGGCGCAGCACCGCATGAACGCAGAGCGCAAGCAAGGCAAGCCAGACCAGCGCCGCGAGCAGTTCCGGGAAAGACAACCAGGACAGCGGGAATTCAGGCCGAAGATCGACCGACATCCACAGCACGTTGGGCACGAACCAAAGGAACCCATAAGCGAAGAACAACGCCGTCTGGTTCAGGATGCTCAGCGCCCAGACACTGTCCGCAACGCCCGGAGCGAGCGCTTCGATCTGGGCGATGTAGATGCGGGAGGCCGGGTCGAAGGCCTTGCCGACGAGATCACCGTAGAAATGCAGCAGCCCGGCCACTGCGGCCACCAGCACGCCACCTCCTCCAATCAGGATCCAGGCCAGGGCACGCCAGTTCGGGCCTCGCACGAAGACATACAGCGGCACCGACATTGCCGCAATCATGAAGGCGTGGCCCTTGGACAGCAACGCAAACGCATAGAACAGGATCGCCGCAACGAACCACGCCCCGCGACCTCGCTCCAGCCCGAGCACAAAGGCCAGACAGGCGAGTACCGAGAACAGGGTCGCCATCAGTACGGAGCGCTGAACCAAATAGGAAACCGCATACACGGCCACCGGATTGACGGCGAACAGCGCCACGCCTACGCGCAGCGCCGCCAGTCCGGATGGTCCCAGGCCGTTTGCCGGCTTAAGGTCGACTACTACCCCTTGGGACTGCCGGAGCGCAATACTGAGCAGGCGTGCAAACAGCGCATAGAGCGCCACCACCACTGCAAGGTGGAGCGCTACATTGACCAGGCGTTGCTTCCACCACCCGTCGCCCACGAGCGCCTCGACCCACACGAAACTGCCGTAGGAGAGCATGCGCTGGCGCAATTCGAAGAGCGAGCCGTAGAGTTCAAAGATGGAGCCATCGAGCAGGCGCACATCGTCGAAGATCAGCGCATGCTGCAGGCCGGGAAGATAGATCGCGAGTACCAGCGCACTGAGCGCGAACCAGTAGATGCTCGCGAAACGCTTTTCTCGATTCATGATCGGACGGAGGACGGCCATTCGGACCATGGCGACCGCGAGCCCGTACCCCCCGAAGGGTGCTCGACACAACATGAAAACACGCTTGGCCGCCTACCGGTTATTCAAACCGGATCGCAGTCTAGCATGGCGTTTGCGAACCGATAGGCTAACAAGCCCATGCAGAACTACTGCGGCGGCGCGAAGCAGCGCTTCACGCAACCCGTCTTCGCCCTCGCGCCTTCAGGCAGGTGTGGGTCACTGTGCGCCGTACGCCATGTATCTGGCCATCCTCGCAACGTTCTGCGTCATCCTGTCAATCGCTCAGATCCAGGAAGTCCGGGGATGCCCCTGAACACCAGCGGCGCCAGATCGCCCGCAAAGCCAGGGCTACCCGCCTACTGCCGGTTGTTTCGGCGGCCCGTTGCTCGAGCCGCTCACGCAAAGTGGAACGCAAACGAACGAGCGGTTCGGTCCGGGATGCCGCCGCCACCGCCTTCGTGACATAGTCGTCCTCGTCTGCGGCAATCCATTCGTCGAGGCCCAAGGCGCGCATGCGCCCGGAGCCGGAACGTTGCTGCAGACCGCCCCCATCCAGCGACAAGGTCGGAACCCCCATCCACAGCGCGTGATTGGTCGTCGTTCCTCCTGCATACGGGACCGTGTCGAGCAGAAGATCGACTTCGGCGTGCATTCTCAGGTAGTCCGCCATGCCCACGCGTGGGCGAAGTTCCAGCCGGTCGCGCCCCACGCCGAGGCGGGTAAGAGCCTCGACAATTTTTGCGCCCGACCGCTCATCATCAATCGCCCCGATCAGAAGCCTGGCATCGGGTACCTGAGTGAGCACCCTGGCCCAGAGCGCGATGGTCGAGGCACTGACCTTGGCAAGACGATTGAAGCTGCCGAAGGTGAATTGTCCGCGCTCGAGCACCGGCGGCGGAGTGACTGGCGGCAACACAGCCTCTGGTCTGAAAATCACCGCGTCACCGAGCGCGATCAGTTTTTCGGTGAAGCACGGCGCCAGTTGTCTGCAAAAGTCAGCAGGAGCGGCGACGAACCGGTAATCAATCGCCGTCAGCCCGGTCGTCGCGGGGTATCCGATCCACGTAAGCTGCAAGGGCGCAGGTTTGCGGGCGAATACGGTCAGCCGGTTGTAGGTCGTATGACCGGACAGGTCGACCAGGATATCGACCCGGTCGCTGCGGATTCGCGACGCGAGTGCATCGTCGTCAAGGGCATGAACGTTACACCAGCTGGATACCTTCCCGCGCAGACCTTCGGAAACGGCGTCCTCTTGCGGACACGAACTGTAGGCAAAAATCTCGAACGTGTCCGGCTCCAGCCCCTCCCAAACCGGCTCGATGAAGTAGCGCAAAGGGTGGTTGCGAAGGTCACCGGAGACGAAGCCCACGCGCAATCTGCGCTCAGGGTCCGGATCACACTTCCAGCCCCCCCAACGATCCCGCCACGGCCTTTCAACGATGCGCCCAAACCGGCAGTGTTCGCCAAACCCCTCGTCCAGCGACACTCTCGCGGAATGTGTCAGCGCAAACAGATAGGAAGTCCAGACATTGAGCCGTTCCGGGTTGAGGCCCAAAGCCACGCGAAAATGCTTGATCGCCTCTTCGACATAGCCGTGCCGAAGAAGCACCGTCGCGTAATTGGCCTGCCCCTCGATCAACGTTGGCGACTTTCGCACCAGGCCGTCGAGTAGCGCCAGTGCCTCGTTACCGCGACCGACCTCATCATAAGCGAGCGCCAGACCTGCGCGAACATCCTCACGATCGGGAAGTTGTTCGGCAGCTCGTTCCAGCGCGGCCACGGCTCCGACGAAATCACCCATTTCAAACAGGGCGTTGCCACGCACCAACCAGGCCGACCCTGTCGTACGATCAATTGAAATCGCCTTGCCAGCGAGTTCAACGGCGTCCTTGAAACGCCTGCACTCAAAGGCGTTCGCTGCGGCATTGGCCCACCAATGCGCCACATCCGGACAGAGCGCGAGACTGCGTTGGAACATTTCCGACGCACGCGCTCGTCGCTCCAGGCGCTGCAGCGCAATAGCGAGATAATGAAATGCAGCTGAGTGATTCGGCAGGCGCGAGATGGTCTGCTCGAAGGCCAGGCAGGCCGCCTCATGCTCATTCAGGAGAAGTCTGGCGAGGCCCAGAAAGTACCAAGCCTTCGAACACTGCGGATCGCCTGCCAGGATGGACTCAGCAAGAGTAGCGGCGTCGTGGAACTCCCCTTTCCTTACGAGCGCGGCACATGACTCTGGATCCATCCTCAAAAAACTTCCTCATCAAAAGGCGACGGCAACGGCTCGGCCATGAGAACGTCTACCCAGGAAACCCGCAAGTGAAAACCGTATAGTCACCGCTTTAGCCAACACCGCGAGCGCGGTCAAAATTGCGCCACATTTCCCACAATGCCGCCGTAAAATGCTCGGCAAAAAGTCGCCCATCGAACAACGGCGAATGCATCACATGATCACGTAACGATGCACGGAGCTCTGCGAGTTGCTCGATCGACGAGCAGAACTCGACGGTCTTTTGAACATAATCATCCTCGTCGACGCAAATCCAATCCTCAAGCCCAGCCGCACTCATCAGCCCTGCGCCTTGACGCGAAATGAGGGCGTTTCCGGCCAGCGTGACGGTCGGGACACCCATCCACAAAGCTTCGCAAGTGGTCGTGCCGCCACAGTACGGAAAAGTGTCGAGCAGGATGTCAATTTCGCCAAAGGCCTTGAGGTATGCCTCGCGCGGCATCGAACCATGAAGATCAACGCGACCCTGATCGATTCCGTGCTCGATCAGTCTGGCACGGAAGCTCGCTCGACCATCGGCACGCGACAATGCTTCATTCTGGATCCGCAAACGTGCCGAAGGTATGGACTCCAGCACTTTTGCCCAGACGGAAAGTACTCCGTCGTTCAGCTTCGCAACATTCTGCACGCAGCCCAGGGTAGCGTGACCGCGTCGTAGCGCCGGCAGAGTCTCTACGGGCAAGTCAGTGTCCGGCGGGGTGAAGCATAAGCGCGTCTCGGGTAGCCGCCAGATCTCTTCGACAAATTGCTCTTCGATGCACTCCGGCAAACTCACGGGATCTGCGACAAAATAATCGATAGCGTCGAGTCCGGTCGTTGCGAAATAGCCCAGCCAGCTGACCTGTATCGGTGCCGGTCTGTAGGCAAACATCGCAAGTCGGTTGAAGGCAGTGTGCCCCGCCAGGTCGATCAGGACATGTACGCCGTCCTCATGTATCAGTTGCGCCGCCGCGCGGTCATCCAGACCCGTCAGCGGGCGCCAGGAAGACATGTTCGCGCGGAGCCGAGCGGTAAGATCATCAGAATCGGGAATGGTCGGATAAGCGACCCATTCAATACCTTTTCCCGACGCATGAGAAAGGAAGTTCTCGAGAAAGAACCCCACCGGGTGGCGACGAAAATCCCCTGACACCAGCCCTACCTTCAATCGCTCAGGCGCCCGGTCTGCCTCCCAGGCCGTAAACGGATTCTGCGCGCATGCCTGCGCAGCCCTCCCCCAATCGATCGCATCCTCAACGCATTTTCTGGCGGACGTCCCGGTAGTGTAATTGTTGAAAAACAGCAGATTTCCAAGCGAGACCAGGTCGTTCGGGTTGTGTCGCAAGTTTTCCCGATGGGCCGCTTCAGCCTCATCCAGGCGTCCCTGATCCGAATAGATGCGACACAGAACATGCCAAAGCAGGGATGACCCCGGATCGGCGAGAAGCCCCTTGCGGAGCAAGGACTCCGCCTCCTTCGATGAACCAGAACGCCTCAGGCCCTCAGCCAGATTCGCACGAACCGCCGCATTCGAATCATCCCTGGCGAGCGCTTTTCGAAAGAGACGAATCGCATCGTCCAACTTGCCCTGTCGCTCCCGTAATTGGGCCAGAAGCGAGAGCCCCATCACCGGAACGGGCTTGCAGTTCAATGCACGCTTGAGAACGGGCTCTGCATCTTCATCGCGATTGAGGGTTAAAAGCACATTCCCGAGATGCGCCAGCTCTTCGCCCGCATCGGGATTCAGGCGAATCGTGGCTCGAAAAGCGTTCTCAGCCTCGGCAAGAAGATTGGTCTTGAAACAGGCCCTACCCAACGCAGCGTATGTATTCCAGTCACCGGGATCCCGTTCGATCGCAGCGCGAAGCGCTGGCAACGCCTCCGAAGATCGATCAGTCTTCCAATAGGCGATACCCAGAGCCTTCCAGCCAAATGCTGCGTCACCGAAGTCCTGGGTGAAAGATTGGGCAAGTGGCTCCACGCGCGACCAATCACCGGCCTCGATGGCAGCGATGATTCGGGAACGCAGTTCGTCACGAGATGAACGGGGCCCGCCAACGGACTTCACGGCCGGTCTTTCACCGTCGCCACCTCCCCTCGCCCCGACGATCATGTCGAGTGGGGGCCACGACAGCCCGCGAGCGATTCCGTCACGGTGAACCGATACGGCCTCATCCGCCCGACCGCTCCTTGCGAGCGCACGGATCAAACTCAGACCATACTGCCGATGGCCGGGGTTATTCTTCCATGCAGCGAAAAAGTGCGGGAGCGACTTCTCCATGGCACCTTCCAGGGCAAACAGAATACCCAGATTGTGGTGCGCATCGCAGTGGTCAGGATTCACTTCGAGCACGCGCGCCAGAAGCTCTCGCGCCCGGGCCCTGTCGCCCGACTGATGGGCCATGACGGCTTCACGCACGGCAAGGTCCGCGTCGAACGAGGCCCCTTTACTTTCGGCGTGGGTCACGACGGGCTGGCTCCATGATATGAAAAACGCTCAATCCTTTTCTCCGACTGAAGAACCGGACGGACCATCACCGACACGCAGGACCGCCGGCGATTGGCCTCGATCGAATCGACACCACATCTGATCGAAGAGGTTTTCGACCTGCCTGGCGAAGGCATTTCCATCGAACAGCCTGCAGCCGGTCACTCCGTCCTGGAGGCGCGCCTTCAGGGCAGCGGCCTCCTTCCGGCTTTTCGAAATATCCACAGCTCTCGCTTTGTATTCAGCCAGATCGCTCGCGACCAGCTCGGGAATTCCAATCGCAGTCATCAAACTCGCCCCCACTCGCGAAGCGAAGGTCTGCCCCTCGATCGTGAGTATCGGAACGCCCGCGTACAGGATGTCACTGGCCGTGGTATGCATGTTGTAAGGCGCGGTATCGAGCGCGAGATCCGCGTTTTGAAGCCGTGCCAGGTGCTCCGAATAGGGTACGACGGACGCGAAAACCAGCCTGTCCTCTTGAAGCCCGCTTTCCACAAACCGGGCTTTGAGCGCCTTGCGCGCGCCTTCATCTCCAGCGGCAAGCCACAAAACGGAACCCGGAGATGACGCAACGATATCGCACCAGGCGGCAAATACCTCTCGCGTAATCTTGTAATGCTGATTGAAGCAACAGAAAACGAAACCCTTCTTCGGGAGGCCGCAGGATTCGCGGTCGGGCCTCTTGCCGATCTTACGGTGCGAATCATTGCATTGGTAGCTCGCCTCGACGTACGCGAACTTCTCCGAATAGTCTTCCGCTTCATGCTCTGGAGCCAGGACTTCGTCGATGACGATATAGTCGATATAGTCCAAGCCTGTCGTCGCCGGGTAACCAAGATACGTGACCTGGACGGGAGCAGGGCGTTGCGCGAGTGCCCCCAGGCGAGCGCCCTTGGTATGGCCGTTGAGGTCCACGATGATGTCGATCCCGTCTTCGACGACGGAGCGTGCCAAAGCAGCATCATCCAGACCGCTGACGTCTCTCACGTGATCGAAAGCAGAAAGGACCCTCCTGCCCAGATCACTGCCATCGTCGGGCGCCGCGGAATATGCGAACAGCTCGAAGCGGCCCCGGTCATGCGACTCGAAAAGTTCGACCGCCAACAAGGACACCGCGTGCTGACGGAAGTCGCTCGAAAGATAAGCAAGCTTCAAACGCTCGGGACGGCCTTTTCCCTGCCGGTCGCCATGATCGAAAACCGCTCTGCCGTCGCCGATCCGTGCCTTTTCAATGGCTTTTCCAACGCTTTGTCCTGCCTCGAGCAAATAGCGACGCGAAACGCTCTTCATCGCGCAGGCCAGAAGTGGGCTGACATACTCGTCCGGCGCAGCGTCGATCAGTTCCTTTTCCAAGCACTCGACTCTGTCCCAATCGCACAAGTCCCTGCTGACACTGAGAAGGTCAATCTTCACATGGAATCGCTGGGGCGCAAGGCGCAAAGCCTCCTCGAGCGCCACACGCGCTTTTTCTCTCGACTTCGCTCCGTACAGAGCTTGTCCCAAAGAAGCGTGGACAGTCGCGTTTCGCGGGCCCAGCTTCACCGCGCGATGCAAGGCCTTCAATGCATTTGCATGATCACCGGACTCGACCAACAGCAGTCCGAGAATCAGGTGACCGTCGCGCGAACAAGGATCCAGGCTCACCGCCCGCCAGGCATGCTCGAGGGCTGGCGAAATCCGCTTTTTCGTCTGCAGGACGAGGGCCGTGGCGATATGGGCGTCGGATGACAACGGATCTCGCTTCAGTGCGCTTTTGGCGCACGCTGCGGCCTTGTCATGGAATCCCGATGCAACGAGCGCGCGCGTCTTGCCATTGAGCGCGGGGAGCAAACCCGAATCCTGCACCAGGGCATTGTTGAAGCAATCGAGCGCAAACCCTTCGCGCGCACCGGCCTCGAGGACCTCTCCCATCAACACCCAGTATTGCGCTTCCGGAAGCGCCCCCCTGACTGCAGCGAGATGATCGATCGCCTCGTCGACTCGCCCTTCCTCGCCGAGCATCATCACGAACCTGCGGTTCAATTCGATGGAACGCGGGTATTTCTCGATCGCTTCGCGCATCGCAGGCTCGACGCTGGCAAACCTGCCCATGCGGTGCATGCAATCGGCCAGATACATCAAAACGCCGGGATCGTCAGGCTTTCGGTCGAGCAAGTCCCTGAAGACTTTCTCGGCCTCCTCGTTCATACCCGAATACATCAGCCCGAGTCCCAGCGCCGTGCGGAGCCCCTCGGACTGCGGGAATCGTTCGAGCGCGGAGCGCGCCAGACGTTCTGCCTCGCCGAAGTGAGCACTTTCGATCAATACGTTGACCAGCGAAACACGGTATTGCTCGCTGTCCGGCTTGAGGACCGCAGCGCGGTCGAACAACTTCACTGCATTCGGCCAGTTCTTGAGCAGCCTTTGGACGATACCTCGCCCAAAGTAGACCTCTGGCCGATCCGGATAGGTGTCCTGATAACGCTTGGCCAAAGCATCCGCTTCGACAAGTTTTCCCTGCCGGACGAGTTCCTGAACGCCTTTCAATATTCTTCCCCTTGCTTGTTCTGGCCTACGGTGAACCCGGCTGACGAGAGCCTCGCATCCTGATTCCAGCGCCGGCAGGTTCGGCTTTGCAGGCCGAGCACCTGCCAGACCTGCTGATTGCTTCGGTCGATACGCTCTCTTGTCCGGTCGTCAACTCCCGTCCGGGAAATCACCCCCTGCTGCACTTCGACGATCTCCCGCATCAAACGCAGTGCGCGATCAGGACGCAAGGTGAGGCTTTCGCGATGGCGCCGGTGGCTGTTCAGCGCAGCCGGAAAGTATGAAATCCTACCCGACTCGAGCAGGTGCAGATACACGAACCAGTCTCCGGCATGAGATAACCGTAGCAGCGAAGACTGAATCGCTGAAAGATCGGGCCTGCGCATAAGCACCGCGCTGGCGTTGGGAATGGTGTTGCGCACGACGAGGGCTTCGCGGATCTCGTCCGGGCCGTCGTTGACGTAGGGCCGCGTCCATTTGACCGGATCGAGGTCGCGCACGTAATCGAGATAGTCGGGCGCGATCTCGCACCCGGCCTCGTCGATCTGGCGCGACTGGCAACAGGCCAGCACCACCTGCGCATCATCGAAGGCCGGCAGCAGGGTCTCGAGCAGCGTGGGCTCGCAGGCATCATCGGCCTCGGCGATCCACACCAGTTCGTTCTTCGCCAGCGCGATGCCGCGCAGCCACTGCGCATAGCAGCCGGCGTTGGCGGCGTTGCGCACGATGCGCCAGGGCACATCGCCGACGGCCAGCTCGCGCTCGGCCACCGCGACGCTGTCATCGGTGGATGCGTCGTCGAGCAGCAGAATCTCGCGTGGCCGACGCGTCTGTGCGAGCACGCTACGGATGCGCTCAGGCAGATGGCGCGCGTAGTTGTAATTGGGGATGATCACCGACACCCCGGGCGAGCGCTCGCCCAGCAGGCCAAGCAGATCGGCCACGTAGTCGGCGAAGCCGAAGCGTCGATGCACGCATTCGCGCGCGGCCTCGGCACGGTGCAAGCGCTTGTCAGCGGGAACTGCGAGCGCGCGCACCACGGCCTGCGCCAGCGCGTCGGCGTCGGCCATCGGCACGAGTTCGCCAAAACCCTCGCGCAGCAGGTCCGCATAGCCACCTCCGCCGTCGAAGGCCACCACCGGCAGGCCGGCGTTCATGGCCTCGAGCACCACCGTGGGATACGGGTCCTCGCGCGAAGCGAGCACGAATACGTCGGCCGCGGCGAGCAGGCGTTGCGCCTCGTCGGGCGCGCGCCGCCCCATGAAGCGCAGCCGCCCGCTCGCGATGGCACCCGCGCAACCGGGCTCGGCGCGGATCGCGGCCAACGTGTCCGGGTCTTCGTGGCCGACCCATGCGAATACCGTGTCAGCATCGTACCCCTCGTTCGCCGCGGCACGCGCGAACAGATCCGCGCCCTTGCGCACATCGGCGAAGCCCAGGCCCAGCGCGATGCGCGCGCGGGCATCCAACCCCAGTTCGGCACGCACCTCGGCACGCACGGCCTCGCGGCGAACGACATACGGGTTCAACTGGTACAGGCCTTGCGGGCGCACGACGCACTTGGTCGCATCCACTGGCTGCACTGCGGCAAACGCGTCACGCACGCAGTCGGCCGCGAACACCAGGCGCTCGGCGAGCCGCGCGATTTTGGCGACCGAGGCTTCGAGACGCTGTGCTCGGATCACGCCGGGCATCTCGTGAATCAGGCTCACGCAGCGCATGCCGGCCGCCACCAGTTGCTCGAGTTCAAGCCCCACCACGGCCGTGTTGCATATCGCCTCGGTGATGCCCTGGGCACGCAAGCCGGCGATGACTTCACGCCGGCTCTCCGGCCCGAGGCCGGCGACGTCATGCACGACGGCCTCGCGCGCATAAGCCTCGCGCAGCACGCCGGGCCCGCACAGCAGCAGATGCGGTTCGCAGCCGAAGTCGCGGCGCAGGCTGCGCAGCAGGTGCAGCGTGAGCATCTGCGCGCCGTGCGGGTGGGCGTCGTGGCCGACCACCAGCACGCAACGCGCCGCGCGCGTCGGGAAGGCTTGGAGCACGTCGGCCGTAGCGCGCAGGAAGGCGTGGCCGTAGCGCCGATCCGGCTCCAGATAGGCACCCTCGGCCCATTCGTTCCAGGCATTGACGAAGACCAGCTTGTCGTCCGATGTCGTGTGGCGTGCGTCGGTCTGCGCGCACACGTGGCCGAGCCAGCGCGCGTACAGGTCGGGGGTCGCGCCGTGGAACACGGCACCGCGCCCCGGCTTGCGCGCCTCGTTGTCCCACGACGGCATCACGCCTCGATACCAGCGGTAGTCGGGCCACGGCTGCGCCTCGGCACGCTCGACGGCGACGCGGTACTCGCGGATGGAGCCGGCGTAGTTCGGCGCGAGGCCGTCGATGGCCTCGTTGATGAAGGGGATGTGATAGTGGTGCGGCGGAAACTCCACCGCGCCGTCGAAGCCGTAGTCGCGCGGATCGAGCGTCTCGAACGACTGCACCGCGAGCAGCAGCGGATCGCCGACACCCGCCTCCCGGCAGGCGGTGCGCCAGGTCGCGACCGCGCGCTGCGGGTCGGGCAGCTGGTCGACGCGATAGACCAGCAGCACGGGGCGGCCTTCGACGCGGATGTAGCGCGCATCACGCAGATAGGGCAGCAAGTCGTCTATGAAACGCGCTTCGTCCTCGACGCGGTAGTGCTGCGCGATCAGCACGTCCTCCTCGCTGCCGTCCCAGCGCCGCGTCCAGCTCTCGTTGGCCCAGCACAGGCAGAACGGGAAATCGAGCGAGGCGTCGGCGAGGAAGGCGTCGACCGGGCGTTCGAGCAGGCGCCGGCCCGAGAACCAGTAGTGGTGGAAGCAGAAGCCGTGGAGGCCGTGGCGTCGCGCAAGACGGATCTGCTCGCGCATCACCTCGGGCACGCGCAGGTCGTAGAAGCCCAGGTCGGCCGGCAGGCGCGGCTGGTAATGACCCGGAAACTGCGGCACGCCGCGCGCGACGTTGGTCCATTCGGTAAAGCCCCGGCCCCACCACGCATCGTTCTCGGGAATCGGGTGGAACTGCGGCAGATAGAAGGCGATGGCGCGGATGCGCGAAGCCACGTCCGGCCCGGGGCACGGATGGGGCGCGTACTCCGCCGCGCGCGCATCGGGCGTGGCCGGCAGGGCGGCGGGTGCCGGTGGCGTCGCCGTGGTCGCAGCCGGCAGATCTGCCGAGCCGATCAGCGCGAAGTCGCGCAGCGCCGAGCGCACGCCGCGCAATCCGCCGCGCCGCCACACACGGCCGACGCGCCGCAGCAAGGCCAGCGGCCCGCCCGCTCGCGCCCACGCGGCCAGTGCGGCACGCCCAATGAGGCGGGCGCGGATGCGTGCCTTGTCGAGCGGGCCGGCTGACACGTCAGAAGGCGTGACGTTTCGGTAGTGCCTCACCTCGGCCGGGGTGTCGCAATTCGCCTGCGGCTCATCGCGACCTACGGCCGTACCGACCGTATCCGGGGCCATCGACCGTAGGTCGTGGCGAGCGAAGCGAGGTGCGACGCCCCGGTCATTGGGGCCGTCACGCGGGCGGGTCGCTTCACGTTCGAGTTCGAGCCGCTCGATGCGCTGCCCTGCCTCGGCCAGTTGCGCATGGATCGCAGTGGCCTGCGCACGCTCGCGCCGCGCATCGGCAGCCGTCTCGCCCAGCCGCGCGCCCAGCTCGAACAGCAGGTGCGACGCGGCGCGCTCGGGGCGCTTCAACGGCCCGAGCACCTCGTGATAGGCCGCCACCATGGCGCCGATGCGCGGCACTTCGCGGCGTGCGAGCCCGGCGCGCAGACGCACCAGGCGTTCGGGCTCGGCGGCCAGCCCTTGCAACGAAAAAACCAGATCGTCGGCGTCGTCGAACAGCAGACCGTCGACATCGTCACCGATGCGCTCGGCAAACGCGCCGATGCGACGCGCGACCGGCACGACGCCGCTGGCGGCCATCTCGCTGAGCGTGTAGCTGAAGGTCTCGGGCCACACGGAAAGCAACAGCGCGCAATCAGGCGCGTGCTCGCCGAGCAGGCGCGGCAGGGCTTCATGCGCGTAGTCGGGAACGATGCTCACGCCGGCGCGATCGCGAAAGAACTCCCCGCCCTCGCCGCAGCCGAGCAGCAAGACGTCGGCGAAATCGTGGATGCGCGGCAGCAGCGCCGCCAGCTCCTCACGTCCCTTGTGCGACGCCAGCCGTCCCGGCACGACCACGCGCAGGCGGGCGCGATCGCCGCGTGCGGCGGTCGCGTTACCGAAGCCCTCGTCGATGCCGTTGGGCACGACCCGGGCAGCGCGCAGGCTCATCGCCGGAAACAGTGCGGCCAGATGATCGAGCGCGGCGCGCGAAGGCGCGACCACGCGCACCTGTGGCGCGTCGAGCGCGCGCGCGAAGGCCTCGCGCACGGCCAGCCACCCGTCGGCGCTGACTGCGCCGCGCACGACGTTGTCGGGATTCTCGCTCAGGCAGGTAGTCAGGCGCTCGCGCGGACACTCGCCGCAGACGGTGCCGAAGCGCGTGGTCAGCGCCGGGCAGAAGGGATAGTAGTCGTGCACGACGAAGACCGTCGGCAGGCCGGTGGCAAGCACATCAAGTGAGTGACCGAGCAGCGAGGAGACGATGACGCCGCCGACCTCGAAGCCGCGCACGACTTCGTCGAGCAGCGCGGCCGTCTCGTCGTGTGTGGCCACCGACGCGCGAATCGGCAGCGCCAGATCACGCCGCAGTAGCGGAACCTGGGGCGCAGCGGTGTCGAACAGTTCCAGCCGCCGCCCGTAGCCGTCGTAACCAACGCGCGAGCGCAGCGCGAGATGGCGATGCGCGTCGTCATGGTCGATGAAATCACACAGCCAGCGCTCAATGCCGCCGCCCCAATCGTGCACGACGTGCAGCAATACCGGGCGATGCGGGCGCGGTGGAGCGACGTGTTCGCGCCAAGGCCCATTCGATGATGCGCCACCGAGCGCGCCCGCCTCGCTCGGGACGGAATCGTCGGGCTCGCTCATCGCATCGGCGCAGTCGATCTCATCGGGCGATTATCCCAAAATCACCGCGCTGCCGCGAACGGATGTGCTGACGGTCGCCCCGGTGTCGCATTTCGCCTGCGGCTCAATGCGACATACGCAAGCTCCTGCCGCTGTCGCAGGTCGTGGCGAGCGAAGCGAGGTGCGACATCCCCGCATCAATCAATCTAGGGCTCACCCATGAAGAACGGAAAGCCGAAGGGAAGACTGAAACCCCGATGCTTCCAGTTTCCGCCGAAATTCATGTTCGCGGCACCGGAACCACCGTTGTTTGCCCGCACGAAGGCCTGGGCGATGACCGGAAGGCCATAGCCAAGCTCGAAATCCAGCTCGTCGAAAATGCCACCACCGAACAGGAAACTCGCATGCCCGTTCTCGTAGGGCACGGTGATGTCGTTGAGGGTCAGTTCGGCACCGAGGACCCCGGAGCGCGTCGCACCCTTGCGGTTGAACGACATCACGGCGACCTCGCCACACAACTGGGGACGTACCGTGGTTCCCGGAGAGACGACGACATCCGGGGTCAGAATACGCTCCTCGCGATCCTGCACTTCCAGTCCGGCAACGCGGACACACCCGGTGTCGGCATCGTAGTACTCGGAGAACGGGAACAGGACGCCCCGGCCGTCGTCCCCCTGGAAATCCGCAGTATCTAAATGGACCACACCGCCCTCGTAGGGACGTCCCTCGACGGCATAGCGTCGCGTCGGCATCGAGAAAAGCCAGTCGGTCGCCGCGAAAATTTCCTGATCGGTGATGAACTCGTTCGACAGCCACGGAAAGGCGCCAATGCCATAAAAACTCGTGATCAGGTACTGCTCGATCGGCGAACTGTCCGGATAACGCGGCGTGGACAGATCAGGGAAATCGTACTGCGCGGGATCGACCGCACCGCTCAGGAAAACGCCATCGAGCGTCACCTGCGCAAGGTCGGCATCGAACTTCGACGCAGTCTGCGACCAGTAACGGGTTTCGGGCAGCCCTTCCGAACTGAAGATTGTCGTGAACAAGCTGTCCACAGGCACCGCGTTCATGCTCCAGGCCGCGGCCTCATCGAGGTTCAGGATGGTCACGTTGGCGTACAGAAAGGGGGTGGCGACATCATTCAACCGCTCCGCCTCACCGTTCTCGTCGTTGTCGACGTTCAACTGGCTGGTGTCACCGGAGACCACGGACTGCAGGATTTCCGGGGTGCACGGGGCCACACCGTCCACGTGCTTGATGGCATCGAACAACTCGGTTCGTGCGTCATTGCCATAGTCGATGACGTCGCCCATGTTGATGATTTCAACGTAACCCTCGCGCGTTCCGGCTGCGCGAGCCGCCTCGTCACCGGAGAGTCGCAAGGTCTCGAACGAACGATTGACGTTCTCGGGCAGGGTGCAGCTGTTGTCCTCAGTGGTCAGACGGGCACGCCCGTCGGGCCCCTGGGAGATATTGGCCGTCCACATGTCACCGGGGGACAGGAAAACCTGGAAGTCGAACACGTCGTCGGAGCGCTCCGCCCCGCGGAAACGCACCTTCACGGCCTTGCCGCTTTCCGGGTCGACGTTCACGATGTTGAGCAGCGTGACGTTGCCGTTCTGTACCGTGTAATACGGCACCACCAGCGCCCCGCCGTAGGCATCGGCACCTTCGAGGAATCCGAACGCGCCCGCATGCGCCACCCCGCTTCCCAAACCCAGTGCAGCGATGCCGTAAGCCAGCAGCTTGTTCCTTATCATGTTCTCCCCCTGATGTTCGCCTGCTCAAAAGTTGAAACATAGCACATCAGCAAATGCTGGAGTTCGTCGCGAACCCTCTCTCATGGCCGATTTGCGACAGACATCGCCTCCGCGGGTCGATGCGGGCGAAGCGAGGTGCGACATCCGCCATTGCGGGTGGCACGCTGCCAGGGATGGCTTAGATCGGCCGAGGTGTCGCATTTCGCCTACGGCTCAATGTGACCTGCGATCTACGAGCGGACACCGGGCGTTTCGCGGGCGACGCGGGTGATGGCGTCACGAAGGGGCCGGATGGGGTCGCGGCGGACGAAATCGCCGATGCGCTGGTCGTAGTCGGGCCAGCGCTGGCGCAGCACGCGCTGGGCGGCTTCGACGAGCACGGACTTTTCCTCGCCGAAGCTCGCGCCGCCGGCATGGAAGACGAAGACATCGGCACACAGCAGGTGCCGCCATCCATGCTGGGCGGCGCGCAGGCAGAAGTCGCACTCCTCGCCGTAACCGCGGCCGAAGGCCTCCTCGTCGAAATAGCCGGTCTGCTCCAGGCAGGCGCGGCGGATGAACAGACAGCTGCCCACCCCGACCGGCAACTCGACGCTCCGCCCGGCATGCTCGCGCGCGAACAATGCGTCGAGGCCGGCCAGACCCAGTGTGGGAAGAAGGTCACTCTCTTCCCCCGTGGCAGGATAGGAACAGATGGTCGCGTCGTTTGAGAACGGCGTGAGCGTGCCGGCCTCGGGATGCGCACGGGCGCAGGCGACGAGCCGGTCCAGCCAGCCGTCGGCGACTTCGCAGTCGGCGTTGAGCAGCACGACGTCGCGATCCGCATGCAACGCCATGCCGCGATTGGCCGAGAACACGAAGCCGCGATTGCTCTCGTTGCGCAGCAGATGCACGCGCGCATCGACTGCGGCGGCTTCGCAACAGGCGAGCACGGCCGGGTCGGGCGGTGCGTCCGCGATCAGGACGAGCTCAAACGGCGTGTCGCTGCTTGCGGCTAGCACGGACTCGATGCAGCGGCGCGTGAGTACGGCGTCACCAAACACCGGCACGATCACATCCACCGGGGCCTGCGCATGCGCTGCGGAGGCGACGACCGACTGCGGATGAAAATGCTCCCACGATCCCCAGAAGTGCCAGGCTTCGGGCGCGGCCGCGACGCGACGCGACAGATGCGCATAGGCCTGGCACGCAAGCTCTCCCGCATCATCGCTTGCTGCCAGCGGTACGACCTCGACGCTGCGCCGACCGCTGACGAAATCGAGGTCGGACACGAAGACGCAGGCGGGAAGCCCGCGATCCGCGGCCAGCCGGAACATGGCGCGCGGCACCTCGATGCTGCCATCGAGAAACGGCACGCGCTCGAAGGCCGCACCCTGCGCGGGCACGTCCACCGCGGCGATCACCCCGTCGCCCGCGCGCAGGGCGGCGATCACGCCCCGCAGGTCGCGGCCGACGTCGATCGTGGGCGCGCCCAGCACGCGCGCGATCCAGCGATTGCGCATGCGGTAGTACCAGCGCCGCACGATGGGCACGCCCGCCCCGTCTTCGGGCTGGGCGGCGACCAGCGGATGCGCGCGCGCGCCGCTGGCGGCGAGATCCCACAGCGCCGGGAACCCCGCGCCCCAGTGGAAGGTGTAGCCGATGAAGGCGGTGCCGGGCGACGGCCAGCTGCCACTTCGCGTGAAACGCGCGGCGAGCGCCCGACGAGGGCGGGTCATGAGGACGTAGAGGTCGGCATGATCGATCATCGCGACAAGGCGCGCGTGACGCGCCCAGGTGCGATCGTCGGCGACGCGCCCGGCGGTGCGCGCAGCCGCGAGCGCAGGTTCCCAGCGTTCGCGGTACAGATTCTCGAAGCGGCTCGCCCAACGCAGAACGCGATAACACAGCGGCCATGGCAGAATCGCCGCCAGACCGGGCAACAGCAGCAGTTCGAGGGAATCGTGCAGCGCGAGTGCCAGACGTACGCGTATGGAAAGACGTGACTGACCGCTCATGACCATTCGTGCGGCAGGCGTGCGATGCCGGTTTCCAGCGTGGGATAGACGAAACGGAAGCGCGCGCAGTGCTTCCACTCGTCGTACACCGCGACGCCCGCGGCGTCGAAGAGATAGGCCGATACCTGGTATTCACCGGAATACAAGGGAATGTCGGGGAAACGTACGGTCGCACTCCAGCGTCCGTCTGACTGCCGCACGGGAAGGAAGTCGTCCGCGTGGGTTCCCACCGCGGTGATGCCGACGCCGTCGGAGCGCTCGAGCAGGATGGCGAGCGCCGGTGTCTCGCCATCTGGCATGCGGGCATGAAGCGTGACTGCGAGATCGCGGCTCTCCAGTACGCCTGGATCGCCGTCGCCGATGCCGGCGACGGTCACGCCGTCGAGGCGGCGCTCCCCCACCTCTGCTTGCACGCCTCGCTCGCCCCCCTTCGCATCGGAGTCGTCCGGCACAGTCTGCACGCGGTCGCGGATGCGTACCCATGCCTCGTACTCGGAAACCACCGCCTCGGTCGCGCCGGTGGCCGCCACCCGGCCCTCGCGCAACCACACCGCGCGGTCGCACAGGCGACGCACGTGGTACATGCTGTGAGAGCAGAACAGAATCGTGCACCCACGCCGGCGGAACGACTCGATGCGCTCGATGCACTTGCGCTGGAAGTGCTGATCGCCGACTGCAAGCGCCTCGTCGATGATCAGGATGTCAGGTTCGACCGAAGTGACCAGCGCGAACGCCAGCCGTACGGCCATGCCGGAAGAATAGGTCTTGACCGGCCGATCGATCGCATCACCGATTTCAGCAAAGTCGAGAATTTCGGGCTCGCGCAAACGCATCTCGTCCGCCGGGATGCCGATCAGCGCACCGGCAAAGCGGATGTTCTCGCGACCACTGAACTCCGGATGGAATCCCGCACCAAGTTCGAGAATCGCGGTCAGGCGCCCTTCACGCACGACGCGTCCCGAGCTCGGCGAGATGGCTCCGGCAATGAGCTTGAGCAGCGTGCTTTTTCCGGCGCCGTTGTCACCGACGACGCCCAGGCATTGCCCGGGTTCGAGCGAGAAACTCACGTCGTCCAGGGCGCGGTGCAGCCTGGGGGCGAGCGCGCGCGGCGAGAGCAGATACTTCAGTCGCGCACGCGGCGACTCGAAGATGCGATAGGACTTGGACAACGATTCGACGTGCAGCATCGGTCAGAGCCAATCCACGATTTGCTCGCGTGCGCGGCGCAGGAATAGCGCGAGCAACACGCACGCGCCGACGATCCATGCGGCGACGGCGTAGAGGATGGTCGCGGAGCGAATCCCGCCCAGGAGGACGACTTCCTGCCAGCCGACCACCAGAGGCGTCATCGGATTCAGCCACAAGAGCCAGGCCAGTCCGTCGGGCAGCATGGACTGCGGATAGAGTACCGGAGAGCAGAACAGCCCGATTGCAAGCAGAAAACCCACCACTTGCTGAACATCACGCATGGCCGCGGTCACGATCGCCAGCAGATAGGCCAGCAGTAACATCACCGTGAGCTGAGCCAGAAACAGCAGCGGCGCGAACAGCACGACGCCGGGCGAACCATGGCGGATCGATGCGAAGACGACGAGGGCGAGGAAAAAAGGAAGAAAGACCAGGGATCCGGCGATCACTGCGCGCGCCGGAAACAGGACCAGCGGCAACGCGGTCTTCTGCAAGAGTGTGCCGGACTCCACCAGCGACGCGGTGCCGCGCTGGAGACTGTCGGCGAAACACATCCAGGGAATCATCCCGACGACCAGATAGGCGCCGAGGCGGCGGGTACCGCTCTCGGGATCGAGGCGGACGCCGAAAACCACATCGAACAGAAGAAAGTAGGCGGCCAACAACCCCAGAGGCTGCAAGTACAGCCAGAGAAGGCCGAGCGCGCTGCCCGCATTGCGCGCGCTGAGTTCGCGCCGCGACAGCATCCACAGCAGCGAACGGTTCCTTACGAGTTGGGCGTATTCGTGTCCGAGCGTGGCCAGCATTCCGGAGGGCGTCTTTTCGTTGAGAGCCGATTGTACGCTCTCCGGGGATGCTCATTCACACAAGCGAATCACTTGTGGCGGGCTACGAAGTCCTCGATGGCCTGCTCATTGACCTCGATGTTCGGATCCGTCTGCATCTGTTCGGCGCGCGCCTGCCGGTGTTCGCGCGCCAGCTGCTGTCGCTTCTGCGCGACCAACTGGTCTCGCAACTCCTCGAACGGCGGAACGCGCGCCGGCGTCATGCCATCGAGGCGGATGAGATGCCAGCCAAAGCGCGATTCGACGAACGGTGACAGGTCACCGGGCTTCCCGAGTTCGGACAAGGCCTTGTCGAACTCGCGGACCATGCTGCCCGTTTCGAACTCGCCGAGACTGCCGCCGGCTGCCGCGGACCCTGGATCTTCGGAATACTCCTTCGCGACTTCCTCGAAGGGGCGGCCTGCAGCCAGTTCAGACAGCACCTTGTTCTTGCGCGACTCCAGTTCGGCTGCCGCCGCCTCGGGAGTCTCGGCCGAATCCGCCCTCAGCAGGATGTGGCTGGCCTCGAACTTCGCCTTCTCGCGAAACTTCTCCTGGTTCGCGACGTAATCGGCACGCGCGAGCGCCTCGACCCGGTCGGTGGGGTAGGTACGGTTGTCTTCCGAGAGCATGTACAGCTCTCCCAGCGCACGCTCCGAGGCATGGCGCAGCCGCGCCGCCGCGACGGGGTCCTTCTCGAGCAGGCCGCTTTCTTCCGCCTCTTTGGCGAGTACGCGCCAATACAACAGGCTTCCCGCAATACGGCGAACCGTCATGTCGTCGCCGGCTGCCAGTTCGCGCTGCTTGGGTCCGAAGCGTTGCAGATCGGCTTCCACGTCGAGCGCGGTGATTTCCACGTCGCCGAGGCGGACCAACACTTCAGGGGTATCGGCATGGATCACGGGGGCGGCGAGGATGCCGCCTACAAGCATCAACATCCTGGCCTGATCAGTGAATCGTTTGAACATCGAGCCTCACCTTGTGACTACACAAAAAAGAAAAGGCGGCCAGGCCGCCTTTTCCGAAACTACAACATCAACCGGGCAGGTTAGGTGTCGCCGCCAACACGGTGACGCCAGACGCCACCGAAGTTCATATTGGTCGCACCCGAACCACCGTTGTTCGCCTTGATGAAGGCGTACGGGATGATCGGCAGGGCAGCGTCGAAGCTGATCGAAGCCCAGCCGTCCTGGTACGGCAGCGTGGCGTCGTTGAGCGTGATTTCGGCACCCAGCGCGCCCGACGGGTTCGCGACACCGCCGCGGTTGAACGACACGACGGCCACTTCGCCGCACAGCTCGAGACGCTGAACCTGTCCCGGGGAGATCACGACGCCGGTACCGGTCGTGCGCTCTTCGCGATCGTAGAACTTGAACGAATCAACATCGAGGCAACCATTGTTCTTGACCACGGCCGAGAAGCCGTTGAGAACCGAGTATGAGGACTGACTCACGTCAGTCGGATTCACGAAACGCTCTTCAACCTGGTAACGACGGGTCGGCATGCTCATGACCCAGTCGGTTTCGGCGAAGATGCTGTCGTCGGTGATGTACTCGTTGGCGAACCAAGCGGATTCGCCGATGATGTTGTTGTTCACGTAGCCCACTTGAGCCATCGGACTCCAGCCACCACGCGGGGTCGAAAGATCCGGCAGGTCGTACTGGGCCAGATCTTCGATATCGCGCAGGAACACCGCATCCAAGGTGACATCGTTCACTCCGGTTCCATCGCCCAGAGTACCCGAGAAAGCCTCATCCGTTTGCGACCAGTAGCGAGTCAAGAGCGGACCGTTCGTATTCACCACCTCAGCCTCGACGCCCCAAGCCGAAGCCTCTTCGACGTTGATGATGGTCGCGTTGGCCATCAGACCGCCAGTGGCGCTATTCGACAGACGACGATGATCCGTGCCAGTCTCAGAGGGCGCATTTGCCGTCGTGCTGACGATCGTCTCAAGGACGGACTGGCTGCACGCCGGGACACCGTTGCTGTGCTTGATCGTGTCGAACAGTTGACGACGCGCGTCCGAGGTCGAAAGCGTCGTGACGCCGTCCCTGTCGATCACATCGCCCATGTTGATGATCTCGACGTAGCCCTCGCGCGTCTGCTCGGCGAGCTCGTCCTCGTCGAAGTGGCGCTCCAGGCGGACCGTGACGAACGACTGATTGACGTCGGCCGGCAGGGTGCAGCTGGTGTCGGTGGTGGTCAGGCGGGCGATGCCGTCCGGACCGACGCTGACGTTGGCCGTCCACATGTCGTACGGCGACAGGAACACCTGGAAGTCAAACACGTCGTCCGAGCGCGAAGCGCCGCGGAAGCGAACCTTGACCGCCTTGCCGTTCACGGTGTCGGTGTTGACGATGTTGATCAGCGTGGCGTTGCCATTCTGAACCGTGTAGTACGGGACGACCAGAGCGTTGCCGGTGCCAATCTGCTCGATCGAGGATTGGGCCATAGCGACGGACGCACCCGTGCCGAGAGCGGCGGCCACGCTCAGTGCGAGAAGGTTTTTCTTCATGTAAGACTCCTTGGTTTAAGCCTGGATTAGCGCAACAACAATTGAATATCACGCGCGGACAAAACTTAGCACGGCATTCGCTGGAAAGACAACCGACGCATGCGCCATGAACTGCGGCGGTTGCAAAAACACAACAGCTGTCGAGAGCTCTCCGATAGCCACCCTCCCTTCAACCGAGTCACAGGCGCTGATGGAGCCACCAGCGCCCCTCTTCCCGCACCCAGGTTTCGAAGACGTGTGTATCGGATTTCGTCTTCATGCGAAACGCCGGCGCAGTGTACTCCACCCGCACCGTCACGCGACACCTTTCTGCCTCGCACGCCGTGGCGACCACCTCGGCGTTCTCGCGCTTCGCGGCCGATGCGAAGCGGCTGCGGTAGCGCTCGATCCCGACCACCGCCCGATAGGACGGCGCGAGGAATCCGTAGGCACGCTCGGCGTCGCCGGCGATCACGGCCGCCCAGCGCTGCTCGGCAAGCCGCTGTACCGCCTGCTCGTCGGGTACGCCCAAACCGAAGTTCGCGCACCCGGACAGCGCGAGTCCCACGAACGCCGACAGGATGAAAGCACGGCCGCGAAGGCCCGCTGATCGATGCTTCATAGACTCCCTTTTCTCAAGTGTAGACAAAAGATGCCCGGCAGGCACTCGCCGGCTTGTCATTGCGACCCCGCGTCCCGCCCGGCTTCGCGGCTGCGCTCGACCAGATCGGCGATCGATCGCATGCGGCCACGCAGTTCGGCATTGACCTCGCGCAGGTCGGCTTCGGTGCGCACCACGCGCGGGGTGATCATGACCAGCAACTCGGTGCGCTGCGTGCTGACCGTGGTGGTGCCGAAAAGGTTTCCGACCAGTGGCAGGTCGTGCAGCAGCGGGATGCCCTGGCGTGCGCGCGAGGAATTGTCGCGGATCAGCCCGCCCAGCACCAGGGTCTCGCCCGAGCGTACCGCGACGCGGCTGGACAGGTCACGTTGCAGGAAGGTGCGCTGGCCGGTTGCGGTGTCGATCTGCCCGACGTCGATGACCGACTGGTCGATCATCATCGAAACCAGCCCCCCGGCGTTGACCGACGGCGACACCGCGAGCATCACGCCGGTGTCCTTGTACTGCACCGACGAGGTGCGCAGGTTGCCGTCCTCGCTGATGGTCTCGGCCGAGCGGATGGGCTGCTGGTCACCGACCTGGATCACCGCCGTGTGGTTGTCCTGCACCATGATGCTGGGCGTGGAGATGACGTTGAGCAGGTTCTTGTCGGCCAGCGCGCTGAGCACCGCGCGGATCGAACCGGCCCCGTTGATGAGGCTGTAAGAGAAGCCCGGATTGGTCGGACCGATGGTGTTGCCCTCGCCCGAGGTGAGCTGCCCCAGCCCGGTGCGCCCGTCGCCGAAGTTGTTCTGGAAGAACCACTGCAGGCCGTAGCGCAACTCGTCGTTGAGCGTGACTTCGAGAATGCTCGCCTCGATCAGCACCTGGGTCGGGGCGATGTCGAGTTCGCGCAGCGCCGCCTCGATGATGCGGTAGTCCTTGCGCGGGGCGTAGATCAGCAGGGCATTGTTGAACTCGTCGGCGACGATGCGCACGGTGTCGCCGATATTGACCTGAGTCGTGCCGCCGCCCTCGAGGTTGCTGCCGTCACGCCCGCTGCGCACATTGCCGCCCGAGGCGCGTGCCCCGAACGAGTTCGTGCCGGAGGAACCAATGCCCTGACGACTCGACGACGCGCCGAGACCGGTGCGGTTGCCCATGGTCGAGCCTGACGACAACCCGGGAGCGACCCCCGAATCGGTGGCACGCTGGCGACCGTCATCGCCGGACGGAGCCGAGCCACCGAACACGCCACTGAGCAGGCTCGCCAGATGCCGCGACGAGCCATTCTGCACCGGATAGACGAACAGTTGCGGCTCCGTGCCGCTGTCGATGGGACGATCCAGACGCTCGATCCACACGCGCGCCTGCTCCAGGTAGTGCTTGCGCGCGGTGATCACCAGCAGCGCATTGAGGCGCTCGACCGGCAGCACCTTAGCGAGCCCCGAGAATGGCCCGGTCAATTCGATCGGCTGGCCACCGCCCTGCCCTCCGCCTTCGCCACGCGCTGCGCTGCGCGCTTCTCCGGTGACACCCGCGCCGGCCGATCCCGCCCCGGCGCCGGCGTTGAACAGCGAACGCAGCGCAATCTCGACCTCGTGCACCGGAGCGTATTCGAGCGGAAACAACCCGACCGACATGCCTTTGAGGAAATCGACGTCGAAGGTACGCACAAGCTCCAGCCAGCCCTCGATCTGGGTGCGGGTGCCGGCGAGCATCAGCAGGTTGCGCACGGTATCGACACGGAAGAGGTTCTGCTCGGTAGTGACCGGACGCAGGATCTCGGCCATCTCGCCGGCGCCGATGTACTGCAGCGGCACGATCACCGCGCTGTACCCCACCGGCAGGCTCGACGAAACCGAGGGCACCGGCACGGTGGTCTGCACGGCCTCGGGGGGGCCGACCTGGTAGCGGCCGTTGGCATCGGGCACCATGACGATGCCGCGCGCGACGAGCAGCGATTCGAGCACGCCGAGCAGCTCGTCCCGTGGCACCGGCTTGTGCGTGTGCAGCGTGACCTGGCCTTCGAGCGGGGCGACGATGCTGTAGTCGGCCTCGAGCAGGTCGCCCAGCACGGCATGCACGACATCGGCGACGGGCGCGCCCTCGAAGCGCAGGCTCACCGCATCGCCGACGACCTGGACCCGGGCGCGCGCCTCCGGCGCCCGGAACAGTTGGTCGTTGCCGGGAAACAGTGCCGGCTCGGCGCGTTCGGGCAGGATCTCTCCGCCTTCGGGCTCCCCGGCGGTCAGCGTCCGCGCAGTTCG
The DNA here is from genome assembly GCF_002872475.1 of Pseudazoarcus pumilus. Classification (GTDB taxonomy): domain Bacteria; phylum Pseudomonadota; class Gammaproteobacteria; order Burkholderiales; family Rhodocyclaceae; genus Pseudazoarcus; species Pseudazoarcus pumilus. The sequence continues at coordinate 2,654,994 of NZ_CP025682.1, forward strand.
CGAGGCAGGGATCTGGTCCACGCTGGACGCCATTTCGGCAATGCTGCGCTCCTCCTCGGCCGTGGTCGCGCAGCCGGCGAGCAATACGGCCGCCAGTAATACTGCGGGAATCCTTGTACTCATCGAGATCGATCCGGTCATTGTCAGCGATCGCTCCTGTCCTGGTTGCGCGCAGACCGGGAGGGCCCACGACGTTCTACGTTTTCGCCCGCCGGGCGGGATATGCGCTCGCGCAGCCGCTCGCCGCGCCGGGCTGCGGGCGCCGACCCCCGGGCGGCGGGTTCAGCCGCCGCGCCCCCCGCCGCGCCCGAGAGCAGCGACGGACGACTCATTTCCACCCTGCGCGAACGTCCGTCCGGTCCGGAAAATACCGCCACCCCGGGTTCGATCGCGTCCAGTCGCCAACCTTCGATACTCTGCCCGACCTCGATGCGCCGGGATACGCCTTCATGCTCGACGATCGCGATCGCAGAAGCCCCTTCGCCGACCAGCCCGGTCAGGCGCATGCCGTCGAGATTATCGACGATTTCGGGTGTCTCGGCGGACTGCTCGGTCGCCGGCTCGTCTTCGGCCATGGGACGACGATCGGCTGCGAACAGCGGCCGCGCGACGATGCGCTCGACCGAGTACCCGGCAGCGGGCGCACGCGCATCGGGGAAGGCCAGCATGGCCTCGTCCGGCGCAACGGCGGACGGCGGCGACCAGGATGTCGACCCCGCCAGCCACAGGCCGGCGATGCCGAGCAGCAGGGCGAGATTGATCGCCACGAGCGCAGACGAGGCGGTTCGACTCATTGCACCAGCCTCGCCACCGCGAGCGACAGCTCGACGCGGATATTGCGCGATGCCGTGACGCCTCGCCCGCGCAGCGGGGTGACACTGAGCGCGACGACGCGCGCCGCCGGGCGCAGCTCGCCAAGCTGCGCGGCCAGGGCCGCGAGATGCTCGATCGAACCTTCCATGACCGCGGACACGGCGACGGCCTCGAAGCCGTCGAGCTCCCGCGCCGGCTGGATCTGGCTGCCGACGACGCTGAAGCCGGACTCGGCGGCCTGCGCACGCAGGCGCTGCTGCAGTTCCGCGCCGGCCCGGTCGGCAGGCGTTGCCGCACTGTAGGCCAGCGCGCGAAGCCGCTCGGTGAGGGCCTGGTCGGCCTCGGCGATGCGCGCCTCCGCGTCGCGCAGCCCGAGCAGCCGGGCGTATCGCGGCTCGATGCTGTCCAGGGTTTCGGCGGCCCACTGTGCGCGCGGCAGCAGCGCGCCGGCCACGATCAGAAGGCCAACGAGCAGCGCCACGGCGCTGACGCCAAGGCTGAACGCGGCGGCAGGCAGCGCGGCACGCGTCATTGGTCGCCCTCCGGCCTGAAACGGAATTCGATGCGGAAGGTTTCCAGCCCGCTGACGCGATCGCGCGAAATGCCCGACGGGCGGAAGTCGGCGAAGCCGGGATGCTCACCCAGCCGCTCCATCAGCCCGGCCGCATTCTGCGCCAGACCGGACGCGGTGACGACCTCGTCGCGCACCTCCAGCCCGGTAAGGTAAGCGCTGTCGGGCAGCAGAGCGGTGAGGCGGTCGAGCAGCGGCAGCAGCGGCACCTCGGCATCGAGCCAGTTACGCACCGCCTCGACCCGGCGACCACGATCGACGAGCCGGTCACGCGTGTCGACCACGCTGCGCGTCTCGATGCGCAAGGCGTCGAAACGCGCCTGGGCATCGAAGACCTGGCTGCGCGCCTGCCACACCGGCACCACGGCGAGTACGACCGCGAGCATCAGCGCGAGCCCGCACAGGGCCAGGACGCGGAACAGCCTGCCACGCTGCGCCGCTTCGCGTCGGCGCTCACCGAAACCGCGCAGCACCACCGGGCGATCACCGTCGAACGCCCACAGTTCGGCCTGACCGCCGCGCGGTCCGTCGCCGGCCGCACCCAGCAGCCGCTCGATCTGGTCCTGGGAGGTGATCGCCAGGGTCACGTCGAGGCGGCCGTCGGTCGTCGCATCGACGCGCCAGCCGGTCACGCAGCGCTCTGCCGGGAACGGCGCCGCGGTAGCGACATCCAGACGCACGGCGGCCTCGATCTCCTCGGGCGGGAGCGCCGGCAGGCGCAGGTGGCGGAACAGCACCGCGTCGGCCGGCACCTCGATGGCGAAGTGGGTTCCGGTCGGGGCTGCCGTCGGCAGGACTCTTGCGGCATCGCCGCTCCAGCGCAGCCACCGGCCGTCGGCGTGATGCACGTCCACGGGCAACTGCGGGAGGATGCGCCGCACCGGTCGCCAGCGGGCGACCTCCGCCCAGCCCTGGCGCCACAGCGCACCGATGCGCCGCAGGTCGAAGCCGAAGAGCATCCACGAACTGGACACGCTCATAATGCGGCCCGCACCCCTGCCGCGCCGCGCGCGGGCATGCGGTCGAAGACGTTCCACGGAGATCCGCGGCGATCCGCAGACAGCGACAGCCAGGCGGTGCGCACACGCGCCGTTCCATCCGGCGACGGCACGAAGGCGTCCACGCGATAGGTGCCCGTCTGCGCGGACGCCAGATGCTGCGGATTCAGACGGGTCAAATCCATCACGGGGTCTTCCGCGTCCCTTCTGGAAGCAATGTCGGCGGCGACACCAGCATCGCCGGCTGCGAGGACCATCAACACCTGAGGCGACGCTGCGAGCGGCGAGACGCCGGGTGCGCCGGAGGCGGTGGTCACGAGATCGCGCATTCTATCAAACAAGTCGAAATCCACTTCGGGCACTTGCAACACGTCCTCGATGACCTCGAAGCGGGTGCGGCGCCCCCCGTCGAGCCTGTCCTCGTCGGTCAGCGTCTGCCCGTCGCGCGAGCGCCAGGCAGCGATGCCGGCCGCGACCCGTTCGGCGGCCGCGCCGTCGAGACCACCGCCGAACTCGACGAGATTGCGCAGCAGGGTCTCGTGGGCGGCGTTGAGATCGACGAAGCCGCTCGCCGGGGCGATGCGCACCGTGACCTCGACGCCGTCGACCACCACCGGCTCGACGACCACGCGATCGGGGCGCTCGGCCAGGGCGCGCATGCGGCCGGCGACGACGTGGATCGCCGCGTCGCCCAGCGCCTCGGCGCGCGTGTCGGACTGGAAACCATGGAGCACGCCGACTTCGGCGCGGGTACCTGAAGCCAGCGCCGCGGCGATCAATGCCAGCGCCGCGACCATCCACAGCACGGCGACGAGCGCGAGACCACGTGACGAAGCCAGTCGGGCCTGACGAAACGCTGCGACTTTGGGCTTCATCTCGCGCTCCCGCCGACAACGACTTGCGTGCGCCCGCGACCGCCAGTCGGGCGCGGGCGCACGACGAGTTCCGGCCAGAGCGACTGGCGCGTGTCGATGGCCAGGCGCAGCGCGCGCGGAACCTCGTCCTCGCCCAGCCATTGAGCAAACCATTGCGCCTCGTCTTCGCCAGCATAGGCGATGTCGAAAGCGCGCAGGTCCTCGGCCAGCACCCGGGAGGACGCGCTGTTCCAGTCCGGCATGCGCTCTCCGCCGACATAGGGCAGATACTGCAGTGCGAGTGCCGGCCCGGCGGCGTCCTGCATCACGAACAGCCGGAAATGGTGGAGCCCGCCCGCGCCATGCCGCGCCGGCATCACGCCGACCCACCGGAGTTCGGAGGCCGTGCCCTCGAACATCGGGCGCATCGGCCCGTCATCGACGCGCATCTGCGCGCGCGTCGACACGCGGCCGATGGCGCCGCGCAGGAACTCGCTCACCAGGCGCGCCTCGTCGCTGCGCTCGAAGCGGGTCTCCATGCTCGACGCGGTGCGCCCGAAGGTGGACAGCGCCGAGACCAGACCGAGCATGACGAGCGCGAGCAGGGTCAGCGCGATGAGCACCTCGATCAGCGTGAAACCGCGATCACGGCGACGGACGCTCATCGCCCCTCCAGTTCGTCGGGCTCGCGCTCCGGGCGCAGGGTGGCGACGCGGAAGACCGGGGCGGCGCGCGCATCGGCGTCCCAGACCTCGACCTCGACGTGGTACAGCGGCCACATGTCGTCGCCGGCCGCGGACAGATCGCGCGTCGCGCTGATGCGCCAGTAGCCGCCGGACTCGCTGCGGCCGTCCCGCACGAATCCGCCCTCGGGCACGGTGTCGTGGAGTTCCAGCAGTGAGCGCGCGAGCAGCACCGCCGCACTGCGCCGTTCGACCTCCTGCATGCCGCGCACGCTGCCACCGGCGCTCTGGTAGAGCGCTCCGAGCGACAGGGCGAGGATGGCGAAGGCGACGACCACCTCGATCAGCGAGAAGCCACGCTGGCCGCGCGCCGCGCTCACGACAGCGGCTCCTGCGTGACGCGGCCGAGCAGCCAGTCGACGCGCAGGCGCACGCCGTCGCCGGATTCGCGACGCAGCACGACGCTGCCACCGGTGGCGCCGCCGTCCGGATAGAAGCGGATGCTGCCGCGGCTGCCGGCAAGTTCGCGATCCGCCACGACCAGTCCCAGCTGCAGCGAGGACGGCAGATCGCCGGCGGCGACGCCGCCGATCCAGTAGCGGCGTGCCTCGGTGTCCAGCGTGAAGGGGACCGGTTCGCCACGACGACCGGCCTCTACGCGGGCGGTCTTGAGCCCGGCGAGCACGTCGCGCACCGCCGAGCGGTACTGCATGCCGTCATACAGCCGCATCATGCTGACCGGCACCACCGCGAGCGCGATCGCGGCGACGGTCAGCGCGACGACGAGTTCGATCAGCGTGAAGCCGCGACTGTTCACCCGGGCCTCCAGGATGAGCGGGCCGCGCGCGGCGGCCCGGTGGACGAGGCGCAGGGGCGCCCCGAAACGGATTACTGCCAGTTGCCCAGATCGGCCGCCTCGCCGCTGCCGCCGGGGGCGTTGTCCGAGCCGTAGCTGAAGATGTCGACCTCGCCGTTGCGGCCCGGCGATTCGTAGCGGTACTGGTTGCCCCACGGGTCGTCGGGCAGGCCACGGCGCAGATAGGGGCCGTTCCAGCCATTGACGCCGGGGTTGGTGACCAGCGCGTCCAGGCCCTCGGCACTGGTCGGGAAGCGGCCGACGTCGAGCTTGAACAGCTCGACGGCCTGTTCCAGATCCTTGATCTGCACGACGGCGGTCTTGCTCTTGGCGCCGTCGAGCTGGCTCAGCACGCGCGGCCCGACGAGACCTGCAAGCAGGCCGAGGATGGCGAGTACGACGAGCAGCTCGACGAGCGTGAAGCCGATGCTGCGGCGACGATTCGGACGATGGTTCATGGTGCCTCTTTCACGTAAGACTGCGCACTGCGGGCAGTGCGGCTAAACGGTCATTATAGGGATGGCGACGACTGCTGCATGGCATGATGCCGTGGCGGATGTATCCATCCGTATCCTCGGGGCGCGGCCTTGTCATATCGCGAGGTCGTTGACCGGCAATGCCGCAGGCCGGAGTGAGCCTGTCGTAGGTCGGTGCGAGCGCAGCGAGGGCCGACATCCCCCGCATTCCGACGGCGGCGTCGGACTTCGCCTGCGGCTCACTCCGACCTACAGCAGGCGGCCGAACGACGGCGCGTGGTACCGGTCAATCATATCGCAAGATCGTTGACCGACAGGATGCCGAGCAGGATGGACACGATGATCGCGGCGATGACCATGCCGAGCACGATGATCAGCAGCGGCTCGACGAGAGTCAACGCACGCTTGACGCCGGACTGGACCTCGTCGTCGTAGACGCGCGCGAGTTCCAGCAGCATCGCGTCGAGACGCCCCGTTTCCTCGCCCAGGCGCACCATGTTGAGACCCAGTGCCGAGAACAGCCCGGCGTTCTCGAGCGCGTCGGCCAGCCGCCCACCCTGCTTGATCGAGGCCGGCACGTCGCGGATGGACTCGCGCAGGCCGCCGTTGCTCATGGTCTCGGTGGCGATGCGGATGGCCATCACGATGGGCACGCCGCTGGCGAGCAGCGTGCCCAGACTGCGTGCGAAGCGCGTGACCTCGTACTTGCGCACGATGGCGCCGAACACCGGCAGGCCGACGAGGCGCCGGTCCCGCCAGGCGCGGCCGGCCGGGCTGGCCAGCCAGACACGCAGCACCCAGACCAGCACGACGGCGCCAATGACGATCAACGGCCACCAGGCGGTGACGAAATGGCCGGCCGCGACGATGATGCGCGTGGGCAGCGGCAGCGCCTCGCCCATGTCCTCGAACAGCGCCTCGAACTGCGGCACGACGAAGCCCAGCATCAGGAACACCGACAGCGCCGCGACGACGACCAGGATGGCCGGGTAGATCAGCGCCGAGATCACGCTCTCGCGCATCTGCCTGACGCGCTCCAGGTGCTCGGCCAGGCGCGAGAGCACCTCGGAGAGCTGGCCGCCGGCCTCGCCCGAACGCACCATGTTGACGTAGAACTCGCCGAACAGGTCCTGATGCGGCGTGAGCGCCTGCGACAGCCCCTTGCCGGCCTTGACCGACTTGAACACGTCGTCGAGCAGTGCGGTGAAGGACGGCTTGGCGCTCATGCCGATGAGCACGCGCAGCGCGCGATCCAGCGGCAGGCCGGCGCGCAGCATGATGGCCATCTCGGACGTGAAGGCGTGCACCTCGGCGTGACCGGGCCCGCGATCGCGCTCGAACAGCCGGCGCTTCGGCGCCACCGCCCCCGGGCGCTCGGCCGGCGCGCTGGCCGGGCCAGCCTCGTCCAGCTTCAGCGGCGTGAGCCCCTGCGCGCGCAGGCTGCGCAGCGCGGCGTCACGCCCCGCCGCCTCGACGCGCCCGTCGACGACATCCCCGGTCGTGTTCGCGGCGCGATAGGCGAACTCAGGCATCGATCTGATCCTGCGTGACGCGCAGCACTTCCTCGAGCGAGGTCACTCCGGCGGCGACCTTGCGCAGCCCGTCCTCGTACAGCGTGAGCATGCCGCCACGACGCGCGACCTGGTGCAGCGTGGTCGAATCCGCGCCGGCGAGGATGGCCTCGTGCGCCGCCTCGTCCATCACGAACAGTTCGTGGATGGCGCTGCGCCCGCGATAGCCGGTGTGCTTGCATTCCGCGCAGCCGCTGGCGACCTGCACGGTACGGCTGCCCTCGGGCAGGAAGCGCGCGAGTCCGCTGCGCTCGATGGCCGCATCGCTCATGTCCTCCGGCCGCTTGCAGGCCGGACACAGCGTGCGCACGAGCCGTTGCGCGAGCACGCCATTGACCGAGGAGGTGATCAGATAGCGCTCCACACCCATGTCTTCGAGGCGGATCACCGCGCCGACGGCGGTATTGGTGTGCAGCGTGGAGAGCACGAGGTGGCCGGTGAGGGCGGCCTGCACGGCGATCTGCGCGGTCTCGGAATCGCGCATTTCGCCGATCATGATGATGTCCGGGTCCTGGCGCAGGATGGAGCGCAGCGCATGCGCGAAGCTCATGCCGATCTGCGTCTGCACCTGCACCTGATTGACGCCCTGCAACTGATATTCCACCGGATCCTCGACGGTGAGGATCTTGAGCGAGCCGGAATCGAGCTTGGCGAGCGAGGCGTACAGCGTGGTCGTCTTGCCCGAACCGGTGGGACCGGTCATCAGCAGGATGCCGTGCGGGCGTTCGATGAGCTTGCGGTAGCGCGCCAGCGTGTCGGCCTCGAAACCCATGGTCGCGAGGTCGAGCTTGATACTGGCGCGGTCGAGCACGCGCATCACGACGCTCTCGCCGTGAACGGTGGGCAGCGTGGACACGCGCAGGTCGAGTTCGTGGCCCTTGACGCGGGTCTTGACGCGACCGTCTTGCGGCAGGCGACGCTCGGCGATGTTCAGGTGTGCCATCAGCTTGATGCGCGAAGTCACCGCCGGCGCCAGCGCGAGCTCGGCCCGCTCGGCGTCCTGCAGCACGCCATCGACGCGGTAGCGCACGTGCAGGCCGTCCTCGAAGGGCTCGATGTGGATGTCCGAGGCCCGCAGGTCGATCACGCGCGAGATGATCTGGTTGACCATGCGGATCACCGGCGCTTCCGAGGCCAGATCCTTGAGATGCTCGACGAACTCGCTGTCACCGCCGAGCACGCCGGCGGCGAAGCCCTCATCCTCGTCGTCCTCGACCTCCTCCTCGACGTAGAGGCGCTCGAGCGCGACGTGCAGCTCGCTCTCCAGCGCCAGCACGGGCTCGATTCCGTAGCCCGTCGACAATGCCAGCGCCTTGTTCAGGAAGGCGTCCTGCGGCACCGCCATGGCCACGCGCAGGCGCCCGTCGGTCAGCGACAGCGGCAGGATGGCGTGCGTCAGCAGGTAGTCCGGCTGCAGTTGCGGCAGGTCCAGCGGCTCCTCGGGGAAGGCCGACGCACCGACCATCTCGATGCCGAGCTGCGCGGACAACGCATGCGCCACATCGGTCTCGGAGAGCAGCCCCAGACGCACCAGCACGCGACCGAACAGATCACCCATCTGCGCCTGCGCCTGCAGCGCCTGGTCCAGGTCGCGCGGCGAGAGCTTGCCCTCGCGCACCAGGATCTCGCCCAGGCGCATCGCGCGGGGCTCGGCTTCGTTGTCGTAGCGAGGATTAGCGCTCATCGAATCGATCCATTCCATTTACCGCTGGTGTCGCATTTCGCCTGCGGCTCGACGCGACCTGCAAAACCAACGGCGGCCGGCATGCGAGGTGCGACACCCAGCCGCATATTCTATCCCCTTTGCCCGTCACGTCTGCCGCCGCCAAAGAGTTCATCGATGCGCACGACGCCGCGGCCACAGTAGTGGTCGTCGCCTGGGATATCGGCCAGCAGGGCACTCGTTGTCATCTCATACCGCCGTGGCGCCCGAACGCCCACCAACGACTGGCCACGAAAGTTGCTGGGGGAACCACCAGTGCCGCAAACAGAATATTCCAGAACACTGCAAATCCAAGACGTTCGAACGTCAGCAATGCGGCTTGATTGGCTACCAAGCCTGCAAGTGAGACCAAGCCGAATCTCCACAGGGCATCCGACCATCCGCGCATGCGAGAAAATGTAAAGACGTAGTGACCACAAAAAGACACAAGAAATCCGAGCCCGTAGCCAATAATGTTCGAAGAGAAAAGCGCGCCTTCGAGTAGTGAAACCAGAGCGGTTGCACTCCCGACGTGAGTAATTGTGGCTGCGACGCCCACCATCCCAAACGTAACGATACGCTGAAGCTCGCCACGCGAACCCAATTTCACCCCCGTCTACTTGTCTGAACAACCACGGTCAACGCCTTCAGACTGGATGTCATCATTCGAAAAACCAAGCCGTTCGCGGACCAGGTAAAGAGGACGTCCCTTGGCCTCGGCATAGATGCGCCCGATATACTCTCCGAGCACCCCCATAAAAAAAAGCTGCACTCCTCCCATGAACAGCATTGCAATCAACAGGAATGCCCAGCCCTCAACCCACGCATCCGTAAAAAGCCGAACGACAAGCGCATACATGATCCCGAGCAATGCGAGCAAAGATGCTGCGAATCCAATCCAACTCGCCATCCGCAACGGCACGCTGGAGAACGAAAATATCGCGTCCATCGCAAGGCCGATCATGCGCTTCAGCGGATACTTGGTATTTCCCGCGAAACGCGGATCGCGGCTATAGTGCAATGGCTTTTGCACAAATCCCGACCAAGCCACAAGTCCACGAACGAAGCGGTCACGCTCCGGCATCCGACACAGGGCATCAACAACACAACGATCGATGAGTCTGAAATCACCCGTGTCAAGTGGGATGGATACGTCCGAAAGGCGATTGAGAATACGATAAAAACTGCTCGCGGTGAAGCGCTTGAACCGCGTTTCCCCAGGGCGATCCCTGCGCACGCCGTAGACGACCTGAGCGCCTTGCCGCCAGGCAGAAACCATCTTCGGAATAAGTTCTGGCGGATCCTGCAGGTCTGCGTCAATCAACACAACCGCGTCACCGGACGAATGCTCCAATCCCGCCGACACAGCGATTTGGTGACCAAAATTTCGCGACAGAGAAACAACCCGCACTTTCGGGTCCTCCGTCTGTATTGCTCTCAATCGCAACAGCGTTTCGTCATGACTACCATCGTCCACGAAGATGATCTCACGATCACAGAATCGCTCTTGTTCTAACACGGCGCTGAGCCTGCGGTATGTTTCCAAGATCACGTCCGCTTCATTGAAGCACGGCACGACGACCGAAATCATGCACCGCAAGGCGGGCTTAGATAGGGGCACCCCAACCTCCAGTCAGACTGTCAAAACTGCGTTATTATGCAATAATCGGTTCTTCTGTGGTCATTTACGACCAGACCACTCATGACAGGGAAGCATGCGTCAATGCGGGCAATCGAATCGGGAAAGATTTCAATGATCGATCAACTAAAGGCCATTTCAGCAACAGCCTTTATCGTCGGGATTTATGTTGCACTAAGATGGAATTTGTTGGACGTTCCTCTCGATCGCGACGAAGGCGGATTTGCTTATATTGGACAAATAATCAATGCCGGCGGGCTACCTTACCAAGACGCGACCGATCACAAACCACCGCTCGTTTTCTACCTTTATGCACTCGCTCAAAGGGTGTTCCCAGAAAGTGCGACAGGAATTCACCTGTTCGGCCACATCTACAACTTCATTACACTGATTGTGCTCGCAACCCTAGCCAGGAAAATAACGGGCAATTACGCAGCAGCATTTTTCACCGCACTTATTTTTGCCGCTTTTTCGGCGGCCGCTTCCTTGCAGGGGTTTACGACATCGGTTGCCTTACTTATGCTTCTACCGATTTCGCTGAGTGCTCTAAGCGCGGCATACGCGATCGAAAAACAAAAGTGGACCTACGTTCTGCTTAGTGGATTTTTTGGGGCACTGGCATGCTGGCTCAAGCCGGTTGCATTCTTTAGCATCATTCCGCTGTTTGCATGGGTCGTCTGGAAATGGGAAGCAAGCCCTCGGGATTCCTCGCACCTTCACACATCGCATAGACGGGCACTGACTCGAATACGTACTACAGCAATTTGGCTAAGCGGAGGCATGCTCTCATCGATTCTGGTTTTGCTTCCCTTCGCAGCAAACGGATTGCTCTCAGAAGTTTGGTACTGGACCTTCACGCACAATTTTGCCTACAGTCAAGCCATTGATATTTCACAAAATTTGGCGCGAGTTATTTCATGGATCCGTCACGTTCTGTGGCCCAAAGGAGAGAGCATTCCAGTCCTCGCCGCCCTCACGGGTTGCGTACTGATGCTCTCGTTCCGGATTAAATACTCGGTTTTTGTTACATCATTTCTCGTCGGGTCCGTCGTCGGAACCATTCCGGGCCACAATTACAATCACTACTTCATGCAGTGGGCACCTGCGGTCTCCCTCGCTGCGGGGGTTGCGCTGGCGATCTTGATCGCAAATCGCACCAAATTTTTCAGGTTTTCGATTGGTTCGCTGGCCGCCCTAGCGACGCTGATCATGCCTCTCGCCATGCTTCCAGGCTATTACGTAACCGATCCGGCGCACGTCATTTCACGCAAAGCATTCGGAGCGAACCCATTTCCTGAATCGGAAGTCCTTGCGGAATGGCTTCGCCAAAACTCCGAGAACGACAACACTGTTTTCATCTATGGGTCAGAGCCACAAATCCTCTTCCTTTCCGGTCTGCGCAATGTATCTCGGCATATATATATGTACCCTTTACTTCAGAATTTCGAAAGGCATGAGGAGTTCCAAGAGGAAGCAATTCGCGACATCATAAAAGAACGACCCACCTTTATTGTAAGCACAAATGTACCAACGTCACTCTTGGCCAGTCGAAGCGCAAGCCCTCGCTTTGATCGTGCGATAACTCGCTATGTTCAAGAAAATTACCGCCCTGTTGGCTGGATACCGGTCACAAACATCGCTCCAGAATTTAATTCAATTAGCATAATGGACCGCAATCTGGCTCGGAGATTTTCAGAACACACTTATCGCATACTTCTTTTCAAACGATCATCTAGAGAATAATGACATTTTTTACGAACAAGAATTACTAACCCCTCCCCATAAGCAATTCCATATGGGCGACAATATGGCCTATTGAATGCAAGCTCCCGTCGGACGGCCACGCGCTGGGCCCTCACACCTTGCAGGTGATGCGACATCAAAGAGGTGTATGACAGGCAAACGGTACAAAGCGTCGCGGCAGCGTTTGGCGTCGGTGTCGGATTTCGCCTGCGGTTCATCGCCGGCCCACCGCTTCGCAGATCGCCTCGGCGTCGTTGGCGTCGTTCTTGTTGCCACGCACATACGGCTTCACAAATTGCGGCGCAATGAGCCGCACATCATGGCCCAGCTCGCGCAGGCGCCGCGCCCAGTGGTGCGCACCGGCGCACGCCTCCATCCCGATCAGGCACGGCTCAAGACGCGCCAGATACTCCAGCAGCTGCGCCCGCCGTACCTGACGGCGCAACACCCGATGACCCCGCTCATCCACTCCATGGAGCTGAAACACCTGCTTTGCCAGATCAATGCCAAGGCGCGTAATCTTCATCTTGGACTCCTCCTCAACCTGTGACTGGGAATGCAATTCTCAGTCTGGCACTTCGATGCCGTAAGGGGGAGGAGTCCATCCCATTGACCTACAAAAACCGCAGAATCGACGGCCTCGCCCGTAGGTCGCTGCGAGCGCAGCGAGGGGCGACACATAGCCGTACATTCTATCCCCTTTGCCCGCCACGCCTGCCACCGCCGAAAAGCTCGTCGATGCGCACCACGCCGCGCCCGCAATAGTGGTCGTCGCCGGCAATGTCGGCGAGCAGCGCGCGCTCGCTCGCGCTGATGCCTTCCCAGAACTCGCGGAAGAGATCGACGACCTGCCCGCGATCGATCGCAAGCGGCGCGTCGATGCGGCGTGCCGCGTCGCGCCAGTCATCGATGAAGGCCATCGCGCCGGCTCGGATCTCGGCGCGCAGTGGCGCACTGGCGTGCTCCACGTCGGAGAGCGCCTGCATCTGCGCGACGACCGCCCCGCCCGCGAGGCGGTAGCGCACCACCTGCGCCTCGTCCGCGCCCAGCAGCAGTTCCAGCCCCAGGCAATAGCGCAACAGCGGCGAATCCTCGGGCGTGGCCACATCGTGCGCGAAGCAGCCGTCGGCGGCGACATCGAAGCGCGCGCGCGTGTCCGCGGCGACTTCGCGCGTGAGCAGATAATAGCCATGCACGCGCGCGCCGCTCAGCGCACACAGCCGTGCCTGGGTGCTGGCCGCGTAACCGACGTCGACGATCGCCGAGCCCTCGCCGAGCGCGCGCTCGTGCAGATAGGCGAGAAGCGCCTCGCGCTCGTCCTCGGCCTGGGCGAGGATGCGCTCCATCAGCGCGTCGAGCACCGGGAGCAGCGCCTCGATGCGGCCGGAGACTACCGCCACCTTGCGCTCCCGCGGCCACAGACCGGCGGCGTCGAACGCCTCGAGTTCGGTATCCGACAGGCGCAGGCCGAAACGGCGCTCGAGGAATTCGCCGAGCCCGGTCGGCAGCCAGGCCGTGCGTGCAACCTCGAGGACGTCTTCGCGATCGTGCATCGCCGGCACCGACACGGCGCGACGCGACAGCACCAGATAATCCGCCTGGGGCAGCGCCGGCGCGTCGGCATGCAGGCGGCGAAAGGCGTCAAGCAGCACGCGCCCCTCGCGCGCGACGAAATGCAGGCGGCGCACGCCGTCGCGGCATGCGCGATCGGCGAGCCATTGGCAGAAGCCGACCAGCAGCGGCCCGACCACGGCATAGCCGATATCCGCGCGCGCGCCCTGCACCAGCGAGGCGCGATCTCGCGAGGTCGCCGGATGCGAATACATGCGGCGCGCCAGCAGCCCGGTCAGCACGCTTGCACCGAGACCGTCGTGCCGTCGCCGCCCGGCCCAGGCGACGAAGCGCGGGAAGCCGACGCTGACTTCCGCAGCGGACGGAAGGCGGCAGGTCCGCAGGTCCAGCGATTTCGGCATGGCTTCGTCCGACAGGACGTGATCGCCGACCACCAGCAGCTGCTGCGGGCGCAGGCCGGTATCGGACAGAATCCGTTGGTAGAGCGCGCCGGTGGACTTGCGCTCGCCCAGGGCCGAGGACACGTACACATCGGCACCCGCGACGATGCCGGCGTTGGCGAGCATGGCCTCGATCGCCGCACGCGGCAGCGCGGTATCACTGGCGATGATCACGCGCTTGCCCGCCGCGCGGGCCGCCTGCAGCAGGTTCAGGCCGGCGGCGCGCGGCACGGCGAGATCACGCTCGACCGCGGTCTCGACCGCCTGCAGAGCCGCGGGGTCGGCATCATGCCGGGCCGCGTATGCCGAAGCGATATCGGCCAGCCCGACCTCTCCGTGCGCTCGGCGTCTTGCCGCGTCCTCGGCAGCGCGGCGACGCTCGACGAAGGCCGGGTCATCCAGACGCAGAGCGATCACGCGGTGCGCGTCGTCGGCCTGCGCCAGCGGACGCTCGACCAGTGTGTCGAAGACATCGAACACGACCGCGGCGAGGTGCGGGTCGGCGAGCGTCGCATCGAAGGCCGCCTGATCGAAGTCCGGCGCGGCCTCACGCCGGCTGCCACCGGCGCGCCGCCAGGCGTTGCGCAGCTCCGCCAGCGCCCGGCGCACGGCCGCGCGAACCCCCCAGGTGCGTCCGTAGCGCAATGCCTGGCCGAGTACGCGCATCGCCGTCACGGCCTGCCCCGGCGCGGGCGCGGATCACAGGCGGCCGAGCGCGGCGGCGAGCATGAGCGCAACATTGTCGATTCCCTTCTGTCTGTACAAGCCTGCCTCGCGGAAGGCTCGCAGCGCCGCCAGGCCGCGCTGCGCGCGCAGCCTGCGAAAGCGTGCGAGCCGCGCCCGGTGTTCGGGAGCGAGCGCATCCCCGAGTGCGTCGAGCGCGGCGCAGTGCGCATCGTTCCAGCCGCGCATGCGTCCGCCGAGCAACTCCGCGCAGCGACGCGCGCGTGCGCGCACACCCCGATTCGTGCCCTGGGCGTTGTCGGTGTGCTGACGATAGCGCACCGTGGGTTCCGGATCGTACCGTACCCGGCCGTTGGCGCCGGTGACCAGAAGATACAGCCACCAGTCATGCGATGCCGCCGCCACCGCAGGGCCGGCGCGCCGCAGCAGCTCCAGTGCCGCGCGATTGAAGACCATGGTATTGGCCCCGGCCAGGCTCTGCACCAGCGCATTGGCGAAGGACGGCGGCCGCGGACACGGTGCCGACAGGCCAAGCACACGTCCCCGCGCGTCAATCAGGCGCGTGCGCGAGCAGTGCAGCGCGGGCACGCCCGCATCGACGCCGGCGAGCCAGCCAACGGCGCGCGAAAGATGATCCGCCTCCCAGATGTCGTCCTGGTCGCAGAACGCGAAACAATCGCCCTCGACATCGGCGCGGCAGGTCAGCGACAGGTAATTGGCGACGAAGCCGCGGCAAGGCCCGTCGCCCAGATGAACACGGGCACCGTCGTGACGCTGGGCGAAGTCGGCGACGAGCTCGCCCGTCGCATCGGCGGAGCCGTCATCGGACACGTACAGCGTCCAGTCGCGGTGCCGCTGCGCAGCGATCGAGGCGAGTTGCTCGGCGAGGTGGGGCACGCCATTGCAGGTCGCGAGGAGAATCGCGACCCGGGCCGGGCGGCGCGAGGCGCTCATGTAGTCCACCGGCGCGTCATCCGCACAACGGGAGAAAACGGTCCGGGCGGTAACCTCGGTGTGATTTCCCCGACTCTCGCAATCGGCGCCGCCCAGCCCGCACCATGCGCATCAGGCGCCTGTCACGTTTTCCTGCCCCCGGGCGACCAGCACCGGCTTGGGCGGATTGTACGGCGCGTACTCACGCACCCAGCGACGCAGATCGCGGCGCACCTCGTCATCGCCACGCGTGCCGCGGTGGGCGAGCCAGTCGCGCAGTTCGGTCATGATGAAGCCCTCGGGCATCACCGAACGGGCCACGCGCAGCTTGGGATGATGGGTCGGCCGGGTCTGTTCGGCGTTGGCGAGCACTTCCTCGTAGAGCTTTTCGCCGGGGCGCAGGCCGGTGAAGACGATGGAGATCTCGGATTCGGCGTAGCCGGAGAGCCGGATCATGTGACGCGCCAGGTCGAGCACGCGGATGGGCTCACCCATGTCGAGCACGAAGATCTCGCCACCCTCGCCCATCGCGGCGGCCTGCAACAGGAGTTGGGCGGCCTCGTGCGTGGCCATGAAGTAGCGCGTGATCTCCGGATGGGTGACGGTGACCGGACCGCCGCGCTCGATCTGCGCCTGGAACTTCGGGATCACGCTGCCGGCGCTGCCCAGCACATTGCCGAAGCGCACCATCTCGAAGCGCGTGCGCGTCGAGCGTGCCTGCAGGTCCTGACACACGACCTCGGCCAGACGCTTGGTGGCGCCCATCACGTTGGTGGGATTCACCGCCTTGTCGGTGGACACCAGCACGAACTTGTCGACACCGGCCTCCATCGCCGCCTCGCCGAGCACCAGCGTTCCCAGCGCGTTGTTGCGCGCGGCCTGCCAGGCGTTGTGCTCCTCCATCAGCGGCACATGCTTGTAGGCCGCGGCGTGGAAGACGATGGCCGGCGCGTGGCGTTCGAGCACTTCGGCCACGCGTGCGCGATCCTTGATGTCGCCAGCGACCGGCACCAGGTCGATCTCGGGCATGCGCTCGGCGAATTCCTCGCGCAGCGTATACAGCGCGAATTCGGACAATTCGAAGGCGACGATGCGCGCCGGATTGAAGCGCGCAATCTGGCGGCATAGTTCCGCGCCGATGGAGCCCCCCGCGCCGGTGACCATGGCGACGCGGCCGGCGAACAGTTCGCGCACCTGCGGCGAATCGATCGCCACCGGCTCGCGCCCCAGCAGATCCTCCACGTGCAGCCGGCGCAGCTGCGTGATCGCCGCATGGTTGCTGATGATCTGGCCGATGGCTGGCAGCGTGAAGGCCTGCACGCCGGCTTCCAGGCACAGATTGGCCACCGCGCGGTGGCGTGCCGGGCTGGCCTCGGGCATGGCGATGATGGCGTGGCGCGCCTTCAGTATCTCGGCCCAGCGCCCGACCTCGTCGATGCCGCCGAGCACGCGCACGCCGAAGATCTCGCGGTGACGCTTGGCCGGATCGTCGTCGAGCATCGCGACCGCGTTCCATTCGGCAGAGCGGCCCAGTTCCTCGACCAGGTTGGCCGCCTCGCGCCCCGCCCCGAGCACGATCACCGGCTTGCCCACGCCACGCAGCGCGCCGAACTCGCGATGCTCCTTGAATACGCGGTAGATCGCGCGCCCGCCGCCCATGATCAGGATCAGCAGCAGCGGATAGGCGACGAAGACGATGCGCGGCAGTGGCGGCTGCGGCGCGAGCAGCACCACGCCGACCGCGATCGCGAAGATGCTGATCGCCGCCGCGCGCAGGATGCGCAGCAGGTCGGGCATGCTGGCGAAGACCCAGATGCCGCGGTACAGGCCGGCCCCGCGGAAGATCAGCGCCTGGGCGGGGAGCAGCACCAGCAGGCCGGTCCACAACAGGGAAAGGTATTCGGAGGGAATGTCGCCGTTGAAGCGCAGCAGGAAGGCGCCGCCCCAGGCGGCGGTGACGGCGATCATATCGAAGACGAAGACCGCCAGCGACCGCCAGTTCGAGCGAAGAGCCACGTTAATCAAAGCGTCATCATCCCGTTGCATCTAGCGGACCACGCGCCGGCCGCAGAAAATCAATCCGGCGCACCATAGCACGAACACGGCCCAGCCCCACCCGGCCTGCATGCGCATCAGCAGCGCCAGCGCCGCACCTCCGGCCATCGCCAGCGCCCAGTGCCGGCACATGCGCCCGTGGCCCATGCCGGCGCGCACCATGCGCTGATAGACGTGTTCGCGATGCGCCTGCCATACGCGCTCTCCCCGCAGTGCCCTGCGCGCCAGCGTCCAGGTGGCGTCGAGCAGAAAGGGGGCAAACACCATCGGCCCGAACCACACCGGCCATGCGCCGGCCACTGCGCCAACCCAGCCAAACCCACCTGCCATGAAGCCCAGCGGAATGGCACCCACGTCGCCCATGAAGATGCGTGCCGGATGCCAGTTGTAGCGCAGGAACCCGGCAGCGCCTCCCGCGACGGCAATGCACATTAGCGCCAGTGCGCCATGACCCGCGAGCGCGAAGCCCGCGCCGTAGGCGGTGAAGCCGACCAGCGCCATCGCGCCGGCGAGCCCGTCTGCGCCGTCCATGAAATTGTACGCATTAGTCGCCCATGCAATCGCGATGGTCATTGTAAGACCCGCCACCAGACCGCCCGGATGCGCCACAAATACAACACTTGCCGCGACCAGAAGGTGCACCGCCAGGCGCGGCGCGAACGGCAGCCCGCGCCAGTCGTCCAGCATCGACACCACCGCCAGCACCATGATCGCGAGCAGCCAGACGGCATCGACACCGGCCCAGGCACCGGTCGCGAGTGCGACGAGCACGATCGCCACGCCGCCACCGTGCGGCGTCGGCGCGACGTGCAGCGAGCGCTCGCCCGGCACGTCGAGCCCATGGTCGGCGAAGCGCAGGCGCAGCGCGATCAGCGCCATGGCGACGAACAGCGATGCGGCGAAGACCACGACATAGTTCATGGCACCGCCCTGGGCAGTTCGCCGCCTAGCGCTTCGCGCAGGCCGTCGGCCAGCGCCACACGCGCGCGCCAACCCAGTTCGCGCTCGATCGCGCGCGGGCTGTAGCACTCCGGGTCGAGCAGGCGCGAGACCGCAGCCGTATCGAGCGGCATGCGTCGGCGCAACAGCCGCCCCGCGGCGTCGCCCGCATGGCCGGCCGCACGCAGCACCGCCGCCGGCACGCGCCAGCGCATTGGCGAAAGCCCCAGCAACGCCCGCGTCAGATCGTAGATCCGGGCGGCCGTATGCGGCTCGGCGTCGGCGACGATGAAGGTACGACTCCTCGCCGTCGGCGCGCCGAGCACGGCACGCACGGCAGCGACGACATCGGCCGCATGCACCATCGAGCGCGGCCCGCAGGTATGCGGCAGGGGCGGAAACCAGCCGGCGCGGATGCCGGCGAGCATGCGTTCCAGATTGCCGCGACTGCCGTGGCCATAGACCATCGCCAGACGCAGACTGGTCGCGACCATGGGGGAATCTGCGCAGAGTTGCGCGAGCGCGTCCTCGGCGGCGCGCTTGGATCGGCCATAGGGCGTGTCCGGTGGCGCCGGCCAGGATTCGTCGGCGACCGCGCCGCCCGGATGCCCCGCGGCCTTGACGCTGGACAGGAACACCAGATGTCGCACGCCAGCCGCGACGGCCGCTTCGGCGAGTCGCCGCGTGCCCAGGCGGTTGATGCGCTCGTGCGCGGCGGCGTCATCGCGCGCGCCGTGCGCATGCGCGTGGCCGGCGCAATGCACGACGAAGGCCACGCCCTCGCAGGCTCGCGCGAGCGCGCGCTCGTCGTCCAGATCGGCGATCGCCACGCCCGGGCCGGGGTTGCCATGGCGGAACATGCGCACCACTTCGAAGCCATCGTCCAGCGCGGCGGCAATGCGCGTGCCGAGAAAGCCGCCAGCCCCCGTTACGAGTACGCGCCGCCTGGCCTCGCTCAATGCGCTTCGTCCCAGTTGTCGCCCGCACCGACCTCGACGAGCAGCGGCACGGCCAGTTCGGCCACGCCACCCATCAGCTTCGGCAATTCCTCGCGGATACGGGCCAGTTCCGAGTTCGGCACCTCGAGCACGAGTTCGTCATGCACCTGCAGCACCAGGCGGGACTTCATCTTCTCTGCGGACAGCCAGCGATCCACGGCGATCATCGCGCGCTTGATCAGATCGGCCGCCGTGCCCTGCATCGGCGCATTGATTGCGGCACGCTCGGCGCCCTGGCGACGCCCGGCCTGCTGGGCGCGAATCTCGGGCAGGTACAGCCGGCGACCGAACACGGTCTCGACATAGCCGCGCTCGCGCGCCTCGGCACGCGTGCGGTCCATGTACCGGGCCACGCCGGGGTAGCGCGCGAAATAGCGGTCGATCCAGCCCTGGGCGGCGGAACGCTCGATGCCGAGGTTGCGCGCCAGCCCGTGCGCGCTCATGCCGTAGATCAGGCCGAAGTTGATTACCTTGGCGTAACGGCGCTGCTCATTCGTGACCTCGGCCGGCGGCGCGCCGAACACTTCGGAGGCGGTCGCGCGGTGCACGTCCTCCCCGTTCGCGAAGGCCTCGAGCAGGCGCGCGTCGTTCGACAGATGCGCCATGATGCGCAGCTCGATCTGCGAATAGTCGGCCGAGACGATGAGGTGATCGCGCGGTGCGATGAAGGCCTGGCGGATGCGCCGCCCCTCCGGGGTGCGGATGGGGATGTTCTGCAGATTGGGGTCGGAGCTGGCGAGCCGTCCGGTCACCGCCGTGGCCTGCGAGAAGCTGGTGTGCACGCGGCCGGTCCTGGGGTCGACCATGCGCGGCAGCTTGTCGGCATAGGTGCTCTTGAGCTTGGCGAAGCCGCGGTGCTCCAGCAGCAGCTTCGGCAGCGGGTAATCGTCGGCGAGCTGGCTGAGCACGTCCTCGTCGGTCGATGGCTGTCCGGTGGCGGTCTTCTTGACGACCGGCAGGCCGAGCTTGCCGAAGAGGATCTCGCCGAGCTGTTTGGGCGAGCCGAGGTTGAACGGCTGGCCGGCCAGCTCATGTGCCTCACGCTCCAGTTCATGCATGCGCCGGCCCAGTTCCTCGGAGTGCTGGGCGAGCACGAAGGCGTCGATCAGCACGCCGGTGCGCTCCATGCCGAAGAGCACCTGCATCGTCGGCAGTTCGATGTCGCGGTACAGATCGGCAAGGCGCGATTCGCGCTCGAACTGGCGCGCGAAGCGCCGGTGCAGGCGCAGCGTGATGTCGGCATCCTCGGCGGCGTATTCGGTGGCGCGGTCCACCGCGACCTCGTCGAAGCCGATCTGCTTGGCGCCCTTGCCGCACACCTCGGTGTAGGAAATGGTCTTCACGCCTAGGTGTCTTGCGGCAAGCGAATCCATGTCGTGCGGCTTGTCGGATTCGAGCACGTAGGATTCGAGCAGCGTGTCCTCGCGGATGCCGCGCAAGGCGATGCCGTGGTTGGCGAGCACATGGGCGTCGTACTTGAGGTTCTGGCCGAGCTTGGCGTGCTTGTCCGACTCCAGCCACGGGCGCAGCTTTTCCAGCACCTCGTCGAGCGGCAGTTGCTCGGGGGCATCGGCGCCGCGATGCGCGAGCGGAAGATAGGCGGCCTGTCCCGGTTCGACCGCGAACGACATGCCGACCAGGCGCGCCTTCATCGGCTCGAGGCTGGTGGTTTCGGTATCGAAGGCGGTGAGCTCGGCCGCCTCGATCTTCGCCAGCCAGGCGTCGAAATCGTCCCACGACAGGATGGTGACGTAGTCGCGCCCTTCGGGCTCGTCGTCGGCCGGCTCGGCCTCGGCCGGCACGACTTCGGTCCTGCCGTCGAGGTCACGCAGCCAGCTGCGGAATTCCATGCGCTCGTAGAGCTTCTTCAGGCGCGGCTTGTCGTCTCCGCGGGCGCGCAGGTCGTCGGGCTCGAAGGGCAGATCGAGATCGGTGCGCACGGTCACCAGCTTGCGCCCCATCGGCAGGAAGTCCAGATGCCGGCGCAGGTTCTCGCCGACCTTGCCGCCGACTTCATCGGCGTGCTCGATCAGCGCGTCCAGCGTGCCGTACTGGGTCAGCCATTTGACCGCCGTCTTGGGGCCGCATTTTTCGACGCCGGGCACGTTGTCCACGGTGTCGCCGACCAGCGACAGATAGTCGACGATGCGCTCGGGCGGCACGCCGAACTTGTCGGTGACGCCGGCCTCGTCGAGCACTTCCTCGG
This sequence comes from Pseudazoarcus pumilus, assembly GCF_002872475.1. Taxonomy (GTDB): domain Bacteria; phylum Pseudomonadota; class Gammaproteobacteria; order Burkholderiales; family Rhodocyclaceae; genus Pseudazoarcus; species Pseudazoarcus pumilus. Next base: position 2,676,727 of record NZ_CP025682.1, read on the forward strand.
TCATGGTGTTGACCCAGCGCACGCCTGGCTGCACGAGCTGCGTGAGATCCTTGTCGCCAGTCGAGATCACGACCTCCCAGCCGGCCTCGACCGCGTGGCGCGTGAGCGTGCCGATGACGTCGTCGGCCTCCACCCCGTCGATCATCAGCAGCGGCCAGCCCTCGGCCTCGACCCCCTCGTGCAGCGGCTCGATCTGCACGCGCAGGTCGTCGGGCATCGGCGGCCGATGGGCCTTGTATTCGGGATACCAGTCCTCGCGGAAGGTCTTGCCCTTGGCGTCGAACACGCAGGCGCGATACTCTGCCGCGTACTGGCTCTCGAGCCGGCGCAGCATCGACAGCACGCCCCGCACCGCGCCGGTGGGCTCACCGGCCGAATTGCGCAGGTCCGGCAACGCGTGAAAGGCGCGATACAGATAGCTGGAACCGTCTACGAGCAGCAGCGTGGGCATTTACCGGAAATCCTCGTGGCGAAACCGCCGATGGCCCGGCCGGTCCAACATCGCACGGGCATAAACAGAAAACGACGAAAAGAGAACCGCATGACGGCCAAAGAAAAGCTCCCGCACGGCCCCCCGACAGCCGACACGCAGCGCTTCAACGCGCGCGAGTCCTGGCGGATTTTCGGAATTATGTCAGAGTTCGTCGAGGCGACCGAACGGCTCGCCCCGATCCGCCCGGCGGTGTCGATCTTCGGCAGCGCGCGCACGCGCACCGACCATCCCTACTACGCGCTGACCGAGGACATCGCCCGCCAGCTCTCGGATGCGGGCTTCGCGGTGCTCTCGGGCGGCGGCCCGGGCATCATGGAAGCGGCCAACAAGGGCGCCTTCCACGGCAAGAGCCCGTCCGTGGGGCTGAACATCGACCTGCCCATGGAGCAGCACGGCAACGCCTACCAGGACATCTCCCAGGGCTTTCGCCACTTCTTCGCGCGCAAGTACGCCTTCGTCAAGTTCGCCACCGCTTACGTCGTGCTGCCCGGCGGCTTCGGCACGCTCGACGAGCTGCTCGAAGTACTCACGCTGATCCAGACCAAGAAGAGCCGGCGCATCCCGGTGATCCTGGTGCACACGCCTTTCTGGACCGGCCTGCTCGACTGGTTCCGCGAGCGCCTCGTGTCCGAGGGCATGATCCGCGCCGAGGACATCGACCTGGTGCAGGTCATCGACGAGCCGGCCGAGGTCGTCACGGCGATCTTCAAGCACTACGAGACGCGCGGCTTCCTGCCGCTGCCCGAGGAACACGAACTGATGCTCAATCTGTAACAGAGCGGCGGCAACGCTCCGCGCGGAAGGCGCTAGAATGGGCGCAACCGATGGAGAACGCCATGCAACGCCTGCTGATGATCCTGCTGCTCGCACTGTCCGCGCCACTGGCCGCGCAGATGCTCGAGCCGCTGGAACCCCCGCCGCCGCCGCCCGAGGGCATGACCGACGACCCGGTCGAACCCGAGGTGACCATCCTGCAACGTGGCGGCGACCGCGTCGAGGAATACCGCATCGACGGCCGCCTCTACATGGTCAAGGTGACGCCGCCGCATGGCGTGCCCTACTACCTCGTCGACCGCGCGGGCGACGGCGTGATGATCCGCCACGACCAGAAGCCCGAGCTGTCGGTGCCGATGTGGGTCATCAAGTCCTGGTGAGTGGCCGCTAGCCGATGTCGGTCTTCACTGCCGTCACCGAGGACGATCTGGCGCGCTGGCTGGGCGACTACGCCGTGGGCCGGCTGGTGTCCTTCGAGGGCATCGCCGCGGGCGTGCAAAACAGCAACTTCTTCGTCACGACCACGCTCGGGCGCTACGTGCTGACGCTGTTCGAGACGGTCGCGCGCGCCGACCTGCCCTATTACCTGCACCTGACCGCCCACCTGGCGCATCACGGCCTGCCCGTGCCGGCGCCGGTGGCCGATCGCAACAACGAGTATCTGGGCACGCTCTCGGGCCGCCCGGCGGCGCTGGTGCGCCGGCTGTCCGGGCGCTGGCTCACCGACCCCACGCCGGCGCACTGCACGCGTGTGGGCGCAATGCTCGCCGGCCTGCATCTGGCGGGCCAGTCCTACGGCCGTCGCCAGCCGCATCCGCGCGGCGCGCAGTGGCGCGCGGAAGTGGCCGAGCGCGTCCTGCCGCATGTGGGCGCGGAAGACGCCGAACTGCTGCGCACGGAGCTGGCCTGGCAGGCGCAGCAGGACTTCGACGCGCTGCCACAGGGCGTGATCCACGCCGACCTGTTTCGCGACAACGTGCTGTGGGACGGCGAGCTCATCGGCGGCGTGATCGACTTCTATTTCGCCGGCACGGACACGCTGCTGTTCGACCTCGCGGTCACCGTCAACGACTGGTGTACCATGGCTGACGGCAGCCTCGACGCCGCGCGCAGTGCCGCACTGCTCGAGGCTTACGGCGACGAGCGCGCGTACACCGAACACGAGCGACGCCTGTGGCCGGCCGCCCTGCGCGCGGCCGCGCTGCGTTTCTGGCTGTCGCGCATCGAGGACCTGCACCTGCCGCGCAGCGGCGAGATGGTGCAGGTCAAGGACCCGAACGAATACCGCCGGATCCTGGTGGCGCGCATCGACGGCGAGGCGCGCCTGCCGGACCGGCCCTGACACCCGAGACACATGCAATGCAAGCACGACGACTTCCGCTGCAACGCGGCTGGGGCTGGATCGCCGACGGCCTGAGACTGTGGCGCCGCAACCCCGCGGTGCTCATCTTCGCCTCCTTCACCTACATGCTGACGCTGCTGGTGCTCGGCTCGATTCCGCTGATCGGTCAGGTCATCGCCTATCTGCTGATGCCGGTGATGTCGCTGGGCGTGCTCAACACCTGCCGCGCCGTCGACGAAGGCCGCAAGGTCGGGCCCGACGTGCTGTTCTCCGGCTTCAAGAGCAACGTCCCGCAACTGGTGGCGATCGGCGGCATCTATCTGGCCGCGAGCATCGTCGTGCTGATGCTCACCGCGCTGTTCGACGACGGCATGATCCTGCGCATCATGACCGGCCAGGAGGAGCTCGACCCCGAGGGCCCGCTGCCCGATCTGGGTGCCGGCCTGTTCGCCGCGGTGGCGCTGTCGCTGCCGGTGCTCGCGGCGTACTGGTTCGCGCCGATCCTCGCCGGCTGGTGGAAGGTGCCCGCCGCCAAGGCGATGTTCTTCAGCTTCTATGCCTGCGTGCAGAACTGGCGCCCGCTGCTTGCCTTCGGTGCCTCGCTGCTGGTGATGCTGGGCATGCTGCCGAGCTTCATCGTCAACATCGCCGGCATGATCTCGCCGCTGCTGTCGACCCTGCTGGTGCTGGTGCTGCCGCTGGTACTCATCCCGGTGACCTTCGCAAGCTTCTATGTCAACGCGCGCGACGTGTTCGGCATCGACACCCATGACGGCCCCATCGCCTGATGCACGCCCGCTGGGTCTGCTCGGCGGCACCTTCGATCCGATTCACTTCGCCCACCTGCGCCTGGCAGAGGAAGCGCGCGAATCACTCGGGCTGGCCGAGGTCGCCCTGATCCCGGCCGGCACGCCGCCGCACCGCGAAGCACCCGGTTCGAGCGCCGAGCACCGCCTGGCGATGGTCGAACTGGCCGTCGCCGGCAATGCGCTGCTGCGCTGCGAGGATCTGGAAGTGCGCGCGGCCGGGCGCAGCTACACGGTGCTCACGCTCGAGCGCCTGCGCCAGCGCGAGGGGCCGGGCCGGGCCCTGGTGCTGATCCTGGGCGCCGATGCCTTCGCCGGCCTGCCGCGCTGGCATCGCTGCGACGAGTTGCTCGGGCTGGCCCACATCGCGGTGGCCAACCGACCCGGTCATGATCGCCGGTGGCTTCAGGCGATGCCATCGCAACTCGCGCACCTGTGCGGCGACCGTGTCACGCATGAGCCCGCCGCTTTGCGTGCAAGCCCTGCAGGTGCGATCGTGCCCTTCGACATGACGCCGCTGTCGATCTCGGCCACGCACATCCGGAATCTGGTCGCACACGGGCGCAGCGCGCGCTATTTGCTCCCCGATTCCGTTGTCGACTATATTGGCCGCCACTGTCTGTATCGCGGAACCCGATGAAACTGGAAGCACTGGAAAAGACCGTCGTCGACGCGCTCGAGGACATCAAGGCGCGCGACATCGAAATCATCGATACCGCGAAGCTCACCCCGCTGTTCGACCGCGTCATCGTCGCCAGCGCAGACTCGAACCGCCAGACACGCGCGCTCGCGCGCCACGTGCAGGAGAAGGTCAAGGCTGCCGGCGGCGAAGTCATCAGCGTCGAGGGCGAGGACGGCGGCGAGTGGGTGCTGGTCGATCTGGCCGACGTCGTCGTGCACATCATGCAGCCGGCCATTCGCAGCTACTACAACCTCGAGGAGCTGTGGGCGGCGACCCCGTCGGGCACGCGCCGGATCCCCGACAAGGCCTGAGCGCGATGCGCTCGCACGACCGCCCGCTGCCCCGCCTGCGGCCGACACGATGAAGCTGCTGGTGGTTGCCGTCGGCACGCGCATGCCTGCCTGGGTCGATGCCGGCTTCACCGAATTCGCGCGCCGCATGCCGCGCGAGATGCCGCTCGAACTGGTCGAGGTCAAGGCCGAACCACGCAACACCGGCAAGACCGTCGAGGCCATGCAGGCGGCCGAGGCCGCGCGCATCACCGCCGCCCTGCCCGCGCGTTGCCGTCGCGTGATCCTCGACGAGCACGGGCGCGACCTCACCACCGCGGCGCTGGCCGCCCGGCTGGCAGCCTGGCGCGAGTCGGGCGAGGACGTCGCGCTGATCGTCGGCGGACCGGACGGTCTGGCCGATTCGCTCAAGCGCGACGCGACAGAGGCCATCCGCCTGTCCAGTCTCACCCTGCCCCACGCGCTGGTGCGCCCGCTGCTGGCCGAGGCGCTCTACCGCGCGTGGAGCGTGACCCGCAACCATCCCTATCATCGCGAATGAATCCATCCGTCCGACCCCGCATCTACCTTGCCTCGCGCAGCCCGCGCCGTCGCGAACTGCTGCGCCAGATCGACGTACGCTTCGACATGCTGCTGTTCCGCCAGGACGAACGCGCCGACGACGATGTGGACGAAACCCCGTTGCCCGGCGAGGACGTCGAGACCTACGTCGCACGGCTCGCGCGCATGAAGGCCGAAGCCGGCGTGCGCCGCCTGTTCATGCGCGGCCTGGTGCGCCGACCGGTGCTGGGTGCCGACACCACGCTGGAAGTCGACGGCGAGATCATCGGCAAGCCGACTTCCCCGGCCGACGCCTGCGCGACGCTCGCGCGCCTTTCGGGCCGGACCCACCGCGTACTCACGGCCGTGGCGCTGGCCGATGAGACGCGCTGCAAGTGCCTGACCAGCATCAGCGAGGTGCGCTTTCGCGAACTGTCCGAGGCCGAGATCCGCGCCTACGTCTCGAGCGGCGAACCCATGGACAAGGCCGGCGCCTACGGCATCCAGGGACGTGCGGCGGTGTTCGTCGAGGACATTCGCGGCAGTCACAGCGGTATCATGGGGCTGCCGCTGTTCGAAACGGCGTCGCTGCTGGAGCAATTCGGCCTGCCCGTGCTCGGCTGAGAACGGGCCCACCCGGTTTTCCCGCCCCCGGGTGCGTGGGTCCGCCCACACGCCCGGGCCGGCTTGCGCCGCCAGTTTTCAACCCGGCGAACGATGAGCCATTCGCAAGGCAAGGCGTGCCGGTCTTGCGAATTTCCCATCGGGCACGAGAAATGAGCATGGAATTCCTGATCAACTGCACGCCGCAGGAGACGCGTGTGGCGCTCACCGAACAAGGCGTGGTGCAGGAACTGCACGTCGAGCGCACGGCCAACCGCGGCATCGTCGGCAATGTCTATCTGGGGCGCGTGGTGCGCGTGCTGCCGGGCATGCAGTCGGCCTTCATCGACATCGGCCTGGAGCGCACCGCCTTCCTTCATGTGGCCGACATCTGGAGCGACCGCCCCAACGGCGACAACCGCTGCATCGAACGCCTGCTCAACGAAGGCCAGAGCGTGACCGTGCAGGTACTCAAGGATCCGCTCGGCACCAAGGGGGCGCGGCTGTCTACGCAGATCAGCCTGGCCGGGCGCATGCTGGTGTATCTGCCGCAGGACAAGCACATCGGCATCTCGCAGCGCATCGAGGACGAGACCGAGCGCGAGCGCCTGCGCGAGCGGCTCGCCGCGCTCATTCCCGAAGACGAGGCGGGCGGCTTCATCGTGCGCACCATGGCCGAATCGGCCAGCGACGAGGAACTGGCCGCCGACATCGCCTATCTGCGCAAGCTATGGACCGAGATCGGCAACCGCGGACAGGTCGCCAGCCCGCCGGCGCTGCTGCACCAGGATCTCGATCTGGCTCAGCGCGTGCTGCGCGATCTGGTCACCGACGACACCGACCGCATCCACGTCGATTCGCGCGAGAACTACCAGCGCCTGTTCGCCTTCGCCGAGGAGTACAGCCCCAAGGTCGTACCGCTGCTCTCGCACTACGCCGGCGAGCGCCCGCTGTTCGATCTGCACAACGTCGAGGTCGAGATCGAGAAGGCGCTGGCGCGCCGCGTCGATCTGAAGTCCGGCGGCTATCTGATCGTCGACCAGACCGAGGCGATGACCACCATCGACGTCAATACCGGCGGCTTCGTCGGCGCGCGCAACTTCGACGACACCATCTTCAAGACCAACCTCGAGGCCGCCCAGACCATCGCGCGCCAGCTGCGTCTGCGCAACCTGGGCGGCATCATCATCATCGACTTCATCGACATGGAGAACCTCGAGCACCGCAGTCAGGTGCTCGACGAACTCAAGAAGGCACTCGCGCGTGATCACACGCGCATGAGCGTCAACGGCTTCACCGGCCTGGGTCTGGTCGAGATGACGCGCAAGCGCACGCGCGAGTCGCTCACCCATCTGCTGTGCGAAGCCTGTCCGACCTGCGAGGGCCGCGGCGAGGTCAAGACCGCGCGCACCATGTGCTACGAGATCCTGCGCGAACTGCTGCGCGAGGCGCGCCAGTTCAACGCCAGGGAGTTCCGCCTGCTCGCCGCGCCCAACGTCGTCGACCTTTTTCTCGACGAGGAGTCTCAGGCGCTGGCGATGCTCTCGGACTTCATCGGCAAGAAGATCTCGCTGCACCCCGAGGCCAGCTACACCCAGGAACAGTTCGACATCGTGCTGCTGTGACGGAGGCGACATGAGTCAGACGCTCGAAGACATCCGCCTATGCGTGTTCGACGCCTATGGCACGCTGTTCGACCCGGCAAGTGTCGCGCGCAGCGCACGGGACGCGTTGGGCGAGCGCTGGCAGGCGCTGGCCTCGCTGTGGCGCGACAAGCAGTTGCAATACACCTGGCTGCGCGGGCTGGCCGGCCATCACGCCGACTTCTGGCAGGTCACCGGCGACGCGCTGGACTTTTCGCTGGCGCAACTGGACATCGACGACGACGCGCTGCGCGAGCGGCTGATGCAGGCCTATCTGGCCATCGACGCCTACCCGGAAGTACCCGATACCCTCGATGCGCTGGCAGCGCGCGGCATGCGCCGGGCGATCCTGTCCAACGGCTCGCCGGCGATGCTCGACGCGGCGGTGGCCAATGCCGGCATCGGTGACCGGCTCGACGCCGTGATGTCGGTCGAGGCCGTGGGCGTGTTCAAGCCGCATCCGTCGGTCTATGCGCTGGCCACGACACACTTCGGTGTCGCACCGCAACAGGTCTGCTTCCTGTCGTCGAACGGCTGGGACGCCTACTCGGCCAAGGCCTTCGGCTTTCGCGTGCTGTGGTGCAACCGCTTCAGACAGGCGCCCGAACGCATTCCGCACACGCCCGACGGCGAGATTGCCGATCTGTCCGCACTGACGCAGTGGCTCGCATGAACGATCGCCTCATTGAGTGGAGCGGCCCGGCGCTGGCCGCGCTCGCCGCCGCGCTGGGGCTGGCCGCGGCGCAGGCCGACGGTGTACCGTTCGATGCATTCAAGGGCGCGCTCGCGCTGGTGCTCGCCGCGCCCGCCTATCTGGGCTTCACGCGCACCGTGCAACGCGTCGGCGGTGACCGCTTCGCGCCGCTGTTCGATCTGGTGTTCGCCACCGTGCTGCCGGCACTGTTCCTGCTGTTGCTGGTCGTCGGCAGCGACCATCTGGTGCGCGGCGCGTGGAGCTTCACGGCGTTCGCCGTCGGCCTGCCGCTGGCCCTGCTGGCCGCCTGCGTGCCCCTGGCGCGCGGCTTTGCGCGGCGCGGCGAGGACGTCGAGGCCGGGCGTGATTCGCTCGCCGCGGCGATCGCGCCGATCAATGCCAAGCTGTGGCTGTTCGGCTGCGCGCTGCCGGCCTATCTGTGGCTGATCGCACAGGTCGGCCGCGACGCGCTGCCGCAGGCCTGCGCTGCGGCAGCGCTGAGCATCGTCGTGTCCTTGCGCGCGGTGCGCGTGCTGTACGAGGATTTCGACGACGCCGACGAGATGGCACGCGCCGTGCGCCTGTGCGGGATCGCGGCGCTGATCCATGGCGTGTTGCTCGTCGCCGGTTTGCTGTTGGCCGACCATTTCCCCCTGTTCTGAGACCCAGCTCCTCTAAAGAGACCGACCCATGATCGGACGCCTGACCGGCACGCTTATCGAGAAATCCCCGCCGCAGATCGTGGTCGACGCCGGCGGCGTCGGCTACGAAGTGGACGTACCGATGAGCACCTTCTACGGCCTGCCCGCGACCGGTTCGCGCGTGACGCTGTTCACGCATCTGGTGGTGCGCGAGGACGGTCATTTCCTGTTCGGCTTCGCCAGCGCCGACGAGCGCGCCGCCTTCCGCCAGTTGATCAAGGTCTCGGGCGTGGGCGCGCGCATGGCGCTGGCCGTGCTCTCGGGGATGTCGGTCACCGAACTGGCGCAGGCGGTGACACTGCAGGAAGCCGGGCGCCTGGTGAAGATCCCCGGCATCGGCAAGAAGACCGCCGAGCGCCTGCTGCTCGAACTGCGCGACAAGCTCGGCCGCGCCGTGCCCAGTCTGTCGGCGACCGGCGCCGAAGCCGCACCAGCGGACGAGCGCAGCGACATCCTCAACGCGCTGGTGGCGCTCGGCTACAGCGAGCGCGAAGCGCTGGCCGCGATGAAGGACCTGGCCGGGGAGGTGTCGGTATCCGACGGCATCCGGCATGCACTCAAGCGGCTTGCCAAGGCGTAAAAGAGCAGTCTGCGTAGGGCGCAATAAGCGAAGCGCATTGCGCCGAATACCCGACCAATACGGCGCAATGCCTTGCAGTTATTGCGCCCTACCTCTGGCAAAGGGGTGAGCACCCCGGGCGGCAGTGTCGCACTCGCCTGCGGCTCGACGCGACCTACACAAGCGAACCGGCTAAACTTCCGCCATGATCGAAACCGACGAACTGGGCGCGGGCCCGCGCATCGTATCGGCCGAGCCGGCGGACCGCCGCGAGGACGCCATCGAGCGCGCGCTGCGCCCCAAGCGTCTGGCCGAGTATGTCGGCCAGGCGAAGATCCGCGAGCAGCTCGAGATCTTCATCGCCGCCGCGCGTGGACGCGGCGAGGCGCTCGACCACGTCCTGCTGTTCGGCCCGCCGGGGCTGGGCAAGACCACGCTGGCGCACATCGTCGCCGCCGAAATGGGCGTGAACCTGCGCCAGACCTCGGGGCCGGTGCTCGAGCGCGCAGGGGACCTGGCCGCGCTGCTGACCAACCTCGAACCGCATGACGTGCTGTTCATCGACGAGATCCACCGCCTCTCGCCGGTGGTCGAGGAAATCCTCTACCCGGCGCTGGAGGACTACCAGATCGACATCATGATCGGCGAGGGTCCGGCGGCGCGCTCGGTCAAGCTCGACCTGCCGCCGTTCACGCTGGTGGGCGCGACCACGCGCGCGGGCATGCTCACCAATCCGCTGCGCGACCGCTTCGGCATCGTCTCGCGGCTGGAGTTCTACACACCCGACGAACTGGGTTTCATCGTGACCCGTTCTGCGAACCTGCTGGAAGTGGCCATCGACGAGGCCGGCGCGATCGAGATCGCACGACGCTCACGCGGCACGCCGCGCATCGCCAACCGCCTGCTGCGCCGCGTGCGCGACTACGCCGAGGTCAAGGCCGGCGGGCACATCACGGCCGCAGTGGCCGATGCGGCGCTGTCGATGCTCGAGGTCGATGCGCTCGGCCTGGACATGATGGACCGCAAGCTGCTCGGCGCGATGCTGGAGAAGTTCGGCGGCGGTCCGGTGGGCCTGGACAACCTCGCCGCGGCCATCGGCGAGGCGGGCGACACCATCGAGGATGTGCTCGAACCCTATCTGATCCAGCAGGGTTACCTGCAGCGCACGCCGCGCGGGCGCGTGGCCACGGCCGCGATCTGGCGTCACTTCGGGCTCGCCCGCCCGGGGCAGGACGACGAACTCTTCCCCTGATGCGCCTGTTCCTCGCCTTCGCGATCCTGCTGTGCATCACCGGCGGTGCATGGCTGGTGCAGGGCGATGATTTCTACTGGCCGGCGCGCGGAGATCCTTCACTGGCGCTGCACCTGTCGGGCACCGATGCCCGAATGCTCGGCGCCGCGCTGTTCGTGATGGCCGGACTCGGCGCGATGGCAGTCCTGCAGGCGCGTCGTGGCCGCCCGGCCAGCCGGATCTGGCAGATCGCCTATTTCGCGCTTGCGATGCTCGCCACGGCCCTGATCGGCGTGGCGATATGGAACGGCGAGGTCGTGCCCAACCCGGAGGCATCGGCGCCGGCCACGCGCTGAACGCTCAGAAGAACACGGTGTGCACCATCTTCGCCGACAGCAGCAGGAAGAACACCGCGAAGACCTTCTTGAGCCGCTTGACCGGCATGCGGTGGGCGAGCTTGGCGCCCAGTGGCGCGGTCAGCACGCCCGCCACGGCGACGGTCGCCAGCGCCGGCAGGTAGATGAATCCGATGCTGTACTCGGGCATGCCGGGCACGTCGAGCCCGTTGACCAGATAGCCGATCGCGCCGGCCACCGCGACCGGCCAGCCGATCGCCGCGGACGTGCCGATGGCGTGCTGCAGACGCACGTTGCACCACACCATGTAGGGCACGGACAACGCCGCGCCGCCGATCGCCACCAGCGACGAGATACCGCCAATGCCCAGTCCCACTGCGCCGACGCCCAGCGGCCCCGGCAAGTCGCGCGTGGGCTTGGGCTTGACGTCGATCATCATCTGCGCCGACATGAAGGCCATGAAGATGGCGAAGAACAACGCCAGCGCCTTCGACGCCACGGCCGCGGCGAAGAAGGTCGTCGCGAAGGCGCCGATCATCACGCCCGGCGTGATCATGCGCACGATGTCCCAACGCACCGAACCCAGGCGGTGATGCGCGCGCAGACTGGAAATCGACGTGATCACCATCACCGCCATCGCCGTGCCCAGCGCCAGATGCACGACATTGGCCAGCGGCACGCTCTGCGCGACGAAGATCGAGGTCAGGATCGGCACCATCATGCCGCCGCCGCCGATCCCCAGCAGACCCGCCAGAAAACCCGCCACCGCGCCGAGCGCGAGATAGGCCATCCACCACACGTCGAAACTCATGCGTCCACTCCTGTCGGTTCGCGCGCAAAAGTCGTTTTTCGACGCGCGCCCTCATGTTACAGTTCGTAACACCAGAGCGCCATCCGGAGATCGCCGATGGACAAGATCGTCATCCTGTTCCTGTTCGGTACCTTGATGTTCGCGTCGCCGTGGGTGCACTGGTGGGCCTCGGGCATGCTGCCGTGGTACACGCCCTATCTGCTGTGGGCGCTGCTGATCGTGCTGATCGCCCTGGTGCAGCGACGCGATGTCTGAGATCGGCACCCTCTACGCGGTCGGCGTCACCTATCTGGCGGCGCTGTTCTTCGTCGCCTACGCCACCGACAACCGCTGGCTGCCGGATTCGCTGGTGCGCCACCCCCTGGTCTATGCGCTGGCGCTGGGCGTGTACGCGACCTCGTGGACCTACTACGGCAGCGTCGGCTTCGCGCAGATCCAGGGCTACAACTTCCTCACCATCTACATTGGCGTGACGCTGGCCTTCGTGCTCGCGCCGGTGATGCTCGCACCGCTGCTGCGCCTGGTGCGCGAACACCAGCTCACGTCGATCGCCGACCTCTTCGCCTTCCGCTACCCGAGTCCGTGGACCGGCACCGTCGTGACGCTGTTCATGCTCGTCGGCGTGCTGCCCTACATCGCGCTGCAGATCAAGGCGGTGTCCGAATCGGTGGCCGTGATCACGCAGGAAGCGCCGCCGCACCTGCTGGCTCTGGGCTTTTGCGCGACGCTCACGCTGTTCGCGATCCTGTTCGGCGCGCGTCACATCACGCCGCGCGAAAAGCACGAGGGTCTGGTGGTGGCGATCGCCTTCGAATCGGCCGTCAAGCTGCTCGCCCTGCTCGGTGTCGGGGCGCTGGCGCTGTTCGGCGTGTTCGGTGGTCCCGACGGTCTGGGGCACTGGCTCAGCGAGCACCCGTCGGCAATCCATGCGCTGTACGCGCCGGTGCGCGAGGGGCCGTGGTTCACCTGCATCCTGCTGGCCTTCGCGGCCGGCTTCCTGCTGCCGCGCCAGTTCCACATGCTGTTCGTCGAGAACATGGACCCGCGTGCGCTCAAGACCGCGGCCTGGGCCTTCCCGGCCTTCCTGCTGCTGCTCAACCTGCCGATTCCGCTCGTCCTGTGGGCCGGTCATGCCGCCGACCTGGACATGTCGGCCGATTACTACGTGCTCGGCCTGGTCGCCGAACACGGTTCGCGCTGGCTGATGCTGGCGACCTTCGTCGGTGGCGTGTCGGCGGCCAGCGCGATGATGATCGTCACCACGCTGGCCCTGGCCGGCATGTGTCTGAACCACCTCATCCTGCCGGCACACTTCCAGCAGCAGACGCTGCCGCGCGAGAACCTGTACGGCTGGCTGCTGTGGGGCCGGCGCACGCTGATCGTGGTGATCATCGCCATGGGCTACGGCTTCTACCGTCTGCTCGAGGTGCATCACGGACTGGTGCAGATCGGCCTGATTTCCTTCGTCGCGGTCACGCAGTTCCTGCCCGGGCTGGCCGGCCTGCTGCTGTGGCCGCGCGCCACGCGCACGGGCTTTCTGGCCGGGCTGATCGGCGGCATCGGCGTGTGGGCAACCTCGCTGATCCTGCCGCTGCTCTTCCAGTCCGGCCTGCCGGTGAGCGACTTCAACCTGCAGCACTGGCTGGGCGCGTCGAGCCAGGACCGCTGGACCTTCGCCACCTTCTGGTCGCTGTCGATCAACGGCGCGCTGTTCGTCGCCGGCTCGCTGCTCACGCGCCCGACCGAGCGCGAACAGGCGGCGGCTGCGGCAATGCGTCCGCGCGACGCGGCCGAGACGCCACCCACCGTGCCCGAAGCGCGCAGCGTCGGCGAATTCGAGGAACGACTGGCGCAGGCGCTCGGGCCGCAGACGGCGAACATGGAACTTGCGCGCGCGCTCTCCGATCTGGGACTGGCGCACAACGCTTCGCGCCCGGCCGAACTGGGGCGGCTGCGCGAGCGGCTGGAGCGCAACCTGTCAGGCCTGATCGGTCCGGCCCTGTCGCGCATGATCGTGGACAACCGCCTGCAGGTCGCACCGCCGGCGCGCCGTGCGCTGGCCGACAGTCTGCGCTTCGTCGAGGCGCGGCTTGCGCACTCGAACGTGCGCCTGCAGGGCCTCGCAGCCGAACTCGACACGCTGCGCCGCTATCACCGCGAGGTGCTCGAGGAACTGCCTCTGGGCGTGTGTTCGCTCACCCCCGAGGGCGAAATCCTGATCTGGAACTCGGCCATGGCGCGCATCTCGGGCATTGCCGGCAACCGGGCGATCGGACGCACGCTGGCGGACCTCGATCCGCCCTGGCAGGGGGTGCTCTCCGCCTTCACCGAGGGCGACGAGAACCATCTGTACAAGCTGCAGTTCGGCGTGCGCGGCCACGACCGCTGGATCAACCTGCACAAGGCGGCGATCGAGTCGCTCGGCGGCGAGGGCACCGGCCCGGCCGGCATCGAAGGCACAGTGGTGCTGGTCGAGGACCTGACCGAACTGCATGTACTCGAAAGCGAAGTCACGCACAACGACCGGCTGGCATCGATCGGTCGACTCGCCGCCGGCGTGGCGCACGAGATCGGCAACCCGCTCACCGGCATCGCCTCGCTCGCGCAGAACCTGCGCTTCGAGACCGATGCGGCCGAACAGGACGCCTGCGTGCGCCAGATCCTGGTGCAGACGCGGCGCATCAGCGACATCGTGCAGTCGCTGATCACCTTCGCCCACGCCGGCAACGACCCCTCGGCCACACGCGAGGCCGTGCGCCTGCGCGAGTGCGTGGACGAGGCCATCCACCTGGTGCAACTCGGTCGCGAGGGCCGCGGCATCGTCTGCGAGAACCACGTACCGCCCGACATCGAGGTGCATGCCAACGCCCAGCGCATGCTCCAGGTGTTCGTGAACCTGCTGTCGAACGCGATCCACGCATCAGGCGAAGGCGATCGCATCCGCGTCGAGGCACGACGCGATGGCGACACGGTGGAAATCAGCGTCGACGACGAGGGCCGCGGCATTCCGTCGGAGCTGATCGAGCGCATCTTCGAACCTTTCTTCACCACCAAACCGGCCGGTCAGGGCACGGGGCTGGGGCTGTCGGTCGTCTACAGCATCGTCGACGAACATGGCGGCACGGTCTCGGCCGCGAACCGACCCGAACGTGGCACGCGCTTCACGCTGCGCCTGCCCGCGGAGGCCACGCCTGCATGAGACACATCCTGATCGTCGACGATGAAGCCGTGATCCGCGGCGCGCTGCGCCGCCTGCTCGAACGCGAAGGCTACCGCTGCGCCGAGGCCGCCGATCTGGGCGAGGCGCGCGAGCGCTGCCGCGACACACGCTTCGACCTGATCGTGTGCGACCTGCGCCTGCCCGACGGCGAGGGCATCGACCTGCTCGCCGAGGCGGGCGAGACGCCGGTGCTGATCATGACCAGCTATGCCAGCGTGCGCTCGGCCGTCGAGGCCATGCGCCTGGGGGCGGCCGACTACATCGCCAAGCCCTTCGATCACGACGAGATGCTGATGATGGTCGCGCGCGTGCTGCGCCAGCGCGGACTGGAGCGCGAGAACGACCATCTGCGCAAGGACCTGGCACAGATCTACCCCATCGAGGGCATGATCGGCCGCTCGCCGGCGATGGCCAAGGTGTGCGCGACGCTGGCCAAGGTCGCACCCACCGACACCACGGTGCTGATCCGCGGCGAGTCGGGCACCGGCAAGGAACTGGTAGCGCGCGCGCTGCACGCCAAGAGCCCGCGCGCGGGCGTGCCGCTGGTCTCGGTCAATTGCGCGAGCATCCCCGAGACGCTGCTCGAATCCGAGCTCTTCGGCCACGAGAAGGGCGCCTTCACGGGTGCGACCTCGAGCCACCGCGGGCTGATCGAGGCGGCCGACGGCGGCACGCTGTTCCTCGACGAAATCGGCGAGCTGACCACCGCCGCACAGTCGCGTCTGCTGCGCGTACTGCAGGACGGCGAGATCCGCCGCGTCGGTGCCACCGCCAGCCGCACGGTGGATGTGCGACTGGTCGCCGCGACCCACCGCGATCTGGAACAGATGGTGCGCGAGGGCAGCTTCCGCGAGGACCTGTACTACCGCCTCGAAGTCATGCAGATCCACCTGCCGCCGCTGCGCGAGCGCGGCGACGACATCCCGCTACTGGCCGAATTCCATCTGGAACAGGCCTGCAAGCGTATCAAGAAGCCGCGCCCGGCCTTCACGCCGGAAGCGCTGGCGGCGCTGCAGCGCCATCGCTGGCCGGGCAACGTGCGCGAGCTGCGCAACGCCATCGAGCGCGCGGTGATCCTTGCCGACGATGCCATCACGCCGGAGCTGCTCGCACTGCACGCGGCGGCCGGCCGGCGCGACGCCACCGGCGAGCTGAGTCTCGACGACTACTTCCAGCGTTTCGTCATCGAGCACCAGGGCACGCTCACCGAGACCGAGCTCGCGCGACGCCTGGGCATCAGCCGCAAGGCGCTGTGGGAGCGGCGCGCGCGCATGGGCATCCCGCGCCCGCGGGCCGACTCGCGCTGAGCGCGACAGGCGTTACGCCGCGTAACACCTGTTACCCCAGGTAACGCACCGCGCGTGCCCCGGCGCGCGCAATCCCCGTGATCCCGGGCCCCCTCCACTGGCACACGGCTTGCTGTATGCATGTCAGCGCCCGCAGG
Organism: Pseudazoarcus pumilus; assembly: GCF_002872475.1. Lineage (GTDB taxonomy): Bacteria > Pseudomonadota > Gammaproteobacteria > Burkholderiales > Rhodocyclaceae > Pseudazoarcus > Pseudazoarcus pumilus. The sequence continues at coordinate 2,692,916 of NZ_CP025682.1, forward strand.
AAAAGAGAGCGCGTCACCATCAAAGGAGGAAGTCCCGTGACACAAATGACAGCAGACGATCGTGTTGCGCACTGGCATCGCACGCGAACCCTGATGATCACGCATCTGTGTGTCTGGTTCGTGTTCGCCTACGGCGTGCACTGGTTCGCCCCGGCACTGAACAACATCAGCTTCGTGGGCTGGCCGCTGGGCTATTACTTCGCGGCCCAGGGTTCGCTCATCGTGTTCGTCGTCCAGCTCTTCTTGTTTACGAAGCAGCAGGATGCGATCGACCGAGAATTCGGCGTCGCCGAAGACGACTGAGGGAGAGACGACATGGCATTGTTCTCATTCGAAGGGAAGTCGTTCGTCGACAATCTCCCGAAGATCTACGGCATTTACACAGGGGGCTTTCTCGCGTTCTTCGCGCTGATGGCCTGGTTCGAAACCCTGGGCATGAGCGCCGACATGATCGGCGTGCTGTTCCTGATGTTCACCATCGTGATCTACGCCTTCATCGGCGTGCTGTCACGAACCATGGCGGCCGACGCCTACTACGTGGCCGGGCGTTCGGTACCCCCGGTGTTCAACGGCATGGCCACCGCCGCCGACTGGATGTCGGGTGCATCCTTCGTCGCGCTGGCCGGCGGCGTATTCATGGGCGGTCACGGCTACATGGCGTTCATCGTCGGCTGGACGGGTGGTTATGTGCTGGTCGCGACGCTGATGGCGCCCTACCTGCGCAAGTTCGGCTGCTACACCGTGCCGGACTTCATCGGCACGCGCTACGGCGGCAAGCTCGCGCGCTTCTGCGCGATCGTCGTGCTGGTGGTGGCGTCCTTCACCTACGTGACGGCACAGATCAACGCCACCGGCACCATCGCGGCGCGCGCGCTGGGCATCCCGTTCGAGTTCGGCGTGTGGTTCGGTCTGGCCGGCATCCTGGTGTGCTCGATGCTCGGCGGCATGCGTGCGGTGACCTGGACCCAGGTGGCGCAGTACATCGTGCTCATCATTGCCTACCTGCTGCCGGTGTTCTGGATGTCCATCGTGCAGGGCTTCGGCCCGGTGCCGCAGTTCGCCTACGGCGACGCGGTGGCACGCATCATGGAGCTCGAGCCGATGCTGGGCGTGGGCACCAAGGCCACCGAATCGGTCGCCGGTCTGGGCGTACTCACCACGCTGCACGCGACGCCTGCCGAAGGTGCGCTGGCCGCATGGAAGTTCGTCACGCTGACCGCGTGCATGATGATCGGCACGGCCTCGCTGCCGCACATCCTGATGCGCTACTTCACGACGCCTTCGGTGCGTGCGGCGCGCAACTCGGTGGCCTGGTCGCTGTTCTTCATCTTCCTGCTCTACTTCACCGCCCCGGCCCTGGCGACGTTCAGCAAGCTGCAGTTGCTGGATCCGAACCTGCCGACGGCAATCATCGGGCAGAGCATCGACAAGGTGATGGCGCTCGACTGGGTGAATAAGTGGAGTGCGATCGACATGCTGGCCATTCGCGACAGCAACGGCGACGGCATGCTGCAGATCAACGAGTTCTTCCTGCGCGCCGACATCATCGTGCTGGCCACGCCGGAATTCGCCGGTCTGCCGTATGTGATCTCCGGCCTGGTCGCTGCGGGCGGCATGGCGGCAGCGATGTCCACCGCCGACGGCCTGCTGCTGGCGATCGCCAACGCCCTGTCGCATGACCTGTACTACAAGATCATCGACCCCAAGGCGGAGACCAAGAAGCGTCTGCTCACGGCACGCATCCTGCTTCTGGTGATCGGTGCATTGGGCGCGTTCGTCGCATCGCTGAAACTGACCGGGATTCTCGGGGCGGTGGCCTGGGCCTTCTGCTTCGCGATGTCCGGCCTGTTCTTCCCGCTGGTGCTGGGTGTGTGGTGGAAGCGTGCCAACCGTCCCGGCGCGATCGCCGGCATGGTGATCGGCCTGGCCTCCGGTTGGGGCTACCTGATCGCGGTGCGCTCGGGCATGGATCCGTGGCTGGGTCTTGACCACCTGCGCTTCGGCATCGTCGGCGCGGTCGCCAGCCTGGTCTCGATGGTCGTGGTAAGCTTGCTCACGCCGGAGCCGGACGAGGAAATCCAGCGCATGGTGGATGAGGTTCGCATCCCGCGCGGCGACACCATCGTCAGTCATCACTGATGCACTGAAGGTGTCATGACGAAGCCGGGGCGAGGCAACTCGCCCCGGCTTTTTTCGGCCCCGCAACCGGGGCCGTTTCATCCGGATTGTGTGCGGAGTTTTGCCAATGATCGAAGGAATCCCCGGCTGGGCAATCGCGCTCGACTACGTACTCGGCATGATCATGTGGACGCTGATCGGTCGCTTCGGCATGCGGCTGTTCCTGCCCGAGGAAAGCAAGTTCTTCTTCAACCGCTTCTTCATCCAGGTCACCGACCCGCTGCTGCGCCTGTTCGCACCGATCACGCCGGGCTTTCTGATCGCGCCGATGGTGCCGCTCTACGTCGCGTGGTTCTTCTTCATGGCGCGCTTCTACCTGATGCCCTGGCTGCTCGGCTACTCGGTGATGGGCATGCTGTCCTTCCCGCTGGAGAGCGAGATCGCGCTCGGCGTCACGTATCTGCTGAAGATGATCCTGCCCTGAGCACGGCGTCCGCATCGAGGCTGCGGCGCAGGTCGCGCCGCACTTCCTGCCAGCGAAAACGCACGGAATTGCGCACGATGTCGGCATCGAGCTGCTTGAGGTGGTCGACGATGGGCGCCCACTCGACGAGCGCACCGGGACTCTCGGTGAAGGCCGCCTCCTCGTCGACGAAGGCCGACCAGTCGCAGCCGGCGATGCGCTCGCGTACCCGCGCGGCGTTGTCCGCGAAGGCCTCGCCGGCCTCCTCGGGCACACCGGTACGCTCGAGCACCTCCGCGAGCGCGGCACGCACGATGTCGCGCACCTGATCGGCGCTCGCGCCGCGCTGTCGCGCGAGTTGCACGCCGGCGTAGGCCGTGATGTCCGACAGACAGGCCAGCCAGATCTGCCATTTGGCGATGTTGATGCTGACCACGAAGGGGTCGTCGTCGAACAGCTCCGGGTAGCGCATCCCTGCGCGTGTGCGCAGGTAGCCATACAACGAGGTCTGCGCGACGAAACTCGCACGCGTGTCGAGAAAGTGCGCCAGTCCGGCGACGTCGCGCACCGGATCCTCGCGCTTGCGCCCCAGTCCGACGTAGTTGCGCAGCTGGACCAGCTGACGCACCATGCCCACGATCCAGCCTTCCTCGAACTTCACCGGCCGGCGCTCGCCGACGTCCGCAAATCCCGTTTCCCTGTCGATGCTCACCGGATGACCTCGTGCTGTCGAACGTGACCCATTATAGGGTCTGCACACGCACCAACGAAGCGCGCCGCGCATGCCCGCGAGCCGGGTCGCAGCGCCTTGCGCGCCTGCCCCGTTACCCTTCGTAGCAGGCGCTACCTCCGGTAACAGCGGCGCGCTCCCTCACCGGCCCGCATGGGCGGCAACGCGGCGCGCGCGAACGGGCACAAGGCTTGCAAGCACTCCGTCGAGGTCCTTAGCAAGAGCCCTGACATGCCCGGTACCAGAGTCCGCGAACCGTCGCCCGCGGTCACGATGCTGCAGCCCCTGATCGAATTCCTGTGCACCCACTCGCCATACTCGTCGGTCCCGCCGACACAGATCGCGTTTCTTGCCAAGCGCCTGCAGAGTCGTTACTACGCGCGAGGTCAGCCGGTCGCGGCCGACGGCGGTCTGTGCATCGTGCGACGCGGTCGCATCGCCCTGTCCGCCAGCGACGCCACCACGCTCGAGGCCGGCGCGACGCTGCTCGGTCCGTGCCAAGGCATCGCGGCAACGGATACCTTGTGCCTGGAGCTCGATGCCGATGGATTCGATGCGCTCGGGCGACAGGCGCCCGACCTGGCCCGGGCGCTGGCTGACGCCGGGCTGCCACGGTCGCGTCCGCAGCAGCCGGACTAGCGCGGGTGCGACCGGGGATCGCCCTGCGGAGCGGGGCCGGCGCGCAGCGACACGAAAAAGCCCGACCGGAAGGTCGGGCTTTTTCGTCCGGAGCGCCTGCAGCGTCATCCGGAAACTAACTGGCCCCCCGCTTGTGCCGTGTCGGCCGGGCATCCTGAACCTGGGGTTCAGGGTGGTCGCTTCTACGTCCGCATCAGGTGCGCCCGGCTAGGGGCGCTCGCACAGCGGATTCGTCGTCAGCAACCATGCTCTCAAGCATTGGTTCAAGGAATCTACGACTTCCACGAACACCGCAGGGGATTGAGCTTGGCACGCCGCGCCTGGCGGCTTCAGAAGAGCTTTTCCTGGCGCGCCAGAGCGTCTTCCAAACGTGCATTGACGTCACCGATTCTACGCCTGAGTTCGGGCATGTCAAACCCGCCGGCGCGCTGAAATTCGATGAATTCGTGCGCCACGTTGAGCGCGGTCATGACCGCCAGCTTTTCCCCCGTGGCGCCGGTCTTGCCGGCCAGTTCGCGCAGGCGGGCGTCGAGCAGTGAAGCGGCCTCGAGCAGGCTGTCGCGCTCGTCCGCGGGGCAGGCGACGCGATATTCCTTGCCGCCCAGACTGATCTCGATCGCGTCGTCGGCCATGTCAGTTCCCTTCCGCGCTGGGCAGCTTGTCGAGCAGGGACTCGAGGCGCGCGATGGCGGCACCGAGCTTGTCGCTCAGCCGATGGTTTTCCGCCTCGAGGGCGGCGATGCGCGAACGCGCCGCGCGCAACTCGGCCCGGCCGGCGTCGTGCAGGGTCACGACCTGTTCGACCAGTTCCTCGAGGCGCGCGATTTCGCTGTTCATGCGGGCCATGTTAGTGTCCGCCCGGAAACCGGTCAAGAACGCCGGTTGCCGCGCCCCGCGGCGACCCGCAAGAGCCCCCGGCCCCCCCTTCGCACCATGCTCGTCCATCCACGCTTCGACCCTGTCGCCATCAGTCTCGGACCGGTGTCCATCCACTGGTACGGCCTCATGTATCTGGCCGCGTTCGCGCTCTTCATGGGGCTCGGGCGGGTGCACGCGCGGCGCCGGCCGGATCTGGGCTGGGAAGGGCGGCACATCGATGACCTGCTGTTCTACGGCATGCTCGGCGTGATCGTCGGCGGGCGCCTGGGCGAGGTGCTGTTCTTCCAGCCGGCGTACTACTTCGCCAATCCGCTCGAGATCGTCAAGATCTGGAAGGGCGGCATGAGTTTCCACGGCGGCTTTCTCGGCGTGCTCGCGGCGATGTGGCTGTACGGGCGCACGCATGCGCGCCACTTCTGGGAGATCACCGACTTCATCGCACCGCTGGTGCCGATCGGGCTGGCCCTGGGGCGCATCGGCAACTTCATCAACGGCGAGCTGTGGGGCCGCCCCGCACCGGCCGAGTTGCCGTGGGCCATGATCTTCCCGTGGGTTGACGAACTGCCGCGCCACCCCAGCCAGCTCTACCAGGCCGCCGGCGAAGGCCTGCTGCTGTTCGTGATCCTGTGGCTGTTTGCGGCGCGCCCACGCGCGACGGGCGCGGTTTCGGCCGCCTTCCTGGCCGGCTACGGCCTACTGCGTTTCGTCGCGGAGTTCTTCCGCACGCCCGATCCGGGCATCTTCGGCACCCTCTCGCTGGGCCTGTCCACCGCGCAGTGGCTGTGCGTGCCGATGATCGTCATCGGCGCGGTGATGCTGGCCCGCACCCGCGCGCGCTGAACATCCCCGGCGTCATCGGGACTGCGCCCGCGGGAGGCGGCTTCCTGCGCGGGCGGTATTCGCAGATCGCGGAGCACCTACCTGGCAGAACCGAATCGTGCGTGGCGCGGCACTTGACCCGTTTTCATCTTTGCTATTTAATACGAATTATTGTCATTTGCGTTTGATCACTCCGCGATGAATCAAGCCCACGCCCCTGCCCAGGCACCTGCGCCCGATGACGCCTGCCACGAGCACACGACGGGCGACGGGCGCTCCGCGCTGCCCAGCGCCCGCTTGCTGCAAGGTCGCAACTGCATCGCGATCGACCATCACGGCACGCGCTACGTGTTGCGCGCCACGCGCAGCGGCAAGCTGATTCTGACCAAATGAGCACAGCCGCCACGCGCGGCGAACCGGTTTCCAAGCGAGGCTCCCGGATGTACATTTGCATTTGCAACGCAGTCACCGAAAAGCAGATCGAACAGGCCGTCGAGCGCGGCGCCTGCCGCATGCGCGACCTGCGCAACCAACTCGGGGTGACGGCCGACTGCACCTGCTGCGCGGAGTCCGCGCGACGCTGCCTCGCTTCCGCGCTCGACAAGCGCGCCGAACGTTCATGGAGCCCCGTCCCGGCACGCGCCGGCAGCGTCGCCCCTGCTCTCATCCTGGAGGCACTATGAAAGGCGACAAGAAAGTCATCCAGCATCTCAACCGTCAGCTGACCATCGAGCTGACGGCGATCAACCAGTACTTCCTGCATGCGCGCATGTACAAGAACTGGGGCCTGGGCAAGCTCGGACAGCACGAGTACGAGGAATCGATCGAGGAGATGAAGCACGCCGACATGCTCATCGAACGCATCCTGTTTCTCGAGGGGCTGCCCAACCTGCAGAATCTCGACAAGCTCCTGATCGGCGAGAACGTGCCCGAGTGTCTCGCCGGCGACCTCAAGGTGGAAACCGGCGGTCGCACGCACCTGATCGAGGCTGTCGCCTACTGCGAGTCCTGTAAGGACTACGTGTCGCGCGAACTGTTCGAGAAGATCCTCGAGGACACCGAGGAACACATCGATTATCTCGAGACGCAGATCGAACTGATCGAACAGGTCGGACTGCAGAACTATCTGCAATCCCAGATGAGCACGGAAAGCTGATTGCGGGCAATACGGTGGCGCCTGAAAAGCGCCACCGTATCCCGGTCGCCGGTTCCCGCTCACGACACGCTATGCAAAGAGACCCGAACCGGGAACTGGACCAATGGCATCCTATCGCCACCATGCTGACCGGCCATGCGGTGGTGCGCGCCCCGTGGCCTATTCCGTACCGCGCACCCTGGTGGTCATCACCGTCGTCGCGATCGCGCTCGAATTGCTGATCCGATGAACCGTCGCACCGCATCCCGCATCGACGGCTCGCAGCGCGAACGTCGCCTTCTGCTCGCCCTGGTCATCGCCCTGCACGCAGCCGGCGTGGTCGCCATCGCGCGTTTTCAGCCGGAGCCGATCGAGCGCGTCGAGATCCCCTTCTCGGTCTCGCTGGTCACGGCCGACAGCGACATCGAACAGGCTGCCGCACCGCCCGAGCCCGTCGCCGCCCAGCAGGCGAAGCCGGAGCCCGAGCCAGTGCCGCTTCCCGATCCGGCCCCCGCGCCCGAGCCAAGTCCCGAGCCGCCCCCGCCGCAGCCGGAGACGCTTGCGCCCCCACCAGAGCCGCAGCCCGAGGCCGTCGCCGCGGCGCCACCGCCCGCGCCCGCTGCGATGAGCGCACCCGCGCCCGAACCGATGCAACCCGCGCCGGCCAACGCGCCGCGACCCGAACGCGCCCAGCCGCTGCCCGCGCCGACCGCCGAACCCCTGCCTGCGGCGCCGACCGGCAGCGAGCCGATGCAACTGGCCGAGGCCATGCCCGCAACAGCGCCGCGCGCGCTCGCGCAGGAACGGCCGCGTCCCGCCGAACCCGCTGCGACCCTGCCGTCGGCTGTCGCGCCGACGCCCGAATCCATGCCCGACGCGCGACGTCAGGCCGACACGCCGCCGCCGACGCACCCGTCCGCGCCACCGCGCCCCGAGCCGCCACCACAGCGCACGGCAAAGGCCCGCGAGGCGATGCCCGATCTGCCTCCGCCGCCACCCAAGGCATCGCCCCGGCCCGAGCCGCGCAAGCCCACCGAACCGTCGCGCGCGCAGCCGGCCTTGCCGCCGGTGGCCGAAGCGCCACCGGCCCCCGAACCGGCCGCGCGACCGCCGTCGCAGCAGGGCGTCACCGATGCGCGCTACGACGCGGCCTATCTGGACAACCCGCCCCCCGCCTATCCGGCGCTGTCGCGCAGGATGCGCGAGGAGGGGCGCGTGCTGTTGCGCGTCTTCGTCTCGGCCCAGGGGCAGGCGAAGAACATCGAAGTCGAGGAGAGTTCCGGCTCGAACCGGCTGGATTCGGCCGCGCGCAACGCGGTACAACGCTGGCGCTTCGTGCCCGCCCGCGAGGGCGAGCGCGAGATCGATGCCTGGGTACTCGTACCCGTCGTATTCAAACTGGAGGGATAAACCGCAATGGCCGTCGAAGAAAGCTTTGGACTCGCCCACCTCTGGGCACAGTCCGACCTCGTCATCAAGCTCGTCGCTTTCACGCTGGTGGTGATGTCGGTGGCGAGCTGGTATCTGATCTCGCTGCGCGTGCTGCGCCAGTTGCGCGCGCGTCGTCAGGACGACGCGGTGGAATCGTTCTGGCGCGCCGCCAGCCTGGACGAAGGCCTGACGCGCCTGTCGCGCACCGCGCCGGCCTCGCCGTTCGAGGCGCTCGCGCGTCAGGGCGTGGCCGCCTCCGAGCACCTGCGTCGCCACACCGCGGCGGACACGCTGGGCGGCACGCTCGACGCGGACGAATTCATCACGCGTGCGCTGCGCAAATCGATCGCGCTGTCCACGGCAAAGCTCGAATCCGGCCTGACGGTGCTCGCCTCGATCGGCTCGACTGCACCCTTCGTCGGCCTGTTCGGCACGGTATGGGGCATCTACGGCGCGCTCATCGGCATCAGCGCCTCCGGCACGGCCACCCTCGACGCGGTCGCCGGGCCGGTCGGCGAGGCGTTGATCATGACGGCCTTCGGCCTGTTCGTGGCGATCCCGGCGGTGCTCGCCTACAACGCCTTCAACCGCGCCAACCGGCTCGAACTGTCCGAGCTGGACGCCTTCGCGCATGACCTGCACGCCTGGTTCTGCACCGGTTCGCGGCTGGCCAGCGGCGCGCCCAGCGTGCGCGACGTACGCAACATTCCCGGCGACCAGAACGCCGAAGCGTCGATCACGGGAGCGGCGTGATGGCCTTCGGCGGATTCGACCAACAGGGCGGCACGCCGCAGATGAGCGAGATCAACATGGTGCCGCTGATCGACGTGATGCTGGTGCTGCTCATCGTCTTCATGATCACCGCGCCGCTGCTCACTCACCGCGTGCAGATCGACCTGCCAGCGGCGTCCAGCCAGGCCACCCAGGAGAAGCCAGAGACGGTCGCGCTGGCCGTCGACGGCGACGGCGCGCTGTACTGGAACGACGAGCCCATCGCGCGCGCGGCGCTGGCCGCACGGCTGGCCGCAGCGGCAGCCGAGGACCCGCAGCCCGAGCTGCACCTGCGTGCCGACCGCGACACGCGCTACCAGTTGCTTGCCGAGATCCTGTCGGAAGCGCGCGAGGCCGGCATCGCGAAAATGGGGTTCATCACGGTGCCGCAGCGTTGAACGACGGCGGACGGCCGCGAACGCCCGCCCACCGCGCCACAATGCTTCAATACGATACATTCGGCCGGGCCATGCGAACGTATTCTGGCAACGCCACTCAGACCTGTTCGCAACCCTGACCCCAAGCCGAACCGTACCCCGATGAGCCCATCCCGCCTGCGCACGATCCTCGTCCTCGGCGTCGTCGCCGCCCTCGCGGCCGGCGCCTGGTTCGCGCGCGATACGCTGCTCGGCAGCCGCGACGCCAATGCCGCGCTGATCCTCGCCAGCGTGGAGCGGCGCGACCTGGAGGACGTGGTCACCGCCACGGGCACGCTGCAACCGCGTGACTTCGTCGATGTCGGCGCGCAGGTCTCGGGCCTGCTCGAACGCATCCACGTCGAAGTCGGCGACCGCGTCGAGATCGACCAGCTACTCGGCGAGATCGACCCGCGCGTACTCTCCAGCCGCGTCGAGGCGACCCGCGCGCAGCTGCGCAGCCAGCGCGCGCAGTTGCTCGAACGCGAGGCCAATCTCGATCTGGCCCGCCTTCAGGTGCGCCGCCAGCGCAACCTGATGGCCGAGGAAGCGACCTCGCGCGAGGCGCTGCAGAACGCCGAGGCCTCGCTGCGCGTCGCGCAGGCCCAGATCGCCGCACTCGAGGCGCAGATCGAGCAGACCGACGCGAGCCTGCGCGCCGACGAGGCCAACCTCGAGTACACGCGCATCGTCGCGCCGATGGCCGGCACGGTGGTGTCGATCACCGCGCGCCAGGGCCAGACCCTCAACGCCAACCAGTCCGCGCCGACCATCCTGCGCATCGCCGACCTGTCCACCATGACCGTCGAGACCCAGGTCTCCGAGGCCGACATCGGGCGCCTTTCGGTGGGCATGGACGTATGGTTCACCACGCTGGGCGGCGGCGGACAGCGCTGGGAAGGCAAGCTGCGGCGCATCGACCCTACGCCGACGGTCACCAACAATGTGGTGCTCTACAACGCACAGTTCGAGGTACCCAACCCCGACGGCCGGTTGATGACGCAGATGACCGCGCAGGTGTTCTTCGTCGTCGCGCGCGCCGAGGACGCGCTGGTCGTGCCGCGCGCCGCACTCCAGGCAGGCAATATGCGCGGTGCGCGCGACGGAACCCCGGCGGGCAAGGCGACGGTGCGCGTGGTCGATGACACCGGCCGCACGGCCGAGCGCACCATCGAGACGGGCATTGCCAACCGCATCGAGGTCCAGGTGCTGTCCGGGCTGGCCGAAGGCGAGCGCGTGGTCGCCGGCAACGCCGCTGCGGGCCGGGGCGCGGCGGCACGATGAAGGCCGAACCGCAGGTCGCCGAGCGCGCGACGGGCGCGTCACAAGCACCGCTGATCGCGCTCGCGGGCGTCACGCGCAGCTACCACAACGGCGAAATCGAGACCGTCGCGCTGGCCGGTGTCGACCTCGAAATCCATGCCGGCGAATTCGTCGCCATCATCGGCACCTCGGGCTCGGGCAAGTCGACGCTGATGAACATCCTGGGCTGCCTCGACCGCCCCAGCGCCGGCCGCTACCGCTTCATGGGCCAGGACGTGTCGAATCTGGGTCCGGACGAGCTGGCGCGCGTGCGCCGCGAGGACTTCGGCTTCGTCTTCCAGAGCTACAACCTGATTCCCGGCGCAACCGCAGCCGAGAACGTCGAGGTGCCCGCGATCTATGCCGGGGTGCCGCCGGCCGAGCGCCATGCGCGCGCCGCCGAACTGCTGGCGGAACTGGGTCTGTCGGACCGTACCGGCCATCGCCCCAACCAGCTCTCGGGCGGCCAGCAGCAGCGCGTATCGATCGCGCGCGCGCTGATGAACGGCGGGCGCATCATCCTCGCCGACGAACCCACCGGCGCGCTCGACACCAAGAGCGGCGACGACGTCATGCGCCTGATGCGCGAACTGTCCGATCGCGGTCACACCCTCATCCTCATCACCCACGACCGCGAAGTCGCCGACCACGCCGACCGCATCATCGAACTGCGCGACGGACGCATCGTCTCCGATCCGGGTCCGTGCGATCCGACACCCGCCGCCGAGCGTTTCGAGCCGCACGTCGACCGCAGCTCGCCGGCGGGGGAATTGCTCGAAGCCCTGCGCACCGGCCTGCGCTCGCTGCGCGCCAACGTCTTCCGCACGGTGCTCACGCTGCTGGGCATCGTCATCGGCGTGGCCTCGGTGATCGCCATGCTGGCCATCGGCGACGGCGCACGACAGGACGTCATCGACCGCATCAGCGCGATGGGCTCCAACCTGCTCACGGTGCGCCCCGGCACGCCGAACATGCGCGGGCGCGACGTCACCGCCACGCTCGCCATCGAGGACGTGCGCGCCATCCGCGAGTTACCCGGCGTGCTGGCCGCGCTGCCCGACATGAGCGGCAGCGCCACGGTGCGTCACGGCAACGCCGACCATCGCACCTCGGCCAACGGCACTTCGGCCGACTTCGTCATCGCGCGCACCTGGCCGGTGGCGCGCGGGACCTTCTTCAGCGCCGAGGACGAAGCGCGCTACGCCACCGTTGCGGTGCTCGGTCGCACGGTCGCCGATGCGCTCTTCGGTGCGGCTGATCCGGTAGGCGAATACGTCGTCATCAACAACGTGCTGTTCCAGATCGTCGGCGTGATGTCGCCGATGGGCTCGACCAGCTGGGGACGCGACCAGGACGACGTGATCTTCGTGCCATGGACCACCGGCAGCTTGCGCCTGTTCGGCCAGCGCCATCTGAACAGCATCACCGTGGCGGTGGCCGAAGGCCACGACATCGACGCCACCCAGGCCGCGGTTCATGCATCGGTACTCGCGCGCCACGGAGGCGTGGAGGACTTCAACATCCGCAACATGGCTTCCATCATCGAGCGCGTGTCCGAGACCCAGCAGACCATGACCATCCTGCTCGGCTCCATTGCGGCGATCTCGCTGCTGGTGGGCGGCATCGGCGTGATGAACATCATGCTGGTGTCGGTCACCGAGCGTACGCGCGAAATCGGCGTGCGCATGGCCACCGGCGCGCGCCAGCGCAACATCCTGCAGCAGTTCCTGATCGAGGCGCTGACCGTCTCGGCACTGGGCGGCGTCATCGGCGTGGGCGCAGGACTCGGCACGGCCGCCCTCATCGCCTGGCTGGGCACGCCCATCCAGTATTCGCTCGCGCCGGTGCTGCTGGCCTTCGGCTGTGCCTTCGCCACCGGCCTGGTGTTCGGCTTCCTGCCCGCGCGCAAGGCTGCACGACTCGACCCGGTCACCGCTCTGGCTTCCGAATGATGGCCACGATGAACCCCCGTCTGCTGCTGTGTGCGCTCACTGCGCTGGCCCTCGCCGGCTGTACGATCACCGAACCGTCCTCGCGCCCCGCGCCCGACCTGCCCGAGACCTGGATCGAGCGCAGCGAAGCGGCCGCCGCGACGCTCGACGCCGAGTGGTGGCAAGGCTTCGACGCGCCGGCGCTGGATGCGCTGATCGCCGATGCACGCGCGGCCAACCCGGGGCTGGCGATCGCGGGCGAACGCGTCGTGCAGGCTGCGCTCGCACTCGAGAGCAGCGGCGCGGCACTGCTGCCCGGTGTGGATCTGTCCGCCGGCACCAGCCGCCAGCGCAGCGACCCGCCAAACGCCTCGGCGACGACCTTTGACGGCACTTCGCTGGGACTCGCGATCCGCTGGGAAATGGACCTTTGGGGCCGGCTCGCCGCGGGCGTGGACGCGGCCGAAGCGGGCCTGGCGGCGAGCCGCTTCGATTTCGTCGGCGCGCGCCTGTCGCTGGGCGCGGGCGTGGCCACGGCCTGGTTCCAGACGCTCGCGCTGCAGCGTCGGCTGGCGATCGCCCGCGACAATCTCGCCACTGCCGAGCGGCTCTTCGATCTGGTCGAGGTGCGTTATCGCAACGGTGCGGCCTCCGCACTCGACCTCAGCCGCCAGCGCACCACGGTGCTCGCACAGCGCGCCGCGATCACGCCCCTGGAGGTGCAGTTGCGCCAGGCCCGGTCGGCGCTGGCGCTGCTGGTCGGCGAAACGCCGCAGCGCTTCGACGCGCCGGGCGGCGCGCTGGCCGCGCTGAGCGTGCCCGCGGTCGCACCCGGCCTGCCCTCCGAACTGCTGACCCGCCGACCCGACATCGCCGCGGCCGAGGCGCGGCTGGCCGCGGCCGAGGCCGACGTGGCCGCCGCACGCGCGGCGCTGCTGCCCTCGGTGCAACTGACCGGATCGGGCGGGCTGGCTTCGGCCGCGCTGCTGTCGCTGGCCGACCCGACGCGCAGCGTGTCGCTCGCCGCCGGCCTCGCGCAGACGCTGTTCGACGGCGGACGCCTGCGCGCCCAGGTGGGGCTGGCGCGCTCGCGCCAGCGCGAACTCGTCGAAACCTATCGAGAGGCGGTCCTGACTTCACTCAAGGAAGTCGAGGATGCGCTCGGCAATGCCGAGCGCGCACGTGAGCAGGAAGCCGTGCAACGCGCGATCCGCGACGAGGCCGAGCGCACCCTGCGCCTGTCGGAACTGCGCTATCGCGAGGGCGCGGACGAACTGACTACCGTGCTCGACGCGCAGCGCACGCTGTTCCAGGCCGAAGACCAGCTCGCCCAGCAACGCCTGGCGCGGCTGGCCGCGGCAGTGGACCTGTACAAGGCGCTGGGCGGCGGCTGGCAGCGTGCCGGGCCCGACTGAAGCCATCGCGCCCGCCGCAGCACGGCTGCACGCTTGCGAAAACGACATTCGGAACGTGAGATATTTCACGAAAGCATGGATCGGATGCGGTTGATAACTGTTATCATTCGCACGAAAACCTAGCCAGCCACTCCGGACGCGGCCCTCCTCCCGCTCTCCCGGTCAGCCAGCCACGCCCTGACAATTGACTGATCCGGAGATCCGCCATGACCCGAACCCTGCGGCGTCTGCCGCCCGCGTTCGCCTTGCGCCCGCTGTGCTGCGCACTCGCCCTCGCCGCGCCTGCCGTATTCGCGCAGAACACTGAACGACGACTCGACGATGTGGTGGTCACCGCCACCGGCTTCGAGCAGAAGATCACCGACGCGCCGGCCAGCATCTCGGTCATTTCCAAGGAAGAGCTGGCTCGCAAGCCCTATACCTCGCTGGTCGATGCGGTGCGCGAACTCGAAGGCGTGGACGTGGGCGAGACCTCCGACAAGACCGGCCAGAAGACCATCAGCATGCGCGGCATGGGCTCGGACTACACGCTGGTGCTGATCGACGGCAAGCGCCAGAACAACCACGGCGACATCTACCCGAACAACTTCGGCGGCAACCAGTTCAACCACATCCCGCCGATGGACGCGATCGAACGCATCGAGGTGATCCGCGGCCCGGCATCCACGCTCTACGGCGCGGACGCGCTGGGGGGCGTGATCAACATCATCACCAAGAAGGACGCCACGGAATGGACCGGCTCGATGACCTACGGCCGTACCTTCCAGTCCGATGACGACTTCGGCGACGAGACCACCGCCGACTTCAGCGTGCGCGGCCCTCTCATTCCCGGCACGCTGTCGATGGCCCTGCGCGGCAGCGTCTATGACCGCGATGCATCCAACCCCGGCTACAAGGCGACACGCACACCCGACGGCGACCTGCGCGAGCGCAATCTGGGCTTCGGCGGCGGTGGGCGCACCGTCGACAACACCAACAAGGCGCTCGGCTTCAGTCTCTATCTGACGCCCACCGACAACCAGCGCATCAGCTTCGACTACGACACGTCGCAGCAGGAATACGACAACGCGCCGGAAACCGACGCGGACGGCAACCCGTCCTTCCCGCTGGGCACGGTCGACAGCGCCGAACGCCTGTGGAGCGCCAGTCGCGCCGGCTACGGCGCCGACCAGCAATTCACGCGCGAATCCTGGTCGCTCAGCCACGAAGGTCGCTGGGATTTCGGCACGAGCTTCGTCGCCCTGTCCTACGTCGAGTCCGACAACAAGGGACGCACC
This sequence comes from Pseudazoarcus pumilus, assembly GCF_002872475.1. GTDB lineage: Bacteria > Pseudomonadota > Gammaproteobacteria > Burkholderiales > Rhodocyclaceae > Pseudazoarcus > Pseudazoarcus pumilus. The sequence goes on from NZ_CP025682.1 coordinate 2,708,242, forward strand.
CTGCCGCTGACGGTGGCCGAGCGACAGCAACTCGACCAGTTGCGCAGCGACTGGGGTGACGTCGACTTTAGCGATCTGAGCGATGCGCAGCGCAACCAGATCGAGGACATCTTCCTGCCGCGCCCCAAGCGCACCCTGCAGAGCAATCAGTACACGCTCGACGGCCGCCTCGACCTGCCGCTCACCGGGCTGGGTGGCGACCATCTGTTCGTCGTCGGCGGCCAGATCATCGACGGCGAACTCGAAGACAGCGTGTTCGGCATGGAGGACGGCTCGCCGGGCGAGACCCAGAAGCACCAGATGTGGTCGGTGTTCGTCGAGGACAACTGGATGCCGACCGACGCCTTCACGCTCACCGCCGGCGTGCGCTACGACGACCACGACACCTTCGGCAGCCAGGTCTCGCCGCGACTGTACGGCGTCTACAAGGTCGATGCGCTGTGGACGCTCAAGGGCGGCGTGAGCACCGGCTACAAGACGCCCAAGACCACCGACCTGTACGACGGCATCACCGGCTTCGGCGGTCAGGGCACGATTCCGTTCGCCGGCAACCCGGATCTGAAGCCGGAAACCAGCATCAACAGCGAGTTCGCCGTCTACTGGAATCACCCGGCGCGCCACAGCTTCAACGCCACGATCTTCCACAACGACTTCAAGGACAAGATCATGCGCGGCGAGGCCACCGAGAGCTGCGAGCTCACCGGCGGCGTGCGCCCCTGCGTCAATCTGGGCGACTACCTCGATCTGGGCTACGACAGCTTCTCCCAGGTGATCAACGTGGACAAGGCGGTGATCCGCGGCCTGGAGCTGGCCGGGCGCTGGCAGATCGCCGAGCGCTGGGCGCTGCGCGGCAACTACACCTTCACCGACAGCGAACAGAAATCCGGTGCCGACAAGGGCATGCCGCTGACCAACACGGCAAAGCACATGCTCAACGCCACGCTCGACTGGCAGGCGCGCGCCGACCTCCTCGTGTTTCTCACCATGGAGGCCCGCTCCGAACGCTACCGCGGCCAGATCAACGGCCGCGCCGCCCACTACGAGGATTACGAGGTGTTCCACCTCGGCGCGGTGTATCGGGTCAACGACAACTTCACGATCACCGGCCGCGTGAACAACCTGCTCGACAAGGACTTCACGTCCTACCGCTGGGCCCGCTGCGACGGCGGTCGTGGCTGCGACGACGGCTGGCAGGCGCTGGACGACTACAACAACAAGGACAAGGCGCGCAGCTTCTGGATTTCCGCCAATTACCGCTTCTGAACCGGGCCGATGCCGCGCGGCGCGCGGGTTCGCCGATACCGCGAATGACGATGACCGAAACCACCGCCGAAGGCTCCGCCCCGGCCCCGGCACGCAGGCAATCCGCGCGTGCGCGCTGGATGAAGCAGCTCTACCGCTGGCACTGGATCAGTTCCGCCCTGTGTCTGGTCGGCATGCTGCTGTTCGCGCTCACCGGCATCACGCTCAACCACGCCGGCAGCATCGTCGGCAAGGCCGAGACGGTGCGCGTGACGCAGGCGTTGCCGGACGAACTCGCCGCTGCGCTGACGCGCGAGGCAGCCTCGGCCAGCGATGGTCAGCCGCTGCCGCGAGCACTTCGCCGCACGATCGGCGAGGCGCTAGGCCGCGACATTCCGGCCACAGCGGCCGAATGGTCGGTCGACGAGATCTACCTGCCACTGCCGCGTCCGGGCGGCGACGCCTGGCTGGCCATCGATCTGGCGAGTGCAACGCTCGAGTACGAACGCACTGACCGCGGGCTGGTGGCCTGGCTCAACGACCTGCACAAGGGACGCAACACCGGCATCGCCTGGAGCTGGTTCATCGACCTGTTTTCGGTGGCCTGCCTGGTGTTCTCGCTGACCGGGCTGGCGATCCTGTGGCTGCACGCGCGCAACCGGCCGATGGTGTGGCCGGTGGTCGCAGTGGGCGCACTGCTGCCGGCCCTGTTGATCCTGCTGTTCATCCACTGAAGGGATTCACCCCGACATGAAACGCATTGCTCCGACCCTGCTGTGCGCACTGCTGCCCGGTCTTGCCGCCGCGGCCGAACTGCGCGTCGAAGTCGAACTGCCGCGGATCGAGGTTTCCGACTATCGCCGTCCGTATGTCGCGGCGTGGCTGGAGCGCCCGGACAACAGCGTCGCGGCCAGGCTCGCCCTGTGGTACGACCTGCGCATGCGCGACGACGAGGGCAAGACCTGGCTCAAGGACCTGCGCCAGTGGTGGCGCCGCATCGGGCGCGACATCACGGTGCCGGTCGACGGCATGACCTCGGCCACGCGCAACCCGGGCACACACGCGCTCACCTTCACGTCCGGCAGCGCGCCGCTGGGCATGCTCGCCGCCGGCGAGTACCGCCTGGTGGTCGAGGCCGCACGCGAACACGGCGGCCGCGAGGTCGTCAGCGTGCCACTGCAGTGGCCACCCACCCAGGCGTCGCGACTCGACGCCGATGGCGAACGTGAACTCGGCCGCATCGCGGTCGAGCTGATCCCCTGAACCTTTCCGAAAGAGGACTTTCGATGAAACTGCGCAACCGCATCGCTCTCGCCGCCATCGCCGGAACGCTGGCCGCGCCGCTGTCCCTCGCCCACGAGGTGTGGCTGCTGCCCTCCTCCACGGTGTTGTCCAACACCGGCTACGTCACCGTGGACGGCGCGGTGTCGAACGACACCTTCCACTTCAACTACCGTCCGCTGCGCATCACCGACAACCTCGTCATCACCGCGCCGGACGGCAGCGAAGTGATGCCCGAAAACCTGCAGCCGGGACGACTGCGTACCGTGTTCGACGCCCACCTGGAGCAATCCGGCACCTATCGCCTGGCGGTGATCAATGCCGGGGTGATGGCGATGTGGAAGGAAGGTGACGAGCGCAAGCGCTGGCGCGGCCCGCGTGCCGACTTCGCCGCCAGCGTACCGGCCGACGCGCACGAGCTGAGCGTGCGCGAGACGGCCGGGCGCATCGAGACCTTCGTCACGGTCGGCAGCCCGACCGACATCCGGCCCAGCGGCGAAGGACTCGAGATGCTGCCGGTCACGCATCCGAACGACCTGTATGCAGGCGAGGCCGCCACCTTCATGTTCGCGCTCGACGGCCAGCCCGCAGCCGGGGTCAGGCTTGCCATCCTGCCGGGCGGCGCACGCTATCGCGACGCGCTCGACAGGACCGAACTGGTCACCGATGCGCACGGCCGCGTCACCGTCACCTGGCCGGCTCCGGGCATGTACTACCTGAGCGCCTCGATCACCGACACCGCCGCCTCGCTGGGCGGCGCCGACCGTCGCGCTTCCTATACCGTCACACTGGAAGTGCTGCCGCAGTGAACTTCGATTCAAGGAGAACCGACATGAAGAACATCCTCGCACTGACCACCGTCGCCATCGCCCTCACCCTCAGCCCTGCCGCCTTCGCAGACGAAAAGGTGCCCGAGCGCGTCGCGCACTACCAGGGCAAGCAGGCGGCCGACCTGGACGAGGCGCTGACCCTGCTGCGCGAGACCAACGCCGAACTCAGGGAACTGCTCGCCGGCAAGGTCGGCGAATACGACATGCACGACATCCACAGCCTGAGCTACACGCTGGAGGAGGCGCTGGCCGACGTGCGCGAGGCGCTGGCGGTGGCCGCGGACGACCTGGAATCGATGCACTTCTACAGCGAGGGGCTCAAGCGCGACGAAGTCATCGAATACGGCAACGCCTATCTCGACACCGTCGGGCGCATCGTCAAATAAGACGCGCTCAGTCCGCCTCGCGTTCGCCGTCGAGCCAGCGATACAGCGTGCGCCGTCCGATGCCGAGCAGCGCGGCGGCGCGGCGGCGGTTGCCGCCGACCTCGTCGAGCACACGACGCACGTAGCGCTTCTGCACCTCGTCGAGGGTGGGCAGCACCGCGCCGTCGAGCAGACCGCCGTCGCCGCGCGGGACGGAATCCGTCGACGCTGCCGGCGCCGCGTCGCTGGCCAGACGCGCCGGCAGGTCGGCGACCTCGACGCGCTCGCCAGCCGCGAAGGCCACGGCGCGCTCGACCACGTTCTGCAGTTCGCGCACGTTGCCGGGGAACGGATACGCCGCCAGGCGCGCCAGCGCCTCGGGCGAGAAGCCGCGCACCGGCTTGTTCTGCGCCGCAGCGCAGCGCGCCAGGATGCGCTGCGCGAGCAGTTCGACATCGTCGCCGCGCGCGCGCAGCGGCGGCACGTCGATGGCGAAGGTCTCCAGCCGGTAGTACAGGTCCTCGCGGAAGTCGCCGTCGGCGACGCGTTGCGCCAGGTCGCGATGAGTCGCGGCGACGATGCGCACGTCCACCTGTTCCTCGGTGTCCTGTCCCACCGGGCGGATCGATCCGTCCTGCAGCGCGCGCAGCATCTTGGCCTGCAGCGCCAGCGGCATCTCGCCGATCTCGTCGAGCAGCAGCGTGCCGCCGTGCGCCTGCTGGAGCAGGCCGCGGCGCGCGACGCGCGCGCCGGTGAATGCACCCGAGGCGTGGCCGAAGAACTCGCTCTCCATCAGCTCCTGCGGCACGCCCGCGCAGTTGACGGCGAGGAAGGGCCCGTCGGCGCGCTCGCTCTCGGCGTGAATGGCGCGCGCCACCAGTTCCTTGCCGGTGCCGCTCTCGCCATTGATCAGCACCGGGCCGTGCGCGCGCGCGACCACGCCGATGTGATCGAACAGCGTGCGCATCGCCGCGCTGCGCCCGAACAGGCCGTGAAAATCGTCACCGGCACCGGACAGGCGGCGGAACTGCGCGACCTCGTCGCGCAGGCGGCGCGTCTCGAGCACGCGCTCCACACAGATGTGGAAATGGTCCAGATCCAGGGGCTTGGTGAGGAAATCGTCGGCGCCGGCCTGCAAGGCCTCGACCGCCTGACGCACGCTGCCGAAGGCGGTCACGACGATGATCGCCGGACGCGCCTCGGCGCCGGCCAGTTCATGCACCAGTTCCATGCCGTTGCCGTCGGGCAGGCGCAAGTCGGTGACCACCAGCGCGGGGCGGTGATCGGCCAGCCAGTGGCGCGCACCGGACAGTTCGGCGAAGGCCGCGACGCGCGCGCCGTCGGCCTCGAGTTCGTCGACCAGCAGTCGCGACAGTGCGGCATCGTCCTCGACCACCAGGATCAGCGCGCGCTCAGGCATCGGTGGCCTCCCGTCCGTGATCGCGCGGCAGATGCAGTTCGAAGCGCGCCCCGCCGGCGGGCGAAGCGCTCACGCGCGCTTCGCCGCCATGCTCGCGCACCACGCGCTGCACGATGGCCAGCCCCAGGCCGGTGCCCTCGCCCGGCGTCTTGGTCGTGAAGAAGGGTTCGAAGATGCACGCGCGCTCGGCCTCGGGCACGCCCGGCCCATCGTCGTCGACCACGATCACGACGCGCCCGCCCTGTTCGCGCCAGGTGATCGAGACCTCGCCGCCAGGCCGCGCCTGGCGCGCGTTGCGCACCAGGTTCACCAGCGCCTGCTCGAGCCCCAACGCGTCGCCACGCACACGCGCATCGGGGCCACCTTCAATGCGCGGCGTCGGCCCCTCGTCGGCACACAGCGCGGTGGCACGCTCGACCAGCGCGCCGACGTCGAGCTGCCGATGTTCTGCGCGCGAACCGCGCGCGAAGGCCAGCAACTGCTCGATGATCGAGGTCATGCGGGCGACCTGCTCGCGGATCTCGCGCAACTCGGTCGCACCCTCGCCGTCGGTCGCCACGCGCAGCAGACGACGTGCCCGGCCGTCGACGACCGACAGCGGCGCACCCAGCTCATGGGCGACGCCGGCCGAGAGCTGACCGAGTGCCGCCAGCGTCTCGCTGCGCCGCAGCTGCGCCTCGATGCGCGCGTTCTCGGTGCGCTGGCGTTCGGCCTGTGCCTCGGCGTCGCGGATCGCATCGAGCATCTCGTTGAGGCGACGGGCAAGCTGGCGCAGTTCCCGCGGCCCCTGCTCCTCGGCACGGTGTTCGCGCTCGCCGCGCTCGACGCGCTGCATGCTGCCCACCAGTTGCGCCAGCGGCCGCCCGATGGCGCGCTGATGCCCCATCGACAGCGCGACGAGGATGAGCAGCGCGGCAAACGCGAATCCCACCCAGGTGCCGACCGTCAGGCGCGTGATCGCCTGATCGAAGTCGCTGCGCAAGCGCGTGACCTGGAGCAGACCGTCGGGCTGGCCGATCTCGTCGAACAACGGCAGAAAGAACGAGTACACATTCTGCCCGCGGATGTTCTCGTATTGCTCGAACTGCCCCTCGCGCGAGAGCTTGAGCGCGTCACCCGCCTGCGCGCGTGTCGGGCGCTCGCGCCCGAAACTGACCAGCCGCCGCCCCTCACCGTCGAACAGGTAGGCGCCATAGACCTCGCCCATGCTGAACACCGAGGCGAGGTTGCTCTGCAACTGTTCCAGATCATTGCGCGCGAGCGCCTGCATCACCGGCAGGTGGATGGCGCGAGCGACCAGTTGCAGATCGCGCTGCATGCGGTTCTCGACGAACTGTCCGAGGGCCGTCAGCGAGATCGCGAGGATCGCCGCGAGGATCGCCAGCACGGGCAACGCGACCTGTAGCGCAAGCACGCTGCGCAGGCTGCCCGGCAGTACCGGAATCTTCATCGCAATGACTCATGACTGAGTTGGCACATGCGCCAAAATGACACACCAAACAATGCCCGGTCAAATCGGCAATACACCTAAAGAATCGATCGGAGTAGCGTCATGCCATTGTTTTCAATGACCATTCTTGCCGGCGCTGAAAACTGGCACGATCCTCGCACTTGGTCAGGCGCAACCCATAGAAAAGGAGGTTTCATGAAGAAGCAACTTACTCCCCTGATGTTCGCCCTGATGCTCGCCTTTGGCGCCTCGACGGCGATGGCTCAAGGCGCTCCGCAGCAGGGCAACGCCGGGGCACCGCCGGCAGCTCAACCCGCTCCGGCGCAGACGAGCTTCTCCGACGAGGAGATCCAGAAGTTCGCCGACGTCCAGCCCGCGATCGAATCGATCCGCTCGGAGTACTCGGAGCGTCTGCAGGAGGTCTCCGACCCGCAGCAGGCCGCGACGCTGCAGAACGAAGCCGTCGAGAAGATGGTCGAGTCGGTCAACGAGGAAGGCCTCGAAGTGGAGACCTACAACAGCATCGCCATCGCGCTGCAGTCCGACACCGAACTGCGCGAGCGTGTCGAGAGCATGATGAACTGATCTCCACAAGGCTTGCAGGCGGCCGCGGCCGCCTTGTCCGACGGACGCGCAACGCGGCACGCTTGTGTCGCTTGCGCGTCCGTTTTGCGTGGCGGCGGGGCAAGGCGCCAACCGCCACCAGGCGTTCAGCGTGCGGCGCGCCGCTCCAGCATTTCACGACGCATGGCGCGCACTTCCTCGGGCCAGCGGCTCTGAATGTATGCCAGGACGGCGCGGATTTCGTCGTCGGAGAGGACATCGCCGTAGGCCGGCATGTCGCTCTGGTAGCTCTCGGGCGCGAGTGGCGGCACGAGGCCGTCGTGCACCATCGCGAACAGTTCCTCGTCGGAGTGGTGCCAGGTGTGGCCGCTGGCGTCGTGCGGCGGCGCGGGCAGGCGGCCGTCGGCGCGGCGCTGGCGCCAGTCCGCCTGACCCTGGAGCTTGTCGCCATGGCAGACGGCGCAGTGCTCCATGTAGACCTCCTCGCCGATGGCGAGCTTGGCCGGATTGCGCGGATCGATGCCGTCGTCGGGCCAGCGCTCGCCGCAGGCCGAGAGTACGAGGGCAAGGCCGGCGAGAACCGCACGGCCACGAACAGGACGATCACTCATTACATACCCGCAATGGATGAATCGGAATCAGTGGCGAGCATACACCTTCGTTCCGCCCTTGCCATCGAAGCCGATCACCTCGTAGCGCTGCGGCGGATACGGCCCTTCCATGCCGGGCGAGCCTTGCGGCATGCCGGGTACGGCGAGCCCCGCCAATGCAGGCTTCTCGTCGAGCAGGCGACGCACGTCGTCGGCCGGAACATGCCCCTCAATGACGTAACCGCCGACCGTCGCCGTGTGGCAAGAGCCCAGTGCCCGCGGCACGCCGGCTTCGCTCTTGACCAGCCCCATCTCCTGCGTGGCGACTTCGCGTACGGCAAATCCATGCTCGCGCATGTGTGTAGCCCACGCGCCACAGCAACCGCAGTTCGGGTCCTTGTAGACGACGAGTTCCTCGCCGGCAGCCAGCACAGGGCCGGTCAGCAGCACACCGACGAGCGCAAACGCAGCGAGAGGCAACGGGATCGTGAATTTCATTTTCTTTCCTCCGGATGGTCATGGAGCCGTAACGACGGCTTTCGGTTCCGTCTGCGCGCGAGACAGATGCAGTGTGAAGCGGGTCAGGCCATCGACGGATTCGACTTCGATGCGACCCCCATGCGCCTCGACGATGGAACGCGTGATCGCCAGGCCCAGCCCGGCGCCCTCGCCGTGGCGCTCGCGCTCGCCCTCGATGCGGTGGAAACGCTCGAACAGGTTGGCGACGCGATCGGGCGCGATGTCCTCGCCCGCGTTGGCGACCGACAGCCGCACGTGGCGTGCATCGGACGCGATCACGATGTCGATGCAGCTTTCGCTGCGCGCGTGGCGCAAGGCGTTCGACAGCAGATTGGATAGCGCGCGGCGCAGCATCAGCCGATCACCGGTCACGCTGGCCGCTCCGCTCACCCGGATCGCCACGCCACGCTCCTCGGCCAGCGCCTCGTAGAACTCGGCGAGCGCCTGCGCCTCGTCCGCCAGCGCCACCGCCTCGGCGGCGCGCGGCAGGCGGCGCTGATCGGCCTTGGCGAGGAACAGCATGTCCGAGATCATGCGCGCCATGCGTTCGAACTCCTCCAGATTGGAGTGCAGCGTGTCGCGATACTCTTCGGCGCTGCGCGCGCGCGTGAGCGCCACCTCGGTGGCCGTCATCAGGTTGGACACGGGCGTGCGCAACTCGTGGGCGATGTCGGCCGAGTACGCATCGAGACGACGGAACGCCTCTTCGAGGCGATCGAGCATGCCGTTGAAGGCCTCGACCAGCGCCTGCACCTCGGCCGGTGCGTCGTGCAGCGACAGGCGTTCGTCCAGACGTGCGGCCGACAGCCCGCTCGCAGTCGCCGTGATGCGACGCAGCGGCGCCAGACCGCGCCGCGCGGCGAACCAGCCGAGCGCGGCCGCGGCCAGCGCCGCCAGCGAGATCGCCAGCCACAGACGGTTGCGCACCATGTCGAGAAAGTGCGTGTGATGCGTGATGTCGAGCGCGATCAGCGCCTCCACCCGGCGCGGCGCGGCCAACGGCACATCGAAGAGCGCGTCGCGCGCAATGTATTCATGGTCGTCGTGACGCCAGCGCCGCAAGCCGCCTTCGTCCGCCACCGGCGGCATGTGGTCGAACACCCCGGCGCGCAGCGCATACAGCGGCGTACCGTCGGCTCCATGGATGCGTGCCGCGACCATCTCGTGTCCGACCAGGACGTCATCGAGCCGGGCGGCGAGCGCGTCGAAGCGTTCCTCGGAATCGGTGCGCGAAAGCAGGTTGCGCACCGCAGCGACATGCGCGCCCAGATCGTGGCGGTCGAGATCATCGAAATGCAGTGCGACGGCGCGCTCGATGACGAAGCCGACCATCGCCAGCACCAGCGCCGCGAACAGCGCAAAAACCCACGCAATGCGCGCGGTCAGCGACAGGCGCGGCTTCATGCGGTCGCGTCCGCATCGAGCACGTAGCCCATGCCGCGCACGGTGCGGATCAGCTTGGGCTCGAAGGGGTCGTCCACCTTGGCGCGCAGACGCCGCACCGCGACCTCGATGACGTTGGTGTCGCTGTCGAAATTCATGTCCCACACCTGAGAGGCAATCAGCGAACGCGGCAGCACTTCGCCCTGACGTCGCAACAGCAACTCGAGCAGCGCGAACTCCTTGGCGGTCAGGTCGATGCGGCAACCACCGCGCAGCACGCGACGGCGCAGCAAATCCAGTTCCAGATCGGCCGCGCGCAACACTTCGGGTTCCTTGGCTCTCCCGCGTCGCAGCAAGGTGCGCACGCGCGCGAGCAGTTCGGAGAACGCGAAGGGCTTGACGAGATAGTCGTCCGCACCCAGCTCCAGCCCGCGCACGCGGTCCTCGACCTGATCGCGCGCGGTCAGGAACAGCACCGGCAATTCACGCCCGCCGCGGCGCAATGTCTCGAGCACGCCCCAGCCGTCGAGCCGCGGCAGCATCACGTCGAGCACGATCAGGTCGTACTCGGCGGTGGTCGCCGCATGCAGGCCGTCCAGGCCGTCGCGCACCAGATCGACGACGAAGCCGGCTTCGGTCAGCCCCTGGCGCAGATAGTCGCCGGTCTTGGGTTCATCCTCGACGATCAGGATCTTCATCGCCCCTGCCTTTCGCGTTTCGAAGGCATTGTGCCAGCCTCACGGCGGCGTCCGCGAAGCTGACGAAGATGTAATCCGCCGGTCAGGCGGCCGACCGGGAAAGCGCGCTCGCCAGTTCGCCACGCGCCTGGCGGATCACCGCCAGCCCGGACGTGATCGCGAGCCCCGCGATCAGCGCCGCTACGAGCAGATCCGGCCAGTGGCTGCCGGTGCCGAACACGCCGACCGCCGCCAGCAGCACGGCGACGTTGCCGATCGCGTCGTTGCGGCTGCACAGCCAGACCGAACGCATGTCGGCGTCACCGTCGCGATAGGCGTACAGCAACAGGGCGACGCCGGCGTTGGCGGCCAACGCGAGTACCGCGATCGCGCCCATCGTGAACGCCTCGGGAGGCACGCCATTGAGCGCTGCCCACACCGTCTTGCCGATGACGAATACACCGAAGGTCGCCATCGTCGCGCCCTTGATCAGCGCCGCGCGCGAACGCCAGGCCAGCCCCATCGACAGCACGGCCAGCGAAATGCCGTAGTTGGCGGCGTCACCGCCGAAATCGACCGCGTCTGCGAGCAGCGATACCGACCCGGAGCGCAAGCCTCCGACGATCTCCACCACGAACATGACCGCATTGACGACCAGCGCGATCCACAGCGCGCGACGAAAGCGCGGGCTCACCGCCGTGCGGGTGCCACATCCGGCATCACAGCATCCGGCCATCGGGAACTCCTTGTGGGATTTGCGAGCCTGCAGTACACACCCTGCAATCGTTGCAGGGTCAACCCGGAGGACTTCCATGCGCATCGGCGAACTCGCGCACGCGACCGGCATCTCGGTCGAATCGGTGCGTCACTACGAACGCCTCGGCCTCCTGCCGCGCCCCGAACGCAGTGACGCCGGCCAGCGCCGCTACGGGCCGCAACACCTGCAGCGGCTGGCCTTCGTGCGTCACTGCCGCTCGCTCGACATCGCGCTGGCCGACATCGCCCGCCTGCTCGAATTCGTCGACCGGCCCGAAGCGGACTGCGGCGACATCGACCGTCTTGTCGACACGCAACTGAGCCGCGTTCGAACGCGCATCGAAGCGCTGCGCCGCCTCGAGGCCCAGCTCGAGACGCTGCGCGGCTGCTGCGGCACCCACCGCAGCGCGGCCGAATGCGGCATCCTGCGCGAGCTGTTCAGCGCGGCCGGACGCAACGAGGAAAACTGACGAAATTGTAATCTTCGCGTCAGGCCCGGGTCGGTGGGGGCTTGCAACAATGCAGCAGCGGTCGGGAGTACACGGCCGCATGCATTCACCCCACAGGAGACCCGCATGACGAGGACACGGATGCTCGTGGCCGCGCTCGCCGCCGCACTCGGTGCGGCGGCCCACGCCGCCCCGCCCTACGATCCGGCCGCAGCGGTGCCGCCGCCGCGCATCGCGCCGCTGCCGGGACCGGCCAGTGATCTGCCCGCACTGGGTGCCGACGACTGGCGCGAGGCCAACGATCGCGTCGGCGCGATGCCACGCGGCCACATGGACGTGCTGCGCTGGGAAGCGCGCAACCTGCCGCAGACCGAAGCGGCCGACGTACCGCCCGGCGAAGCGCTCACGCCGGGCACCGCAGTACGCATGGCGCTGGCCGCGCGTCCCGATCTGGCCACCACCACGGCGACCAGCGAGCTCGACCGCCGGCATGCCGACGCGGCGACACGCGAACTGGCGCGTGACGTGTATCGCGCCTGGATCGGTGCAGTCGTGGCTCAGACTGCACTGGCCGAAGCCACACGCGCTTTCGAGGCGGTCGACACCGGCGACGAGCTGGCCACGCGCATGACGCGTACCGGCACCTGGAGCCAGGACCGCCTGCTGCGCTCGCGCCTGGCGCGTGCCGACGCGCTGGCCGCACTGGTCGACGCCCGCACCGACGCGAACGTGGCGCGTGCGAAACTGGCGAGCCTGCTCGGCCTGTGGGGCGAGGCGGCGGATACGCTGCGCCTGCCCGACGCCCTGCCGGCACTGCCCGACGCGCCCCCGGCCTTCGACGGACTCGAGACCCGTGCGCTGCAAAACCACCCCGAACTGCCACTGGCCGCGCGCGAGGCGCGCTGGGCCGAACGCGGCATGCCGGAACGCTCGCTTCAGGTCTGGCGCGAGGCCGTGACAGCGGAACTGCCGGCCGCCGACACCGGGCTCGACACACTGCCCGCGCGCGCACCGATGGTCGACCTGCGCCGCCTGTCGGTCGGCCACGAGGCCGCTGCCGCTGCGCGCGACATCGCCACGGCCGAGCAGCTCGCCGTGCGCATTCGCAACGACGTGCGCGCCGCGTGGCTGGCCAGCCACGACGCCTGGACCCTCGCCCGCGAGGCGCAGGCGCGCGTTGTGCCGCTCACCGACGCGCTGCAGGACGAAACCCTGCTGCGCTACAACGGCATGCTCGCCAGCACCTGGGAGGTGCTCGACGGAGCGGCGGCGCAGGCCATGGCACGCACCGCCGCACATGACGCGCTGGGCCGCTTCTGGCTCGCGCACACCGAACTGCAGAACGTGCTGGCCGGCGGCGAGTACGCCGGCCCCGAGTCCGGCGGCAGCAGTGCCGCTTCTGGAAATACGGGAGGCCACTGAACATGGATCGACGCAAATTTCTCAGCAGCGCCGCCTTCGGCGCCGTCGCCACCACTGCGGTCGGCAAGTCGGCGCTGGCGCGTCTGCCCGAGCCGGAAATCCAGACTTCCGCCGCCACCGCGCCGCCGCGCATGCCCGACAGCGGCCGCCCCTACAACCCGGTCGTCACGCTCAACGGCTGGACCGCGCCATGGCGCATGAACAACGGCGTGAAGGAATTCCATCTGGTCGCCGAGCCGGTCGAGCGCGAGATCGCGCCCGGCATGGTCGCGCGCCTGTGGGGCTATAACGGCCAGAGCCCCGGCCCGACCATCGAGGTGGTGGAAGGCGACCGCGTGCGCATCTTCGTCACCAACAAGTTGCCCGAGCACACCTCGATTCACTGGCACGGCCAGCGCCTGCCCAACGGCATGGACGGCGTGGCGGGGCTCAACCAGCGTGCGATTCCGGTCGGCAAGACCTATGTTTACGAGTTCGTCGCGCGCCGGCCCGGCACCTTCATGTACCACCCGCACGCCGACGAGATGGTGCAGATGGCGATGGGCATGATGGGCTTCTGGGTCACACACCCGAAGGAGGCGCATCCGGCGATCAACGAGGTCGACCGCGACTTCTGCTTTTTGCTGGGCGCCTACGACATCGACCCGGGCAGCGTCGTGCCCAAGGTCAACACCATGACCGACTTCAATCTGTGGACCTTCAACAGCCGCGCCTTCCCCGGCATCGACAGCCTCAACGTGCGCCACAACGACCGCGTGCGCATCCGGGTCGGCAACCTGACCATGACCAACCACCCGGTGCACCTGCACGGCCACGAGTTCGAGGTCACCGGCACCGACGGCGGCCCCACCCCGCCGGGCTCGCGCTGGCCCGAGGTCACCACCGACATCGCCGTGGGTCAGATGCGTCAGATCGAGTTCATCGCCGACGAGGAAGGCGACTGGGCCTTCCACTGCCACAAGAGCCACCACACGATGAACCCGATGGGTCACGACGTACCGACCATGATCGGCATCGACCACCGCGGGCTGGTCGGACGCATCCAGCGCGCCGCACCCGACTACATGCTGATGGGCGAGCGCGGCATGGCCGACATGGGCGAGATGCAGATGCTGCTGCCCGAGCAGACGCTGCCGATGATGACCGGCACCGGCCCGTGGGGCCCGGTCGAGATGGGCGGCATGTTCACCATGCTCAAGGTGCGTGCCAATCAGCAGCCGGGCGACTACTCCGACCCGGGCTGGTACGCCCAGCCGGCCGGCACGCAGGCCTTCGAGTGGACCGGCGAGTTGCCCGAGCCGGCGCGCTTCAAGGCCGAACGCGAGGCCGGCAGCACACCGGTGAAAGTCGAGATGCGGGTTCGCAAGCCACAGGGCGGCGGCCACGCCGGCCACCACTGACACGCAAGCCCAACGCCCGGCCGCGCAAGCGGTCGGGTCTCCTCAGGAGAGATCATGATCACAGACAACAAGAACCTTCGTACCCTGCTCGCCGCGCTCGCCATCGGCGCCGTCCCGCTGGCCGCATCCGCCCACGGCGAGCGAGCGCATGACGCTAAAGCCACCCCAGTGGTCAAAGAACAGACCGGGTGGGGCATCGCCGCCGAGGCGGACAAGACCGAGCGCACGCTGGAAGTCGTGATGAGCGACGACATGCGCTTCACGCCCGATCGCGTCACCTTCACCGAGGGCGAGACCGTGCGCCTGGTCGTCAAGAATGCCGGCAAGATCATGCACGAGCTGGTCATCGGCGATCAGGCCTCGCTCGCCGAGCATGCCGAGATGATGGTCAGGTTCCCCAACATGGAACACGACGAGCCCTACATGGCCCACGTGCCGCCGGGCGAGACCCGCGAGATCGTATGGACCTTCAACCGCGACGGCGAATTCGAGTTCGCCTGCCTGATTCCCGGCCATTACCAGGCCGGCATGCTCGCGAAGGTCGAAGTAGTGGATCGCGAGAAGCACGCCGCGAGCGGCCACGGCCACTGATCGACGGAGGACACCATGAAGAATCTGATCGCATTCGCAGCCGGCGCCCTGATCGCGAGCACCGCCATTGCCGACGCCCACCTGCCCAAGGTCGACGCCGAAGTGCGCCGCGTCGACGCCGCGCAGAACAAGCTCGCGCTACGCCACGGCGAAATCCCCAATCTCGACATGCCACCGATGAGCATGGTCTTCCAGGTCGCCGACCCGGCTCTGCTCGACGGACTGAAGCCCGGGGACAAACTCATGGTGACCATCGACGAGATCGACGGCGCCTACACCGTGCTGTCGGTCGAGCGTGCCCAACCTTGAGACCGGGCTGCCGGCACGAGACCCCGCTCGCCCGGCGTCGAGGGGCTCAGGCAGCCGCCTGATCCCCTTGAAATGGCTGGCCTGCGCGGCGGGCCTGCATCTCGTCTGGGAGATCGCCCAGTTGCCACTGTTCACGCTTTGGCATGAAGCACCACCGACAGTCATCGCATGGGCCGTCATCCACTGCACCGGCGGCGACATCCTGATCGCGGCAGCCACCTATGCCATTGGCAGCTTGGTAGCACACGACCTTGCATGGCCTGCCAACTCGCCACGTATTCGACCGCTCGCGGCGCTGATTGTCTCTGGCGTGGGCTATACCTTCTACAGTGAGTGGCGCAACGTGTATGTCCTCGGCGCCTGGGCCTATACACCGTCCATGCCTACCGTGTTCGACATCGGCCTGTCGCCGCTCGCACAGTGGATTTTTGTACCACTTGCGACCACCATCCTCGCCGCCGTGCTGCATCGACAGCCGTGGCGAAGCTGACACGACCGTAATGCACGCGCCATCGACCAGTCAGCCTGGCGCGCGCAAGATGGACCCATCCTTCGGCCCCCAATGCCGAAACCGCGCGCTTTAACAGGAGGCGTAGTCATGAAGATCATGCAGAGCATTCGCCAGTGGCTGTGCCGCCTGCGGGCCTGGTGCCACGAGAACGAACGCGCCCACCGCGAGGCGCCGGTTTCGCCATGCTGTTCGGCACCCCCGCCGGGCGCGTTGCGCCCGGACATAAAAAGGATTGGCACGAAATGACCGGCTTCCCGGTCGGTCGGCCATGGCGCCTGTCGCGCAAGAGGCAAAAATAGGCTTACGTGCCGACATTTCGTCGGACGAAAGCCATCTCGATCCATCACAGCAAGGAGCAGGTCATGAACAGAAGCACTCGACTGATGTTGGTAGCGATCATCGGCATCGCAACGTCCGGCGCACCCGCCTTCGCGCAATCGGACGCCATGCGCGGGCAGCCGATGATGGGCGGCGACGCGAAGCAGGGCCAGATGATGGGAAGCGGTCCGATGGGCGGCATGATGGGCCCCGGGATGATGATGGGGAATGGCGCATCGGGCCCGGGCATGATGGGCGGCGGGATGATGGGCGACATGATGTCCGGTTGCCCGATGAAGGCGGCGGGCGGTGCCACGCTGGCCCTGCCCCAGTTGCCGCCGGGCAACGACGCACTGCAGTTCCGCATGCACGCCGAGATGATGCAGAAGATCGGCGAAATTGCCGTTCGCTACGCTGATCGTATCGGGACCGGAAAGTGAGTTCCGGCGGTGCTCCGGTCCGCGCCGGGCACAACTGATCCGGGAGAAGCACGGTGTCGCAACCATCGCAGGGGCGCTTCTTCCGCTGGCTGCTCGGTGCCGCGCTGCTGTTCCTGGTCGGCGCCACCGTCGTCGTGCAATGGCAGGCCAACCGTGCCCGCATCGACCCGGACGACGCCGCACAGGTCGCGCGCGGTACGCAAATCTATTCCACCTATTGCGCGGCCTGCCACGGTGCCAACCTGGAAGGACAGCCGGACTGGCGCCAGCCGCGCGCCAGCGGGCGCATGCCCGCACCGCCGCACGACGCCAGCGGCCACACCTGGCACCATCCGGACGACGTGCTGTTCGGCATCACCAAGCACGGACTGGTCCCCGGCAAGTACGCGCCGCCCGGCTACCAAAGCGACATGCCGGCCTTCGCGAACACGCTCGACGACGCCGAGATTCGCGCCGTACTGGCCTACATCAAGAGCACATGGGGTCCGCGCGAGCGGGCGCACCAGACACGCGTCGAGGAACAGGCCCGCGCGTTGTCACGACGCGACTGACTGGGTCCGCCACAGGAAAACTCCGATGACCGCGTTCCGACATTTTTCCGCCGCGCTTGCCCTTGTTGCCGCGCTTTCGCCCGCCATCGCCGCTCCGGACGCGGTCACGCTGACCCACGTTCACGGCCTGGCCTACAGTCCCGACGGCAAGCGTCTGATGATTCCCAGCCACCACGGTCTGGCCGTGTTCCAGGACGGGCGCTGGAGCAAGGCTGAGGGACCGGAGCACGACTACATGGGCTTCTCGGCCACCGCCGAAGCGCTCTACAGCAGCGGTCACCCCGCGCGCGGCAGCAAGCTCACCAACCCGTTCGGCGTGATCCGAAGCACCGACGGTGGCCGCAAATGGGACTCGCTCGGGATGTCCGGCGAGACCGACTTCCACTTGCTCGCCGCGAGCCACCGCACGAATGCGATCTACGTGTTCAACCCCGCTCCGAATTCGCGCATGAAGTCCGCTGGCGTATTCTCCAGCCCCAACGACGGTTTCACGTGGGACCAGCACGCGCTCGACGGCATCACCGGCGAACCCACGGCGCTGGCGGCTCATCCGGACGATGCCGACCGCTTCGCCCTCGGCACCAGCGAAGGCGTCTACGTCGGGCAGGCCGGCAAGGGCCTGCAGCGAGTCGCCGAGGGGCGCGTCACGGCCCTGTGGTTCGACCTGGCCGACGACGCCTTGTGGGTCGGCCGTTACGCCGACAGGCCTGAACTGGCGCGCCTCAACCCGCAGACCGCTGAACTCGACCGCATCGACATCCCGGTAACCGGGCAGGATGCAATCGCCTACGTCGCGCAGAACCCGGCGCGACCAAGCGAGTATGCGATCGCCACCTTCCGCCGCAACGTCTTCATCAGCACCGACGCGGGCAAGAACTGGAGCGCAATCGTCCGCGATGGACGCGGCATCAACCACAACCGATGACACGCGAATCGCCCAGCCGATTCATTGACATCTGTGTGGGACTACGCACTGTCCAGCGAGTCTGCCTTGCCTACACTGGTGTCAGCTGGAGTCGATCCACGCGTGACAGAGTGACCGGATTGGTGACCCGGATGCGATGAGTCCCGAACGGCGACATGCCGGAGCTCGTACGCAGTTCCAGGACGGTGATCGTGCAAGCAAGCATCGGAGGCTTGGTGGCCAAGGAACAAGACCGGACAACGCATTACAAGGAAGGCAGCCTGACATTGGCAGGCACCGTGATGCTGGGTACCGGCGTCATGATCGGCGCCGGCATCTTCGCACTGACCGGGCAGATGGCGCAGATGACGGGCGTTCTGTTCCCGCTGGCGTTTCTGGCCGCCGCCGTGATCGTTGCCTTCAGTGCCTACTCCTACATCAAGATTTCCAACGCCTATCCGTCCGCTGGCGGCATCGGCATGTATCTGCACAAGGCCTACGGCGACCGATTGCCCACCGCCTTCAATGCATTGCTGATGTATTTCTCCATGGTGATCGCGCAAAGCTTTCTTGCCCGCACCTTCGGCGCCTATACGATGCAGCTTTTCGGCGGAGACGAGAGCGGCCGCATGGTGCCCATACTCGGGGTGTCACTCATCCTGGCGGCTTTTTTGATCAATCTGATGAGCAACCGCCTTATCGAGAGCGTGGCGTCGTTCATCGGAGTCTTGAAGATCGGCGGCATCCTGATCTTCGGTCTGGTGGGTGCCTGGATTGCAGACAGCATCTCTGTCGACTTTTCCGACGCACGAGAAGCCGGAGCGGTTGGTAACTTCCTGGGCGCAACCGCTCTGGGGATACTGGCATTCAAGGGCTTCACGACGATTACCAACAGTGGCTCGGAGGTGAAAGACCCGCACCGCAACGTTGGTCGTGCCATCGTGATTTCCATTGCTGCGTGCGTAGTGCTCTACACCTTGGTCGGCTTTGCGGTTGCGAGCAATCTTTCGCTCACCGAAATCATCGAGACACAGGACTACTCCCTTGCCGCTGCAGCGCGGCCAGCGCTGGGCGATTATGGCGTCTGGTTTACGGTGGCACTCGCCATGATGGCCACTGCCGGCGGCATTCTGGCCAGCATCTTTGCAGTCTCACGCATGCTCGCAATGCTGACGGAAATGAAGCTGGTTCCCCATCGCCACTTCGGCATGCCAGGCAGCATCCAGAAGCACACTCTGGTCTACACGGTGGTTCTCGGCCTGATCCTGACCGCATTCTTTGATCTTTCCCGAATCGCGGCGCTGGGGATCGTGTTCTACCTGATCATGGATATCGCCATCCATTGGGGCGTCATTCGGTATCTCCGCGAAGACATCCACGCGAGGGCGTGGGTGCCGGCCACCGCCATCTTCCTCGATCTGCTCGCGCTCGGAGGCTTTGTCTGGGTCAAGCTGAATTCCGACCCCCTTGTGATTGGTATTGCTGTAGCCACGATGATGGTCATAGCGATTGCGGAGCAGATTTTCCTGAAAAATTCGGCTGGCGCCAGACAATCAGGCGAGCAGGAATCTCATGAACACCACCACTGAAAACAGCAACTGAACCGGAGAGCAAACCATGATTGAGGGTCACATGTTTGGCAACACGATCTGGGCAGGACACTGGCTGTGGATGCTGGTCGTCGCCATCTTCGTCGTCATTCCGGTCTGGCGTATCTGCCAACGCGCCGGCTATCCGGGCTGGATGGGACTCCTGATTCTGATTCCCATGGTCAGCCTCCTTTTCCTCTATTTCCTCGCGTTTGCGAACTGGCCGGCAGCAAAGGGCCGAGAGCGGAATGACTGACCCTCGGCGCGCATCGGGGCACGCCCGATGCGGACGCCGGATGGTGACCGAGGGTCGGGCACGGTTGCGTCCGTGCGGAAAAGGTCGCTCAGGATGACAAATCCGTAATCATCCCGTAATCGAGCAACAAGGGGCCCGGTTGCAGAATGAGGTTGCCGGACATCCTGCGCGTACTGATGATCGCGCGCCGTGACCAGCCGAAATGCCCGAACCCGAAGGAAGCGCCATGAACGATGCAGCAAACACATCCCCAAAGACCCACGCCCGGCTCACGCTAATCGTGCCCGGCATGGGCAGCGACCACTGCGCCGGGCTGGTGAGCGAATCCATTCGTCGGCTGGACGGGGTCGGGCAGATTCAGACGAGCATCGCCAGCCATCGCGTCAATGTCGAATTCGATGCCGCGACGACCGGGTCGGAGGCCATCCGGCACGCCGTCGAGCGCGCGGGCTACGACGTCGATTCGATCAAGACGGATGGCAAGGACGCCGCCGTCACCGAGACCGAATCGGAGGAGCGCTACCTCGCGCAGGCCAGCAAGCGGCTGTGGATCGCGGCGGTACCGACCACGCTGATCATGTTGCTGATGGTTCCGCACATGTTCTGGCAGCCTATACCAGGCTATCTGGCCATCGTCGCGCTGCTCGCCTTCCCGGTGGTGTTCACCTACGGCGGGCTGGCCACCCACCGCTCGGCCTGGCGCTCGCTGACCAACCGCACGGCCAACATGGACGTGCTGATCTCGCTCGGCAGCCTGCCGCCCTACCTGATCGGCCTGCTCGGCTTCTTCTATCCGATGACCTCGTTCATCGAGATGGCGGCGACCATCACCACCTTCCACCTGCTCGGCCGCTACCTGGAGACACGGGCCAAGGGCCGCGCCTCGCAGGCCATCCGCAAGCTCGTCACGCTGGGCGCCAAGACGGCGACGGTGGAGCGCGACGGCGCCGAGGTCGAGGTCGCCGTGGCGGACCTGCAGATCGGCGACGTGATGATCGTGCGGCCCGGCGCAAAGGTGCCCACCGATGGCGAAATCGTCGACGGTGCGAGCCACCTGGACGAATCCATCGCCACCGGGGAATCGGTGCCGGTCGAGAAGGGACCGGGCGATGCGGTGATCGGCGCGACCATCAACAAGGAAGGCATGCTGCGCGTGCGTGCCACGCGCATCGGGGCGGATACCTTTTTGTCGCAGGTGATTCGTCTGGTCGAACAGGCGCAGGGCTCCAAGGTGCCGATCCAGGAATTCGCCGACCGCGTCACCGGCCGCTTCGTGCCGGCGGTGATCGTCGTCAGCCTGGCGAGCTTCGTGCTGTGGCTGGTGTTCTTCGACACGCTGCGTCCGGTACTCGACTGGGGCGCGGGCTTCCTGCCGTGGGTCGATCCGACACTCGGACGGCTCACCGTCGCAACGCTGTCGGCAGTAGCCGTGCTGGTCATCGCCTGCCCCTGTGCGCTGGGGCTGGCCACGCCGACCGCGCTGATGGTCGGCTCGGGGCTGGGCGCAGAACGCGGCGTGCTGATCCGCTCGGGCGAGGCCATCCAGACGCTCAAGGACATCAAGGTGGTGGTACTCGACAAGACCGGCACCATCACCCGCGGCCAGCCCGCGCTCACCGACGTCATCGCCGCCGACGGCTTCGATGAGGCAACCGTGCTGCGCGCCGCAGCATCGGTCGAGGCCGGTTCGGAACATCCGCTCGGCCAGTCCATCGTGGCCGGCGCACGCGAGCGCGGCATCGAGGTGCCGAGCGTGCAGGCCTTCAAGGCCATCACCGCGCGCGGCGTACAGGGCGAGGTCGACGGCCGTCTGACCCGCGTCGGCAGCCGCCGGCTGCTCGACGAATCGGGCATCGACCACGCCGCGCTCGAAGATGCGCTCAAGCAGTTCGAGAACGACGGCAAGACCGCGATGCTCATCGCCATCGACGGGCACGCCGCCGGCATCGTCGCCGTCGCCGACACGGTCAAGCCCGATTCGCGCGACGCCATCGCGGCCTTGCACGCGCTGGGCATCCGCGTCGCCATGGTCACCGGCGACAACGAGCGCACGGCCCGCTTCGTCGCCGAACAGGTCGGCGTCGACGAGGTCATGGCCGGCGTGCTGCCCGAGGGCAAGGTAGACGCCATCCGCGCGCTGCAGCGCGAGTACGGCGATCACGTCGCGATGGTCGGCGACGGCATCAACGACGCCCCCGCGCTCAAGCAGGCCAACGTCGGCATCGCCATCGGCGCGGGTGCCGACGTCGCCATCGAGGCCGCCGACGTGACGCTGGTCAGCGGCGAACTGAGCCGCGTCGTCGAGGCCATCCGTCTGTCCCGCGCGACCTTCTCGAAGATCGTGCAGAACCTGTTTTGGGCGTGGCTCTACAACCTCGCCGCGATTCCGGTCGCCGCACTGGGCCTGCTCCACCCGATGGTGGGCGTCGTCGCGATGACGGCCAGTTCGCTGTCGGTGATCGGCAACTCGCTGCTGCTCAAGCGCGCACGACTCGACGCGGCGAATCTGCAACGCACGAATCCCTAAGGAGCCACGCATGAGCACACATGAACCTGCCGGCGAAAACGTCACCCATAGCACACCGCCCAGGGAAGGCAACCATGGCCGGGCCAAATGGGTGTTCATCGGCTTCATGGCACTGGCCGCCGGTCTGCTGATCGCAGAGCACCGCGTCCATGTGCTCGGCGCGCTCCCCTGGCTGATCCTGCTCGCCTGCCCGCTGATGCACATTTTCATGCACCGCGGCCATTCCCACGGCGCACATGAGCATCACGAGGATGAGCGCAAATGAACGGCGACGCCTACGGTCTGTGGTCGCTCGTGCTGCTCAACTCGGTGCTGTTCATCGCGTTCGCGTTCAGCTTCGCGAGGCCGCAAACAACCCGCGACTGGCGCTCGTTCGGGGCCTACTCGGCCTTCATCGTGGCGCTGTTCACCGAAATGTACGGTTTCCCGCTGACCATCTATCTGCTGTCGGGCTGGCTCTCGTCACGCTTTCCGGGCATCGACTGGCTCTCGCACGATGCCGGGCATCTGCTCGAAATGAGCTTCGGCTGGGAGTCCAACCCGCACTTCGGCCCCTTCCACATCCTCAGCACGGCTTTCATCATCGGGGGTTTCTGGCTGCTCGCCAAAGCGTGGCCGGTGCTGTACGCGGCACAGCGCGAACATCGCCTCGCCATCACCGGCCCGTACGCGCATGTCCGCCATCCCCAGTACATCGGCTTCGTGCTGATCATGTTCGGCTTCCTGTTGCAGTGGCCGACCCTGATCACACTGGCGATGTTCCCGGCGCTGCTGATCGTCTACGCACGTCTCGCGCGCCGCGAAGAGGCCGACTCGCTCGCGGCGTTCGGCGATGCCTACCGCGACTACATGAGACGGACCCCCGCCTTCGTCCCGCGGCTTGGCAGGCAAACCCTGCCGACTTCGCCCGACGGCTCCCCCCCACGACAATCGAACGGAGAACGAAATGACTGAAAAAGTGAAGGACGTCGTTTGCGGCATGGAAGTGGATGCCGCCAGTTTCGCGCACGACTACGCCGGCAGCCGTTATGCCTTTTGCTCCGCGCAATGCCGGGACCGCTTCCTGTCCCATCCCCACCTGTTCATCGGCCTGCACGGGCGTCCGGCCCCCAAACAGGAAGGGCGCAGCGTGCTCAAGCAGCGTAGCTTCGAGTTGAACGCCCCGCTGGCCCCGGAGCAGGCACACACCGTCATCGAACACGTGAAGACCCTCATGGGCATCGAGGCGGTCGAGGCCGAAGAGGCCCGCGTCAGGATCACCTACGACCTTCTTCAGGTTAGCGCGGAGGACATCGAGTCGGCCCTCGTCGCGGCAGGCGCGAAACTGGGCGTTGGCTGGGCCACCGCCCTGAAGCGCGGATTCGTGCACTTCACCGAAGAATGCGAGGTCGGCAATCTCGAAGTCGGTCCGCGCTTCGGCAGCCAGCGCTCACCCGGAGGCGCGTCCTGTCACGGCAAACATTGACGGCACCACTGTCAGCCATCATCGAGAAACCGACCGTCTGCATGCCGGAGAACATCATGTGCGATCACGAGAAGTTCATGCCGCCCCGCCGCGCCGCGGCCGATCCCGACGCGCCGGCCCCGAAGCCTGCCGGCACGGTCAAGTGGGTGCTGCCCGCGGCGGCCGCGCTGATCGGCGCGATGCTGCTGTTCGAGCACCGCGAGCACTGGGCCGACATCGCACCCTGGCTCCTCGTCGCGGCCTGCCCGCTGCTGCATCTGTTCATGCACCGCGGACACAAGTGAACCAGGCGTGTCGGCACGACGGTTGACACGCGTCAACACCGAGCAGCCTGCCGTGCTCCATCCTGAACATGATCGATCGCAATCAGCCAGAGGAGGACGACATGCGATTTCATCGAGTCCGCGAAGTCATCGAATGGGCCGTCCGGACCCACGCCGAACTGGCGCGTCAGTACGAGCAGTCGAGCTGCGAGTGCGTCGACGAGCGCACGCGCATGGCGCTTCGCTATCTGGCCGAGCACGAGCGTCAGATGCACACCGCGCTGACACGCTACCTGGCTGACGGCAGCGAGCATCGCAACGTGCTCGAGACCTGGTTCGATGACACCACGGAATTCCCGCAGCCGTCGGTCGTCGCACGCCTGTGCGATGCGGTCGGCGACAAGGCGGTCGAGGATCTGCTGGCCAACGCGCTGGCCATCCACAAGACCATGGAAGACCTCTACCGCCACCGTGCAGAGACCGCACCGATCGGCGACGAGCGCGACTTCTTCGCCGCGCTTGCCGCCAGCCATGAGGCGGAAACGCGCCGCCTGGTGCGCGACATGTCGCGGCTCGACGCGCTGTGACGCGCACCGCCCACCGCCACCACCTGCAACCGAGGACACCCCGATGACCGCCATGATGAAAGCGACCGTATTCACCGCCCCGGGACGCATCGAACTGGTGGACAAGCCGATTCCCGATATCGGTCCGCTCGATGCGCTGATCCGCATCACGACCACCACCATCTGCGGCACCGACGTGCACATCCTCAAGGGCGAGTATCCGGTGCAGCCCGACCTGACCATCGGTCACGAGCCGGTCGGCGTGATCGAGAAGCTCGGCTCGGCGGTGCAGGGCTACCGCGAGGGATCACCACGCTGTGTCCCGGCGGCAAGGAACGCATGCGTCGCCTGATGAGCGTGATCGCCTCCGGGCGCATCGACACGCAGGCACTGGTCACCCACCGTTTCCGGCTCGACGACATCGTCGAGGCCTACGAACTGTTCGCCAACCAGCGCGACGGCGTGCTGAAGGTGGCGATCACTCCCTGACTCCGCGTCGCGCCCTCACAGCACCGGCGCGGTCAGATAGGCGGCGCGCGAGGCGGCGCGAAACCACCAGGGCTTGTCGAGGACTTCGACCAGGGTCATCTCCCGCGAGCGCTCGAAGTCGCGCCTGAACATGTCGTCCATCTGCTGCGCGAACTCGCGCTGCAGGACCCAGGCGGTGATCTCGAAGTTGAGCCGGAAGGAACGGTTGTCGAGGTTCACCGTGCCCACGGCGGACGCAACGTCGTCGATCAACATGCTCTTGCCGTGCAAAAAACCGGCCTGATAACGGTGGATGTGCACGCCGGCCTCCAGCAGCGGGGCGACGAAGGCGTAGGCGGCGTAGTAGGTCAGGATGTTGTCGGGCCGCTCCGGGACCAGCACGCGCACATCCACTCCGCGCAGCGCGGCGAGCTTGAGCGCGCCGAGCACGCCCTCGTCCGGCACGAAGTAGGGGCTGGAAATCCACAGCCGTTCGCGTGCTGAACTGATCGCGTGCTGCACCATCAGGCTGGCGGTTTCAAAGCGGTCGGCCGGACCGCTGGGCAGTACCAGCACGGGCACATCCTGCCCGTTGGCAGGCTGCGGCGTCCAGTCCAGCTCAAGAATCTCGCCGGTCGCCCAATGCCAGTCCTCGACGAAGGATAGCTGCAGGCACAGCGTGGCCGGCCCCGTCATGCGCAGATGGGTATCGCGCCAGTCCCCGAAATGACTGGATCGCCCCAGATACTCGTCACCCACGTTCAGGCCACCCAGCCAGCCATCGCGACCGTCGACGATGACGACCTTGCGATGATTGCGGAAATTGAGCTGGAAGCGGTTGCCCGAGCCGCGCGTGGAATGGAATCGCTGCACCTGCACGCCAGCCTCGCTCATGTCCGCAAGATACGACGCGGGCAAGCGGTAGCTGCCGATTTCGTCGTACAGGAAACGCACACGCACGCCCTCGCGCGCCTTGCGCATCAGCAGCGCCTGAAACTCGCGGCCGATGTCGTCGTCGCGCACGATATAGAACTGCACCAGTACGCTCTCGCGCGCTGCTTCGATGCCCTCGAAAATGCTGCGGAAAGTGGCCTCGCCGTCGATCAGCAGCTCCACCTCGTTGCCGACCACCATCGGCATCTTGGCCAGGCGCTCGATGGCCTCCACCTTTCCCCCGTCGGGCGGCAAGGTGACGCGAAAGGGATGGACCAGCGACATGTGGCCCTGCAGATCGTTGTAGAGCTGGTTGTCGTCCTCGCGGCGGCCGATCACGTAGCCATGGAAGCGGCTACGCCCGAACACCCAGTACATGGGCACGGCCGCTACCGGAAAGGTGTTGAGCGACACGATCCATGCCACCGCACCCGGCGCGGTGCGGGTGGACATCAGCGCGTCGAGCGAGGACACGAAACCGAGCAGGTGCGCGAACAGCATCACCGACAGCCAGGTGCGCCGCGGGTGTTCGCGATACCAGGTTCTCAGTCGTTCGAATGCCATCCGCCCGTCGCGCTCCTGCATGCAAGGGAGCCCATGGTACGTTCAACGCCCGGTCCCGCAAGCCCTGCCGCTTTCTTCACCCAGGTCACCCAGGATCGGGCAGTCCGGCCGCGCGTCGCCATGGCAGCACTCGGCCAGCCGGCGCAGCGTGCCCGCCATGTCCTGCAGCGCGGCGATGCGCGCTTCAAGTTCGGCGACATGCCCGAGCGCGATGCGCTTCACGTCCGCGCTGGCGCGACGCTTGTCGCGCCACAGCGCGAGCAGTTCGCGGATGTCATCCACCGAGAAGCCCAGATCACGTGCGCGGCGGATGAAGCGCAGCACGTGCACGTCATCGTCAGAGTACACGCGGTAGTCGGAATCGGTGCGCCGCGCCGGCGGGATCAGGCCCACCGACTCGTAATAGCGGATCATCTTCGCCGACACGCCCGAGGCGGCGGCGGCCTTGCCGATGTTCATGCTTCCCCCTGAATCCGATTCTCGTAGGGCGGATTAGCGCAGCGTAATCCGCCGGATGTAAGCCTCATACGGCGCAATGCCCTTCGGTTATAGCGCCCTGCGGTCGGACGCCACGGCGAACCACCGCAACCGAAGCGCATTGCTCAGCACGAACACGCTCGACAGCGACATCGCCGCCGCCGCGAAGATCGGCGAGAGCAGCAGCCCGAAGGCCGGATAGAACACCCCGGCGGCGAGCGGGATCAGCGCGGCGTTGTAGGCGAAGGCCCAGAACAGGTTCTGGCGGATGTTCTTCATCGTCGCGCGCGAGAGCGCGATGGCGCGCGGCACCCCGGCCAGATCGCCGGACATCAGCACCACGTCGGCGCTCTCGATGGCGACATCGGTGCCGCTGCCGATGGCCATGCCCACCTCGGCCGAGGCCAGCGCAGGCGCATCGTTGATGCCGTCGCCGACGAAGACGATGCGCCTGCCCTCGCCGCGCAGCCGTTCCAGCGCCTCGACCTTGCCGTCTGGCAGCACCTCGGCGGCGACATCGTCGATGCCGGCCAGGCGCGCAATGGCGTGTGCGGTGCGCGCGTTGTCGCCGGTCACCATGGCCACCTTCAACCCCATCGCGTGCAGCGCGCGGATGGCCTCGACGGTGGTGTCCTTGAGCGGATCGGCCACCGCGATGATCGCCGCGAGCTTGCCGTCCACGGCGGCGTACAGCGGGCTCTTGCCCTCGTCGCCGAGGCGCTCGGCGGTCCCGGCGAAGACGGCAACGTCCAGCCCGAGCCCGCGCATCATGCGATCGGCACCGACTTCGATGCGCCGCCCGGAAACCTGCGCGCGCACGCCGTGACCGGCCGTGGCCTCGAAGCCCTCGGCCTCCGGCACCTTTAATCCGGCTTCGCGCGCGGCGGCGACGATGGCTTCGGCGATCGGGTGTTCGGAGCGCCGCTCGACCGCGGCGACCCACGCGAGCACCTCCTCGCGCTCGAAGCCCTCGGCGGTCACCAGATCGGTCAGTTGCGGCCGGCCCAGCGTCAGCGTGCCGGTCTTGTCGAAGGCCACGACCTCGGCGCGCGACAGCTCCTGCAGCGCGTCGCCCTTGCGGAACAGCACCCCCATCGCCGCCGCACGTCCGGTGGCAACCATGATCGAGGTCGGCGTGGCCAGCCCCATCGCGCAGGGGCAGGCGACGATCAGCACCGCCACCGCGCACACCAGCGCGAAGCTCAAGGCGGGCGAGGCACCGAAGATCATCCACGCGATGAAGGTCAGCGCGGCCACGCCCATCACGACGGGGACGAACACCATGGTCACCTTGTCGACCAGCGCCTGGATCGGCAGCTTGGCGCCCTGCGCGTGTTCGACCATGCGGATGATCTGCGCCAGCACCGTGTCCGCACCCACCTTGGTGGCTCGGAACGCGAAGGCCCCGCGCGTATTCAGCGTGCCGCCCACCACCGTGTCGCCCGCGGCCTTCTCGACCGGCACCGGCTCGCCGGTGATCATGGACTCGTCGACGAAGGATTCGCCCTCGATCAGCTCGCCGTCCACGGCGATCTTCTCGCCCGGGCGCACCTCGATGACGTCGCCCACCGCGACCTCGCCGATCGGCAGTTCCACCGCTTCGCCGTCGCGGCGCACGCGCGCGGTACGCGGCGCGATCTTCATCAACCGGCGAATGGCTTCCGAAGTACGGCCGCGCGCCCGCGCCTCCAGCAGGCGGCCGACCAGGATCAGCGTGACGATCACCGCCGCGGCCTCGAAATACACGTTGGCCGTGCCTTCCGGCAGCAGGCCCGGCGCGATCAGCGCGACCAGCGAATAACTCCACGCCGCGCCGGTGCCGAGCGCGACCAGCGCATTCATGTCCGGCGCGCCGCGCAGCAGGGCCGGCACGCCCTTGCGGAAGAAACGCAGCCCGGGCCCGAACATCACGGCGGTGGTCAGCACGGCCTGGATCCAGCCGTTCAGCGTGTGGCCCAGCGTGGCCATCACCCATTCGTGCACGCCGGGGATGAAGTGCGAACCCATCTCCAGCACGAACACCGGCAGCGTCATCGCGGCGGCGATCCACACGTCACGCACGAGTTCGCGGCGCTCGATCTCGGCAGCATTCTCGCGCGCATCCTCGTTCGCTGCGGCAGCCGGCCTGGCCTCGAAGCCGGCCTTCTTCACCGCCTCGATCAGCGCCGCGGTGTCGACCGACCCTGCCGACACAACGCGCGCACGCCGCGCGGCGAGATTCACGCTCGCGTCGACCACGCCGGGCACCCGTGCGAGCACCTTCTCGACGCGTCCGACGCAGGCCGCGCAGCTCATGCCTTCGATGTCGAGCACGGTCTCGTCGCGCACGACCTCGTAGCCGGCGCGCTCCACCGCCTGCTCCAGCGCCTCGAAGGCGACGTCGGGCGCGGCCGTGACCGTGGCCGTCTCGGTCGCTAGGTTGACGCTCGCGGCTTCCACGCCCGGCACCTTGGCCAGAGCCTTTTCAACGTGGGCGACGCATGAAGCACAAGTCATTCCGCTCACGTGCAGCGTGCGTTCGCCCGTCGCAGCCTGCGTGCTCATTGCGCCGCTCCCGCGCCGGCGGAGACCGCATACCCGGCGTCCTCGATGACACGACGGATCTCGCGCGGCTCGAGTTCGCTGTCAACGCCGACGACGCCGCCGGCTACATCAACCTCGACCACGGCCTCGTCATCGAAGTTGTTGATGGCAGCAGTGATCTTGCGTACGCATGTGCCGCAACCGATGCCGTGCACGTTGAAGCTGTACATTGTTTGCACTCCTGTCGGTGGATGGTGAAGCCAGTCTCCACCTTCCAACAATGGGAATGTCAAGCGGAAAATGCAAGGGTTCGCGCGCCGGCGCGGGCTTACATCGATCCGCTCAGTTCCGCACGGTCCATCTCGCCGAAGGTGGCCGGCAGGATGTCCGCCACCCGCGCATGTCCGTCCGCGTCGCGAGTCACCAGCATCAGCATCTGCTCGCCCGGCAGGCCGGCGGGCACGACCATGCGGCCGCCCGGCGCGAGCTGCGCGAGCAGCGCAGGCGGAATGAGCTGAGGCGCACAGGTGACCAGAATGCGGTCGAAGGGCGCGTGGCGCGGCAGGCCCTCGGCGCCGTTTCCGAGCAGGAGCTCGACGTTGCCGAAGCCGTTGCGGTGCAGTCGTTCCAGCGCTTCGGCGGCCAGTTCGTCGACGATCTCCATCGTGTACACCTGCCGCGCCAGTCTCGACAGCAGCGCGGCGTTCCAGCCCAGACCGGTGCCGATCTCGAGCACCGTGTGATGTGGCTCGACGCGCAGCACATCGGTCATCAGCGCGACGATCAGCGGGTTCGCAATGCTCTTGTCGAAGCCGATCGGCAATGGGCGCAGGTGGTAGGCATGGGGCTGCATCTCGAGCGGAACGAACGCATGGCGCGGCACCGCGCGCATGGCGTCGAGCACGCGCGCATCGAAGGTGTCGCGGCCGAGCTGTTCGGACATCAGGCAGGCGCCGAGCGAAATCTCGGCGAGCATGGATTCGTTTTCGGTGCTGCGGGTGTCTCGGAAGCTTTCAGTCATCAATCGATTCGTTCACGACGCCGGCGCCGGCGGCACGCGCGGCGGCAATCAGGGCCGTGTCGCGGGTGGCGACAGGAACACGGCGGGCCAGCGCGACTTGCAGATAGGCCGCGTCATAGGCGGTCAGATCGAAGCGCCCCGCCAGGTTGAAAATCTCTGCCGCAGGTACTTCACGATGGTCGATGTCGATCCCCAGCATGGCGACGGCATCGATGGCCTCGTTCGCCTGCTCGACAGAGAATCGTCCCCGCCGGCACAGGTTGCGCAGCACATTGGCGAACTCGAGCATCAGCAGGGGCGGCGCACAGGCCCGTTCGCTCGACAGGCGCGCGGCGACAGCCTCGGTGTAGGCGTCGGCCTGGTCTTGCAGAAACCAGCCGCACAGCACCGAATTGTCCAGCACGAACATCAGTCCAGGCCTTCTCGCGCCACACTCTTGAGGTCGGCATCGAGCGACACGCTCTCGCGCAAAGCCCGCAGACGCCCCAAAGCGGCCTCGATGCGGCGCCCCGACGCACCTTCTTGGCCAACCAACGCAGTCAGTCGCGCAACCGGTACGCCGCGGCGGGTCAACACGATTTCCTCGCCGCCTTCGACGGCGACGATGAGCTCGGACAGCTGGTTCTTGGCCTGATAGATCGGAACCGATTGCATCGCATGCTCCACATAGCTAGCCAGTAAATGCTACCGCGGATCGCCCCGCCATGGAACGGCCCGATCCGCAGGCGCGATCATGGCGTTCCGACCATGTCACTGGATTCCGTATTGTCGGACGGCTCGGCGAAGGCCGGCGTAGGGCGGGTCGCGGCCTCTTCGATGAGCCAGTCGCGGAAGGCGCGCACCTGCGGTTCGTCGGCCACGCTCTCGGGCGAGACGATGTAGTAGGCGAAGCCGCAACGGATGCTGGTGTCGAAGGGCGCAGCCAGCCGCCCCGCGCCGATCTCGCCCTCGACGAGCTGGCGCGCGAGCAGCGCCACGCCCAACCCGTCGATGGCCGCCGAGATGGCCAGGCCCGAATCGGAAAAGTGCGGCCCGGCCACGCGCACGTGGGGCACGCCGGCGGCCTTGAGCCAGGCCTCCCAGCGCGGCCGCAGGGCCGGGTCAGGGATGGTCTCGTCATGGATCAGGGCGAAGTGGCGCAGGTCTTCGGGCCTGCCCAGCGGGATGCGCCGGCGCAGCAGCGCGGGGCTGCACACGGCAGTGTATTCCGGCTCGAACAGGCGGTCGACGCGCACGCCGCGGTAGTCACCCAGCCCGTAGCGGATCCACACCTGCGGGGTGTCGCGGTTGCGCCCGCGCCGGCCGGCGTCCTGCTCGTTGGTGCGGGCGCGGCGGCGGCTGTCGTCGATGGCGCGGATGGAGCCGCGCAGATACAGCTCGACGTTGGGTTCGCGCTCGTTGAACTGGTGCAGGCGCGGCATCAGCCAGCGTGCGGCGAAGGACGGCGGTGCGACCACGCGCAGGCGCGCGCCGGGCTTCATGCGTCGCACCCTGGAAACGGCTTCGCCGAAGCGGTCCAGCCCATCCTGCACGCCGGGCAGCAGGGCCTCGCCCTCGGCAGTGAGTTCGAGCGCGCGCGTCAAGCGGCGGAACAACTGGACGCCAAGGTATTCCTCGAGCCCGCGGATCTGGTGACTGACGGCGGTGGGCGTGACGGACAGTTCTTCGGCCGCCAGCTTGAAGCTGAGGTGGCGGGCGGCGGCTTCGAAGGTGCGAAGCGCGTTGAGCGGAGGAAGGCGATCGGACATACGGATGAGTTTAGCTCATCTATCGGCTGACTATTGATCGTTTGTTGCGTTGCGTCATGCGATGTACATTGCACTCCGTGCTTACACGATGAGCTCAAGGAGAGAAAAAATGTACGACGAAAACATCGACGTGACCCGTCTTGTGAATGCCGCGCACCAGATGCGCAACCGCGTGATCGCCGAGCTGTTCCGCAATGCCTTCCGGAAGATGCGCGAAGCCGTTCGCAACGCCGCACCCGGAATCAAGCGCACGCACGCTGCCTGATTCAGAGCTGTCCTCGCCGGTGTCTGCCTCCCCCTCCTCCCCCTGAACAGGCACCGGCTCAGGAAGTCACCCGCGGGTTCCCGCCCGTGACTTCCGCCCTTCACCCCGGCTCCGCGCGACCCTCGAGTTGCTCCCGCGCGCAGTCCGGGGTGATTTTTTTTCATCCGCCCCTTTCGCGCCCGCAACACGTGCATTCACCGGCTGGTGATGCGGCACGAGTTGATCCCGGCGGTTGCCGATCAGATCATCGCGTCCCATGGCCTTCAGCCCTTCGCGGATCAGCGGCCAGTTGGCCGGGTCGTGCCAGCGCAGCAGCGCCTTGTGGAACTTGCGGGCCTTGCCGGCACGCGCGGTTTCGACCGTTTCCGAGTCGGCCGTGACCTTGCGCAGCGGGTTCTTGCGCGAGTGGTACATGGTGGTGGCCATGGCCATCGGCGTGGGCATGAAGGTCTGCACCTGATCCGGCCGGAAGCCGTTGCGCTTGAGCCACAGCGCCAGATTGAGCATGTCCTCGTCGGTACTGCCCGGGTGCGCAGCAATGAAGTACGG
This sequence comes from Pseudazoarcus pumilus, assembly GCF_002872475.1. GTDB lineage: Bacteria > Pseudomonadota > Gammaproteobacteria > Burkholderiales > Rhodocyclaceae > Pseudazoarcus > Pseudazoarcus pumilus. Next base: position 2,741,428 of record NZ_CP025682.1, read on the forward strand.
CACCAGATGCTGCTTCTTGCCGGCCTCGGCAGAATACTTGTCGAACATGCGACGAAACTCGTCGTAGGTGCCGATGCCCGGCTTCATCATTTTGGAGAGCGTGGCCTCCTCGGTGTGCTCGGGCGCGATCTTGAGCAGGCCGCTGACGTGGTGGGTAACCAGCTCCCTGACGTACTCGGGCGAGCGCACGGCCAGGTCATAGCGCAGACCGGAACCGATGGTCACGCGCTTGACGCCCGGAATCGCGCGCGCCTTGCGGTACAGCGAGATCAGCGGCGCGTGGTCGGTGTCGAGGTTCTCGCAGATGCCCGGATACACGCAGGACAGGCGGCGACAGGCCTTCTCGATCTTTTCGTCCTTGCAGGCCATGCGGTACATGTTGGCCGTGGGGCCGCCCAGGTCCGAGATGTGACCCTTGAAGTCCGGGATCTTGTCGCGGATGTCGCGGATCTCGTCGAGGATGGATTCCTCCGAGCGGCTCTGGATGATGCGGCCCTCGTGCTCGGTGATCGAGCAGAAGGTGCATCCGCCGAAACAGCCGCGCATGATGTTGATCGAGAACTTGATCATGTCCCAGGCCGGGATGCGCGCGTCGCCGTAAGCAGGGTGCGGCGCACGGGCATACGGCAGGCCGTAGACGAAATCCATCTCGGGCGTGGTCAGCGGAATCGGCGGCGGGTTGAGCCACACGTCGCGCCGCCCCGGCCCCTCTCCGTGCGCCTGCACCATCGCGCGCGCGTTGCCGGGGTTGGATTCGAGGTGGAACACGCGCGAGGTATGGGCGTACATCACCGGGTCGGCGCTCACCGTTTCATATGACGGCAGGCGGATGACCGTCTTCGCGCGCGCGGCACGCCGCGTGGCGACACGCTCGGCGGCCGGCACGATACGCACCGGCTGGACCAATGCATCGCCGCCGCTGGCACAGGAGGCGCCACTCGTCGTTTCCGGCTGCATCGCGTAGGGGTCGGCGTGCGGCTCGATTCTTCCGGGGCGATCAAGCGCCAGCGAATCCACTTCGGCCCAGTCTTCGCCCGGCAACCAGCACGGTTTGACCATGAACGCCGTGCCGCGCAGCTCGCGGATTTCCTTGATGTCCTCGCCAGCGTGGAGCCGGTGCGCCAGATCGACCAGTGCGCGTTCGGCGTTGCCGAAGATCAGCAGATCGGCCTTGGAATCCGGCAGCACCGAGCGGCGCACCTTGTCCGACCAGTAGTCGTAATGCGCGATGCGCCGCAGGCTCGCCTCGATGCTGCCGATCACGACGTTGGCGTCCGGAAAGGCCTCGCGCGCGCGCTGGGCATACACCGTCACTGCACGATCGGGCCGCTTGCCGGCCTCGGCGTTGGGCGTATAGGCGTCGTCGGAGCGGATCTTGCGGTCGGCCGTGTAGCGGTTGACCATCGAATCCATGTTGCCGGCCGTCAGCCCGAAGAACAGCCGGGGCTTGCCCAGCGCACGAAAAGGCTCGGCGCTGGTCCAGTCCGGTTGGCTGATGATGCCCACCCGGAAACCGTGCGCCTCAAGCAGGCGTCCGACCAGCGCCATGCCGAAGCTCGGATGGTCGAGATAGGCGTCGCCGGTCACCACGATCACGTCGCATTCGTCCCAGCCGAGCGCATCCATCTCGGCACGCGACATGGGCAGGAAGGGAGCGGGATCGCGGGCCGGTCGGGCGCGCGCGAAGATGGGTTCGGGCGAGGTACTCACGGGCGCGATTCTACTCCTCCGGCGCGCGGTGGCCGCGGTAGAAGATCCCTGTCGCAACAAGGGATAAAAGGCCGTTTTCATGCTCGAGCAGACATTGTCCGCCCGCACGACGCAGCGTCGCATGGTCGAGGCCGGCGGCTGCGTGCTCGCGCTGGCCGCAGCGGCGCTGCTCGCGCTCACGCTGCTCGGCGTCGGCAACGGCGTCCCGTCAGCCTTCCTCCCCACGCTCGCCGCGTGCGCGCTGGCCGGACTGAGCCTGTTGCTGCTGGCGCGCAACCGCCAGCGTGTCGAGGCATTGCAGGCCTCGCGCGCGGAACTGGAGCGCGCCCAGGCCGTGGCCCACGTGGGCAGCTGGCGCATCACCGAACCGCGCGGCGTGATCGAATGGAGTGCCGAGACCTACCGCATCTTCGGCATCGCACCGGGCACGCCGATCGACTACGCCGCCTTTCTCGCCTGCGTGCATGCGGACGATCGCGAACGCGTGCGCCAGGCCTGGACACGTGCGCTCGCTGGCGACGGCTACGACCTCGCGCATCGCATCGTGCGCGAAGGCTCGGTGCGCTGGGTACATGAACGCGCGCAGTTCGAGTTTGACCACAACGGCGCCTTGCGCTGCGCCACCGGCACGGTGCAGGACATCACCGAGCGCCAGGCCGCCGACGCTGAGTTGTGCCATTCGCGCCAGCGCCTGCGCGCACTGGCGGCCCATCACCAGCGCCAGATGGAGGAGGAACGCGCCAATGTCGCCCGCGAGATCCACGACGAACTGGGCCAATACCTGACCACGCTGCGCATGGACGCGGCCATGCTGCGCAACGCGCTGGTCGACTCCGATCCGCGGCACGCCGAGCGGCTGACCGACATGAAGGGTCTGATCGACGAGGCCATTCGCGCCGTCCGTCGTGTTTCGGGCGCGCTACGCCCAACCGCGCTCGATCTGGGACTGGAGCCGGCCCTCGAATGGCTGGTAGAAGACCTCGAGCGCCGCAGCGACATCGCGTGCCGGCTGTCGCTGCCGCCGGCAGGACTGCCCGCCATCGACGAACGTCACGCTCTTCCGGTGTTCCGTATCGTGCAAGAGGCGCTGACCAACGTCGTGCGCCACGCGCAAGCCTCGCAGGTCAGCATCGAATTGGCCGCGCACGACGACGCGCTGCATGTACGGGTAAGCGACGACGGTATCGGCTTCGACCCGATGCGAGGCGGCACGGAGGGTCATTTCGGCGTACTCGGCATGCACGAACGGGCGACCATCCAGGGTGGCAGCATCACCTGGTCCACCCCGCCTGGCGGCGGTACGGTGCTGGATCTGCGCGTTCCCAATGCGGCGCCCGCGCCGCATGCGGCACCGGCCTGCGACGAATGCGCCGTGCTGCGCCGCATGGGTGCTCACTGAAATGCCGAGCGCGACGCGCATACTGCTCGCCGACGATCACCGAGTCGTGCTCAAGGGTGTGCGCCAGGTGCTGGCGCTGGCCGACGACATCGAGGTGGTTGGCGAATGTCTGGACGGCTGGCAGGCGCTTGCCAGGGTGCGCGACACGCCCGCCGATGTGCTCGTAAGCGATGTCGGCATGCCCGGTCCGCACGGCGTCGAGCTGGTGCGCCGCGTGCGCGAAGCCCAGCCGCGCCTGCCGGTGCTGATGTTCACAATGCACGCCGACAAACAGCTCGCCACGCGCTTGCTGCGCGCCGGTGCCGCCGGCTATCTGACGAAGGACTGCGAGCCTGAAGAGTTGATCGCGGCCGTGCGCCGCACCGCACGAGGCCAGCGCTACGTGGATCCCGAGATCTCCGCCCGCATGCTGCTCGAAGCTGCGGACGGCGCCCCTCCCCATGCGCGCCTGTCGAACCGCGAACTGGAAGTCCTGACGCTGCTCGCGCGCGGCAGGACCGTCACCGGCATCGCGCAAGAACTGCGCCTGTCGGTCAAGACGGTGAGTACCCACAAGGCGCGCCTGATGCAGAAGCTGCAGATCGAGTCCGGCGCGGAACTGGTGCGCTACGCGCTCCAGCACCAGATCGTCGGCTGGAACACCCCGTAGGACGATTCCTACGCGCAATTCAGACTTGCCCGATTTCGCCTGCGCGCGACGATGTGCACTGTGCACGACGTATGCGCGAAGTATGACTTTGTGCACGACACCGAGGCGTGACCACGACAGGGGTGGGCTCGCGCCGCGCGGAGGCCCAAAATGCGCAACAACCAGCCCGTTACCGGCGTCAACCGCCCGGTTCCGGACGGCACTACCCTCGTTTCGCGCACCGATGCGAAAGGGCGCATCGTCAGCGCCAACGACGCTTTCGTCGCGATCTCCGGCTTCACCCGCGAGGAACTGCTCGGCCAGCCGCACAACCTCGTGCGCCACCCCGACATGCCGCCGGAGGCCTTCCGTGACCTGTGGGCCACACTCAAGCGCGGCCGGCCGTGGACGGCCATCGTCAAGAACCGCTGCAAGAACGGCGACCACTACTGGGTGCGCGCCAATGTCTCGCCGACTCCAGACGGCGGATTCCTGTCGGTGCGCATGCGCGCCCCGGACGACGACATCGCCGCGGCCGAGAAACTCTACGCCGACATGCGACGCGACCCGCAATGGATGCTCGACGAGGGCCGCCCGGCTCGACGCGGCCGGCTGCGTGCGCTCGTCCGGGTCGCCGGCAGGCTGAGCCTGAGCCAGCGCCTGTGGGTATGGGCCTCGTTCGCCACGCTGATCTTCTACGTCGCGGTCGCGCTGGGCTTGTACGGCATGCACGCCGCGCGCGAGGCCCTCGCCACCGTCTACGCGGACCGCATGCTGCCAGTGATGCAACTCGACCGCATCGGCTACCGCCTCAACGAGAACCGCCGACTGGTCGTGCTCGCTTTTCTCGCAAGGCAGCGTAACGAGCTCGGTGCAACGCCCGCCGAGGTGCATCTGGATACGATCGGCCGCAACCGCAGCGAGATCGACCGTCTGTGGGCCGCCTATCTCGAGACCTTCCAGGCCGCCGATGAAAGCAAGCTGGCGGGCGACTTCGAGACGAAGCGCGACGCCTGGCTGGGCAAGCTCGGCGAGGCGGTGGGCGCGATCCGTACGGGCCGCGCCGACACCGCGACGCTCGACAGCTTCATCGAAGCGGGCCACATCGAGGGCGAAATGGCCATGCAGGCCCTGCACGCGCTCACCGACTACCAGGCACAGCTCACGGCGGCCGAGCACGCGGCGGCCGGGCAGCGCTACCGCAGCACGCAGGCCGTCTTCATCGCGTTGATCGCGATCGGCGCGATCGCCGGCACGCTGACCGCATTGTTTACGCTGCGGCGCATCCGCAACGGACTGCGTCAGGCCGTCGAGGCCGCGCGCGCCATCGCCGCCGGACAACTCGACACACCGGTACCGGTGTCCGGCCGCGACGAAATCGGCACACTGCTGGCCGAGCTGTCGACGATGCGCAACAACCTGCACGAACTCGTGGCGGAAGTCAGCAAAGAAGTCGGCCGACTCAAGAGCGAATCGGATCAGCTGCGCCACGTCGCCACGGACGCCTCGCAGGTGGCGCAGGCGCAGGCCGAATCGGCCGCCAGCATGGCGGCCGCGGTCGAGCAGTTGTCGGCGTCGATCGACGTGGTCGAGGGTCACGCCGAGGATTCGCGCACGATCACGCAGACTGCGGCCGAGGATTCGCGACGCAGCGCCGGCGTGATCCGCGACACCGCCGCCGGCATGAACCGCATCGCCCAGACCGTGACCGAGACGGCCGACGGCATCCGCGCGCTCGAAGGCCTGTCGCAGGAGATCGGCAGCGTCGTGCAGGTCATCCGCGAGGTGGCCGAGCAGACCAACCTGCTGGCGCTCAATGCCGCCATCGAAGCCGCACGCGCCGGCGAGCAGGGTCGCGGCTTCGCCGTGGTCGCCGACGAGGTGCGCAAGCTCGCCGAACGCACCGCCGGCTCGACCGGCGACATCGTGCGCATGATCGAACGCATCCAGCACGGCACGCGCGACGCGGTCGCCCGCATGGAGGCCAGCGTTGGCCAGGTACGCGACGGCGTCGTGCTCGCCGAGGACGCGGCACGTTCGGTCGTCGACATCGAAACCGGCACCGGGCGCATCGCCAGCGCCGTCGAGGAGATCGGTCACGCGCTCAAGGAACAGGCAGCGGCCACGCGCGAGATCGCCGGCCGCGTCGAGAGCGTCTCGATGGGCACCGAGCAGGTCTCGGCCAGCGCCGGCGAGAGCGCTGCCGCAGCCGCCCATCTGGCGGAGCTGGCGCGCACGCTCGACACCCTGACGGCGCGCTTCAATATCGCGTCGGCCGCAGCGACTACCCATGCATACGCCATGGACATGAAAATCCGGCAGCCGGACGAGGCGGCGATGACCCGACTCGCCCCGCACGGTGCCTGAACACGAACGCGGCGACGACCCGCCCCGAAGATCGTTTCACGAGCCGATGAATACCCGGGCCCAATCCTTCGCACGGACACCTGCGGGCGCGACCATGGGCGAGACCGACACGCGCTGGCTGCGGTTGGGTCGCGCACTGGTCATCGTCGGTGCGCTGGCCATCGTGGCGCTGCTGCTGGCCGGCCCGCAGCATGTGGCGCAAGCGTGGCTGGTGCCGGTCGACAGCGCCCTGCGTCACGCGACGATCGCACTCGCGCTGCTGATCTTCCTGTCGGGGTGGAACCACCAGGGCCGAACTTCGATCGGCGACATGGTCTTCGCCTTCGGCTTTCTCGCGGTCGGACTGATGGACTTCGCCCATGTACTGTCCTCGTCGCGCATGCCGGACTTCATCACGCCCAACACGCCCCAGAAGGAAATCCTGCTGTGCGTGCTCACACGCGCCACGGCCGCCGGCGTGATCCTGGCACGGCTGTGGCTGCCCGAGCGCGCCTTCGACCGCACTCGGCGCGCGCGCTGGCTGGCCGTGACCCTGATCGTCACCGCGCTGGCAATTGCCGCAGCGCTGACCGGCGCCGATGCCATCCCCCCACTGGCCATCGATCATGGCGTGCGCTCGCTCACCGGCATCCTCGTGGAGGCGGCGATTTCCCTGGCACTGGTCGCGGCTCTGGTGACCGTCCTGTTGCGCGACGCTCCGCAACACGGGACGGACACCTTGCTCACGATCGGCGTCGCCGCGCTGATGGTGGGCGAAGGCCTGTTCCTGGTGCGCGAACATGGCGCCGATGTGGCCCATCTGGCGGGTTTCGCCTACAAGGTCCTCGCCGGCGCGGCCTTCTACCGCCTGTCCTATCTGCGCAATCTGCGCATGCCCTATCTGCGCGAGCAGTCCCTGCGTCGCCGACTTGCAGAGAAAGAGCGCTTTCTCGACACGCTGATCACCGAGGCGCCGGACGGCGTGCTGGTAATCGACGAGCAGGGTGCAATCGTCGCCGCCAACAACCAGTTGCTGCTCGACTTCGGATACGCGGCCGAGGAACTGATCGGCCGTCCGGTGGAGATACTGCTGCCCCCTTCCGCGCGCGAGCGTCACGTGATCGAGCGCAGCGCCTATGCCCGTGCCCCGTATAGCCGTCCGATGGGTCACATGCGCGCAGTGCACGGCGTGCGCAGCGACGGCACACCGGTGCCGGTGGAGATCAGTCTGGGCGGGGCGGAACTGGACGGCCGGCGATGCGCCGTGGCCTTCGTGCGCAACATCGAGACGCGCCGTCGCCTCGAAGACGAACGCAGCCATCTGCTCGGCGTACTCGAGGAATCCCCCGACTGGGTGTTCCAGGCCGACGCCGGCCTGCTCCTGAGTTACGCCAACCCGGCCGCACGCCAGGCCTTCGCGCTTGCACAGCAGGGCGCCGGCGACGGCGCGGGTGTGCCACTCGAACAACTGTTCGACGACGTCGACCTGCCGCTTCCGCCCGAAGCCATGTTCGCGGCGGCGCGACGTGCCGGCGTGTTCTCCGGGGAGACCCATCTGCGCTGCGGACACGGGCGGCGCATACCCGTGTCCATCGTCGTTGTCGCTCACCGCGAGGATGACGGCACGGTGGCGCGCTACTCGCTGATCGCGCGCGACCTCTCGGAACGGGTGAACTGGGAACAACAGCTCGAACACAGCGCGACCCACGACAGCCTCACCGGCCTGCCCAACCGGCTGGTACTCATCGACCGCATCGAGCAGGCCATCGAGGCGGCCGAGCGCAATCACGGCGCGGCCGCGCTGATGTTCCTCGACCTGGACAACTTCAAGCTGATCAACGACACGCTGGGTCACAAGGCCGGCGACACGGTGCTCGTCACCGTCGCTCAGCGCCTGCAGGCCTGCCTGCGCAGCGGCGACACGCTGGCGCGCTTCGGTGGCGACGAGTTCGTGATCATCGCGCCGGGCCTGCGCGGCGAGGAAGACGCCACCGGCATCGCGCGCAAGCTGCTCGACGCGCTCGACGCGCCGATCCCGATCGGCGACAGCCACGTCGCCGCCAACGCGAGCATCGGCATCTGCATGATCCCGCGCGACGCCGACAGCGCCGATGTGGCCATGAGCCACGCCGACCAGGCGATGTACCGCAGCAAGCGCGCCGGGCGCGGCCACTACAAGCTGTACGCGGCCGAATTCGATTGCGGTTCGATCGAGGACGTGGAGCTGGCATCCGCCCTCAAGGATGCGATCCGCGCCGACAACGGCGAACTCGAGCTGCACTACCAGCCGGTGATCGATCTGGGCGCGCGCCGCATCGTCTGCGTCGAAGCGCTGCTGCGCTGGAACAGCGAACGCTTCGGGCCGGTCGGCCCCGACCGTTTCGTGCCGCTGGCCGAGGAAACCGGCATGATCCTGGAACTGGGCCACTGGATGCTCAGCCACGCCTGCCGCCAGCTCGCCGCATGGCGCGGTGCGGGCCTGGACATCCGCCTTGCGGTGAACGTCTCGGTGCATGAGCTCAAGCAACCGGAATTCGCAGCCACGCTCGAGACACTGATGAGCGGGCATGGCCTGCCCTTCGACGCGATCGAACTGGAAGTCACCGAAACGGCCTTGGTGCGCAGCATCGAGAGCACCGCCGGCAACCTCGAGCGACTGCGACAACTGGGCGTGCGCATCGTGCTCGACGACTTCGGCACCGGCTATTCGTCGCTCGCCCACCTGCAATCCATGCCGGTCGACAAGATCAAGATCGATCGCGGTTTCGTGCACGCGGTGAGCGTCACGCGCAACAACCGCTACATCGTCGACGCGCTGATCCGTCTGGCCGGCCAACTCGGGCTGGATGTCATCGCCGAGGGCGTGGAAACGGCCGCCGATCTGGAAGTGCTCGAACAGCTGGGGTGCTTGTACGTGCAGGGCTGGCTGTTCCACCGCGCGCTGGCGACCAGACGCTGCACCGAACTGCTCGAAGAAGAACGTTCCGCGGCCTGACTCTCCCGCTTCTCCGGGGCCGGTCGATCGACCACCCCAACGCAGTCATGCACATCCCCCGGTCCTCGGGTACGCTAGCCGAAATTGCAGCCGGATCGAACAAGCTCTCCCCTGCGCTTGAGGGCTTGGGACTGCGCGCCCGCTCGGGCAAACGCCGGTCGGGCCAAACGTCAGACGCGCCTGGAGCATTCCGATGCAGTCACCGGATCACCCGCAGGAGGAAGCCGAGCGCCTCGCGGCCTTGCATCGCACGGAACTGCTCGATACGCCGGCCGAGGCGCGCTTCGACCGCATCACGCGGCTGGCACAGGCGCATTTCGGGGTGGCGATCTGCCTGGTGTCGCTGATCGACTCCACGCGGCAGTGGTTCAAGTCCCGCCAGGGCCTTCAGGCCTGCGAGACACCGCGCGAGATCTCCCTTTGCGGCCATGCGATCCTCGGCGACGGCATCTTCGAGGTCGCCGATGCCGCGGCCGACGCCCGATTCGCCGACAACCCGCTGGTCACCGGTCCGCCGCACATCCGCTTCTATGCCGGCGCGCCGGGCCTGATGCTGGGCACGCACATGGACATCAGCGAACGGCGTGGCCTGGAATCGCGCCTGGCCTCCGAACAGCAGTTTCTCGCCCAGGTGCTGCGGACCAGCGTGTCGGCCATCACGGTGCTCGACGAGGCGGGCGTCATCGTCTTCGCCAACGAGGCCGCCTCGCGCATCCTCTCGCCCGAGCGCAGGAACGTGGTGGGGCGCAGCTATGCCTGTGCGGACTGCCGCATCATGGACCTGGACGGCAGGCTGCTCGCGTCCGACCAGTTGCCGCACGCCCAATTGTCACGCGCCGATGCGCCGATTCACGATTTTCGCCACATGATCGAGTTCGACGACGGCCAGCGCATCATCCTGTCGGTCAACGGCACGCGCCTGGAAGCGAAGGGCGGCGAAGGGCTGCGCTTCGTGCTGTCGATCTCGGACATCACCGCCCAGGTATCGACCAAGCGCGCACTGGGCGAGCGCTCCAGGCAGATGCGCGCGATCGTCGACAACATTCTCGACGCCATCGTCACCATCGACGCCCATGGCCGCATCGAATCGTTCAACCCGGCGGCCGAACGCATGTTCGGCTACTCGGCCGCCCAGGTGCTGGGCCAGAACGTGGCGATGCTCGTGCCCGAACCGCACAAATCGCGACACGACGACTATATCGCGCAGTATCTGAAGACCCACGAAGCACACGTCATCGGCAAAGGCCGGGAACTGGAAGGACGTCGCAGCGACGGCGATCTGTTCCCACTGGAACTGCGCGTTTCCGAGTTCGTGCGCGACGGCATGACCTCCTTCGTCGGCATGATGCGCGACATCACCGAACGCAAGGCCGCAGAGGCGCAGATCCACCAGCTCGCCTTCTACGACGTGCTCACCGGCCTGCCCAACCGCCGTCTGCTGGTCGACCGCCTGGGCCAGACACTGGCGGGGTTTCGCCGCAAGCACGACTGCGCGGCCCTGATCTTCATCGACCTGGACAATTTCAAGACGCTCAACGACAGCGCGGGTCATGACAAGGGCGACGAACTGCTCAAGCAGACCGCGCAACGGCTCGCGCGCTGCGTGCGCGGCGGCGACACCGTGGCGCGCATCGGCGGCGACGAATTCGTCGTCCTGGTCGAGGAACTGAGCGCCGATGCGGCCGAAGCCGCCAACCAGGCGGAAGTGATCGCGGAGAAGGTGCAGCGCGCGCTCAACACCGCTTTCACGCTCGACGGCGTCGAGCACTACAGCAGCGGCAGCATCGGCGTGACGCTGATCGACGGCGATTCGACGTCGATCGATGTCCTGCTAAAGCAGGCCGATCTGGCGATGTACGAAGCGAAATCGGCGGGCAACAACTCGATCCGCTTCTTCGACCCGCTGATGCAGGTCGCGGTCGAGGAGCGCGCGCGCCTGGAGAACGAACTGCGCCGTGCGATGCGCAACCGGGAACTGATCCCCTACTTCCAGATGCAGGTCGACGCCGACAGACGCCCCGTGGGTGCGGAAATCCTGTTGCGCTGGCAGCACCCCGACCTCGGTCTGGTCTCACCGGCAACCTTCATCCCGCTGGCCGAGGAAACGGGGCTGATCGTGCCCATCGGCTTCGACGTCTTCGAGGCCGCATGCCTGTGTCTGACGCGCTGGGGCAAACATGCCGCCACCGCGTCGCTGACGCTGTCGGTCAACGTCAGCGTCGGCCAGTTTCGCAACGACACACTGATCGAACGCTTCGCCGAGATTCTGGCGCGCACCGGGGCCAATCCTGCGCGTCTGAAGCTCGAGATCACCGAGAGCGTGCTCGCCGACGACATCGCCGGCGTGGCCAGGAAACTGGACGAACTCAAGGCGCTGGGACTGCATCTGTCGCTCGACGATTTCGGCACCGGCTTCTCGTCGCTGTCCTATCTGAAGAATCTGCCGCTCGACCAGATCAAGATCGACCAGAGCTTCGTGCGCGGCATCCTCGACGCACCCAAGGACGCGGCCATCGCGCAATCGGTGATCGCGCTCGCCAGCGCCATCGGCCTGGAAGTCGTCGCCGAGGGCGTGGAGACCGAATCGCAGCGCACGGCACTGCACGACATCGGTTGCCGCCTGTTCCAGGGCTACCTGTTCGGCCGGCCCTGCGCCCTGGCCGAGTTCGAGACCGCCCTCGGCGCGCGGCTCGCGCCGCAGACCTAGCGCCGTCAGCCGCCGTCGCCGAAGAGGTGACCGAAGACCTTGGCGCCGCCCACATAGGTGCCGATGGCCGAGCCCAGCGTGGTCAGCAGGAACACCAGCAGCACACGCGAGACGCGGTTGTGCCACCAGCCCTTCCAGTGCATGACGTCGCGGCGCAGGGTCGCGAAGTCGCCGACCTGCGGCTTGCGCAGGAAGATCTCCACGGCGGCCGCGACGAAGCCGATGCCGATGGTCGGATTGAGCGAGGTCAGCGGCGCACCCACCGCCGCGGTGAGGATGGTGAGCGGGTGCGCCAGCGCCAGCGCGCCGCCGATCGCCGCCAGCCCGCCGTTGATGAGCACCCAGTCGGCGACCATCTGCAGGCCGATGTCGGTATTGCGTGAAAAGCCGATGACGAAGCCGACCAGGATCACCGCGACGATGACCCACGGCAGCACCCGGGGCCAACGCGGGCGCGGCGGCGCCTGCTCGAGCTCGGCCAGGGTCTCGGCCGGTGGCTGGGTGTCGGCCAGGTGGCGTTCGATGCCGGCCAGATGACCCGCGCCGACCACCGCCAGCACGCGCCCGGAGCCGCGCTCGGCGGCGAAGCGGCGCAGGCTCGCCGCCATGTAGCGGTCGCGCTCTTCGATGACCGGGCGGTAGAGCGTCTCGGACTGCTCGGCGAATTCGCTGAAGGTCGATTCGAGCATGTCGCCCTGCTTGAGCCGCTCGATCTCGGACTCCTCGATCTTGTCGCGCGAGAGCACGCTCGAGAGCAGGCCACCGACCAGTTCCATGCGCCGCCACCATGGCACGGACGCATAGGTGCGGCGCAGGGTCAGGCCGATGTCGCGGTCGATCAGCGCCAACGGCAGGCCGCCGTCGATGGCACCGTCGATGGCCGCGCGCAGTTCGGCGCCGGGCTCGATGCCGTATTGCTCGGCGATGCGCATCTGGTAGGCGCCCAGCGCTAGACTGGCGGCAACCATCGCGACCTGGCGATTCTTCATGACGCTGAACAGATCCAGCCGGCCCATCGCGTCCGGGTCGAACATGGCGCGCTGGCGGCTGGCGCACAGCTCGACCGCGACGGCGTCGTAATCGCCGGTTGCGAGCAGCGCGCGCACCGCCTCTACGCTGGCCGGCGAGACATGAGCCGTGCCGAGGAGCACGATTTCGACCTCCCCGACGCGCACCACGCGATGGGGTTCGGAAGCGAGAATGTCAGACATGGAGTGAAGGGCGCGCCTTGAGAGTCCAGCGCGCCATCCTATCAGAGCGCGTGCCCCTGCGCGGAAGCACGCGCAGGGGACGTGAAAACGGCCCGCAGCCGGGGCTGCGGGCCGTTCCGGACGAAGCCGGCGACATACTCAGACGCGAAAGCGACCGACCAGCGTGCGCAGCGTCGCGGCGAGGTTTTCGAGGTGGTGGGCGGCCTCGGAGGTCTCGCGCACCGCCTCGCTGTTCTGTTCGGCCATCTGCGCGATGCTCTCGACGTTGCGCGCGATGTCGTTGGAGGCGGCAGTCTGCTCCTTGACCGACGAGGTGATCTCGCCGACACCACCAACCGCGCGCTCGACGGTACTGGTGGCCTCCTCGAGCAGTTCCACCACGTGCGCGACCTGCTTCTGGCTCGATGCCAGCGAGGACAGGCCCAGCTCGATGCTCTTCTCGACGCCTTCGGACTGCTCGCCCAGGGTGCGCGTGACCACGTCGATCTCGCTCGCGGCATGGCCGGACTTCTCGGCGAGCTTGCGCACCTCGTCTGCGACCACCGCGAAGCCGCGCCCGTGCTCGCCGGCGCGCGCCGCCTCGATGGCTGCGTTGAGCGCGAGCAGGTTGGTCTGGTCAGCCATGTCCTTGACCTGCTTGGTCATGTTGGTGATGGCCTGGCTGCTGCGCACGAATTCCTCGACCGCGGTGGCGATCTCCTTGACCGCATTCTCGACGCGCGCGACCTCGTTGAGCAGCTCCTTCAGACCGCGGTTGCTGTTGCCGGTCAGCTGCATGCCGTCGCGCGAGAGCGTCAGCACTTCCTCGGCGCCCTGCGCGACCGACGAGATCGACACGGTGATCTCTTCCACCGCGGCAGCGGTCGAAGCCGCCGACTCGCTCTGCGCCTGCGAGCTGTTGGCCACACCGGTCGCGGTCGCGGACAGTTCCGACGAAGCCGACGAGACCTGGTCGGAGCATTCCGACACCTGGCGCACCAGGGTCTGCAGGTTGTCCATGAAGTGGTTGAAATAGCGCGCCAGCTCGCCGATCTCGTCCTTGCGCGTATCGGGCATGCGACGCGTCAGGTCGCCGTTGCCGGTGGCCAGCTCGGACAGTACGCGACTGATCTCGCGGATCGGGCGGGCGATGGTGCCGGGCAGGAAGGCGCCGACCAGAATGCACACGGCGATGCCGATCAGCGAAGCTGCGACGAGCATCACGAAGGCGCTCTCGTAGGCGAATTCCGCATCCTTGCTGTACTGGTCGAGAACGGCGTCCAGACGCTCCTGCTCGCCGTCGAGGACGTCGCGCGCGGCGTTGAACTCCGGTTCGCCCTTGTAGACCGACGAGGCCATCGCCGCCACCGCGTCCGACAGGGTTCCATTGCGCATGGTGTCGACCACCCCCAGCGAGGTCTCCTCCCAGATCTTCGCCAGGCGCTGGAACTCGGCATTGGCGGCGGCCGCCGTCTCGTCGCCCATCAGTTCAGCGTAGCGCGCCACCCCGGCGAAGGCCTGGTCGAGGTTCTGGCGGTGGGCCGCCTCGAAGGTTTCGAAGAAATCCGATCCCGCCTCCACCGACAGGATGCTGCGCTCGGCCACCAATGCCTGCTGCAGGTCGCGGTCGGCCGCGAGCAAGGCGCTTTGCGCGTCCATGTAGCGGCCCGACATCTCGTCGACCCTGTCATTGAGCAGACCCAGGCGCGTGACGCCGATGATGCTGATCGCGATCAGCATGACCGTGATCAGGGCCAGCGGCACCAACAGCTTGACGCGGATCGGTGCGTTGTTGACGACGTTCATGATTCCTCTCCCGTGACTCCGGCAGCAAGCCGACATGGCGGCAACGCGCGTTCGCGGCCTCCTCATGTCGCGGCTTACGGCAAGCCGGCCCGGAACTTTAGCGATTCAGGGCACGCACTGAAACCGGCGTTTGCGCAATATTTCATGACTGACTTGCGGAAAGATTCATTAGCTCTATTTATGCACCGATAACTTTGTTTAAAAAAACAGCAACCTACATCGACTCAACAGGAACTTTTATGGCACCATTGCATCCGCTCTATGCGGGTCGCGACACCTTCGCATCCCGCTGAAGAGCACTCCGGAACTTCACGAAACCGCGTGACGACCGGCCCTCGACGGCCACCACACCGTCAGTGCAGCAAGCCTCGACCGGCTCGGGCCATCCCCGCAGCGGTCGAAGTCCGTCGGGCAGTTCATCGCCCGATCACACCGGCTCAAAAATAGAGCAGGACGACAAAAACAAAATGATCGGCTGCGTCACCGGCGCAGCCAGCACGCGTGTAAATCAACCATGCAGTGTCGGCCACGAATGCCGTCCTGCATGACCCGCCGGCGCTTGGAAGGCGTCGGCGAGGGTTCGCTTGGAGAGTCATTCCTATGTCTGATAGCAATCAGGGCGTCCTCGACGCCGGCTCGATGCCTCGGGACGAGGCCAGGGCCGGCGCCCAGGGCGGCAAGACGGTGCACATTCCGGAGATCGAGAAACTCGAACTGCCGGACATGTCGCCGATCAGCATGTTCAAGCACTTCGGCCCCGGCCTGCTGCTGATGATGACCGGTATCGGTACCAGTCACCTCGTCACGGCACCGGTGGCCGGCGGTACGTTCAGCTTCGCGCTGCTGTGGTCGGTGCTGCTGGCCTATGTCATGAAGTACTACGGCTTCCAGATGTCGTTCCGCTTCACCAACGCCACCGGCAAGTCGGTGATGGACGCGATGTGTACGACCAAGGGCAAATGGGCCATCTGGTATGTGCTGTTCGTGACCATCGCGCAGTGCGCACTGGGCCAGGCCAGCCGTGTCGTCGCGACTGCGGCGGTGCTGTACTTCTTCTTCAGCGAGCACCTCGGCTGGGGGCTGGAGCTGTGGCACTACGGCGTGTTCGTCGGCGTCACCGCCTGCGCGCTGGTGCTCTCGGGCCAGTACAAGACGCTGGAGACGGTCACCAAGATCTTCGTGATCCTGCTGGTGCTGACCACGCTGTTCGTGTTCTTCTGGAATCCGCCTGCGCTGTCCGACTTCAGCTTCTTCATCATGCCGCACCCCGAATTCGGCTACTACCCGCCGGGCTCGCTGCTGATCCTGGCCGCGTTCCTGGGTCTGCTGCCGACCGGTCTGGACGTGGCACTGCAGTCGTCCGAGTGGGGCAAGGCCAAGAAGGCCGGCATGCCGATGCTGCGCAAGACGCTGGAAGAGCACGGCGTTGCGGGCAAGTTCGACTCGTTCAACCCGCGCGCCGAAGACCTGACGGTGCATGTGAACAAGCTCAGCCCGCACGGGCAGGAGTACTGCCGCCGCTGGTTCAAGATCGGCAACATGGACTTCGCCTTCGGCCACTGGGTGTCGTTCGTCATCGCCTCGATCTTCATGATGCTGGCCGCGATGTACCTGTACCCGAGCGACGTGAAGGGTCGTGCCGTGATGGGCGAACTGGCCCGCATGTTCACCGAGTCGATCGGCCCGGGCATGATGTATGTCTTCATCCTCGGCGCGCTCGCCGCGACTTACTCGACCGCGATCAACTACTTCGACGGCTGGCCGCGCGTGGTCGGTGCCTGCTGCCGCAACCTGTTCCGCAAGACCGCGGACCTGTCCGGCATCGAGGACCCGAGCCCGCAGGCGAAGAAGGCGTGGTACTCCGAGCACAACATCTACCGCATCACGATCATCTACTCGCTGCTCGCCTCGACCGCCATCATCTACGGCTTCGAGCGTCCGGTGTTCCTGGTACTGATCGCATCCGCGATGACCCTGCTGTTCTCGCCGGTGATCTTCTACTACATGTTCAAGTTCTGCCTGAACGTGATCCCGAAGACCGACAAGATCTACTATCCGGGCCATCTGGTGCGCAACTTCACCTGGCTGTGCTTCGTGCTGTTCACCGCGGCCACCCTGCTGGTGATCTACGTGAAGTTCTTCTGATGCCGACGCAGGGCCACCCGCCCTGCCGCGCATGAAAAAGCCCCGGGCGATCCCCGGGGCTTTTTTTGTGCCGCCCGGCGACGCGATCAGAAGCTGCGACGCAGCCCCAGCGACAGGCCATGGGTGCGCAGCCGCGCGCGCGTGCCGGCGATGTCGAGGTCGAAGCTCCCGGACGAGCGCACGATGGTCGCATCGCCATGGTCGCTGCGCACGCGGCCCAGATCCGTGTAACGCCAGGCCACGTCGACGCTCCAGCCGGCATCGAGCGCAACGTTGACGCCTGCCGCGGCCATCCACGCGAAACCGGTGTGGCTGCCGCCGGAGACCGTCGTCGACGCGTTCGCACCCAGCCCCGGGAAACCATAACGCATGCTGCCGACACGGTTGCGCGCCAGCCCCACGCCGGCACCGACGAAGGGCTGGACACGACCGATGGGTGCCAGATCCACATAGCCTGCCGCGAACAGCGCAGTCGAGCGCAGGCTGCCGCCGACCGGCTGCGGGCCGGCGACATTCAGAAAATTGGCCTGCCCGTCGAAGTCGAAACCACGCCGATGGGTGAGCAGCAACTCGCCGCGCAGCATCGGCGAGAAGCGCCGACCGACAGCCACGTCGAACGCGTGTCCGTCGCCGAAGTCGCCACGCGCGCCGAGCGTGCGCCCGTCCCTGCCCGCCCCACAGCCGAACAGCGCCGGCGGCGCGGTGGCGGCGCAGTCGCGGTCGCGAAAATGCGCATCACGCGACCATTCCGCAGCGACGCCCAAACGCACATAGGCGCCGTCCGCGGCCATGGACGGGGCGCTGGCGGCCAATGCCAGAACAGCGCCGCAAAACACCGGAAATCTTCGGGAAACCTTCATGGAAAGCCTTGTGACAAACGGATGGAAGGCACGCCCTACGCGGGCATGGCGACGAGTGTCGCCGATCGTCGAACTCGCGGCAAACCCTTGCGCGCAGCGTGCTGCCATTTGTTGCACAATCGTCATTGCGCGGCGCAGCGCATTTTTCACAGGACAGCTACGACCATGGGCGTCATCACCCGCAACATCCTCACCGGCCTGATCACCATCCTGCCGGTCACGCTCACCATCTACCTGCTGTGGTGGCTGGTCGTATCGGCCGAGAACCTGCTCGGGCGACGTCTGCTCGCGGTGCTGCCCGACGGCATCTATCAGCCGGGCCTGGGCGTAGCCATCGGCCTGGTGCTGTGTTTCGTCGTCGGCCTGCTGATGCACACCTACGTGATGCAGCGCCTGGTCGAGTATGGTGAGACGCTCTTCCAGAAACTGCCGATCGTGCGCAGCATCTATCCGACCATCCGCGACTTCTTCGAATACTTCTCGCCGATGCGCAAGAAGGACTTCCGTCAGGTGGTCGCGGTGAAGCTGCCCGAAACCGGACTGGAAGTGGTGGGCCTGGTCACCCAGACCGACCGCAACCGCATGCCCAGGAACTTCGGCGACGAGGGCAGCGTGCTCGTCTATCTGCCGATGAGCTACATGATCGGCGGCTACACCGCGGTCGTGCCGCGTGCCAACGTGCGCGAACTCGACATCAGCATGGACGAGGCGATGCGCTTCATCCTCACCGCAGGCGTCACCGGCGTCGGCAACCAGCGCAAGAAGGTCAGCCGCCCCGAAGCCGTCAAAACCGCAAGCGAACAATCCAAGGCATGACCACGAGCCCCGCCCAGATCGAACCGCTGGACACCTTCCCCGCCGAGCCGCTGGTCAGCGCCGAAGGACAGGTGCTCGACGAATGGCTGGACCACAACGGCCACATGAACGTGGCTTACTACCTGCTGATCTTCGACCGCGCCACCGACCGCTTCCTGGCGATGCTCGGCAAGAACCCCGAATACATCCGCCGCACGCAGTGCTCCACATTCGCGCTCGAGATGCACCTGACCTACGATCGCGAACTGCGCCCGCGCGCGCCCTACGTGGTGCACACGCGACTCGTCGACCACGACCACAAGCGCGTGCATCTGCTGCATTCGATGCATCACGCCGAGGAAGGCTGGCTGGCCGCGACCAACGAATCGATCACCATGCACATCGACCTGCGCGCACGCCGCTCCGCGCCCTTCCCGCCCGAGATCACGACGCGGCTGGACGTGCTCGCCGCAGCGCATGCCGGCCTGCCGCCCGACGACCACATCGGCCGGCGCATCGGCATACGGCGGCGCGGCTGAGCCCTGCGGACAATCACGGATTCGCCGCAGGGGCGCTCTTGCTACACTGCGGCGAACATCCCCGCGACCCCGGAGCGCACCATGTCCGACACCCGCAGCACCGCCGACACCACGAGCGAGGACACGGCCAGAAAGGCCACCCGCCCGCGCGTCGGCCTGTTCGCCACCTGTCTGATGAACGTCTTTCGCCCGAGCGTGGGCTTTGCCAGCGTCAAGCTGCTCGAAGAGGCCGGCTGTCAGGTCGAGGTGCCCGACGCGCAGACCTGTTGCGGCCAGCCCGGCTACAACAGCGGCGACTCCGACTCGGCACGCGCACTCGCGCGCCAGGTGATCGAGACCTTCGAGAACTTCGAATACGTGGTCGGCCCTTCCGGCTCGTGCATGGCGACCATCCGCCACGACTACCCGGTGCTGTTCGCGGACGACGCGCCCTGGCGCGAGCGCGCCGAGCGCCTCGCCGCCAAGAGCTGGGAACTGACTGCCTTCCTGCACGACGTGCTCGGCGCGAAGATCCCGGAGGGCGCGCGCTTCGCCCACGCCGCGACCTACCACGATTCTTGCTCCGGCTTGCGCGGACTGGGCATCAAGGGCCAGCCGCGTGCGCTGCTCGCCGGGGTCGACGGCCTCAATCTGCGTGAGATGGAGGACACCGAGGTGTGCTGCGGCTTCGGCGGCACATTCTGCGTGAAGTACCCCGAAATCTCGACCAAGATGGTCGATGACAAGATCCGCAACGCGCTCGATACCGGCGCCGAGGTGCTGCTGGGCGGCGACCTGGGCTGTCTGATGAACATCGCCGGACGCCTCAAGCGCATCAACGCACCGTTGCGCGTGTATCACGTCGCCGAGGTGCTGGCCGGCATGGCGAGCGGCCCGGGCATTGCTGATGCCCGCAAGGAGAGCAAGTAATGGAGATTCGTTCCCGCGAGTTCAAGCAGCGTTCGGTCTTCGCGATCCACGACGCCAACCTGCAGAGCGCGCTCGATCGCGCGCGCGACGGCTTCATCGGCACGCGCGCCGCGCGCGCGGCCGAACTGCCCGAGTTCGAGCAGTTGCGCGAGGAAGCCAAGGGGCTGAAGAACCACATCCTGGAGCACCTCGACCACTACCTCGAGAAGTACGAGGCGGCGGTCACGGCCGCCGGCGGTCACGTGCACTGGGCACGCGACGCCGCCGAGGCGCGGCGCATCGTGCTCGAGATCTGCAAGCGTCACGACGCGAAGACGGTGACCAAGGGCAAATCCATGATCTCCGAGGAGATCGGCCTGAACGAGGCGCTGATCGCCAACGGCATGGAGGTGGTCGAGACCGATCTGGGCGAGTACATCATCCAGCTCGCCGAGGAGCCACCCTCGCACATCATCGCGCCCGCCGTACACAAGACCAAGAAGCAGATCACCGAACTGTTCGCCGCGCACCACGACCGCCCGCCCAAGACCTCGGTACCCGATCTGGTCAACGAGGCGCGCGAGATGCTGCGCGGCAAGTTCTTCGCGGCCGACGTGGGCATCACCGGCGGCAACTTCCTGATCGCCGAGACCGGCTCTTCGGTGATCGTCACCAACGAGGGCAACGGCGACCTCACACAGACGCTGGCCAGGGTGCACATCGTCACCTCGAGCATCGAGAAGGTCGTGCCCACGCTCGACGACGCCACGCTGCTGCTGCGTCTGCTCGCGCGCAGCGCCACCGGCCAGGAAACCGAGACCTACACCACCTTCTCGACCGGCCCGCGTCGCGAGGGCGACATCGACGGCCCCGAGGAATACCACGTGGTGCTCGTCGACAACGGCCGCTCGAAGATGCTGGGCGGGCGTTTTCGCGAGATGCTGCGCTGCATCCGCTGCGGCGCGTGCATGAACCACTGCCCGGTGTACGGCTCGGTCGGCGGCCATGCCTACGGCTGGGTCTATCCGGGGCCGATGGGCTCGGTACTCACGCCGCTGATCAAGGGCCTGGACAATTCCTACGATCTGCCCAACGCATGCACGCTCAACGGCCGCTGCGCCTCGGTATGCCCGGTCAAGATCCCGCTGCCCGACCTGCTGCGCGAGCTGCGCCACATGCAGCATCAGCGCGAACTCTCGCCCCCCACGCAGCGCCACGCGCTGGCGCTGTGGCGCTTCGCCGCGACGCGGCCCAAGCTCTACCACTTCGGCGAGCGCATCGCCACCCGCGCGCTGGCGCTGGCCGGCCGAACGAAGGGGCGCATCCGCCGCATGCCGTTCGCCGCCGGCTGGACCGACACGCGCGACCTGCCCGCACCGACCGGCAAGACCTTCATCGACCAGTGGAAAGCCAGGAGGGGCCAGAAATGACGAGCGCCCGCGAAGCCATCCTCGGCGCGGTGCGCGCCTCGCTCGGGCGCGGCGCGCTCGACGACGCGCAGCGCGCCGAACTCGACGCGCGCATTCCGGCCCACACCCGCCCTGCACAGGACGAGGACCCGGTGGAACGGTTCAAACGCAAGTTCGAAAGCCGCTCCGGCACCGTCGTGCGCATCGACAGCGCCGACCAGATCGTCGCGACCGTCGAGGCCTACCGCGCCGCCCACGACCTGAAGAAGAAGATCGCGGTCGGCGGCGCGCTGCGCGAACTCAAATGGCCGCGCGGCTGGCACAAGCACCACGACCCGGCCGGCATCGACGAGGCCTTGTCGCTGACCACCTGCTTTTCAGCCGTGGCGGAAACCGGCAGCCTGGTCTTCGCCTCCGGCCCCGACAACCCCATCACGCACAACTTCGTGCCGGACGATCATATCGTCGTGCTGGAAGCGAAGCAGATCGTCGACCGCTTCGAGGACGCCTGGGCCCTGTTGCGAAAACGCGACGCAGGCATGCCCCGCGCCACCAACATTGTTTCAGGGCCGTCACGCACCGCAGACGTCGAGCAGACCATCCAGCTCGGCGCGCACGGGCCGCGGCGGGTGCATGTGATCCTGATCGGCTGAACCGCCCGCGGACCGCTCCGAAACGCCCTGACACACTCGAAACATCCGGCATCAACCTATTACAGCGCCGTAATACGCGCTCTCCTAGATTGAACTCATGGCGCGCGGCACCCTCGTCGCGCGCCCGGCTCACCGGGAGAGACCGATGAAAGCGAAACCGTCCGTCCGTCAGCTCGTCGTCGCGCTCGTCGCGGGCGGCACGCTGCTTGCCGCCGCGGTGCCGGCACTGGCCGGCGACCGGGATCACCGGCGTTACGACAACCGCCATGAGTACCGCTACGACAAGCATGAGCGATACAACAAATACGACCGCCACAAGTACGAGCGCCGTGCCGAGCATCGCGACCATTACAGGCCGGGATATCGCCACGATCATCGCGGCAAGTCCACGGTGGTGTATCGCTACTACCATCCGCGCGTGATCCACTACTCGCCGCCGCCGCGCGTGGTGTATCGCTACGACCCGGGGGTGGTCGTGCACGTGCCGCCCATCGTGTTCCGCATCAACTGAGACGAGCCGCCCGCTGCGCCTCGACGAAATCGCTCGCGGTGGGCAGGAAGGCGCGAAAGTCGGCTTCGAAGCCGGCGTAATCCGCATGCAACACGGCGCCTGAGCCTGTCAGCAGATGCGGCCGGCTCAGGCGTCTTGCCATGCGGTCCAGCGCATACGCCACCGACTCGGCGTCGCGGTAGGAGGTGAACCAGTCGTCGCCGGCCATCACCGGCAACAGCGTGGCCAGTCGCGGCGGCAGAATGGCGCCATGATCGGCCATCAGCCGATAGGCGCCAGCGGTGAAGTCCTCCAGCGGCCAATCGTGGAACTCGTGCCAGTGCCGCGCCAGAAAGTGATCGTAGAACATGTCGACGAGGATGCCGGCCACGCGCCGGCGCGTGGCCGGCACGCGCGCGCGGCTCGCCATGAAGGCCGGGTGGGTGTCGGCGAAACTGTCGATCGCGCGATGCAGACGTACGCCCTCGGCCACATCGGCGGGCAGGCCGGCCGGAAGCGGGCCTTTGACGAAATCACCGATCAGCCCCCCCAGCCGGTCGGCCGGCGAGTCGCCGGCAAGCCAGGCATGTGCGAGGAAATTCATTGCGCCAGCTTCGCCACCTCGGCGTGGCGGAAGCAGTCCGCAACATGGTCGTTGACCATGCCGGTGGCCTGCATGTGGGCGTAGCAGATGGTCGAGCCGACGAACTTGAAGCCACGCGCCTTGAGCGCCTTGGCCATCGCGTCCGATTCGGGCGTGGTGGCCGGCACGTCGGCGAGCCGCGGCCAGGCATTCTGGCGCGGCGCTCCACCGACGAACCCCCACAGCCATGCGACCGGATCGATGCCGGCCTCGCGCAGTTCCAGCCATGCACGAGCGTTGCCGATGGCGGCGTCGACCTTGGCGCGGTTGCGGATGATGCCGGCGTCCGCGAGCAGCGCGGCGCGTTTGGCCTCGTCGTAGCGTGCGATGCGATCGGGGTCGAAACCGTCGAAGACCTCGCGGTAGCGTGCGCGCTTTTTCAGCACCGTGATCCACGCGAGGCCCGCCTGCATGCCTTCGAGCAGCAGAAACTCGAACATCGTGCGCTCATCCGTGACCGGCACGCCCCACTCGGTGTCGTGGTAGGCGACGTACAGCGGGTCCGAACCCGCCCAGCCGCAGCGCGTGCTCTCAGTCATCGCTGTGCTCCGCAAGCCGGCTGAGGGCGGCGGCGATCAATGCGGTGACACTCGCGACATTGGTCTCGTGCGCGATGGCGTCGGTGCTCCACACATGCTCGACGCCGGCTGCGCGCACCGTGGCAAGCGCGTCACCGGCGAAAAGTGCGTGGGTAACGGCCAGATCCACCGATGCGGCACCGGCCGCGCGCAGCAGCGTGGCCGCGCGTGCGACGGTGCGTCCAGTGCTGGCGACATCGTCCAGAATGACGACCGCGCGCCCCGACACATCGACCTCGGGCAGGCGGATCTCGACCTCATGATCGCCGTGGCGGTGCTTGGTGCACACCGCAAAATCGAGCCCGAAGGCGCGCGCGCCGGCCTCGACCCACTGCGCGGCCTCCTCGTCGGGGCCGAGCAGCAGCGGCCGCTCGCGATGCGCCAGTGCGACGCTGGCGAGCAGTTCGGCCGCCGAGAGTGCAACGGCCTGCTCCACCGGCACCGCATCGGACAGATGCAGCACGCGGTGCAGGTGCGGATCGACCGTGATCAGCGCGTCGAACAGTTCGGCCAGGAAGCCGCCGACGATGGTCTGGCTGACCGCCTCGCCGGGGCGAAAGGCGGCGTCCTGGCGCATGTAGCCGAGATAGGGCGCAACCAGCGTCAGCCGCCGCGCACCCAGCGTGCGCGCACTGCGCGCGGTGAGCAGCAGCTCGACGAGTTTCTCGTTGGGTTCGTGCAGGCCGCGCAGCACAATCACCTGTGGCGGCAGCACGGCGGGCAGGCGCAGGCGCAGCTCACCGTCCGGAAAGCGGTGACGCTCGATGACTGCGGCGCGCAAGTCCGCCGCCGGCGCGAGCTTGGCCGCGACCCTGGCTTCGTCGTCGAAATGCAGCAGAATCCCTTCCACGTCAGAACTCCACGAACAGATGTTGCACGCCGGTTGCCGGGCCGATGCGGTAGCCGTCGTCGCGCTCGGCCGCCTGGCGCGCGAACGCCTGATCGGCCGGGAAGCTGGCGTGCACACGGTACAACAGCTCGCCGGCGCGCACCGCGTCGCCGAGCTTGCGCACCAGTTCGACGCCAGCCCCCTTGACCTTGGGCGCGCCGGCCAGTCCGGCGATGCGGGCGATCTGCAGGTTGTCGATGGCGGTGACGACGCCGTCTTCGCGCGCACGCACCTCGAAACCCAGCCGTCCCAGTTCAGGCCGCTCGGCATCGAAGCCGCGCCCTCCCTGGGCGCGGATGATGGCGTCCATCTTCGCCAGCGCGCGGCCCGAATCGAGAATGTCGCGCGCGATCGCGAAGCCTTCGCCACCGCGCACGTCGGGATCGAACTCGATCATGCGGCCGGCCAGGCGCAGCGCCTTCTGGCGCAGATCGGACGGTGCCTCGGGGTGGTTCTCGAGCACGCGCATGACGTCGCGCGCCTCGAGCGCCGGGCCGATGCCCAGTCCCACCGGCTGGCGACCGTCGGTGATGACCACGTCGAGCGCCAGATTCATCGCGCGCGCGACGTACTCGAAGAGCTTGCGCAGGCGCAACGCGTCGGGCATGGAGCGCACCTTGGCGCTGGGCCCGACCGGGATGTCGAGCACCAGATGGGTGGAGCCGGCGGCGATCTTCTTCGACAGGATGGAGGCCACCATCTGGCCGGGCGAGTCGATCGACAGCGGGCGCTCGACCGAAATCAGGATGTCGTCGGCCGGCGACAGGTCGGCCGTGCCGCCCCAGGCGATGCAGGCGCGATGCTCGCGCACGATGGCTTCCAGCCGCTCGAAGGGCAGCTCGACGTCGGCGAGCACTTCCATGGTGTCCGCCGTGCCGGCCGGCGAGGTGATCGCACGCGACGAGGTCTTGGGGCACAGCATGCCGTGGGCGGCGACGATGGGCACCACCAGCATCGACGTGCGGTTGCCCGGAATGCCGCCGATGCAGTGCTTGTCGACGACCAGACGCTCGCGCCAGTCGAGCTTGCGCCCGGTCTCGACCATCGCGTCGGTGAGGAAGAACACTTCCTCGCGGTCGAGTTCGTTCTGGCTGCAGGCGACGACGAAGGCGGTCAGCTCGATCTTGGTATAGCGGTGGTCGGCAATGTCGCGCACGATCGCACGGTAATCCTCGCGCGCCAGGCGATGACCGTCGATCTTGCGATGCAGCGCGGGAATCGAGCCGGCCGGCTCGGCCTGGCGCACGCTGCCCGGATGGCCCTCGGCGACATCGAGCTGCGCGAAGGCATCCTCCGACAAGCCCAGTTCGTGGCAACCGACGATGGCCGCGTCATCGACGACGTTGAGCGTGGCGAGGATCATGCGGCCGTTGGCGCGCACTTCGACCTTGGCCAACGCCTGGAAGCCCTCGGCGCGATACACGGCACAGTCGCGGTGCAGATAGACGACGTTCTCGCGCCAGGTGTCGATCGCCACACGCCGCAGCGCCAGTTCGGAATGCGCGGCCTCGCAGCCCTCGGCAATGACGGGCATCTTGCGGCGGCTCATGCGGACTCCCGGGGTACCTGCCCGCCGGATCGGTGCGCGCGTGCGATTGTGCTGTGCATGCGCCGATTATCCGACGAATCGCACCGGCACGTCAGCCCGCGCAAGCGTGCTTCAGGCGAGTGCGGCGAGCCGTTGCGCGTCGAGCGCCGGCATCGGCATGCCGATCAGCCGCGTCCACTCGCGCAAGGCATCGACCGAGTTCGCGACGACCTCGTGCAGGATGTCCGTTTCCAGCTCGATGACCGCCGCGCGCAAATGCATGTTCGCCAGATGCGCGTCGGCCTCGTCCGGGTCGAGCAGGTAGTTGCTGGCGCTGCGCGCCAGACGCACGATGCTGGCAAGCAGATACGGCGTGGAGCCCGGCGCGAAACCGCCGCCCTCGGGGTCACGCTGCCAGTACACGATGTCGGCCGTGGACGTGGGCAGCCCCCAGTCGACCAGCATCACCGCCGCCAGCTCGTGATGGTCGAAACCGAAGACCTCGCGCTCGAGCGGCGCAAGCTCGGTCTTCGCGTAGCGGGCGACGGCCAGCACGCGGGAGTATTCGGCCGGCTGCGCGGTGGCGAAGGCGAGCATGCCGACGTTGCCGAGCAGGCCCAGCGCGAAGGTGTCGTCAGCCGACTGGTGATGCGCCGCCACCGCCAGCGCTTCGGTGAGAATACCCGTGTGCAGCGACCCGGCCCAGAAGCGGTCGTAGTCGAAGGCCTGGCAATCGAGTCGGCGCGACTGGGTGATCAGCGACAGCACCAGCGCGTAGCTGCGGATCGCGTTCAGGCCCAGACGCTGCACCGCGTGCTGCACGCTGGCCGTGCCGCGCATGTTGTAGAAGCGTGCAGCCGAGGCGGCGCGCAGCACGAAGCCGGTCAGCGCCGGGTCGGTCTGGATCACGCGAACGAGGTCTTCGAGCCCGGCATCCGCATCGCGTGCCAGTTCGATGATGCGCAAGGCCGTGCCCTGCGGCGTGGGCAGCGATTCGGCCGCTTCGAGGAAGGCACGGATGTCACCGACGATCTCGTTGCGTGGACGCACCCGCGGATTCATGACGTCGCTCCTGCCGGCTGCGGGCGATAGGCTTCGAGGACATCGGCGACCAGACGATCCATCAGCGGCTCGTCGTCGATCAACAGGGCCTCGCCGCGTTCGAAGCGCCGCGCCAGCTCGCCGCGCGTGAGCGCCAGTGCGCGTGCGCCCTGACGATTGGTAAACAGGAACAGGGTGCGCGCCGGGCTCACCCAGGACAGACGCACGGCGCGGCGCTGCCCCGCTTCGAGCGCGATTTCCACCCAGTCGCCGCGATGCAGCTCGTCCAGTCCGTCGTGCCCGATGGCTTGCGGACTCGCCACGGGAGCGGCAACGGCGGGAGCGGCGGTAGTCGGCGCTTGCATGTCGTTCTTGATGGCCTTGGCGTGGTGACGCACCAGCGCGGCGAAAAAAGCCTCGCGCGCGGCCTCGGGCATGCGCCGGTCATCCAGACCGCGGCGCAGGCGCGCAAGCAAGCCAGGCAACATGCGCACCAGACGCTGTCGCTCCTCGCCACCGCTCTTGGGCTGCACGCTCCACACCAGATCGCGCATGGTCGCCAGTGCGTCCTGCCAGGCGTCACCATCCTCGCCGCCGGCCAGCGCCGCATCGGCCAGCACGGCGCTCCACCAGTCGCGCAACAGGTCGCGCACCGTCACCGGCAGGCGCTCATCGACCACATGCGGGGCGACGCGCGCGGCCGCGATGCCGCGTGCAATCTCCTGCGCCTCACGCGCACTCAGGGCGGTGGTGAGCGTCGCGGCCTTCTCGTCGGCGATGCGATCCTGCTCGGCGAGGAAGGTCTCGAGACGGCGCAGGGCGTCGACGAACGCGCCGAGTTCAGACCCGCCCGCACTCTGAATGCGCTGCACCAGCGGTTCGGCCACGCGGTACAGCGCGCAGTCCGTCGTGACTTCGCCGTCCCAGGTCGCGGCCGCCTGCGCCAACGCATTGATCAGACGCCGTGCGGCATGTTCGCGATTGGAGAAGAAGTCGTGATCGACCAGCGCCAGACGCAGCACCGGCAATTGCAATCGGCCGATCAGCCCTTTCATGGCCTCGGGCACGCGCTCGTCGTCGAAGATCAAGTCGAACAGGGTGGCGACGACGTCGATGACGACGCGGTCGAGCGCACCGACCTGACGCGCCAGCCCCGCATCGAGCAGTGCACGCAGCACATTCATCGTTTCGGCCGCAGCCACATCGACGCAAAAGCGTTCGCCGCCGAGTTCGACTTCGCCCTCGCCGCGCTGCAAGCGCGCGAGCGCATCGAGCACCACCGGGCTGACGTTTCCGCCCTGTGCCCCGACCGGGGGCGAGGCCCCCTGCGACGACGCGGGGGCGACCAGGCGCTTGACGAGGTCGGCCGTAGCGCCGGGGGCAGCTTCGCGGCGCGTCAGGGCCCGCACGCGATCACGCCGGACATGCGGGCGCAGCCGCGGCAACACGCGCCGCTCGTCAAGATATTCGTTGAGCGCGCGGTAGGTCTGCGGCATCGTCGGTGCAAGCAGCCGGGTGGCTTGAATGAACAGCGCTTCGCGCGCCGCGTCGCTGCATTCGAGCGTCCAGCACGCGTGCTTGAGCGCCTCGGCTACGGCCTCCGGGGCGAGCGGATTGCGCATCTCGTCGACCGCGTCCTCGTCGAACATGCGCGCCACGCGCGCCCGCAGCTGGCTCAGCTCATCCTCGCAGGGACTGGCGAGTATATGCCCCTGGGTGCGCACGGCCAGGGATTCGGAGAACACCTTGTCGTCGAGCAGACTCAGCTCGACACGCGTGCCGATGCGCTCTCTGGAGGTTGCCGGCGAGCGTGCCGAACGCGCCATGCGCTCGCGCGACACACGCTGGAAATGCGAAGGGAAGGCCTCGGCCGCGACCGGACCGTGCTGGCGCAGCGTGCGCAAAAGCTCGGAAAACACGTCGCTGCGCAAGGCATCGTAGGTCTCGCGCACGGCGCCCTGGACTTCGCGCAGCAAATGGTCGTGCAGGGCCTCGAGCTGCGCCGCCGTGCGCTCGCCGAGCAGGCGGCTGCACTCGGCCAGCACGGCCGCGTAGGCGCCGACAGAGGGGCGGGCGGGGCTGACAGGAATCGAATCGGCTTCGCTCACGCTGGACTCCGCTGCATGCATTCAGGCAGACCGGCGCAGATGCGCGATTCTCGCGCACGGGCGATCAGTCAATGTATGGTATCGCTGCGCCAACCGATCCGGCACCGTCCTTCCGTCGGCCCGACGAGCGGCCGGACGGGCAACATTCGCACACATTCGTAGTCAAAGCTTGTCCGCGCCAAGAACGCGGCGCGGCACAGGCCGGTGCGAATGCACTAGAATCTGCCCCTTCCCAACGCTGTGCCTGCCATGTTCGACGAACCCGTTGTCGCCGCCTCGACCATCGCCTGGATCGCCTTCGCACTCGGTCTGGTGTTCGGCTATGCCGGCAACCGCTCCAATTTCTGCACCATGGGCGCGGTCTCCGACATCGTGAACATGGGCGACTGGACTCGCATGCGCATGTGGGCCGCGGCCGTCGGCGTGGCCATCCTCGGCACCGCCGCACTGCAGCTGACCGGCGTGCTCGACACCGACGACTCCATCTACACCGGGTCGCGCGTGATCTGGTTCTCCAACCTGCTCGGCGGCGCACTGTTCGGCATCGGCATGACGCTGGCCTCGGGCTGCGGCTCGAAGACGCTGATCCGCATCGGCGGCGGCAACCTCAAATCCCTGATCGTGTTCGTCTTTCTCGGCATATCCGCCTACATGACGATGCGCGGCCTGTTCGGCGTGTGGCGCACGCAGTACATCGACACCATCTCGTTCGAGCTGAGCACCTCGCAGGATCTTCCGTCCATCCTCGCCGGCCTCGGGCTGGCGCGCGAGACGGCGCTGGTGGCGCTGGCCGCGGTCATCGGTGGCGGTCTGCTGGTGTTCACGCTGCTCAGCCGCGAAGCGCGTCAGCTCGAAACCCTGCTCGGCGCGATCGCCATCGGCGCGGTATGCGTCGCCGGCTGGTACGTCACCGCGCACGTGGGCTTCGTCGAGGAACACCCGCGCACGCTCGAACGGGCCTTCATCGGCACCAACAGCGGCCAGGCCGAATCCTTTACCTTCGTCGCACCGGTCGGCTACACGCTGGAACTGTTCATGCTGTGGAGCGACACCAGCCGCATCTTCACCTTCGGCATCGCCGGCGTGCTCGGCGTGATCGCCGGCTCGGCCGTCTATGCGGCCACCTCGCGCACCTGGCGCGTCGAATCCTTCATGGACGCGGGCGATCTGGTACGCCACATCGTCGGCGCCATCCTGATGGGCTTCGGCGGCGTCACTGCCTTCGGCTGCACCATCGGTCAGGGCGTGACCGGCTTCTCGACCCTGGCGGTCGGCTCGCTGCTCACCACCGCCGCGATCATCGCCGGCGCGGCCGTAACCATGAAGGTGCAGTACTGGCTGATGATGCGCGAGGACTGACTCGACCATGCCATCCGGGTTTATGCGCCCCCGAGCTTGACGCCTGCCGGGGCCTTTGGAATAATCGCGGTCTTTCGGCAAACGCCCGGGTCGTTAGCTCAGCTGGTAGAGCAGCGGACTTTTAATCCGTTGGTCGCAGGTTCGATCCCTGCACGACCCACCAACGCCAGTGAAACGCCAGCCCTTCGGGGCTGGCGTTTTGCTTTTCGGCGGGCGTTACTACGCAGATGACCCAAAACTGGCCGTTTTAAGCGTTTGGCATCGCCGTATGCTTGGAACGCTTGCTGTACCTGGTTATCGTCGTTTGATAACCGGACAGCAACCATGCGCAAAACCCCTTCCTACCTCAAAGGCCTCGCTGAAACCCGTGCCAGGGTGGCCGCCGATGTCGCCCGTCTCGAACGGCTCATCGCCGGGGCTTCCGAACAACTCAACGCGTCG
This sequence comes from Pseudazoarcus pumilus, assembly GCF_002872475.1. Classification (GTDB taxonomy): domain Bacteria; phylum Pseudomonadota; class Gammaproteobacteria; order Burkholderiales; family Rhodocyclaceae; genus Pseudazoarcus; species Pseudazoarcus pumilus. The sequence continues at coordinate 2,772,575 of NZ_CP025682.1, forward strand.
CGGCAAGAGCTCGAAGCCTGCGACACCCTCATCCGAAAATTCGATGCACGGCTCGACCCGTCACTGATTCAGTCAGTCAGAGGGTGGCAAGGCCGCTACGGCAAGCGTGGTGCGCTCTCGGAGGCGATTCTCGACTATCTGCGCGACTGCGCACCGGATGCGGTCTCCACGCCGGAGCTGGCACTGCACCTGCAGCACCGCTTCTCCCTGGATTTTGTGCATCCGAAGGAGCTGCAGGCGTGGAAATGCAACACGTTGTTGCGCAGGCTCAAGGACTTCATGGCCCTCGGGCTCGTCGAGCGGTTGCATGAGGTGTCTGACGGGCGCGCGAACAAGGTCGGCTACTGGCGGCTGGTCGGGAACGTGCAGAACATCGACGGCCTCTCCCGACTTGCTGAAGCGGCGGGTGTGGCGGTTGTCTCGAAGCCGCTCAAGGCGACACGGCGCAAGCGGCAACCGCCGGCGGACTAGCGGGGAGGCCGGGCATCCATCCGGCGCCTCGGGTCCGTGCCCTTGGGCGGACCGCTGGCCGGGGCCGGCTGCGGGGCCGGATGAATCAGCTCCACCTTGCGGTGATGGCCGCGCGTGTAACCCTTCCAGAACAGGGACTCACCTACGCTCATCGCCACGTGCAGCGCGAGCTTCAACTGCTTGCCGTTGGGCAGGCGTCGGGTGTCCGAGCGAAACGCGGTCTCCACCGCGTAATCGAGCAGGTACTTGGGTTCGATGTTGAGGTAAATGCCCTTTTCCGCCCGGTCGTAGCGCCAGTTGTACTCTTCGGCCTGGTTGTTGTTCTGACCCTTCGGACCCGAGAACTCCTTCGAGTGTTCCACCGTGCGGTGGTCCATGAAGCGCCGGCCCAGTTCCTGGTAAGCGGGCGAGGTGTCGGTGTTGAGCCAGCTCTCCGGCATGGCGACGAAGTCCTTGAGGATGGCCTCGGCCACAGGTGAGGTCTCCGACAGGCCAACGGCCACACGGGTGGCCACCGCCCCCTTGCCGGGCCGGCCCGAGCGTTTGCGCACCGCAAACAGGATGCGTCGGTCTTTGGGCAGCTTGCGGCCGAACTCCGGGTCGAAGGCACCGGACTCCTTCTTCTTTCGGTTCGCCTTCATCCGGCCGGTCTGCGTGAGCATCATCTCGGTCAGACCCTTTTCCTCGGCGCCCGTCTCCACCGGGCGGCTCACCTGGGGCACGCCCCGCTTCTCTTTCGAGCGGCGTCCTGCCTGATGCGCGCCGTCCATCTCGATGTCGCCCGACAGCAGTCCGACGTTGTAGCCACGCACCAGCCCTTCCCGCATCTTCTGCTGCCACACGAATACCGTGTTGTAGGTGGTGTCCAGATGGCGTTTGAGCTCCAGTGCGGGCTGGCCGGCCGCCGAGTTTATCCACATCAGCATGCCGGTGAGCAGGTCCTTCAGCGGGCGCTTGCGGTGAGCGAAAACGGTGCCCGAGGTGATGCTGAAGGTCTTGCCGCAGAAGGCACACTTCCAGCGATTGTCGTGCCCGCGCCAGTAGTGACGATGCACAGAGCCACAGTGCGGGCACGAGACCGTCTCACGCGAGCCAAAACGGACCTCGACAAGAAACTCATGGCACTGGGCCTCGGTCCAGCCCTGAATCTCGGGGACCGACAGGTCGACCGCTTCACGGGACATGTGCCACTTGGCCGTCTCCGAGGGCTGGCGACGAACTGGTAAGGATTCCTTGGTAGTTGCCCGGTGCCCGCTCATACGGCCTCCTGGAGGAACTTCACGTACAGGACCTCGGGAGCCACGCCTTGTGGCGCATCGGGGTGCGGGGTTGGCGGCTCGGAGAAGGTCAGGAGCCAGCGCGCGAACCCTGTCCGTGCCGGCTCCACGAGCGTATGCATGGCCACGTGGCGAACGCCCTGCGCCATGATGACCTCCGGCACGCACAAGGCCGGGCGTGCGGGCAGCCGGGGCCCGCCGGTGAGCCTCACGGCCGCCGCATGGGCAACAAGCTGTGCGGGGCGGAAGAACGCGGGCCGAAACGCGAATTCGTCGGTGATGACCCGCGCCATCGTGTGCTCCTCGATGCGGGCGCGATACATGCCCCGGTGGCGACCGACCTGGCTGACTTCCATCGCTGCGAGCGTATTGCGCATCTGCCCGTTGGGCGACACGTGCTCAATGATGGCCGAGACCTTTTGCGCAAAGGCGCACCCTTTGGAGGGGGAGTCGACCGGCAGCAGTTCTTCCACCGGAGCGTGGCGGTCCGGGTGCAGACCCAGTGCGATGGCGCGTGCGGCCAGGTCCCAAAGGCTTGCCGACCACCGGGGGTAGTTGGCGAGCAGCACCGGCGTGGAACTGCCGTTGTGCGTCTCGAACAGCACCGTCTTGTACTGGGCGAGCGGCTGCAGCGTCTCGTACCCGATATCGCACCACGCAAGTACGTTGAAACGCGAAGCCCTGGCCACGTCACCGGCATGTATGCTCACGCGCAGCATCAGACGAGCCTCACGTCCCAGGTCTGGGCAAAGAGCGCGCCCTCGACCATCTCGTTGCCGCGCAGGCGAAGGCGCTTGCCGTCGAGCCAGATGAGATGCACGTCGGCCAGCTCGGGTATCAGCGGCTGCTCCAGGCCATCGAGCGCACCGAGCACCTGTGCGCACAGTACCGAACGGTTGAACGGATGCAGCCGGTTCTCGAATACCTTCAGCTCACCGCGTACGACGGGCTGTCTCGCTCTTTCGGCTTTCTCCAAGGGACGGCCCCGGCGATTGATACAATGCACTTCGACTCTCATGACGTCACCTGTGGCGATGGACTCGGGCGTCTAGTGCAGCTCCGTCCATCCTTTTTATGCATTTCGTCACTCCTGATGCCTTTTCTTCATATTTGAAGAAAAGGCGCGCACTGCTGTCGACCATGACCACGCCCATCAACTGGAACCGTGAGGCCCGCCGCTTGCTCAAGGGCGAACTGGCCCGACGCGAAATCGGCTACAAGGCCTTGTCCAGGGCGCTGGAGCGGTTTGGCATCGACGAGGACCCCAAGGTCCTCTCCACCAAAATCAACCGCGGCACCTTCAGCTTTGCCTTCTTCCTGCAATGCATGCGGGCGCTGGACATCGACACGGTTCGGGTCAGGGACGAGTGATTACTTGCGAATCCTCCTGAAGGAGCCGACCACTACGCCGATGATTTCCAGACTGCCCTTGGGGTGGATGGCCGGATAGGCCGGGTTGGCCGCTTCCAGGTAATAGCTGCCTGTCGCCGTGACCTTCAGGGTCTTGACGGTGAGTTCCCCGTCGACGTTGGCAACCACGATGTCGTTGGGCCGAGTCACCGCATTTCGCTCCACCACGACGATGTCGCCCGCAAGCAGGCCGGCACCGGTCATCGAATCGCCTCGCACCTTGCACAGCACGGTCCGGTTCGGGTCGTCGACGAGGTAATCGTCGATGTAGAGGATTTCGATGCCTTCATCAGTCGCAGGCTCGGGCAGGCCGGCGCGCACACTGGCCACCAGCGGCCGGCCGAAGAACTTTCGTGTCGGAGCCAGACGCCGACCAACCCGCTCGATGAATCCCGCCTCCACCAGCCGCCCCACGAGTTCGAACACGCCGCTCTTGCTCTTGAGGCCTACAACCTCGCAGATGCCGGCGTAGCTCGGCAGGCACTGGTTCGCCTTCCAGTAGGTTCGCAGCGCCTCCAGGTGCTTCTCATCGCTCATACCGGCCTCCCGAACGTTCGTTCTTTTTCGGGAACTGTATGGATGTTCAGTACGCCTGTCAATCCGCAGTTGCGGCGAGGCGCACAAACCCGTGCGCACCGCAGCTGCACGGCGCTGGCAGCCATGCCGCATGTACAATCGTGCAAACCAATCCGAGTATGTGCCCGTGTCGCTGACCGCTCACCTGCCCGCCATCATCGCCTCCAAGGGGCGCACCAGCCCTCGTGTTCAGGCCCGCTACCTCGCCATCCTGAAGGAGCTGGACCTGCATGCGTCTGCAGCTCCGGTCTTTGCGGGCCGGCTCTTTGGTGACATCGAGGCGAAGAATCCGGACTGGGAGGGCAAAATCATCGGGGACCTCGACGCAATCCTGAGGCACGCGGACAAAACGGTCGGGCTGCGCAAAGACATCCTCGACCGCATCGAGGGCTACTTGCCGCCGTCAGATGTCATCATTGACCTTGTCGAGTCCCTGATGCCGGGTGGAAAAATCACCGGGGCCAACCTGTCGGATGCAAACCAGGTCTGCCGAAAGTATGTCCAGAAGGGCATCAATCCCCGCTTCGAGCACTTCGTGCGCGACACGCTCGCATCGTACCTACAGCCCAGTGACCACCTTCAGTTCTCTGTCGGGGAGATGGTCGATTTTCTCAAGGACGACTACGACCCGTTCGCCAAGCAGGTGGCCAACGGCCTCATCTCCCGTGCCGGGAACCTGAACGAGAAGATTCTGGAACGCGCCCTCATCAGCGAAGGCATCGGCCCGAAGGGAACGGACTACTCGGTGACCGGCACCAAGTCCTTCGGCGACATGGTGTTCTACTGCAACAAAACGGTGCCTCACAAGCACCTCTATGCCGAAGTCAAAAGCTACGCTGCCCGTGAGCGCCTGCTGCGGGGTCTGCAGGACCTGACGGGTAAAGACGCGGTGGGTGTCGGATTTTTTACGGATGCGACCGAGTTCAATCCGGACCGCACGCAGGACCTCATCAACTCGAACACACTGGCGATTTACATGCCGGACGCGACCTACGATGCGCTGCATGCGGAGAGCAAGGCCCGGCTATCCAAGCGAAACCAGGCCTTTTACCGCAAGCTCTCGACGTTCCCGCCTGACGTGGTGCATTTTACGAAGACGGGCGTACTTCCCTGAGCGTTGCCGCCAGGGCGGCGAGCGCCTCTTGCGGGCGGTCGCGCAGTTCGCACTCATGCACCACGAGCACCCGCCAACCCATCCCTTCCAGCTGCTGGCGCACGGCCTCGTCCCGGCGCCGGTTGCCTGAAAGTTTCTCCCGCCAGAATTCGGTGCGTGTATTGGGAAGCTTGAAGTAGCGGCAATCGTGCATGTGCCAGAAGCACCCGTGCACGAAAACGACCGCATTCCACCTTGGCAGGACGAGGTCTGGTTTGCCCGGCAGTCGCTTGCCGTGCAACCTGTACCGAAAGCCCTGTCCGTGGAGAAACCGGCGAACCAGCAGCTCGGGTTTGGTGTTCTTGCCACGGATGCCGGACATCATCCTGCTGCGAGTGGCGGCATCGACAACGTCTGTCACGGCATCAGGCGGCTACGGCGTCTGCTTTTGATTTGCGGCTCTTGCGGGCGGGCTTGAGCAAGCCCTGCAGGTGGGGCTCCATGTGCCTTGCAATGGCCTCAACGACCGGAACCACCACGCTGTTGCCGAACTGACGATAGGCCTGCGTATCGGACACTGGAATCGGGAACTCGTCCGGGTAGCCCATCAGGCGGGCGCATTCCCGTGGTGTCAGGCGACGGGGACGCATGCCCGGACCCTGGCTGACCAGAATCTCCGAACCATCCTTGTGGTAGCGCGCCGAGAGGGTCCGGGCGGTGTCATCTGGCCCTACAAGGCCGAATCCGAAGCCGTTGCCGGCCGCCTTGTGCTTGGCGGCGTAGGCCTGCAGGTACTCCCAGAGCCGCGGCGTGAGCGTGTATTTGGCAGCGACCTTGCCCTCACCTTCCGTGTACGGGGGCATCGCCGGGTCGTTGCGGCACTCGTGAAGGATTTCCCGCATCTTGGGGCCACTGGCCAGGTCGCGCAGCTTGAGCGCCTGAAAATCGAAGCTGGTCTTGTCTCGGAAGCCCACCATGAAGATGCGCTCCCGGTGCTGGGGCACGAAGTGCTTGGCGTCGATGACCCGGTAGTGCATCTCGTAGCCCAGCTCGTCTTCGAGCGTGCGCTGGATGATTTTGAAGGTGTTGCCCTTGTCGTGGCTTTTCAGGTTCTTGACGTTCTCCAGCAGGATGGCTTCCGGCCGGTGATGCTCGATGATGCGCGCCACGTCGAAGAACAGCGTTCCCTGGGTGTCGCAGGCGAAACCGTGGGCGCGTCCGAGGGCGTTCTTCTTGGATACCCCGGCAATCGAGAACGGCTGGCAGGGGAACCCCGCGAGTAGCACGTTGTGTCGCGGGATGTCCGCGGCGGCCACCTTCGTGATGTCCCCTTCTACCGCATGTTCGTTGCCGAAGCGCGAGATGTAGGTCTGCTGGGCGAACTTGTTCCACTCGCTGGTCCAGACGCACCTGCCGCCGATGGCCTCAAATCCAAGGCGAATGCCTCCGATACCTGCGAAAAGGTCGATGAAGCTGAACGGGGCCATGCAAACACTCTCAAGGTGGGACGCTGTTTCGGGCGGGCATGTTGCAGGCCGCCGGCAGGGGGATAGGATGCCCCGACAGGAGGCATCCGTAAAGGGGAGTCGGACGCAGGAGATGGGCAGCGCGCCAGTGCCTTGTTGCTGATGTATTGATGGAACCGAAATCACCTGCGGTTCAAACGCCAGGGGCCACAAATATAGGTGACACTGGAAGAACTTGTGCAGGGTTCCAGAAAGCAACCGCTTACTGAATTACGACATAGAAGGGTTCAGACTTTCCAACCAGCCGGTTGTCGCTGTTACGTACGACAAACGCTTCAACGAAGTGAATTCCGCGAAACCTCAGTTCTTCAATCCGGCTTGCTCCACGGTTTCCAGCGTAGTAGTCCCCGCGGAGCTGCTTGGCGTTGTAAGCAGCTTCATCAGTATTCGTCACACGCCAATGTACGGTGTATTCCGACGTAAAGGGAAGCCCTACGCCACTCAGCGGCGTGAACTTCAACCAGTACCCAGGCTGAAGCGGTTCCAGCGAAACGGTCTTTCTAATCTCGGGGGAATTTTCTCCAGAATGAAGTGTGGCGCTGAGCTTGACAGTAACCTGACTTGAGGCGGGACGCCACTTGGGGCGCTGCACGTAGGGCAATTTTGGCAGCCTGCTCAAGTCCGCCATGAGGGCGGCCGCGCCATAAGTCTTGAGTCGCTCCACCAAATCGGTAATGGATGCTCCGAATCCTTTGTTGGCAATTGGAGCGCTGACCCGTGCGGATTGCCGAGCCTCCGATTCTCCGAACTTGGCTCCGAACACACGTTGCCACTTCGCAATGCTTTCTTGGCGGTCCGGCTCGTTGAAAGCATCATCAATCCACCCTCGGTACAGGTTTATTTTGTCCCTGAAGTTCGCGTATTGCGTCTCCGTCCATCCGGCACTTTGGTTTTCAGAGGGCAGCTTTGGGTTCGGAACATGTGGCACATAAGGATTGGCCTGCAGCCAATCGTCCAGGCGGCCAACGAGCGTCTTCAAACTCGTCGTTAAATCCGCGAAGTCCTTGCTTTCTCTGTCGTATTCCTGGATTTGATTACCAACCAGTGTCGTGAAGAGAAATGAGGGACAGGTGAAGTTTCCCTTGATATCCCTCAGGTATTTCAGCAGCCTCGTGACTTTCTTCAGGTCGTTCCCGCCCGCAATCCCGTTCTTAGACTTTACCCAGTCCGTGTAGGCGATTGGGGCCGACAGCTCGAAGCTGTCGGTTGTTCGGTTGCATACCTCGTATTGGCCTTCATACGTGCGGTCTCTGACGCACGGGGCGATATCAATGCGACGCTCTCCTGCGTACTCGACGGTGACACAATGGGAATAGCGCCGAATCTTGCCCTGGTAGGCCCCCATCGCCTCCAGACCGTTTGCCAGCTTGTTAATGTAATCGCGTGCGCTCCATCCCTCTTTCGGGCTGACAAACACCAACAGGTCGGCATCGAACTCTTTGTCCGGTAGAGGTTTAATAATTGTTGCGTGCGCCCAAGACCCTTGCTCTCCGAAGCCCATGACGTGAACGCCCCATCCGCAAGAACGGACCGCGGTCTTGATGGCTCCTACGCTTGACTCCAACTGAGTGATTCGCGTTGAGTTCAGATTTACTTGGTCGCTCAGGAAAACCTTGAAGTGGTCGTGCAATTTCACGCTGCGCTCTCCTTATTCAGCACTCGCTGCACTTGGCCAACGAGCTGCTCCGCTGCGGCCCGCGTGCCGTCTTCGTTCTCTTTGCGCAGCAGGTCGTAAATCCAATCGAAGATAAGAGGGTTGTTCGTTCGATGTTGAAAGATGCGGTCCTGCAGGTCCCGCGCTCCGCTTTCAATATCAAGGTCACCATCTCCGCGCAACGCTTTCTCCCAGAGCTCATCAAACGCATCCTTGAGTTGCTGTAGGCTGATGATTGTCTCTATTTGACTCCGGTGCTCGCGAATAACCCAGCCTAGCATTGGGGCGACCGGAACAAATACGGAAAGCACCATATCCCTGAACGCGAGGTTCGTCGCCACGCCAATGACGAACGCAAAGGCCGTGAGCCCGACAGCACCCCACAGCAGGAGCTTCTTGTACACCTTGCGCAGACGAATGTCATAACAGATATTCGCACGCTGACAAATTAACCGCCCATAGACCAGCGGGACACTGGCAACACACGGCTCATACCACGATTTGAGGTGGGACTCACGCTCTGGCCTTAACGGCGTTGCTGCGTATGGCTGAATATCCTCATACTCTGGTTTTCGGCCTGCCACGGATTGGCGCCAGGGAAGACTCAAGACCTCGCAATCGAAGAGCTCCTGGATGGTTGCCGCTTCCTTCATGAGCCGCTTCCGTTGCGGTTCCAGAAAACCAATATCCAAAAGCAGCGTGAAAACCGACATCAAGGCAATAGCTGATATTGCGGGTGTGTGCTCTGATGGAGTCAAAGCACTTGCGAAAGGAAGTATCAAGGCTATTGTGACAAACACCCCTTGCGCAACCTTCGCGTTCCGATACTTACGATAACGCGCACGCTGGAGCCCAATTGCCCAATCATCCGCCTGTCGCTCGGGAATGTCGTTTTGGGGTTGATTAACCACAGCCAGGAATCTCTCCGAAGGTTGGCATTGCTCACCATTATAGTCAGTTGTCGTAGCTATAACTTTTCCGGAGTACGGGGCTGAGTGCAAGACATCAGCGATAGACAGCCAGCTGCTGCGCCTGCTCACCCGTGAGCGTCACATCCGAGAACTGCAGGTACTCGATGAACTTGCTGGTGTCCGAGAAGTGCTTGCGCAGCGTCACCGCCTGACCGGCACCCACCTCCACGGTCAGGTCATCTCCGTCGCGGAAGAAGTTGGCCATGGCCGATTCGATTTCGTGGAACATTACCCGGTCGGCACTACCGCCGGTGTCGAGCACCGTGTCGTGACCGTCGCCGTACAGGAAGTTGTAGATGTCGTCCCCGAGGTTGCCGTAGAGCGTGTCATTACCTGTGCCGCCGAACAGCTCGTCCGCGAGATTGCCTCCGTGCAGGGTGTCATTGCCACCCTCGCCATGCAGGGTGTTCGAGTAGTGATTCACGCCGGAGATGGATTCTCCGGATTCGGTGCCATGCACTTCGAGCGCCAGCAGCGACAGGTCCAGATTGCGCCAGACCGTGCCCGGGGCGGCCTCGAACTCGACCCGCTCGACCTGTCGGCCGTTATTGGGCGAGAACCACTGCTTGAAGGTAACACCGTCAGTGCCGTTGGCGTGCTCGAACACCAGGTCGTTCGAGATGCGCCGCACGGTGAGGTCCGCCGGGTCGATGTTCGGACCAAAGCGCAGGATATCCTCCTGGCCGTTCGGCTGGCCGGTCACCTCGATTTCCTCGATGGTGTCGTGCCCGTCACCGAGGTTGAACAGGTACAGGTCCGCGCGCGAGGTCCCGCGCAGGGTGTCGTTGCCCGTGCCGCCCTCGTAGACGTTGCCGGCGCCCGGGTCCTGATAGCCGGTCGGAGCGTAGGACGTGCGGTAATCGCCTGCGTCATGTGAGCCGGGTACACCGCCGAGCGTGTCGTGTCCGGCTCCGCCGTAGAGGTAGTCCTGGCCCCGGCCGCCATCGAGCGTGTCGTTGCCTTCACCACCGTGCAGTTCATCCTCACCATCGCCGCCGACAAGGATGTCGTTACCCGTGCCCCCGAAGAGCAGGTCATCCCCTGCATACCCGCGAAGCCGGTCATCGCCGGCCCCGCCGTGAAACTCATCCGAAAAGGCATGCGCCCCAATACCGGAAATCGTGTCATTGCCCTCGGTGCCGTGCAGGGTCAGGCCCCATTCGGTGAGTTGCAGGTTTGTCCAGACCGTGCCGTCGGCAAACTCGATGCGCTCGACCTGGTTTTTGCTTGAACCGACCGTCGTGTACCAGTTCTTGAGGGTAATGCCGTCGGTGCCGTTGGCGTGCTCCAGCATCAGGTCCGTGCCTGAACGACGCACACGGATGTCGGCCGGGTCGATGTTCGGACCAAAGCGCAGGATGTCTTCCTGGCCGCCCGGCTGGCCGGTCACCTCGATTTCCTCGATGGTGTCGTGACCGTCGCCGAGATTGAACAGGTAGAGGTCCGCACGCGAGGTGCCTCGCAGGGTGTCGTTGCCGGTGCCGCCCTCATAGACGTTACCGGCGCCTGGGTCCTGGTAGCCGGTCGGCGCGTAGGAAGTGCGATAGTAGCCCGCGTCATGTGAGCCGGGCACACCACCGAGGACATCGTTCCCGGCTCCACCGAACAGGAAGTCGCGGCCACGCCCGCCGTCGAGTACGTCGTTACCTTCGCCGCCCATGAGGTAGTCGTCGCCGTCACCCCCATAGAGAGTGTCATTGCCTGTCTGCCCACTGAGGATGTCATCCCCCGCGTAGCCTGACAGCGTGTCGTCTCCCTCGCCGCCATACAGGACATCGGCCTCATTCGAACCGCGCAGGATGTCATTGCCCCCGTGGCCGTATATTGTGGTGGCCTGGGCGCTGGGTGCCTGCAGGGTCTCGCCGGACTCGGTGCCTTCCATGGTCGGCACTGGTCCGTCTGCGTCGTCAAACAGTGCGGTGATTTCGGCTTCGGTCCAGACACGGTCCCCGGCCTGGGTGTCTTCGGTCAGGCCCAGCGAGACCGTGCCGAGGCGTTTGCTCGTGGTCTGCGGGTCGAACCAGCCCATGATGGTGATGCCCTCGTAGGAGCCCAGAATGCGCACCTGCAGGTCCAGGCCCACCTTGTGGAAACTGACGTCGGACTCCAACAGGTCCGGCACGCCGTGCTCAACCCGGGCGATGAGGCGCAGCTCATCGACACCACCCTGTGTCTGGATGAAGTCCTGTCCGTCGCCCCTGCGGTAGAGGTAGCGGTCATCGCCCACTGAACCAGAGATTCGGTCGTTGCCCGTACCCCCGTCATAGACGTTGCCCGTTGAGCGGCGCTCATCGAGCGACTCATTACCGAGGCCTGCAGCATGGAAGCCAAGCCAGTCGTTACCTGCACCGCCGACCAGCCGGTCTGCGCCCGTGCCACCGTTAAGCACGTCATCTCCGGCACCGCCATACAGGCGGTCCGCGTCATGGCCACCCGAGAGCACGCTGCCGCTCGCAGAGGCAAACATCAGGTCCTTGGTGGCTACACCGACACGCGTTGCCCGAATCTCGGAGACGAGGCCATCGGAGTGCGTGACCCGCAGCGGCTCGGTGACCTGCGAAATTGGATTCTCCGCGTCGAGGAGCATGACTAGGTCGCCCTTGGCGTTCAAGGCGGTGCGCAAGGAAAAGGCCCGTGCCATATCGAGGCGGTAGTCTTCCCGCGACCACATTTCGTGGTTTGGGTCCGCAGCCTCCCCCATCTCCACAGCAATCGGGTGCCCACCACTCAGCGCCTTTCGAACGGCCTGCGATGTCTCGGCCAGTTGGGCGAGTTCCGGGGCACTCTTGTCGGCGAGCAGGGAGGCCTGGGCGTTTTCCAAAGCAGGCTTCAGCGCCTCGATTGAGCCGTAGAGAAATTCACGACCGGTTTCAGACGACAGGGGCACCCCTGTTGCTTCGGACAGCATCGCAAGCAGTGCCTCGGACCGCTGAGTGGACTGATGAGAGGCTGCGCGGAACGCCGCATTTGCCTGTGGTAGCGTCAATCCTTCGAGGAGACTCAAGACAGCCAGTGCATCCACAGAGGTTTCATTGCCGTGCCAGTCTGCCGGATTCCATGACTGCTCAATGGCATAGGGAATGCGCTCTCCGTATTGTGTAAATATCTCATCACTGGCGATAAGCTCGGGACCCTCGTCCGCAAAAGCGTTAATCATCTTGTGGGTGGAAAACTGGGAACCCTGCCCTGCGAGCGAGTCAAAGAGCTGGTCAGAAAACCCTGACCCCTCCCAAAAGCCTGCTCCGTTAAATGAGACCGCCGTGCCAATCTGGTTGGCAAACAGTCTTGCGGCGGCTTGGGTGAGATGTCCGCCAAGGCTCAAACCTGTCACGTCGAAAGGCTGCATACCTTCCGATTCGCTCATAAAAACACCGAGCCCACCTTCTTCTTTGTTGAAAGACTCAAGGCTCAAAGTAACTTCCGTGGTCTCCGCACCTGTGCTGTCTTCGATTATGTGGGCTTCAAGAAGCGGGCGATATTGGATGACATCGGAGCCTTGTACTGCATTGAGGCAAGAGACATAGTTAAACAAGCTGACAATCTGACCGACTGCGCACCCTATCGCCGGGTTGATGACTTCGGCGAAGTTTGTGGCGACCCAGTCTTCGTAGCTCAAGCCCCCGTTCTGACCATCTTCGCTACCGCGGCAAGACAGAATGAGACGACCTGTGCTTTTTTCTCTAAAAACCGTTGCAGAAAACCCCGTGACGTCGTTTGGTTGCTGATGAACCAGCTCGTATTCGTTGACGAAGTTGTTGGCTTGGGAGTCGGAGAACAAGGTCTGGGGGCTAAGTTTCAGCCATTCGGATAGACTACCTGTGTTTTGGTCAGGGCGGACATATGCTGCTTGTGCGACCTGTGCAAGCTGACCCAAAGATACAATAACTGTCATTTCTGCTCCTTGAACTTTTCATAAAGTAATTTACCTGCCACCTGATGAGCATGTTTCAGGCTTCCGTCTTGAGAACGAGGGCAGTGGTCACCTATCCACGGTTTAAAAAAATTGTAGGGACTCCCTGAGCCGCCTTTTCTATACCATCGCTTCCTTGCAATAGCATTTTTCGAGTCGGGGTCAAAATAGACAACTTCTGTTTTTTCAATGCCAAAATGCATCGGCGTGCGCGTTACCACGTGCTCCAAGTCGCTCGTAGATGAGTATCCCGGTGCGAGGATTTCAGCGCCTGCATCCTGACATAGCTTATTGAAATAAATTTTTCCGGGGATGTAGTCCCAAAATGGAACGGCGAGGACGGCCAGCCAGAGAAAGGCGATTGCGACACGTCGCCTGCTTGATGTCTGTATCTCACGGGAGAGATATTTCGTTCCGCGCACCCCAATCAAGAGAAGGATGCTAAAAACAAGAAAGTGGTAACCAATAAATGCTAAGCCGTACATGCATGCTATCCAAAGAGGGTAAGGGAAAAGGTGATATTCGCTTCACAACCTCTTGTATAGGACACACGCTTAAACAAAACTCCCTCTCCGTAGCTGGCCGAGTACCCTGTGGATGCGCCAGTTTCAGGTCGTTAACAAAAAAGAGCGGGCAATGCCCGCTCTTCTTGCTCCTGCCTCACATCCCTGCTGCTCTCGTTGTCATAGCGTGGCTGCGTCGTCCCTCTGCCTGCCTCGAAGGTTGCTTCGGCCTCCTTGAGTTGAGGCGTGCGGCGTGGCTACTGCCGGTGCAATTTACTTTGGGATAGCTCGAAAATTTACTTTGCTTTTGCAGCAAAGAAGGCAGGCTCTTGCACCTGCCTACGGCTCTCGTTGTCGTAGCTTGGCGGCGGGATGCATGGTTACGCCATCAGCCCGTGGCTCCTTAAACTATCGCCAAACGTTCCCGAAAAACGCCCATAAATCGTTGATTAAATGGATAATGGGTCATCTGCGTAGTAACACCCTTTTCGGCCCCCTGTAAGCGCGCGGCCGTTTTGGCACCGTTTTGCGCGCGAATTGTCACTGCCCGGCCCTTCTGCTTGATCCGCGAGTATCGCCCTCGTCGGGGTCACGCGCCGAGATTCAGAACAAGCCCGCCGGCTCGGCGTGCACATCCCAGCTGAAAATAATCACCTCGCGGCGTTCGACTCCGCTGCCGCCACCCACGGTGTAGCGGATGTCCGTCGACTCTATGTGGAATCGGCTGAAGGCCTGGCGGATGTCGGGGTGGTCGTTCAGGGTCACGATCGCCTTGCCGTCGAGCCGACCGAGGAGCTCTGCCATCTCCTCGTATTGCTCGAAGCCGAACTCCACACCGTAGCCCTCGGTTTCCCAGTAGGGCGGGTCCATGAAGAAGAAAGTGTGTGCGCGGTCATAGCGGCGCAGGCACTCCTGCCAGGGCAGGTTCTCGATGTAGGCGCTGGCCATGCGCAGGTGGGCGGCCGAGAGGCTCTCCTCGATGCGCAGCAGGTTCAGGCCGGGTGGTGTGGTCGTGGCGGTGCCGTAGGTCTGTCCCTGCACGCGTGCACCGAAGGCGGACTGCTGCAGATAGTAGAAGCGCGCAGCGCGCTGGATATCGGTGAGCGTCTCGACCGGGGTGTCCTGTAGCCATTTGAACACCTGGCGTGAGGACAGCGCCCACTTGAACTGGCGGACGAACTCCTCAAGGTGACACTTGACCACCCGATACAGATTCACCAGCTCGCCGTTGATGTCGTTGAGCACCTCCACCTCGGCCGGCGCCGGGCGGAGGAAGAAGAGCGCGGCACCACCAGCGAACGGCTCAACGTAGCACTGATGGGCGGGGAAGTGCGGCAGCAGGCGGTCAGCGAGGCGTCGCTTGCCGCCGATCCACGGGATGATGGGGTCGGTCATGGTCGAGTACTCCTTGGGCGGGCGACCTTGTCGCGCGGATTAGGAGGCTCGACGGCCTTCGGATTGTTAAAGAGGTTGAGGTGGCCGCAGCGCGGGCACTTGATCTCGATGTTGCTCGGCTGGCCACGGGCCAGCAGGCGGTGGCAGTTGCCGCAGCGAAGTTCTTTCATTGCAAGCTCTTTGGTGTAGGCTTCGCCCCGCCCTGGTACCTGGGTGGCGGGCCTTGCCGGCTTGCAGACTAGTCCTGCAGGTTCGGGGCGTGGTCGGGTGTTCCCGCACCCGGCCACGTCGCCCGTCTTTCTTTCCCGCTGCCGTTACTCGCCCCCGGCGACCGGCGCTGGGACGAAGATCGGGTCTGGTGGCGGAACGATGATCGGGTCTGGCGTCGGCACGATCACCGGGTCGGGAGGCGGCACGACGACCGGGTCCGGCGCGATGACGGTCGGCGGGTTCACATAGTCATAGCCGTGGTTGGCGGCCTTGCCGACCTCCCGCGCGATACCGATCGCGGCGGCGCCGCCCAGCTTCAGGCCGAGTCCCTGGCCGACCACACCGAGCGCCCGGTCTGCGACGGATGCCCATTCATTGGGGCGAGCCTGCTGGACCTGTGGCGCGCTGGCCGCATCCGGCGCATAGACCTTGAGCGACTGCAGTCCGGTGATGGCCTGCCCCTCGTGTGCGGTGATCTCGACCAGCGGCTTGCGGTTCTGGACTGCGAGCGTCGAGAGCCGTTCCTGAGCCTCGATGTAGCTGCGAAAGTCGCCGCTGTTCGAGCATGCGGCGAGCATGGCCGCGCACAGGCTGACGATGATGGCTTTCATGGGACGTCTCCTTCGCCGGGCCATCCGGCGTCGATGGGGAAGTTCTCGAGGCCGACACGGTTGCCTGTGTCGAGCATGGCGTCCGCCTGTGCCTTGAGGCTGCGGGCGTGCTGATGCAGCGCGTCGGAGTGAGTCGCGAGTGCGGCGAGCATGCCGATGACGCCAGCCGCATCGAGGGTCAGGACGGTGTTGTCGGCGCAGGTCCACGCGACCGTGAACGGCTGACCCCGCGCGAGCGAGGCCTGGGCGGCCGAGGCCGCGCCGGCGATACGGATGGCGCTGGCGACATTGCTGTCGATGATCTTGCCGCCGAACGGAAATCCGCCCTGCTCGCGGCGATCACGCTCGATGTTGATGCGTGAGCGTGTCCGGTCGTGCAGGCGCTCGAGCGGCTCGAGGTCGACGTCAGCGGCCTCGGGTACGCCCCCGTCCTTGACCCACTTCTGGTAAGCGCGCCAGCGGGCGTCGGAGCGATGGGGCGGGATGTGCTTGCCGGTGGAGAGCAGGATGACGCCGCGTTTGGGGTGGAGGCGGTACATCAGGACAGCCTCACACACCGATACACGACCCTTGCCTTAGCATTTGAGCCTGTGTAGGGGTTCCCGCTGATGGCCGACGAATGAATGATTGCCTCGATCTTGAGCGACGAACTGAAGAAGATGGGATCCCCATGACCATCAGCCGACCCCAGAGCAAACGCTGATTCGTTGGTGGCTGAAAGGCCCGGTACCGTAAGCGAGGAGCTTTCCCACACGACACCATCAATCGTGACTCGCACCCTAGCGGACACGACCAGGCCGCCGACGTTGTCCCGGAAAGCAGAAAACCCCAGGAGGTTAATAAACCCCCTTCCTTGGATGTCTACAACAGTCGTAGACCCAGCCCCTCCGGTTTCCCTGGCTGCAATGATTCCAACACTAGCTGGCAAGCCCCCCCCATATGGGGGCTGCATGAATAAGGCAAACCCACTTCCTACGACTTGCCTGCTGTGATTGTGCAGATCTTCCAAATAGTCCAGTTTTCCTGCTCGGGCAGCTGTCCAAACAGCACTACTCAACGCCGTCGTAGCCGGCGCCCTGGTCGACACGTCCGCATCAAGGTGGTCCAGCTTGGCCGCCCGCTCCGCAGTCAGCCGATCCAGCAACGTCTTCAATTTGCCGGGCACGCCGGCGAGCATGGTCCACATGGCGGTCAGCTCCAGCTGGCGCCGGTCACGTTGCCGGCGCTGTCGTAGGTGATGGAATGGGTGCCGATGGCGTCCCAGGTGTCGCCTGAGTCGGCGCTGTACTCGAACAGCGCAGCGGTGACGTTGCCGGCCTCGCCGCCCGTGACGCCCCAGGTGAGCGAGGCGCGGATGCGCTCGGTGCCCTTGGCCCAGGTGAGCGTTTCGGGCTGTTCGGCACTGCCCCCGGCCGGGGCGTAGGACCAGCCGAGCGCCATGCCGCCGACGACCATGTCGCGGATGGCGGCGAGGTTCTCGCGGATGCCCTCGGCGAACTGGGTGATGTTTTCCGTTACCGGATCTGGGCGGGCGGGGTCGAAGTGCGTGTACACGGGTCAGACTCCATCGAACTGCCACCGGAAGTCGGTGGCAACCTGGTTGCCGGAGACGTCGAACAGATAGACGTCGAAGGTGGTGGGGTCGCCGACGACGATGTTGTCGACGGCGTAGGTGCGCGGCGTCGTGCCCAGCGGCGTGACGGTGATGCTCTTGACGGCCGCGTAGGCTTGCTCGACGGTGATCGTGGTCGGGCCGCTGGCCACGCTGGTGGCCTGGCCGGTCTCGGTACGCGGGGTGGCGTCGATGCGAATCGAGGCCTCGGGGATCTCGGCCGCGAAAACGATGGGGCTGGCGGCCTGGGCGGACAGGCGCGCGAAGCGGCCCGAGGTCTTGGCGACGAGGCTGGGGTAGTCGTCCCACGCGGCGCCATCGGGCGAGAGTTCGAGCGCCGTGTCAGGCGCACCGGTAACGGGCGTCAGGGTGTGTTGGCCGCTCCAGTTGCCGGCCAGCGTCAGGCCGAAATCGACCGACTCGGAGCGCCACAGCGATGCCACCGCGTTGTAGGCGGCGAGCACCTCGGTGTAGTCGGTCAGCGCGCCCGCGAACTTGGTGGCCACCGCGTCGCCGTCCTCGGTGACCCAGCGCCGGGCGGCATCGAGCCGGCCGAGGCGGTACTCGGCCATGCCTTCGGTGACCGGCGCGTCCAGCTCGACCTCGTCGACCAGGAAGGCGGCGGCGTCGAGCGTCACCGTGATGGTGCGACGCGCCTCGGCCGGCGAGTAGTTGCCCACCGAGTCGACGGCCTTGACCATGAAGTCCCACTCGCCGGCCGGGATGATGGCCGCGACCAGGCGCAGGCCGTCGACGCGGTCGATCAGGCTGCCCTCGGCCCACGTGCCGCCGGCCGGCGCGTAGCGCACCTCGTAGCGCCAGATGTCGATGTCGATGGCAGGCTTCCACTGCAGGCGCACCTCGCCCCCGACCTCGAAGCCCGACACCGACGGCACGTTGCCCGGCGGCAGGAACTTGCCCTGGGCCACCACGGCCAGTTCGGCCGCCTCGCCGCTCACCAGTTCGGACACCGCGAACACGCGCACGGTGTACTCCACCAGCTCCTGCAACGCGCCAGTAACGGCGCTCGCGCTGCGCGTCTCGATCAGCCAGGCGAGGTTGTCTTCGGCCAGCACCTCGACGCGGTAGCCGGTGGCGTAGGGCCAGTCGCTGGCGTCCCAGCTCACGCGCAGGCGCGATGAGAAGGTGCCGTTCTGCTGCTGATAGACCTCCTCGGTTGCCGCCAGGACGGTGACTGGCGGCGGAGGCGTGCGCGGGTCGGGCAGCGGGGTGGAGATGGCGCCGGGCGCGCTCGCGATGGCGTCCGAATACACGGCCGCGTCGTAGGCCGAGGCCTCGATGCGCCAGCGCCCCGGCCCCTCGGGCGATACGTCGGTGATGCGCAGCGGCTGGGCGTCGAGGCGCTCGCCGTCGGTCAGCGTGACGACGTCGCCGATCTCGTCGGCCAGTGCTTCGTCGGTCGAGATCCACGAAGCGTCCAGGTCGGTCAGGATGGCCGCGTTGAGACGCTCGACCGCCTCGCGGTAGGCCACCGCATGGCTGCGGTAGCCCGGCAGCGGCACCACCGATTCACGCCACGGCCGCGTGCCCGCGAGCACGCCGGGCGCGTAGGCCACGGCGTCGGTGTCGTTCCAGTCCGCGCCGGTGTAGCGCACGCGCACGACGGTGGGCCGGTTGGCGCGTGCGGTACGCTGCAGACGCACCGAGCCGATGATCTGCTCGGGACCGATGTGGCGGCTGACCGCGCGCGGGCGATCGGGCACCAGCACCAGGCCGTCCGGCCCGCGCGTGATGATGCAGCCGGCGTAGGTGCGCAGCGTCTCGATCCAGCTCTCGGCCGAGGCGCGACGGTCGATCGACAGCCCGCCCCAGCGCCGTGCCTCGTCGCCCAGCGCCTCGTCGCAGGCGTCGAAGGCGGCTTCGGAGCGCGCGTAATCGACCGTGCGGCCCAGCCCATAGACCGGGTTCGAGAGCCAGTCGGCGAGCCACAGCGCCGGGTTCTCGAAGTGGTCGGTGGTATCGGTGCGCGAGTCATACACCGCCAGGCCGTCGAACTCGGCCTCGATGCGTGCCGGCGCATCCTTGGGGATGCGCAGCACCGAGTAGGCCAGCGGCACGGTCTGCCCGCCGTGCTCGAGCACCAGCGCGTCGTCGTAGCCGTCGATGGCATCGACCAGCCAGGGGTGCGGCGGTTGCAGCGCATCACCGGTGACGTGGGATTGCTCGACGCCGGCGGGCAGCGGGTTGCCCGAACTGTCGTAGAGCGTCGGCTCGCCCAGCGGCCCCACGCCCCACAGGCAGCCGAGCAACAGCTTGCCGGCATGCACCACCGGCGAGAACACGCCGGCGCCGCAGCGCACGCGGCCGTAATGCACCGCAATGGCCGCGCCGATTGCAGCGTGAGTGAGCCGGCGCTCTCGCGCGCTGCGCGCAGTGCGCGAGAGGTTCGAGCGCGATGCGCGGCCACCGGCCGAGTTGGGCCGCGGCGCGACGTAGCCCGGCAGGGTCGGCAGCGCGCTCACGATTCGGGCACCTCCACCGCACCGCGGATCTCGACGTTGGCCATCCAGTCGGCGCCGGTGACGCGGTCCACGCTCCAGACGCCGAGCACGCCGGCGTAGGTGCGTCCGTCGCGCCAGACCACGGTAACGGTCTCGCCTTCCCACGTTTCGCACCAGGCCTGCAGGGTGAGCGCGTCGGCCTCGGGCATGTGGGCATGCGACAGCGTGAAGTACCAACTAGTGTGGCGGCGGCGCGCACGCGCCGTTCCGGCAGCGGTGATGTCGACCTGCAGGCGCCCCTCCTCGGGCACACGCGTGCTCTCGCGCAGGTCCCAGGGGGCTGGGTAGAGGTTGCTCATGCGCCCGGCTCCAGGATCAGCACCTCGCCGCCCCACTCGATGCGGGTGCCGGCGGCAGGCAAGTGGTTGAAGATGGGCGGTGCGACGCGCCAGCGTGGCTGCTCGCGGTTGTCGGCGTCGGCCGGGGCCAGCGCCAGCTCGGCCCAGCCGTCGTCCGAGGTGCCGCCGTCGAGCACGCACTCGGCGATCAGCACAGGGTCTTCAGGCGCGTGCGGGCCGGCGCCGGTGACCTGCCAGATGCGCACGGGCAGATCTTCGTCGCCGGCAGCAAGCAGCAGGCCGGTGCCGGTGCCGTTGTGGTCGGGCAGACGCAGCGTGCCGCGGGCGAAGCCGCTTGCGTCGATCGTCAGGCCCGTCACCTCCAGCCCGGGCAGGGACTGGAACGCCAGGCCGTCCCAGGTGGTGGTCGGGCCGTCGGTCAGGCGCAGCGTGTCGAGCTCGACCAGCCACCACGGCTCGGTGGTGGCGGTCGAGGTGCCGGCGGCGGTAGCCGTGGAGAGCGTGCGGCTCATCCGCCCACCTCGGATACGAACACCGGCGAGGGCTGCACGGCCGGCTGGCTCTTGACAGACACATCCACCTTCAGCGGCGTGCTGGCCACGCGCGAGAAGGTCTGCGCGGCGTCGCTGATGCGCTCGGCCGCGTCGCCCATCTGCCGCGCGGCTGCGGCCTGTGTCTCGGCCGCTTCCTCGAACTCGGCCATGATGCGCGAGAGCGAATCGTCGATGGTGTCGCCGATGGTGGTCTGATCTTCCTCGAGACCGTCCAGTGCATTTGCGATCTGTGCCTGGGTGAGTGCGTCGATCTCCTCGAGGAAACTCAGGAAGCCGCCCGACATGGCCTGGCGCTGCGACTCGTCGAGCGAGTTCCACATGTCGCGCGTGAGCTGCTCGATCTGCTCGGCGGTGGCCATGATCTGCGCCGGGTCGGTCATGGTGGTCATGGCCTCGGTCAGCGCGTCCACCTGCGACTTGCGGTGGTCGTAGAGCTCGCGCTCGCTCATCAGCGATTCGCGGATGTCGTTCGACAGATTGCCGAACAGCGCGGCGACCTGGTCGCTGGCCTGGTGCAGCGCCATGGCCAACTGGTGGGCCATGGCCTGCTGCTGCTCGTAGGCGGCCGCCAGCTCGCGGGTGGAGGCCAGGGTGCCGTCGTATTCGGCGGCAAGCTCCAGCACGGCGTC
Source organism: Pseudazoarcus pumilus (assembly GCF_002872475.1). GTDB lineage: Bacteria > Pseudomonadota > Gammaproteobacteria > Burkholderiales > Rhodocyclaceae > Pseudazoarcus > Pseudazoarcus pumilus. The sequence continues at coordinate 2,793,798 of NZ_CP025682.1, forward strand.
GGTCTGTTCGCGATAGACCTCAGTGGCGCTTCGGCCGGCGCGCTCGTAGTCGAGCGCGGCCTGGCCGATCACGTCGCGCGTGACCAGATCCTGAAAGTGCACGATGCTGGCGATGGCCGCATCCACCTCGGCCGAGGTTCCCAGCCCGTCGAACATGCGCTTGACGTACTCGGGCAGGCGCGAGGCCTCGATGGCTTCGACCACCCCGCGCGAGAGCACGTCTTCCATGAACTGATCGAACGCGTCCTGGATTTCGGCATCCTCGCCGTACTGCCCGCTGATGCTGAAGGCTTCTTCCACCTCCTCGCCCAGCGTGCCGAAGAACTGCGCGGCGAGCCGGCCCGAGGTGCGGCGCAGGCGCACGCGTACCGTGGTGTCGATGCTGTCATCGATGTCGAACGCGCCGAACAGCGCGCCAAGGCGACTCGAAAAGCTCTCCTGCAGCCCGGACAAGGCCTTGTCCATGTCGTCGCCGAACTGGTCCTCGGTGGCGTGCTCCCAACTCATGTCCGGGCCGGTGCTGATGAAGGCGCCGTCGCGGTACGTGCCCGTGCCCGAAGCAACGGTGCGCGGGAAACGCTCGCCCGAGCCCCCGAACAGCGAACCGAGGAAGCCGCCGCCCACGGTACCGAGCAGCGCCCCGACCGGACCGCCCAGGGCGAAGCCCAGCGTCGAGCCCAGGCTGCCGCCGATGCCTGAATAGCCCTTGCCGTCGAACAACAGGTTCGCACCCAGGCCGCCACCCAGCCCCGCGAGGCCGAACTGCCAGTTCGGAATGCCCGCCACATTGCCGGCGAAGCCGCCCAAGAAATTGCCGGCGCCGGTGCCCGAGATGCCGTTCAGCCCGCCAAGGAATGTCGCGGCGTTACTGAATCCCATGCCGATGGAGTTGCCGCCCAAAAACGACAGCGGGTTGAAGCCAAAGCCGCCCGCGCCGCCCCCGATGCCACCGACGCCGCCCATGCCACCACCTGCAGCGCCGGCCGGCCCGGCGGCGAGTCCCAGTGACACCAGAATCGGCCGCGTGATGGCGGCGTGGGCCAGCTCGGCCAGCAGTTGCTTGAAGGCGTCGCCCAGCCCGCGCGCGAACGCGCGGAAGCTGTCGAAGGCGCCTTTCCAGGCATTGGCAAAGGTCTCGTCGATGCGGTTGGCGGCCTCTTCCCAGGCGCGGGCGAAGGGGTCGGCCTCGCCCGCCGTGGCGAAGGCCTCGTTGCCCATCTCGCGCAGCGCCGGCCCTGCGTCCTCGGCCGAGGCGTGAACGCGCGCGATCATGTCGGCCAGCTGCTCTTGCGTGATGACGCCCGCCGCGGCCGCTTCCCACAGCAGGAATTCGGCGTCGGCCAGCTCGGCCACGGCACGGTAGGCGGGATCGACGCGGCGACGCAGGGATTCGACTTCGCCGGCGAGGTCGCGGGTGGCGGATGTAGCGGAGTTTGCGCCCGTGCTCATGCCGCTCAGCGCGGCCGTGGCGCCCTCGGCAAAGGCGCGAATGCTGCGCAGCCCGTCGGCACCGGTCGCGCTCATCTTGAGGAAGCTGCCTTCGCTGGCGCCGGCTGCGGCGCCGGCCCGGCCGGCGCTCTTGCCGACCTGGTCGAACATGTCGTTATAGATCGCGCCGATCTGCCCCATCTCGCGCAGCGTGTTGGCGCGGATCTGCTGCAGGGTCTTTTCGTGCTCGGCGGCCGTGGCGCCGCGCAGGCCGTCAAAGTCGGTGCGGATCTGGTCGGCCAGGCCGTCGAGCCCGAGAAACTTCAGCGCGGTCTTGCCCAGGCCCTGAATCCACTCGAAGAAATCGGCGATCTTGCCGCGCGCGAAGTCGAAGGGGCTCGTCAGGGCGAACTTCACGTTCTCGGCGAACAGGTCGAACTCGCCGCGCAGCCACACGATGGCGCGATGCACCGAGCTGGCCATGACGATGCCGGCCTTCTCGACGCCGGTGAAGTTCTCACGCGCCCATTTGCCCAGCTCCCAACCGGCGAACAACGCCATGACCGGGAGCATGGCCTTCTGCATCAGGGTCAGTCCTGCAGCCGCGGCAGAGGCGCCGCCGCCGACCAGCCACAGCGTGGCCGCATAGGTGGCTTTCACGGCCGTGGCGGCTAGCTGCGCCGTCTTGATGCTGGTCACCAGTCCGAGGTACACGCCGGCGACCTTCACGATGGCGCCGATGCCCGAGATCACCGCGTCGTAGTCGCCGGCCTTCAGGTTCTCGTTGAACTCGAAGACGTAGCCGGCCAGCTGCTTGACGATCTCGGCGCCTGTCTGACCGACCTCGAAGTACTCGGCCAGCGCTAGGCGTGCTTCCTCGAGCGCCTGGTTCAGGGTGTCCACGGCGCCGGCCCAGCCCTCGGCTTCCTTGCGGGCGACACCGCCGTACTTGCCAGCCAGCTCGTCGAGAATCAGCGCTTGCGCGCCGGCCTTGTCGCCGCTCTCGACCAGCGCCGCGATCACTTCCTTCTGGGCCTCGGTGAAGGTGACGCCGGCCTCGCGCAGGCCGTCGATGCCACGCACCGGGTCTTCCAGCGCCTTGCCGAGCTGTTTCATGGCGCTGTTCAGGTCGGTGCCGGTCACGCTGGCCAGGTCAGCGGCTAGTTCCGTGGCGCGCGTGAAAGTCTCGGCGCTGACCGACTTGAAGGTGAGCAGGATCTGCTGGGCACGCTCGACGTCCTCGACGCTTTGCAGTGTGCCCAGCGCCAGTTCGCGCGCCTGCTCACGCAGTTGCTGGGCGGTGAGGCCGGCGCTTGCGCCGGTCGCCTCGATGATGGCCTGGGTGCGCAGCAGGTTCTGCTCGTAGCGCGACTGCTCGTCGATCAGCGCCTGCAGGAAACGCTTCGATGCGAAGCCGGCCACCGCAGCCGCGAGGCCCCGCACTACGCCCTCCATGCCGCCAAGCTTGTCGAGAAAGCCACCCGCGCTCTTGGTCGTGTCGTCAAGCGCATCGCCCACGCCTTCGACCGAGTTGCGGGTGCCGTCCATCGCCGGGCGGGCTTCGTTGCCGGCTTGCGTCGCGGCACTGCCGACACCGCCCAGGCGTCCTTCGACACGGCCCAGCTCGGTGTCGAGCTCGGCCGTGCCGTCAGCGCGAATGCGGATCTTCAGTTCCATGACTCTCGGCTCATTGCTTGCGACGACGGGTGCTGAGCACCTCGAGCACCTCGGCCTCCATCGCGCGCACGCGGCCGAAGGTGGCCGCGGGTTCGGGGGTGTCGAGCATGCGCATCACGGCCTCGACGGCTGCGTAGTCCAGCCCGCACATGCGACCCTCGCGCCCGGTGCGGCGCCACTGCGTGCCGCATGCCACGAACACCTGCACGGCCGGCCAGTTCTCGGGCCATACGTCGTAGTCGCGCGAGGCGCGCTCCTCGGGGATGCCCAGCGCCTGTTCCTCGGCACTGGCGGACGGACTGGCGTCCATCCAGTGCCGCGCAGCTCCCTTCAGGTTTTCGGACGGTTTTTTTTCACGATGGAGTCGTGGTAAGCCGCGATCAGCGCGGCCGATACGGCCGGGTCCGCCTTGACCGCCTCGAGCAGGTCGGCACCGGCGAGCGGCGCACCGTCTTCGCCGTCGATCTCGATGCCCTCGACGCCCACCAGCACCACGTCGAGCAGGCGCTCCTCGCCACGATCGCGCAGCTCGTCGCTGCCGGCCGCGCGGAAGGTGGCGTGGAACTGGCCCTTGTGCTCCTTCTCGCCCTCGTGGACGACGACGGTGACGGGGTAGCGGTAGGTGCGGTTGCGGTTGAGCTTGAACATGCGGGCCTCGATCAGTTGAAGGTGAAGAGATATTCGTCGTTGCCGGCATCGGCCATGGCAACGATGGGGATGTCCCAGGCGGCGATGCCGTCGATATCCGTGCGCTGCGGGTCGCCCATCTGCACCGAGGGCAGGTCCAGGCGTACGCTGCGCCCGGCCGGGCCGGTGACGGTGGCGAACACCGGCACGCGCGCATGCGCGGCGACCAGGGCGCGGATGTCCAGGTAAGAGACTTCGGGGCGGTAGATGCGCAGCGTGCCGCTGACCTGGCGGTCGGTCAGGCGCGTCACACGCGCCTCGGAGTGCTCGACCATGGTCAGCTGCGCGCCGGTGTCGAGCTCGATCGAGACGCCGTCGACCTTGGTGTCGTCGATCTGCACCTCGAAGCTCTCGGTGGTGATGGCCACCGGCTCCTGGTAGGCGCTGTAGTCGGTATCGCCCGGCAGCGCGGACTCGGTCACGCCGGCCACGCTGCCCTGGAGTTGGAACTCCGCCTTGGCGAAGTCGTTGATGGCCAGCATGATGCGATTGAGCGCGGCGCGGCAGCCGGTGAGCTTGACCAGCTCGCCGCCGTGGTAGAACCACGCGGTGGCGCTGATGATGCCGGTCGACACCGGGTTGTATTCGGCCGCCAGCGGCGTGACCTCGTCGACGTCGAGCACCTGGGTGTAGGCGTGCGCGCCCGCGCGCAGCAGCGCGTCGATGGGTGCGGGGTCACCCACCTGGGCGGCGCCGAGCAGCTCGATGGAGCCCGACACGCTGCCGCGCTGGCGCGTGCGCACGAAGGGCCGGGAGCTGAAGTACGGCGTGTCGATCTCGCGCGACAGGCGCTCGGATTCGATCTGGCCCTGGCCGTTCATGATCTGCAGGGCGTTGGCGGCCGGGGTCGGTGCGCTGTCGGTGCCCTCGGTGGCCTCAGGCTTGAGCAGCAGCGCCCGCAGGCGGAAAAGGTCGAGCGGCATGGCTTACTCCTCGGTGTTCTGCGGTTCGGTTTGCGCCGGCACCTCGGGCGCAGTGCCCTTGCGGGAGGCGCGCGCGGGCCGGGTATTGGCCGGGGCCTCGAGCGGGCGCAGCGTGCCGCCCACGCGGCGAAACGCGCCGCCCGTGGCCGGGCGCGGGATGGGGGTCTGGCTCTTCTTGCTCATGCGTTCTGCCTCCGGGGCAAGTAGTAGTCGGTCTCGAAAATGTCTTCCCACCACATCGCGCCCTTGACTGGGCCGAGCCGGCGGCCGCTGACAAAGCTGACCGGGCTCGCGGCGTCGGCCGGCGTCCAGCCCGTCAGCGCCGTGATGAGCGCCTTGCGCCGCTCGCGCAGCGCGTCGGTGGCACGCCCAGCAGTGGCGTCGCCGTAGCTGCGCAGCGCCGTGACGATGGACACGCGCACCGTCACGCGCTGGTAGAGCGAGGGCTCGTCCATCGGCGCGGCGCTGGTCTCGTCGGCCGGCAGCACCCACGCGCCGGGCAGCGCGCCCTGGGCGTTCTGCAGCCGGGCCAGGTCTCCGGCCAGGCCGACGCTCTTGAGGCCGGTCACCGCTGATTCCAGCCGCGCAGCCCACAGGGCCAGATCCAGCGGGCTGCCGGTGTCGGCCATCAGCGCAGCCCTCCGCCAAAGACCTTGCGGCCGGCCTGCACCACCTCGGCCGAGCCGGTGGCATTGCCGGGCATGTGCGCGCCCAGGCGCACCTGGCCGGCGGCCACCGAGCGCAGGAAGCGCACGGCCTCCTCGTAGCGGCGCGCGACGGTCTCGCTGGCGTGGTCGTCGTGCAACCGGTAGCGCGCGATGTCGGCGGCGAAGCCGGTGACCACCCGCGGCGGGTTGGCCAGCGGCACGGCGTAGCCCGCGCCATCTAGGTAGCCGTCGATCTCGCCGGCGGCGTCCTCGCAGGCGCGATCGATGCGCTCGGCGTCGAGCCCTTCGCCCTCGGCCGCGGGGGCCACGGCAGCGAGCTCGTCCGCACCGAAGCGCTCGACCAGGTCCTGCTGGGTGCAATAGGCCATGGCGTTACGCGCCGTCCTCGCCGGTGACGCGCACGACCTCCAGTAACGGCTCGGCTTCCAGTGCCTCGATCTGCTCGGGCGTGAAGCCGCCGGCCGGCACCGTCACCGGCTCATGCGGCCAGTGCCGGCCAGCACGGCGAAAGCCGCCCTCGACCAGCGCACGCACCTGCAGGTGCGCCGCCTTGCCGGCCTTGGGCGCGCCGCGCTGCGCTGCGACGATGTCGTTCACATCGTCGCCAGGCTTGGCCACGGCCTCGGCCTTGCGCGCCAGATCCTCGGCGGCCGCTTCGCTGCCCCCGGCCTCCGGGGAAACCCCAGAGGCCTCGGTGGTCACGGGCTCGACGCCCTCGGCGGTGTGCTGCGGCGCGGTGGCCGGCTGGGTGGCGGCGCCCTTCGACGCCGCCCGGCTCTTGGTCTTGGCTTGCGTCATGACGGCTTACTCCAGCCAGGGGCTGACGATGAGCTGCGCGGTGCCGCGCCACACGTTGGTGGCGCCGGCGGCGTTGCGCTCGGCGTTGAGCAACTCCAGCGCGGCCGCCTCGTTGCTGGGGCCCACGATCAGGTGGGTGGCCTTCACACCCAGCGGCGAGCCGTCGGTGCGGAACTGGCTGGCCAGCGACACGCGCGCGGCTTCGTAGTTGGTCGCATCCAGGCCCTGCTTGCTGCCGACGGCGAGCTGGTGGAAGCCGAAGCCGGCGTTGTAGCGCGCGTCCGCACCGAAAACGAACTCGGCGTGGTCGAACACGTGCGGATCGGCCGGGTTGGTGCGCGGCACGAACTGCGCCTTCTTGCGCTCCTGGAAGATCAGCGGCTTCATGAAGCTGCGCGACAGATCGGCCACGAACCACGGCGCGGCAGCGCCCCCCTGGGTGTTGCTCCAGCTCACTTCCTGCTTGGCGCGGTTGAAGCCGACGTGGTCGGTGTCGAAGAAGTACTGCCCGTCGAAGCCGCGCGTACTGAAGCCGGTGGGCAACAGGCCCCACACCAGGTCATCCGGATGACGGGCGACGATCTCGCCCTGGATCGCGAACAGGTTCGAGTAGATGCCGAGCTTGTCGTCCTCGATGTGATCGCGCTTGACGGCGATGGTGTGCTCCCACGGCTTGTTGCGCAGCTGCGCCGTGGCGGCCTCGAGGTTGTTGTAGACGCGCTGGCCGACCCACTCGCGCATGCCGGGCAGGTCTTTCATCCAGCCGTAGTTCTCGGCGTCCGACGTGCTGGGGATCAGCATCGCGATCTGGTTCCAGCTCGGCGAAACCGAACCGAAGCCGCGCAGGAAGGCGGCGTTGAAGCCCTGCGCCAGGGAGGTGAGGGTCTGATTGTTGATCAGCATTGCTTTGCTCCGGTTGGTGTTGCGTTACTGGCCGAGGCCGACCTGCACCCAGACGCCGTCGGTCTCGACAGCCGCGACCTTGCCGGCGCGCGAGCGCGTGCCCGTGCCGTCGGTCTTGGCCACGGTCTGGTCGTCGACGATGTAGCAGTCGGCGCCCACGTCGGCCTGGGCGATCTCGTCGGCGTCGGCGGAGTTGGCGAACTTGAAGACGCCGCGGCGCACCTCGACGGCGGCGTCGCCGGCCGAGACGGCGGTGGCGCCGTTCTCTGCGCGGCCGATGGCCACCAGGCCGGTGGCGGTGCGGCCCGGCGCGGCATAGCCGGCGTCGAGCACCACCAGGCTGCCCTGGTACACGGTGGTGGCGGCCTTCACCGGAAAGCCGAGCACGTCACCCACGCGCTGGGCGGTATTGCGGGGAGCGGTCAGTGCGGGCATGTCAGCGGCCCTCCTGCTTGCCCTTGGCGAACTCCTCCGGCGTCAGGCCCAGGGCCTTGCACACGGCGAGATCCGCTTCGGTGGTTTGCGATTCGGCGCCGGCACCGGCCGGCGCACGGCCGCCGGTCTGGCCGCCCTTGAGTGCGGCGATCGGCTGGGCCGTGTCGAGGTACTGGCGCAGCGCGGCAATGTCCTTCTTGCCCAGGCCCTCGGCCCACTCCTTCTGCGCGAGCAGCAGGCGGCCGTCGTCGAGCGCGCCCTCGACGAGCTGCGCCACCTCGCTGCCGTTGATGCGGGCGGTGAGCGCGGCGACCTCGTTCTTGAGCGCGGTCATGGTTTCCACCGGCACGTACTTGGCCGGGTCGGGCTCGGGGCTCGCGGCCTTGAGCGCCGCGATCTCTTCTTGCGCTTCATCCGCCTTGGCCTTGAGCGCGGCCACACCGGCGATCGCGTCGCTCTCGGTGGTCGTCTCGGGCAGGCCCAGGGCGGCGAGCAGCTTCTTCAGCGTCTCGTTCACTGCGGGGGTCTCCTGTGGAATTGCGGGGGCGTGCCCCCCGTTGGCGTGAAAATCGGGCGCGCGACGCGCAGCGGCAGCCGTCACCAGTTCGGTGTCGATCGCCGGGGTGTTGGTCAGGGCTACGTGGTAGAGGCCGAGCACCGCACCGCTGTCGCGGGCGTAGGGGAAGACGGGCGAGAGGTAGCGGTAGGAGCCGTCCTCGATCCACCCGGCCGCGCGGGGCGTCCAGCGCACCGTGGCGTACAGGCCGGGCTCGTCGCCGTCGGCGACCCACTCGAGCGAGGCGCGCTCGATCCAGCCGGCCGCGGGCGCGGGCTGGCCGTTTTGCTCGGCGAGCAGGATCTGGTGTTCGTAGTCGACGGGGATGTCGGTGGAGCGCGCCGCGACGCGGGCGATCACCTGCGCGGCCAGGGCCGCGTCGATGAACCACGGCCCGCTGCCGGAGAGCGCACCGCGCGGCGCATCGAAGCGCCCGGCCGGGAATACACGCACCCGGCTCTGGCCGGGACGCACTTCGAGCGCACACACGGCGATGGCCGGCGCGCCCTCGCCCGAACGGGCGGCGGCGGTGCGGATGTCAGGGCGGGAAGCGGCGGGATGTCCGTACATGCCGCCAATGGTGGCGGCGGGAAGCGGTAAACTCAGGGGGAACGGGTTCCGGGGGGTGCTATCCGCGGATAGCTACAACGTACCAAAGCCGGGATGGCGCGGCAAGCTAGTGCCATTGCCGTCGTACCATGTGTCATCTCATATGCTCAGCGGGGGAGTCATGTCCGAAGATTTGATCCGCGAAATCGCACAAGAGGTCGTCCGCCAGATGCCACCCGTGGGCGGATGGGCGTACTACGTCATCTTGGTGCTCTGCATGGTGGGCTCGGCATTCCTAGGGGCCTACTTCCGGAAACGCGGGGAAACCTTCGCTACGAAGGCCGACATGGAGGAAGTTCTCAGGCAACTCACGGAGACTACCCAGGCGACGGAGGAAGTGCGAGCGGCCATTTCCCATGCTGACTGGCACACGAGAGAGTGGAAAACCTTGCGCAGACAGAAATTGGAGGACTTGTTGTGCGCAGTTCATCGTGCGCGCAATGACTGGCATGAGTATGTGCGTGGAGTCCTTTATGCCGAGAAAATTCCTTCTGGAATGCCACAGACGTGGGATATCTCAATGCTCTGCTGCTTATATTTTCCTGAGCTTCGAACACAAGTGCAGCAGGTCCTCGAAGTGACGGAGGCTTATTGGAAGTGGGCTCACGACATTCGAGCCGGTCAACCTTCCGTGATTCCTGGAAGCGTCGGATACGAGGCCTACGCGGCCACAACGATCAGCGAAGCTGAGCCTCGCATTGGCGCGATAAGGGATGCTGTTCAAGCCGTTGATGCTCGAGCGGCTGACTTGATGAGGGTGTTTGCCAACATCAATGACGGCGCGACGTAATCTTTTTGTACCTCGTCGAGGCGCCGCGTTCTGCTACATTCCTGCTCATGTCATATCTCGGGCGAGGAAATCGAGCGTGGATAACGACTTTGGAGCCGAGCACACCACCGCCAAATTGAGAGCGCTGGGCGACTACTTGCCGGCCTACACGACGGCGCTGAAGGCTCAACCGTTTCGTCTCACCTACATTGACGCGTTCGCCGGAACCGGAGAGTGTCGAATCAAGATACGAGGTGGGGAAAAGATCACGATTCCCGGGTCCGCGACCTTGGGTCATCGATGCGATCCGCCATTTGACCGGCTGGTATTCATCGAGAAGCACTCGGGATTTGTGGACGATCTGAACCGTCTACGCGCGAGCACGCCCGAGCGGGAGATCGATGTGATCTGTGGAGACGCGAACGTCGAACTGCCGCGAGTTCTTGCGCGCCTCAACCCCGCCAGTGATCGGACCGTGATCTTCCTCGACCCGTTCGGGATGGAACTGGACTGGGCCACACTCAAAGCCGTGGCGAAATCGGGGTTCGCGGATGTCTGGTATCTCTTCCCGTTGTCGGGACTCTACCGACAGGCTGCTCACAACTCGACCGACGTCGACGCGGGCAAGGCCGCCCGCCTGACGCGAATGCTTGGGACCGACCGCTGGAGAGTCGATTTCTACAAGGAACCGCCTCAGATGGGGCTCTTCAGCAAGCCGGATGAAGTGCGGGACTTTGACGTACAGCAGATGACCGACTGGGTGACCGAGCACCTTCGGTCGATATTCCCAAAGGTGATGCCTCCGAAAATCCTTCATCAGACGATGCCGTCCGGGGTGCAGGGCGCGCCGCTGTACGCGCTCTATTTCGCAATGGCCAACCCGAGTTACAGGGCGCATGCGTTGGCAACCCGGCTCGTCACCCCGTCACTGCGGTGATGGTCGTGATCGGGTAGGCGTCCCAGGTCCGGCCATCGAGCACACGACCGTTGGCTTTCTTGTTGCGCTTCACACCGTCCGCGCCCCAGCCGCCCCACTGCTTGAAGAAGAACGACACGCCGGCGTCCAGGCATTGCCGGCGAACGGCGGTGACCCATTCCGCTTCCATCGGGCGGGCCTGGCTCCCCGACTCGCCGCCGACGATCACCCAGTGGATGCCGCTGAGATTGAGTTCGCCCACATCCTCAAGCAGGGGTTCGACCGACAGAAACCGGATGCGCGCATTCACCCGACGCAGCTCGTCGATGCGAGGCACACCGTACTTGCGGTCCTCGACCGACACGCCCAGCCAGACATTGGCCGGCACAGGCTCATCGCCGAAGTACGCCGGCAGGCGCTCGGCGCGCTTGGTCAGGATCTGGTAGGTGTGTTGCGGCGTCTCGCGGATGACTTCGAAGACCTGGTCGATGAACGCGTCCGGCACCTGCTCATGGAACAGATCGCTCATCGAATTGACGAAGTAGACCGTCGGCTTGCGGCGGCGCTTGGGCTGTTCCAGACGCTGTGGGTGGAGCGTCAACTCGAAACCGTTCTGATAGCCGTGCGCGCCCATCGCACGAAGTCGGCGCGCCATGACCTCCGCGTAGCAGTGCTTGCAGCCGGGGCTGATCTTTGTGCAGCCCGTGACGGGATTCCACGTCTGCTCGGTCCACTCGATCTTGCTTTCCGTAGCCATTTTTCCACCTACTGTAAAAATTACCAGTCCACGGTGCTTACGCTGCCAGTCTAGACCCGTGTGCACCGAATTTGCGTCGTGATAGCCCCGATCCTTGACAGCCGTCAAGAATCTGAACCGCGTTACCGCCCCGTTACTCGCCCGCACACGCCGCGATCACCTTTGATGCTGCGCCACGGGCCGCGGCGCCCCCCGATCGCCCCGCCACGGGCCTGTAACGCGTCGGCCGCTATCGCCCGTCTTCCAGATACACCTCGAGCACGTCGAGTACGGTGCGGGTGGCCTCGGGGGCGAGCTGGTTGGTCTCGGGGTGGAAAGGCAGGAAGGGGCGTGCGGGGATCTGGGCGCCGGGGATCATGCTCAGCGCGCTGGTGGTGCCGCCTAAGTGCTGCATGGCGGCGTGGGGCTTGTTGCTGCCGATCCACGCCTCGGCCTCGGCAAAGCCCGTTTGCACGGACGCGGCGAGCTGGCCGCTGACCTGGAGCTTGCGGCCGGTGGTACCGCTGCGCTCGCGCAGTTCTTTGGTGGTCTGCGACAGTTCGGGCCAGGCACCGGCCGGGCCGGATTCGGTCTGGAACTGGCGTTCGGATTCCGAGGCCAAGGCAGCGGCGATGTTGGCCATGGCCGGGCGCATGTCACGCGCGCGGCCGCGCAGCGCCTGCAGCGCGGCGAGTACTTCGGTGTCGTCGATCTCGATCCGGAGCATATGCTATTCTCGATATGAGGGCGGTGATCCTCCCTGGGGGAGGCTTAGATGGCCGGTTCGAACCCGTGCACCGTCCTCGATCAAAGCGGCCGCCATCGGCCGCTTTTGATTTTCCGATCCGCGTCGGCGTCCCGGTAGGCCGAATCGACCGCGCCATCCGGCCCCACCATCACGTGCTTGCCGTCGGGCAATTGTCCGATGACGTTTCCCGTCTCGCTGTCGCTGAACCACTGCGCCTCGCCCATCGCTGCGGGCAGCGCGGCCCACTCCTCGCGCGTGAGCGCGTCGCCCTTCTCCTGGTGGCGTCGAGCCTTCTTGCCGATGATCAGCCGGTCCTCCGCATGGATGACCGGGGCGACGGACTTCCCTTCCTGCGACAGACGGCGCACGACCTCGAGCGGCAGGATGCCGAGGGTCATGGTCTGGCCCTGGATACGGTCGAACTCGAAGGTGTTGTCGACGAAGCTCGACCACGCCTTCATGCGCGTGGGCGACGTGACGGCGCGCGCCACGCTGGCGAAGCCGGCTTCGCCGCCCAGCGCGTCGACGGCCTTCTGCGCCAGCACGTTGTCCATCCAGTGGCCGGCGAGCGGGTTACTGTTGAAGCCGGGGTCGGCCCACATCACGGTGGGCTTGCCGTCGGAGCCGGTCACGCGGATGCCGGTCTGTTGGGTACGGAACAGTTCGCCGCTGCGCCGGTCGGTGCCGGCGTCGACCGTGCGGGTCACGGTCTGTCCCCGGCTAGAGCGCACATCCAGCCCTTCACGCTCCACCTGGCTGGCGGTGAGCGGACGCGTGCGGCAACGGCAGTTGAAGCCGTTGGGCGGGGTGTGGGTGTCCCAGATCGGGTCATCCTTGGCGAAGACCTGCCCGTCGAGCGCGGCGTGCGTGGGGCGCGTGCGGCTGTCCATCACCGCCACGTACTGCAGGTAGGGGAAGGCGTCGGCCGCCTGCTGCGCCTGGGCGCGCCCGGCCATGTAGACGCTTTGCACGTTGGTCTGATAGATGGTCTTGAGCCGGCGCGGGCTACCCAGCTGCACCATCTCGGCACCGCCGGACGAATCGACCACCACCTGTTTGCCCCACCAGCCCTTTTCCTGAAGCACTGGTTCGAGCTCGTCGCGGAACTGGCGCAGCGTCTTGCCCTCGCGCGTGGCGTCGATGACCGCGCGGCGGATGTCGGACAGCACATCGATACGCGTGGCTTTGGCAACAGTGAAGGCGCGCGCGTGGGCTTCGTCGAGCATCTCGGCCCAGTTCCAGGTGACGCGCAGCCCCTTGGATTCGAGCCAGGCGACGGCCTCAGCCGGCTCGCGGTCGAACAGCGCGGCCAGCGTCTCGCGGTCAGGCCCGGCCATTCAGGCGCCCCCACATCTGCGCGGCCCACAGCAGGCGGCCGAGCTTTTCCTCGAGCGCACCGCCGTCGGCCTCGGGGAAGGCTTCGGCCAGCCAGCCGAGCAACTCGTTCGGGTCCGGATCTTCGTCCAGGCGTTCAAGCACCGGCGCGAGCAGCTCGCGCATCTGCGCGTCGAGCGTGTCGGCGCCGATCGCCTCGAGCGCGGCATCGAGCATGTCCTGGTCGGCGAAGCCCTCGGCCGCCGGGCGACGCGCAGCGGCCATCGCCGGGCGGCGCAGCGCGCCCATGGGCGGCATGGCCGGCACCTCGAGCACATCCTCGTTGGCGTCCGGCTCGGGAATGCGCAGCTTGGCGTGGCCCCACGCGCGGGGGATCTTGAAGCCCACGCCCACCAGCTTGGGCAGGGCCTCGGCGTAGGCGGCCAGATCCTCGGCCTCACCGGCGTCGAAGACCCAGCGCGGGCAGCGCCGGTAGCTCTCCACGCCCGGCCGGTTGAGCGCCACCAGCGGATAGATCAGGTCGCGCGTGAGGGTGTCGGCGAGCTGGCGCGCGTCGCTCTTGAGGATGTCGCGGCGCACCTCGCCGTGCAGATCGGCCACGCCGCTGCCCAGGCCGGTGGCCTGCGCCTCGCTGCTGGTGGTCTGGCCCAGCACGACCTTGCTCTGGGCGCGGTCGGCCCATTCGACCATCGCCATGTGATGGCTGCCCCCGGTGCCGCCGGTGACGGTCTGGATCTCCAGCGCCATGCCCTCGGGCATGATGGCGCGCGCATCGTGCCCCAGCGCGGCCACCGCGCGCATCAGGCTGGACTTCTCCTCGGCCGTGGCGCCGGCCATGTATTTGCCGACGATGATGGGCAGGCCGTAGGTCTCCAGGAACTCGGCGAAGTCGCCCACCGCGTAGGCCTTGTACAGGAAGGGCCACAGGCAGGCGCGGAAGATGCCGGCGCGGCCGAGATAGCCGGTCTTGACCTTCTTGTGCTGGTGAAGGATCCAGCCCATGGGAATGGGCTCGGCGCCGTCCGGGCTGCCGTCGGCCAGGCGCAGCGCGCGCCGGTGAGTGTCGGTGCGAAACCACGTCTGCGGGCGCGGATGGAACTTGGGGATCCAGTCGCGGCCGATACGCTGCCATTCGAGTTCGATGGGCGCGAAGCCGTGGCCGGGCGCTTCCATCATCGCCAGCAGCACGTCCTCGAGGTCGTCGACCGCATCGCGCAGCATCTCCCCGGCGTAGGCCGCGGCGGCCTTCTCGGCGGCCGACGCGTTGGCCGGCGGCTCGATGCTCCAGTCCAGCGCCACCGGCGCGCCCTGGCGCTTCTCGTACTCGCTGCGCAGATGCGCGTCGCGGTCGAGCATGTCGTCGAAGAGCTGGCTTTGCGCGGTCAGGTCGCCCAGGTCGGCATCCTTGAGGATGCGCGCGGCCTTGGCCGGCGAGATGCCGTCGAGTTGGCTGTCGATGAGCTGGTGCGCGAGCTGTGCGATGCGCGTGGTCTGCGGCTCGGCGAGTTGGCCGGTGTCGAAGGGATTGCCGTGTTGGTCGAGGATTTTCATGACGTGATGGCCGGATGACTGAGATGGCTGAAGAACCGTTTTGAAATCGCAGGATTTCGGCTACGCTGTATTCACACGTGTAGGGCGCGCAGTGCGCACAACCCGATTGCGTGTACGGGGTTGACTACCCCGGTGGCGCACAGTCAATGCGCTTAAGGTGGTAACGCTCCCTACCCCGCGTGAGCGGCCGGAGGTCAGTGCTGCCGGCGTTCGAGGCGATTCGCGGTAAACCCCGGACAAGCGCCCGCAAGGCGCTATACAAATAGCCAACTTCAAACGTTGGCGCCGGCGCCAGCATTGAATAAGGCTCATGCCAATGTTCAAGCTGACGTTACAGGTCGAGTTGGATTTGAACGCGCTGTATCGTGTTTTGCGGACAGTGTCGTTCTGGTTCGTCATCCTTCTCGTTCCATGATGAGTCCCGGGGCTCGGGTTCGCCCGAGCTCCGGGGTTCTCAATTCGCTGGCACATCAGAACATCCTCCGTGACTCGAACCCGTCCATGTCGTCGAAGGCGTCCGAGCGCCCCGCATGCCGCCGAAGGCTCTGGAAACCCTCGGTGGTGTTGCCCATGGACGTAGAGGCCATCCACAGCATCTGCAGGGCATCCGGGCCGTCGTCGTGGTCGGCCTTGGGAAAGTGGCGCAGCTGGTCGATCAGCGTGGTCTGGCCGGGGTGGAGTCGGATCAGGCCGTTCTTGACGTGCGGCTGCAGGCTCTCGATGCGCAGCAGCTTGTCGGTGATGGGCGTGACGCCGCGTGCCGGCACGGGAATGCCGCGCGCGGCCGCGCGCTTGACCAGCTCGCTGTAGAGGAAGGCCTGGAACTGCACCGTCTCGATGACCCAAAGCAGGCAGCGGTATTCGGCTTGGTAGGCGATCACGTCTTCGATGATGCGATCCGGAAGGCGCTTCTTGATGGCGGCCTCGACGACGTCGAGGATGCCGGTTTGCCGGTTGAATCCGCCCACCAGTAACGCGGAAGGGTCACGGCTGGCGCCGGCCTTGCCCAGGCTGGGGTCGCACGCGCCGAAGAACACCCACTCGGTCAGGCGGTTGACCCAGAACTGGATGATGTTGGCGAACGGGGCGTTGTCGCCGGCCACGGGGTCGTTCTGGTACTCGCTGTCGAAGGTGTCGTGCCCGTCGCGGGCGCGGATCTTCATCAGCGTGAGCAGCGGGCGCGCGGCCCAGCTCACCTCGGCACCGGCTTCCATCCCGGCCGCGTGCGCCCAGTAGAAGGCATCGGCCGCGTCTTCGCCCTCGTTGCGCAGGGTTTCCTCCCAGCGCTCCCACAGGTCCATGCGCTCGGGCCAGCGGATCAGCGCCTTGAAGCGTGCCGTGCGCCACATCCGGTTGGCCAGCGTGCGCGAGAGCACCGAGTCGTAGTGCAGGATGGTGCCGATATAGACCACGTCGAACTTGGCACCGGCGCCGCCCAGCGGCAGCACCGTCTTCGACAGCCACGCCTGCAGCTTGTCGCGCTGCTCGGGGTTGCGCACCTGCTCGTCGTTCTCGATGTCGTCGAGCACGGCCAGATCGGGCCGGTAGGGGCCGTGGCGCAGGCCGCGCAGCTTCTTGCCGGAGCCGGCCACCTGCACCTTGACGTCGTTGGCGGTGACGATGGTACCGGCCTGCCACACGCGCCCCTGCCCGCAGGCCTCGGGGAAGTCCATCATCAGGCGCGGGTTGAAGGCCAGCTCCGCCTTGATCGCCTCGAGCATCGGGTAGGCCTGGTCGATGCTGTCCATGACCACCACCGGGTATCGCTTGCGGCCGGTGACGATGCACCACAGCACGAAGAGCTGCGAGACCAGCGTGGACTTGGCCTCGCCGCGTGGGGCCGCGATGGCGTCGGTCTCGCTGCGGTCGGACGCCACGATTTCGGGCAGGCGCGTGAACAGGTACCGGTGCAGCACGCTCTTGTGCGGACTGCGCACGTAGTGCGGGAAGTAGGTGCCGACGAAGGTGTCGAAGTCGTTCCAGGCGCTCTGCCTGCGCTCGGCACGCGCGGCCGGGTCCGGGTCGAAGCCGGTGACCTCGGCCTCGATGCGCGCGCGGAAGGAGGCGGCGAGTTGGGCGAGTTCGGCGAGGAACGATTTTCGAGTGTTGGTAGTCATCCACACACCCTTCGTTCTTTACCTTGAGGTAATGCCGTGGAAGGCGTTACTATGAGTCCATGAAACGCCGAATCTATAAGCGCTTTCGCTTTCTTCGCGCCGTCCTCCGGGGCATGGGCGCGCCTGCCTTCATGTTCGAATCCGAACATCGTGGTCGCCGTGTTACTGGCTACCCGCACGCCAACGAAATGGAAGCCATGCGTAGCGATTGGCTGCGCATAGGTGGCGATTTTCAGACTGCGGTGAAGCGTGAAGAAACATTCCGCGCGACAACCCAGTCCTAGGCTCTGTTCACATTTGAAGTTTTATGTTCACATTCTGATCTTTGAGCGGAGATCAGGATGGCTCGGATGGTGCTGTCGGATGAACAGTGGGCGTCGATCGAAGATCTGTTGCCCGGCAAGCCAAGCGATCGTGGGCGTACGGCCAAGGACAATCGGTTGTTCGTCGAGGCTGTGCTGTGGTTGGCGCGCACGGGCAGCCCTTGGCGCGACCTTCCGCCCGAGTTTGGTAACTGGCACTCGACGTACGTACGCTTTGCGCGTTGGCGCGATGCTGGCGTCTGGGACCGAATCGCCTTTGCGTTGGCCGGTGAGCGCGATCTGGCGCGGGTGTTCATCGACTCGACCATCGTGCGTGCCCACCAGCACGCCTGTGGCGCCCAAAAAAAGTAGGGCCGCAGGCGCTGGGTCGCTCGCGTGGGGGGCTGACGACCAAACTGCATTTCGCGGTCGATGCTTTGGGCAAACCGCTGCGCATGATTCTGACCGCCGGACAGGTTGCCGACATCGAGTGTGCGAACGAGCTCATTGCCGAGTTGCCCTGCGCCAGCCTTGTGGCCGACAAAGGCTACGATGCCAACGCGTTGGTAACGAGCGTCGAAGCGTCCGGTGCGCAAGCGGTCATTCCGCCGCGCTCCAACCGCATCGAACCCAGGCAGTACGACCGCAGCGCCTACCGCGAACGCAACCTGATCGAGCGCTTCTTCAATCGCATCAAGCATTTTCGACGGATCGCCACGCGTTACGACAAACTCGCCCGCAGCTATCTGGCATTCGTGCGCGTTGTGTGTGCGGTGATTTCATATCGCTATATGTGAACAGAACCTAACCCTCCGGCCGACCGGACAACCACCACCGTGACCAAGGCGACTTGGTCAGGCCCTTTGCCGCCGCCAGAGTGTCTTGAGCGATTCGATGCAATTGCTCCGGGCGCCGCCGAGCGCATTCTCAAGATGGCGGAGGATGAGCAGGCGCACAGGTTGAGATGCGAAAGTGAAGCCTTAACAGAGAATATCCAGACGGCCCGCGTCGAACGAATCATCGATACGCGAGGCCAGTGGTTGGGGGCTGGCCTTTCCCTCGCTGCAGTCGTTGGAGCGGTTTGGCTGGCTCTTGCTACCGGCGCGGTAATGGTCCCGCTCGCTCTACTGGGCCTCCCCTTGATGGGCGTGGCACGCGCGTTGATTATCCGCAAAGGGAAGCGGGAGTAGTCACCCATACGCCTTCGCCAGCTCTTCGCCGAACGCCTCCAGCAGTTCCACGAAATCGGCGGCCAGCGCGGGCTTGCGCTTGGCGGTGAACTCGCCCAAGCGGCGTACCACGTCCATCGCGATGGCGAACTTGTCGGTCTCAGGCATCAGCCGCTTAGAGACGGCCATGAGCTTGTGGTACGCGTCGGCCAGGCTGGCGAGCATCTGCACCTTCACGGCGGGGTCCATGTCGGGCGCGGCCTGGATGGCTTCGACGGTGGCCTGCACCTGCTGAACTACCACCGCCAGCGTCTGGCGCACCACGTCCTCGATGCCCCCGCCGGCGATCATCTGCGCGCCGCGCGCCTTGTCCCAGTCGTCACCGGCACGCCGGGCCTCGGCCTTCCAGCGGCGGGCGGTGGCCACCGGCACGCCGTGCTTGAGGGCGGCTACTTCGAGCCCCAGCTGGTCGAACACGAAGCCTGCGCGCACCTTGCGACGGGTGTCGGCGTCATGGGCCATGTTCAGGCCTCGCCCGGCATCGGCTTGCGCTCGAGCACCACGTCGCGGCCGTCCTCGGTGAGGGCGGCGACGTCCGCTCCGGCGCGCACCAGACCGACATCAGCCAGCCACAGGACGTCCGCGCGCACACGGTCGACGGTGACCACCTGGCCGTACAAGGCCTCGAGCTCGTCGCGCAGGCGGCGCACCGGCATGGTCTGCACGTCGGCGAACAGCAGCACGGACAGGATCGCGCGGCGGCGGATGCGGGTGGCTTCACGTTCGGCGGTGGTGCTCATTTCATGCCCTTCTCTGCGATGCGGTTGAGGATCAGGCGCAGCGTCTCACCCATGCCCTTGACCTCGCCCACCAGCTGGCTGACGGCCCGGCTGGTTTCGTTCTGCTTGGCGTAGAGTGCGCCCAGGTCGTGGTGCGTGGGCGCGGCCTTGATCTGGGTCTCCAGCCGCACCAGGCGCTCGGAATGGGTGTCGAGCCTGTGATCCACAGCTTCCTCGAGGTCGCTGATTCGTTCGTTGGTGACGCGGTGCCGGCCGGTGGCCCAGACGTAGATCCCGATGCCGAAGGTGACGACGATGTGCACCACCTGCAGCCAGAACATCTTTTCTTCCACCGTCACGCGCGGCCCTCCGCGCGGCGGTAGCGATACCACCCACGCCAGCCGAACAGGCGCACCATCAACCAGATGGGCCAGCGGTGGCGCCAGTGCACACCCTCGTCGCGCATCGCGGCGAGGAAGATGCGGTCGGCCATGCGCCGGCCGACCTTTGCACCGCCTTCGCTCAGACGTCCGGACTTGTACAGCCAGTCATGCGCGACGGCGCCCTTGATCGTGCGGCCCTTGGCCAGCCAGTAGGCCAGAGGCAGGCGCGGCACGCTGTCGAGATCGCACTCGAAGCCGGCGGGCACGTCCACAAACGGGATGAGGAAGCAGCAGGCCGCGCGGTAACGGAATTCCTTGTTGACCCGCCACCAGCCCGGGCGCAGGGGCGTCAGATCCAGCTCCGAGAATGCTTCCGTGGCTGGGCAGTGTTCGGGCAGTTCGACGGGCGTCTGCTTCATCGCACCACCTTGGCGAGCATGGCCACCAGCGGGGCGAGATCGCCGACCAGTGCGACAATTTCGGTGCCGGTGGAGCGCGGCGCGGTGCCCAGGCGCTGCACGACCTCGTCCAGGCGTTTGGCGCGGCGGTCGATCTCGAGCAACCGGGTGCGCTCGATGGGGTCGGCCAGCGTGCCGGCATCGACCAGCGCCACCGCTTCCTCGCGCAACTGCAACCAAGCCGGGCGCGCCATCTCGTAGAGAAGCAGCGCCTCGGTGAGCGACGGAATGTCGCCCGACTGCACGCGGGCATGGAGCACCTCGACCACTGCCCAGGCACGCTCCACGTAGGCGCGGCGCGCATCGGGCACTTGATCGATGTGGGCGCGGTAGATCTCGCGAGCGTGGTCGAACTCGCCCTCGAGCGCCACCAGATGGGCGGCGGCCAGGGCCACGTCACGGCCTTGCGTGGCGGTGCAGCCGACCACCACCAACGCGGCCCAGGCGAGCACGGCAATGAGTACCTTGCGCATGTCAGTAGCTCCAGATGGCGGGCGCCGCCAGGCCAGGGCCGCCGATACCCAGATGCAGGAAGCGGGCGCTCCCCTTCTGCTGCACGCCGATGCGCGTGATGCCGTGGGCCAGCGCGATGCGGATCAGATCGACGGCGTCGGCGCCTTGCACGCCGATGTCGGCGCACATGCCCAGCGTGTGCTCGCCGGTGGCGTGGCCCTTGCGCGCCTCCACCGGGTGGCTGGGGTGGCGGTAACCGCTGGTGATGCGCAGGGGCCGCCCGTACTCGGTACGGATGGCCTGCAAGCGGTCCATGAACTCGGCCTGCATGGCGCACTGCCCGGTGTGGCGGCAGCGGAATTCGGCTTCGGAGAAGTTGGGGTATTTGCCCCAGTCGGTGACGACGCCCATGGCGTGCTCCCGTGACAACAGCATGGGAGCGAGTGTGCGGGCGGGGGTGCCTGTGTTTGGCGGGGGAACCGGTTCCGGGGGGCTACTGGAACCGTGCCTTATACGGTAGCGTGCGCGGCGAATTTCGCGCAAGTGGGGTGGCGGGTATCATGACGAAACGATCGAACGACCCGAGGGGATGCCATGAGAGTCTTGCTCCTTCCCGCTTTGGTCACCGCGCTGTTGGCGGCCAATCCGGTACACGCCGAAGAACCGATGACACGCGCGGAAGCCCTCGAACTGTGCAAGCGTGTGGCAGAGATCGCCGAAGCCGTGATGGAAAGTCGTCAGGCAGGAGTGCCAATGGTGAAGCTGATGGAAACCGTGCCGGATAACTCCGTCTATCAAAGCATCATCATCGATGCATATCAAAAGATGCGTATTCCTCCGGACTTTCCAGACATGCAGCGTTCCGCCATCACTGACTTTCAGGACCAGCAGTACGGCGAGTGCTTGCGCCAATTGCTACCGAAGTGATCTGAGCATCAGAACAGGTCGGCCTGCCGCTCTTCCTCGCGGGCTTCGGCACGGCGCAGTAGCTTGCGGATGCCGCGCTCGGTATAGCCATAGGCGCGAGCAAGCTCGGCACGGGATCTGCCGGATTCGGCCTCGGCCGCGATGAGGCGCTCGCGCGCGGCGGCCAGCGCGGCCGCGCAGCGCGGCACCTCGATCTCGTCACCGGCAGCGTAGTCGATGAGCGCCTGGGCGGCCTCGCAGCCGACGAGCTTTGACAACCAGTGGTCGGGGTCGAAGCGCACCGGCACATAGAAGCGAATGCCCCCGCGCGCCTCGACGATGGCCAGCGCGGCGCTCATGCCGACGACTTCCACCAGTTCGATAACGGACTCGGGCAGATGCGCGGGCAGAGGTGCGGGCTTGCTCATGTTCAGTCGCCGGCGATCTTGTATTGCAGGGTGCGGTTGAGCGCGCCGATGATCTTGTGCAGTGCGGTGGCGTCGGCGAAGTCGATGTTCTCGGCCCAGCCATTGCGACGCGCGATGGCGTCGGCGTACTTGAGGGTGTGGGGTTCGCCGGTGACGCGGTGCAGTTCGGCCAACAGCGCGTCGATCTTGCCGAGCAGCGGGGCGCGATCCTTGGCGGGCGTGACGCGGCGGCGTCCGGCGTAGCCTTGCTGGGTCTGGTTGAGGTAGTTCAGCACGGCGCCCAGTTCGACCAGGCTGCACTCGGTGAGGCTGGTACGGTCGGCGACACGGCGCACGATGTCGCGCCGCATGGCGTCGTCGATGCCGGCGGCGCGGCAGGCGGCGAAGATGGCGCGGCGGCGCGCGGCGATGCGAACGGACTCGGGAGCATGTGCGGCCATGGTGGTTCTCCTCGTCACGGTGTAACCAGGCTTGCCGGATGGCCCGCCGGTAACGGCAGGCCATCGAGCCAACCGGCTCGGGGTCAGAGGTTGAGTGCGTCGACCAGCGCCTTGCCGGCGCTGAAGCGGGCGGCGATGCGCTCGGGGATCTGCACCGGATCGCCGGTGCGCGGGTTGCGCGCGGTGCGCGCGGCGCGCGGCGCGGCCTTGATCTTGCCGAGGCCCGGCAGCACGGCTTCGCCCTCCTCGTGCAGGGCTTCGACGAGCACATCGCGCTGGGCGTCGAGCACTTCCGCGACCCGGGCCTTCGACAGCGCGGTGCGCGCGGCGACACGTTCGATCAGTTCGGTTTTGTTCATGTTGCGGTTCTCCTGGTGAATGAGGGGTGCGGGTTCCCGGCGACCTTTTTGGCGCGAGCCTTGGCGGTCCTTTGCTTTCTCCGTGCCCGCTGGTTCCGTTATGTGCCCCACGGTTTCCTTGGGTGTCGGGGTTATTCAGGGGCCGCTTCGGGCGGTGCGGGGTTGGCTTTCAGGTAATCGCGCAGCGCCTCGACGGAGGCGAGCGCGGCCTGGTGGGCGGGGCTGTCGGGCCGGGCGCCGTTGGGGAGGAAGTCGACGCTCACGCCGATCTCATCCCCCTCGGTGTCGGTGAACCGGATGCTGGCGGTGGCCATTACGCGACCTCCGCGATGGCGTCGCGCTTGATCTCGTAGCCGAAGGCGTCTTCGCTCTTGAGGGTGGCGCCGACGGCGTGCAGGGTCTCAAGCGGCAGGTTCTTCATCGCCTCCTTGTCGCACTCCTCCTTCACGCGGATGCATTGCGTGAGCTGCAGATCCTTGAGCGCCTGCAGGGTGTCGGCGATGCGCTTGATGACGACCTTGGTCGAGATGCGAAAGCCGACGCTGCCGAAGGTCAGCCCGCGAGTCTTGGCGCGGACGAACTCGGCGCGGTTGGCCTCGGCGAATTCCTTGATGGCCATCTCGAGGCCGAGCTTCTTGTTCTGCAGCGGTTCGGCCGCGGCCTTGGTGGACGCGCGGATGGCGTCGATGCGTTCCTGCTGGTCGGCTTCGAGCAGGGCCAGTTCGCGGTCGATCTCGCCGATGTTGCGCAGGCAGGTGTCGACCTCGTCCCAGGTTTGCAGCGCGGGTTCGCTGGAGATGCGTTTGCGTGGCATCGTTCAGGCTCCTTTGAGGGGGTAATCGGTGTGCGCCGGCACGCCCAGCAAGCGCGCCAGGCGAGCGGTGTCGTCGGGGAAGATCTGGATGATCTGGTCGGCGTCGTGAATGCACAGCCGGCCGTCGTCCCACAGGGAAAACTGCAGGCGCGAAGTGACTCGTTCAGTGGCCTCGGTTGCCGGTGCCTTGTCTGGCGCGGTTTCGGCAGCGGGTTGGACGACTTGCGGTGGTGGTGCTGGCGTCTCTTCCGGCAGCGCTTCGGTGGCGCGGAAACAATGCGCGCTGCCGCCGAGGCCCTGGCGCTCGCCGACTTTCTCGACCTGGCCCTTGTCGACCAGGCGATAGATGAGCTGGCGTGTGTTCTCCACGCTGCTGTCGATTCGCTCGGCGACTTCGGCCACGGTGAGCGGCTCGCCGGCGGCGCGAAGCACGGCGAGCGCTCGCGCGGACATTTCGCCACGTTTGTGCTTGTGCATTGCGGGTTCCTCCTGTTTCGGGGTGGGCGCGGTCGCGCGCGTGCGCGGTGCGCTGGCCGCGCGCAGCGCCGGCACGATGGGCGCTTGGCGCACGAACAGCGCGCGGTGGCTCTTGCCCGTCCAGCCGGCGCTGGGCAGTTGCACGCCGGTGGGCCAGATGGCCAGCCACGGGGCGGCATCGCCACGGCGCTGGATCTGCGCGGTGTTGATGCGGCACTCGGCCGCGAGCGCCTCGAGGGCGGGCTCGAACTCGGCCGCGCCCACGTCGAGCTTTGCGCGTACCTCGTCCGCGCGCACTGGGTGCTGGCTGCTGGCGCGGCCGATGGCGGCGAGGATGCGGTCGGGCAGATCGGCCGAAACCACCGCGGGCGCGTTCATCGCTCGCGCTCCTCGTTCAGCGTGGCGATCAGCGGTCGGCCGGCCTCCCACACCTCGCCGCAGGCCTCGCGGTAGATGTGGACGACGTCGACGGCGCGGTCGGCTAGGTCCATGGCGCCGGCGGCCAGCGCGTCGGCGCGATGCTCGCGGTGCTCGACCGAGAACTTCATCGCCAGCACGCCGCAGGCGAAGGCCATCACCAACGGCAAAACGCGGCGTTCGCAGAATTCGGTGGTGTTCATGAGCGCTTCCTCCTGTTGTGCGGGCAGCGCCGGCAGGCGCGCCAATGCGGCACCTCAAGCGCGGTGATGGCGGGGTAGCTGCGCAAGGCGTAGCCGCGGCACTGCGCGGCCGTGATGGCGGTGCCGAGGTACGGGCAATCGATGCTCACCAGCTCACCCATCACGGCGGCGGCGATCTTGCGGGTGTCGCCGTAGGTACCCGAGAGCACGCGGCTGATCGCCGGGCGGCTGTAGCCGAGGCGCTCGGCCACACCGGTGACGCCGCGCGGGTCGGCGGCGATCGCGCGGCGCAGGTGCTCGAGCCAGTCGGTGGCGTCATGCATCGCTCACCTCCGCCGCCTCTGGCCGAAGGATGTTTCCGGTGTTGGGGTCGAAGACCACGCCATGGCGCTGGCGCCAGACCGGCGCGGCGCGGCCAAGGTCACGCTTGAGCCACCACAGGATGTGGCCGTTCGAAGTCATGGCCGTGCCCGGTACGCGCCGGCGCATGCGCTGCACCACACCGACGCGCTCGAGTTGCACCAGCCAGCGGCGCAGGTTGTCGGCGGGGTCGCGTTCGGAGCCGTCGGCCAGCGTGGTGAGCAGATCCGCGACGGTGAACTTGCGGATCTCGCGCATCAGCCACCAGGCACGCTGGCGCAGGCCGTAGGTGCGTTCGTGCCGACGCCGGCCCTGGCCGCTGGCAATGACGCGGCCGTTGGCCAGCCAATCGCGCCCGGCTGGCGTGACTCGATACAGGCCGGTACTCGGCACCTCGATCAGGCGCTTGCGCTTGAGGCGCACGGCGGTGGTGGTGACCAGGTTGCTGCCGCGGCCGAGCTGCTCGACCACCTCGGCCGTGGTGATGCCGTCCGGCCGGCTGGCGATCAGCTCCAGCATGGGCTGAGAGAGGCGGTTGAACGTCATGCGGCCCTCCGCACGCCACCGCGCACCACTGCCCGGTTGAAGTCCTCGCACAGCGCCAGGCCCTTCACGTCGGCCGCTTCCACGACCTTCTTGCCGTTGCGCCGCGCCACCGCCTCGACGCGGTTGATGGCGGTCATCACCAGGCGCATGCGCGCGTCGGTATCGCGGTGGATGCGCTCGACCAGATCCGGGGAGATCTCCACCTCACCCAGCTGCCGGCAGGCGGCGCCGACGTCGTCGAGCGTGCTCTTGTGGAAGTCGCACACGTAGGAGATGCGCGAGGCGATCTGCATGCGCCGGGCGAACTTGGGCCGATCCTGCTCCATGGCGGCCATCACCATCAAGGTGCAGCTCTTGTCGGTGATGCCGCGCAGGCGCTCGAGGCACGCGGCGTTGTTGCCCAGCGCGAAGGCGGACTCATCCAAGACGATGGGGATTTCCTCGCCGGCGATGGTCTCCTCGATCTTGCGCTCGTACCCACGCACCGACTCGATGCCGAGCTTCTCGGCCAATTCGACGAGCATGCGCGTGGGCGTCCAGCCCTCCTGGGCGGTGAGCATCACCGCGCCCACCTCGGCCGCCCAGTTGTGCAGCGTGGTGGTCTTGCCTTCGCCGGGCCGGCCGATGACCAGCATCCAGCCGGCCTCCAGCGCGCCGCGCGCCTCCAGCATGGCGATGCCGGCGCGAAAGCGCTTGGCGTTCTCGGTGCGGACGAATTCACGTTTCATGCGATACACTCCTCGTTGCAGGTTCTGCCCTGTGCTTCAAACAAGGCCGTCGCGTGAGTTGCAGCTCACTCGGCGGCCGCCCTCTTCAAGTCCTCGGTTTCCTCGTCTTCGAGCTGGTCGCCGTACAGGTACATGGCGATGTCGGTGATGTCGTTGTGCTGGCGCTCGGCGGGCTCGATTGCCGTTACGGCCCCCGTGCGCTCGGTCGCCGGTGTCGCGGCCGGTAACGCTTCGGCAGGTTCCGGCGCGCTGAAGAATTCGGTGGCGAAGTCGATGACCCGGGCTTCCTCGGCCGGGGCGTCGAGGGTGCGGAACGGGTTGCGCGCTGCGATGTTTTCGATCTGCTGCTCGCGCCGACGCACGGCGGCCCGCTCGCGCTTTTCCAGCGCGGCTTCGTAGAGGCTTTGCGGACGTGGGAGCCGGCCTTCCAGGAACTGCGCTTCGCAGATCAAGCGGCCCTGCAGGTCCTTCACCCACACGCGGCGCCAGTCCATGATGTCGATGGCCACCTGCACCCACTCGCCGTTCCAGTGCTCCAGCTCGGGGTGGTCGTAGCGCTGGCCGCTGTGGGGGCTCACGCCGCCGCGCTTGACCTGCTTTTTCACGTGCGGCCGGAAGGCGTCGACGATGGCCGCGTCAGACATGGCCACCGGCTCCCAGCCCTCGGCGCGGAATTGCTCCAGACGCTCGCGCGGGGTCATGTGGCGGCGCTTGCCGGTGGCCGGATCGGTGATCTTCGGCAGGTTGCGGTTGGGCATGTCGCGGCGCTTCTCGACCATGCGCTGCATCACCGCCACGCCTTCATCGAAGCTGTCGATCACCAGCCCCTTGCCGGCGCGTTCGGCCTCGCGCTTGGCCTTGTCGCGCGCGACCAGGTCGCCGCGCTTGGCCGCGCGCACCATCTGCGTGGTGAATTTCTGCACCCGCTTGAAGGCCAGCGAATCCATGCTCTTGCCCTGGTACGTGGCCAGCGCCCGCGCCTCACGGTCGTAGTAGGCGTGCAGGTTCTCGGCCAGGCCGTTGGCTTGACTGTTGCCCTTGCCGGTGGCCAGCATCGCCGGGTGCACGATGGTGATGCCCAGGCGTTCCTGCAGGCTGGTGATGGGGTCGAACTCGAAGCGGTCGTTCTTGACGCTGCCCGTGCTGTCGGTCTGGAAGACGGCCGGCACGCCGAAGGTGCGGATGTAGTTCTCCAGGCACTTGGCGATGACCTCGAAGGATTCGGTCATGCCGATGGCCGGGTCGGCCGGGTAGCCGGTGGCGAAGTCGATGGCCGTCCACACCTCGTAGGTGACGTATTCGCCCGTCACCGGGTGCGGCGCGCTGAAGTGCGTGCACCAGCCGTCGGCGTGACACTCCATCGCGGGCAGCAGCCCGGCGCGGGTGCGCACGTTGTAGCGCCGGTGAGATTGCAGGTCCATGCCGTTGTGACGCCCGACGAGCTGGTCGATGGCGCTGAACTTCTCGCGGAAGAAGCGCGCCACTACGTCGTAGCTCGGCGGGGTGTCACCCCAGGCCGGGTTCCACTGTTCGACGAGTTGCTCGTGCAGCCAACGCAACGTGCTGCCCTGCGGCCGCTGACGCAGGCTCACGGCCAGTGCGTGCCAGGGCTTGATGGTCATATCGCGCTGCGGCACACGCGGCGCCAGGTCCTGAGTGGCGAGCCACTTGTACAGCGCGCGCCGGCTCGGGTAGCCGTCGCCAGGTCGGCCGCGTGAATCGCGCGCCGTGCGCAGCATCTGCTGCAGGTGCGGCTCGAGGCGGCCCGCGCGGGCGTTGGTCAGCAGTGTCGTGATCGCCTGTTCGCGCGAGCACCCGGCCTCGGCCTGCAGCCGGCCGATCGCCGCCAGCACACCGGCGCGTGCATCGCGCTGCAGGCGCTGGCGCTCGGTCAGCTCGGTATCGGCCACCGGCAACGCGGGTGGCTTGGGCGTCGGTGCTGCCGGCACGCTCGCGGTGTCATTCGCGCCCAGCGTCGCCGCCTTGTGCGTGAGCAGCGCCAGGCGTACGTCGGCAGGCAGGTCGGCGGGGGCGTAGAGGCGGCGCTTGCCGCCGCGCACCGGCTCTTCAACGCACGGCCAGGCTTCTCGATCGGCGCGGATCTCCACGGCCCGCTTCGACCTACTCTGCGCCTGAGCGATTTCCGCCAGCGTCACCCGCGTGCTCATATCCGCCGCCCTCCCCGGTTTTGGCGAGGGCCCATCCCGCTAGAATGGCCGTGCAGGCTCGCAATCTGCCCGCCATTCACTCCGGGAGAACCCTCATGGAAATGATTCCTGTCTCGTCCAGCGCCATTGCCGCCATCGGATACGACCCCGACACTCGACGCATGAGAATCACGTTCACGTCGGGCGGGACCTACGACTTCTGTGGAGTGCCTGAACATGTGTTCACCGGCTTCCTTCACGCGCCGTCGAAGGGCTCGTTCTACGATCAGCACATCCGAGACCGCTATCAATGCTGATGGCAATTACCTCCTCGATCGCGGCAAGCTCTGCGCGGTGATCGGTAACCCACACGGGCCAGTCCTTGCGGGGCAGATCGGGCCGATCGGTAACGGTCAGGTTGTGGCTTGCCGACAAGGCCAGATGCGCACGTCTCAAGGCGTTGATGACTTGATCGGTCATTGCTGTTCCCCCAGTAGCTTCTTCAGTTCCCGCTCCTGCCGCGCCAGCTCGTCGCGCTTGCGGCTCACCTTGCCCAGCTGTGCCTCGAGCGCGTCGCGCCCCACGGACAGCCGCGCCCCTCGCAGGTCGGCGATCCAGGCGGTGATTTCGTGGGTTTCCAGTGCGGCTTCCAACGCCGGCAGGTACTCGAGCGGAAAGCGCCAGCCCTCGCGGCTCTCGGCCGTCCAGGAATCGAGCTGGTGCTTGCTGATGTGGTCGCCCGTCAGCTCCGACATGCGCGCGGCCACTTCGAAACGCGACATCGGGCTGCGCTTGAGCAGGTCGGAGAGCAGCCCGCGTAGCGCCGGACCGATGGCCAGCGCGCCGGGTGTCGGACGCACCGGCACCGGCACTTCGAACAGGTCCATCGTCAACGGGTCGACGCGGCGCGGCATGTCTACGCAACCTGTTGCGTTTTGCCATTGTGTTGGCAATGGGCTGGGGTAGACTGGATAGCCAAACGGGTGCGCCGGATGCCGCGTTGGCGCGGGCGGCCGTCCGGGTAATAGCGGCTAGGCCAGATCTCTTGTACGGGCACGCCGATCGCGTCGGCAATGCGCCGCTCGTTGATCGGATAGCTGCGGTCGAAGGTGTGGCTCAGCGTATTGCCGCGGATGCCGTGATGTTCGCCAAGCGCGCGCAGCGTCCAGCCCTTCTTCTCGAGAGCGGCCTTGATGTCGGCCGGATGCCAGTCCTCGCGGCTGGCCTTTTTTGCGGGAGCGGTTGCCATCTGTAACCCATCCTCTAGCGTGGTCGATGGGTTGCATTAGATGCTCAAATTTGCGCACTGTCAACCGTGTTGACTACCCGCATTTGCTTTCGCACTTTAGGGAATTCTGATGTACAACTCTAGCGGGGCAAATCCGCCAAACGGCGCGGGGTGTGGGCAAGTGCGAATGTTTGTGCGGTTTCGCACTTTCGTTTCGCGCTTCGTGCGGCGAAGTGCGAAATGACGGTCGGCAATCGCATCAGGGAGGCACGCACGCGGCTGGGGCTTTCGCAACCAGAAGCGTCGAGCAAATCCGGTATTCCTCTCGGGACACTGCGCAAATATGAGCACGACTCAAGCCTGCCAGGTGCCGAGGCAATCACCGGCTTCGTCCGTCTTGGGGTCAATAGCAACTGGCTGCTGACCGGCGAGGGTCCGATGCTGCTGTCAGATACACCTCTAGCTGAGCGGGCCGCGCCGCTCGCGGGAAGTAGTGAGGAGACGGTCTCGACGGACGACGCCGGCTACGTCGCCGTGGCGCTCTACAATGGCATCCACGCGGCCGCTGGCCATGGCGCCGTAGCGGGCACCGAGACGCCCGACGACGCGCTGATGTTCAAGGAAGATTGGATCCGCTTCGAACTCGGCGCGAAGCCCGCGGATCTCTGTCTGATCCGCGTAAGCGGCGACAGCATGGAGCCCACCCTGCGCGCCGGCGACGTGATCCTGGTCGATCGGCGCGCCCAGCAGCCCGACCGCGAAGGCATCTACATCCTGCGCATGGACGACATGCTCCTGGTCAAGCGCCTGCAGGCACTGCCCGGCGGCGTGCTCCAGGTCTCCAGCGACAACGCAGCCTTCGCCACCTGGACGCTCAAGGTCTCCGAGCTCGAAGCCAACGCGGTGCACATCATCGGCCGCGTCGTCTGGGCCGGTCGCCGCTTCTAATCACCCCGCGCGCGGTCGATGCCAAATCCCGCGCAAACCTGAGCGGCGCCCGCGCAAAATGTTCACTCGCGGTCACCGACCACCGATGACGTCAAAGCCCAAGCGGCACGCGGCTTCCCCCCGAAGCTCGGCCGATCCCGTGCCGTGCCAAAACGATCACCTCCCCTCACCCCTCGATTCAACGCCACAACTTCCAGGTCCGGACTCGCACCCTACCCACAGTGACGAGCGCGGTGCGCGCGTCTCAGCGCTTGCGGCACACCAGCAGGAAGTTCTTCGACGAGAGCATCGTGAAACCGTTGCCGTCGGCGTAGCGGCCGTAACGGCGCGGGTTGATCAGCGACTTGAGCGCGCCCACACCCATCACCAGCAACGTCACCGGCAGCAGCCACAGGGGCTTGCGGCTGTCGATGGTGGCCTCCACCGCCTGCACGTCGAGGCCGGCGCCGGCGACGATCTCCTTGACGCGCGAGAGCGTGATCGGCATGCGCACGTTGGCCTCGGGGTTGTCGACGGTCTGCTCGTAGCCGGGGCGGTCGAAGCGCATGCCCAGACTGCCGTCGAAAAGAAAGCTCAGGCGGCGATCGAGCGTGGCGAAGTTGGGGCAACTCAGGTACAGCGTGCCGCCGCTCTTGAGCAGGCGGGCGAACTCGAAGATCGCGTTCTCCGGGCAGAACAGGCGCTGGATGCCGGCGATCGAGACGATCACGTCGAAACCCGCATCGGGAATGGCCAGCGGTCGGTTCAGGTCGGCGACCTCGACCGACAGGCCGTACTGCCCGCCCTCGAAGTTGCCCGGATCGATGTCGTAGCACGACACCTCGAAGCCGTGCTCCTGCAACTGACGCGACATCGCGCCGGCGCCGCAGGGCGCGTCCATCAGCCGCAGGCCGCGGCCGCCGTCGGGATGGTCGCGACGCACGCGCTCGAAGACGACGCGGTGGGCCGAGCGGTCGGCCATCAGCTTGATTTGTGCCACTGAGTTCTCCTGGAGGCTGGTAACAGGGCACGCCGCGCTCAGGCCCGGCGCGCCGCGAAGATTCGATCGAAATGCACGCAGATGCGCCCGGCCGAGCGACGCTCGCAGGCCAGATGCAGACGTTCGCGCGTGTGCAGGCGCGAGGCCAGTTCGCGCGGCAAGCGCAGACGCGCCATTCTCGCCCACTCCGGGCCAAAACCGTTCTTGAAGCGCGCGAAGGCGGCATCCAGGTCGCTCTCACCGAAGTGCCGCGCAACATCGAAGAACAATCGCGTCAGCAGGTAGCGGTAATAACGATGCGGGCGCAGCATGCGCGTGAGCAGGCCGGCACGGAAGCCGCCTTCGTAGTCGATGTGCATGAGACTGCCGTCGCGGGCGACGAGGATATTGGCGAGCTTGCGGTCGCGCATGCCCAGCCGCAGCGCGCTCGCCGCCAGCGTGCCGAGCTGGTCGAACAGGTCGATGCGGTAGTGCGCCGGATCGAGGCGCTCGAGGCTGGCGTCGCCGACGTCGCGCATCGCGATCCAGCCCTCGCCGAGCGGCACGATCGCGCAGTGCGGCACGGCCAGCGCGGCCAGCACCGCGTCAACGCGCAAGTCCTTGTCGGCATCCTTGGGGCGCTTGACGATCCACGCGGCCTCGCCCGTGCCAAAGCGGTACACCGGATTGGTCGCGGCCAGCGCCTCCCAGTGCCTGCGCTCGGGCGTCGCGTCGCGGCCGCCGATGCGATCGAGGGCATCGACAACCGACGCGGGGACGGGGCAGGCGGAATCGGGCATGAACGGACGGACGCGCCGCAAAAGGGCGCATTCTAGAGCACGCGGGCAAGACTGCGGCGCACCAGTGCGCTTTGCTATACTGCGCCGCAACCGTTCCGGCCCGCAGCGATGCGGGCCGGTCTTGTTCGTGGCGACCGCCGCGCACACCTCCTATCATGCAAACATCATGGCGTCCGAGTTCGAACTGATCCGGCAGCACTTCACCCGCGACGGCCGCCACACCGATCTGGGCGTGGGCGACGACGCGGCGCTGTTCACGCCGACGGCGGGCATGCAGCTGGTCGTGTCCACCGACATGCTGGTCGAGGGCACGCACTTCCTGCCGGACACCGATCCGCGGGACCTGGGCTGGAAGACCCTCGCCGTGAACGTCTCCGACATCGCCGCCATGGGCGCGACACCACGCTGGAGCCTGCTCGCGCTGGCAATGCCGGCACCCGACGAGGCCTGGGTCGAGGGCTTCGCGCGCGGTCTGTTCGAGTGCGCGCAGGCCTTCGACATCGATCTGGTCGGCGGTGACACCACGCGCGGCCCGCGTACCCTGTGCGTGACGATCTTCGGCGAGGTGCCGGCCGGGCACGCCATCACGCGCGGCGGGGCAGCGCCCGGCGACGAGGTGTGGGTCACCGGCGCGCCGGGACGCGCCGCGCTGGGGCTGGCCCACCTGCAGGGACGTCTGCGCCTGACCGACGCGGGCGCGGCCGAATGCGTCGCCGCACTGCAGCGCCCGCAACCGCGCGTTGCCGCCGGGCGGGCACTGCGCGACGTGGCGAGCGCGATGCTCGACGTCTCCGACGGCATCGCCGGCGACCTCGGTCACATCCTGGAGCGCTCCGGCGTCGGCGCCGAGATCCAGGTCGCGGCTCTGCCGCTGGATGCGCTGATCGCGTTCGGCGCGGACGATGCAGCCGCCCGCGCGGCCTGCCTCTCCGGCGGCGACGACTACGAACTGCTATTTACCGCGCCGGCGGCACAGCGCGCCGCGATCGAGCGCATCGCCACCACGCAGGATCTGGCGATCACACGCATCGGTCGCATCGACGACACCCCCGGCCTGCGCGTTGTCGATGCCGACGGCAACGTCGGCACGGCCGGCGGTTACGATCACTTCAGCTAGACCCGCCACCGATGGATCCGACCCCCCGCTTCCTCCTCGCCCACCCCTCGCACTTCATCGCCCTGGGCTTTGGCGCCGGCCTGTCGCCGGTGGCACCCGGCACCTTCGGCACGCTGCTGGGCTGGGCGCTCTATCCGCTGCTGGCGTGGTCGCTGTCCGAGCCGATGCTGTTCGTGATGCTGGTGGTGTTCTTCGCCGGTGGCGTGCTCGCCTCCGAACGCGCCGGGCGTGCGCTGGGCGTTGCGGATCACGGCGCCATCGTATGGGACGAGATGGTGGCGATCTGGCTGGTGCTCGCCCTGGCGCCGCCGACGCTCGTCTGGCAGGCGGTGGCAGTGGTGTTGTTCCGCTTCTTCGACATCGTCAAGCCGCCGCCGGTGCGCAATGTCGAAGCGGCCTTCAAGGGCGGCTTCGGGGTGATGATCGACGACATCGTGGCAGCCGGCTACGCCCTGCTGGTGCTGGCGATTCTGGTGAGGATATTCGCATGACGGCTGTCGACGACGAACTCGAAGCGCTGGCCACCGAGGTC
Source organism: Pseudazoarcus pumilus (assembly GCF_002872475.1). Lineage (GTDB taxonomy): Bacteria > Pseudomonadota > Gammaproteobacteria > Burkholderiales > Rhodocyclaceae > Pseudazoarcus > Pseudazoarcus pumilus. The sequence continues at coordinate 2,827,606 of NZ_CP025682.1, forward strand.
GGGCGCTGGCTGACGCAGCACGGCTGGCTGCTCGCCACGGCCGAGTCGTGCACCGGCGGGTGGATTTCGACCGCGGTCACCGCGGTGGCCGGCAGTTCGGACTGGTTCGACCGCGGCTTCGTGACCTACTCCTACGAGGCCAAGGAAGAAGTGCTCGGGGTGGCGCGCGCGACGCTGGAACGACATGGCGCGGTCAGCGAAGCGGTGGTGCGGCAGATGGCCACCGGCGCGCTGACCGCGAGTCGCGCCGACATCGCATTGGCCGTGTCCGGCATCGCCGGGCCGGGCGGCGCCACCGCCGACAAACCGGTGGGCACCGTGTGTTTCGCCTGGGCGCGGCGCGACGGCGCGGTGACGAGCGAGACGCTACGCTTCGACGGGGATCGCCGCGCGGTGCGCCTGGCCACGGTGCGCCACGCGCTGGGCGTGCTGGCCGCACGCATCGGGGCACGCTAGATGCGGGGCGCGGCGCCGCGCTCATGCAATCTCTGTGCCATAATTTCCCACACTTAACGCAAGGACACGACATGGACGACAACAAGGCCAAGGCACTCGCCGCGGCGCTCACCCAGATCGAGCGTCAGTTCGGCAAGGGTTCGATCATGCGCATGGGCGACGACAGCCCCGAGCGCGACATCCAGTCGGTGTCGACCGGCTCGCTCGGGCTGGACATCGCGCTGGGGCTGGGCGGCCTGCCGCGCGGACGCGTCGTCGAAGTCTATGGCCCGGAGTCCTCCGGCAAGACGACGCTGACCCTGCAAGTCATCGCCGAGATGCAGAAAATCGGCGGCACGGCGGCCTTCATCGACGCCGAGCACGCGCTCGACGTGGGCTACGCCGAGAAGCTCGGCGTCAAGATCGAGGACTTGCTGATCTCGCAGCCCGACACCGGCGAGCAGGCGCTGGAAATCGCCGACATGCTGGTGCGCTCGGGCGGCGTCGACATGGTGGTCATCGACTCGGTCGCGGCGCTCACCCCGAAGGCCGAGATCGAGGGCGAGATGGGCGATCAGCTGCCCGGCCTGCAGGCGCGTCTGATGAGTCAGGCCCTGCGCAAGCTCACCGCCAACATCAAGCGCACCAACACGCTGGTGATCTTCATCAACCAGATCCGCATGAAGATCGGCGTGATGTTCGGCAACCCCGAGACCACCACCGGCGGCAACGCGCTCAAGTTCTATTCGAGCGTGCGCCTGGACATCCGCCGTACCGGCGCGATCAAGCGTGGCGACGAGGTGGTCGGCTCGGAGACGCGCTGCAAGGTCGTCAAGAACAAGGTCGCGCCGCCGTTCCGCGAAGCGCGCTTCGACATCCTCTACGGCACCGGCATCTCGCGCGAGGGCGAGATCATCGATCTGGGCGTGGAACACAAGATCGTCGACAAGTCCGGCGCCTGGTATGCCTACAACGGCGACAAGATCGGTCAGGGCAAGGACAACTGCCGCGAGTTCCTGAGCAACAACCCGGCTCTGGCGCGCGAGATCGAGAACAAGGTGCGCGTGGCCGTGGGGCTGCAGGAGATGCCCGCGAGCGAAGCGGCGCCCGAAGCTCAGACCTGATGACCGACGCGGCGGACCGGCTGCGGCAAAAGGCGCTGCGCCTGCTCGCCCTGCGCGAGCACTCGCGTGCGGAGCTGGCCCGCAAGCTCGACGGCCTGGGCACCCCTGACGAAGTCGAAGCGACGCTCGAGCGCATGGCCGAACTCGGCCTGCAGTCGGACCGGCGCTTCGCCGAGAGCTGGGTGCGCAGCAAGGCCGGGCGTTTCGGTACGGCGCGACTGCGCATGGATCTGGCGCGTCGCGGCATCGACGCCGATACCATCGTCGAGGTGCTGGGCGCGGCGGACGCCGGCACCGACATCGAACGCGCCCGCGCAGTGTGGGCGACAAAATTCGGCACGCTCGCACGCGATCGCCGCGAATGGGCAAGACAGGCGCGCTTCCTGCAGGGGCGCGGATTTTCGACCGACGTGATCGCGAAGCTGCTGAAAGAGGGACCGGATGAGCCTGCTTGAAGTATCGGGACTGCGCAAGAAATACAAGGCTCGCACGGTCGTGCGCGATGTGGACTTCGAGGTCGGCCCCGGCGAGGTGGTGGGCCTGCTCGGGCCGAACGGCGCCGGCAAGACCACCTGTTTCTACATGATCGTCGGTCTGGTGCGCTGCGATGCCGGTGCGATCCGCCTCGACGGCGCCGAACTCACGCACCTGCCGATCCACCGCCGCGCACGCATGGGCCTGTCCTACCTGCCGCAGGAGATGAGCGTGTTCCGCCGCCTGACAGTCGCCGACAATGTGCGTGCAGTCCTGGAGCTGCAGGAAGGTCAGGACGCCGCCAAGCTGGAGGAGCGCCTCGAAGGGCTGCTCGAGGATCTGGGCATCGCCCACCTGGCCGACAGCATGGCCGTGTCGCTGTCCGGCGGCGAGCGCCGCCGCTGCGAGATCGCCCGCGCGCTGGCCACCAACCCGCGGCTGATCCTGCTCGATGAACCCTTCGCCGGCGTCGACCCGATCGCCGTGCTCGACATCCAGAAAATCATCCGCTATCTCAAGGAGCGCGGCATCGGCGTGCTGATCACCGACCACAACGTGCGCGAGACGCTGGGCATCTGCGACCACGCCTACATCATCAGCGAAGGCGAGGTACTCGCGCGCGGCCGGCCCGACGAGATCATCGAGGACGAGCGCGTGCGTCGCGTCTATCTGGGCGAACACTTCCGGCTGTAGCCGGGCCAATGGCGACATGAAGCAATCCCTCCAGCTCAAGCTCTCGCAGTCGCTCACGCTGACGCCGCAGTTGCAGCAGTCGATCCGCCTGCTGCAACTGTCGACGATCGAGCTCAATCAGGAGATCGAGCGCTTTCTCGCCGAGAACCCGCTGCTCGAACGCGAGGACGGCGAGGACGCGCCACCGCCGGCACGCGGCGAGGCGGGCGCGCAGGAGACCACCACCAGCACGACCGATCACGCCAGCGAGCGCGAGAACGAAAGCGAGCGCGAAAGGTCGGCCTCCGACACTTCGGCGGATTTCCCCGAGCCCGGCGGCGACTGGGGCAGCGGCAGCCCGCGCAGCCACGACGACGAGGACGAGCGCGACTACCAGGACGTGCAGGCCGCGTCGATCAGCCTGCGCGAGCATCTCAACGAGCAGATCAGCCTGTCTCCGATGTCCGACCGCGACCGCCTGCTGGCGCGCTTCATCATCGAGGCGCTCGACGACGACGGCTACCTGCACCAGTCGCTCGAGGAACTGCTGGAGGTCATTCCGGAAGACTTCGAGGTCGAACTCGACGACCTGCACATCGCGCTCAGCCAGATCCAGAGCCTGGAGCCGGCCGGCATCGCGGCACGCACGCCGGCCGAGTGCCTGGCGCTGCAACTGCGCGCGCAGCCGGCCGATGCATGCCGCGACCTCGCACTGGACATCGTCGAACACCACCTGCAACTGCTCGCCGAGCGCAATTTCGCCCGCCTGCGCCGCGAAACCGGCCGCAGCGACGACGAGCTGCGCGCGGCGCATGCACTCATCCGCGGACTCGACCCGCACCCCGGCCTGCAGTACGGCGCCGACGACACCGGCTACATCGTGCCCGATGTGGTCGTGCGCAAGACGCGCGCAGGCTGGCGCGCCAGCCTCAACGGCGACGCCATGCCCAAACTGCGCGTCAACCAGCTCTACGCCAGCATCCTGCAGCAGAACCGCGGCTCCAACGGGGCGCTCACCGGCCAGCTGCAGGAAGCGCGCTGGCTGATCAAGAACGTGCAGCAGCGCTTCGACACGATTCTGCGCGTCTCGCAGGCCATCGTTGACCAGCAGCGTCAGTTCTTCGAATATGGAGACGTGGCGATGCGGCCCCTGACGCTGCGCGAAATCGCCGACGAACTGGAGTTGCACGAATCGACCATCTCGCGGGTGACGACGCAGAAGTACATGTCCACGCCGCGCGGCGTGTTCGAACTCAAGTACTTCTTCGGCAGTCATGTATCCACGGACACGGGCGGATCCGCCTCGTCGACCGCCATCCGCGCACTCATCCGCCAACTGGTCGATGCCGAGGACAAGAAGAAGCCGCTATCCGATTCCCGCATCACGGACTTGCTCGGCGAGCAGGGCATCGTCGTCGCACGCCGCACGATCGCCAAGTACCGGGAATCCCTGAACATCCCACCGGTCAGTCAGCGCAAGCAGATCTGACCTCACCCACGACGCGAGGAGCGATCATGAATCTCAACATCACCGGACACCACGTAGAAGTCACTCCCGCCATCCGCGAGTACGTCTCGGGCAAGCTCGACCGCGTGATCCGTCACTTCGACAACGTCACCAGCATCAACGTGATCCTGTCGGTCGAGAAACTCGTGCAAAAGGCCGAGGTCACCTTGCATGTGCGCGGCAAGGACTTGTTCGCCGAGGCCGAGGACGGCGATCTCTACGCGGCCGTCGACGCGATGACCGACAAGCTCGACCGCCAGGTGCTCAAGCACAAGAACAAGAACCTCGAGCACAACCACGAGGCGCTCAAGCACCAGCCGGCCGACGAAGCCGCCGGTGAGCAATAGGGCGTGCAATAGTTCGCTGCATTGCACAATCGATTCTGCAAACCCGACGGGGTGCGTTTATACTCACGCCTCACAACGTGCCCGGCGCACCCCCGAAACCCATGATCGTTCTGGCGATTGCGGTACGCCGCAAGCGCCAGACGCCTCCCAAATGAGTCTGATAGCCGAACTCCTTCCCAGCGAAAACGTCGTCATCGATCTGGATGCAAGCAGCAAGAAGCGCGTGTTCGAGCGGGCCGGCCTGCTCTTCGAGAACAACCAGGGCATCGGTCGCAGCGACGTGTTCGACAGCCTGTTCTCGCGCGAGCGTCTGGGCTCCACCGGCCTGGGCCAGGGCATCGCGATTCCGCACGGACGCATCAAGGGCCTGAAGAAGGCCGCTGGCGCGTTCTTCCGGCTCAACACGCCGGTGCAGTTCGACGCCCCGGACGGCCGTCCGGTCAACATGCTGTTCGTACTGCTCGTACCCGAACAGGCCAACGAGCAACACCTGCAGTTGTTGTCCGAACTGGCGCAGATGTTCAGCGATGCCAGCTTCCGCGACCGCCTGCAGGACGCGGCCGACGGCGACGCCGTCCACGAACTGTTCGCCGGCTGGGCGCCGCATGCGGCAGATCAGCGTCGCGCGGCTGTTTGAATCGCGCCGCGAGGCGCTGGCGCTCGCCCACGTCTGCGGGCCGCTGGATCGTTCGATCGCGGTTGCCGAGACCAATCTGTGGCCTGCCGATCTGGTCGGCCACCTCAACCTGATCCACCCCGAGCGCGTGCAGGTCATCGGCAATGCCGAACTGGCCTGGGCGCGGCGCCAGCCACAGGAGCGCATCGCCCAGCATCTGGACGACGTGTTCAGTGCCTGTCCGCCGGCCATCATCGTCGCCGACGACTGCGAATTGCCGATGCTCATGCGCCAGTTGTGCGAGGCGCACGATGTGCCGCTGTTCATGACGCCGCAGAGCTCGGCGCGCGTGATCGACCAGTTGCGCGGCTTTCTCGCGCACGAACTGGCCGAGAAGGTCTCGCTGCATGGCGTGTTCATGGACGTGCTGGGCATCGGCGTGTTCATCACAGGAGACTCGGGCACCGGCAAGTCCGAACTCGCGCTCGAACTGATCTCGCGCGGCCACGGCCTGGTCGCCGACGACATCACCGAGTTCTCGCGCATCGCCCCGGCGGTGATCGAGGGGCGCTGCCCCGAACTGCTGCAGGACTTCATCGAAGTGCGCGGCCTCGGGGTGCTCAACATTCGCACGATCTTCGGCGAGACCGCCTCGCGGCGGAAGATGCGCCTGCGTCTGGTCGTGCACCTGGAGCGCCGCATGCCCGGCCAGGACGACCCGGACCGGCTACCCATCCACCTCGAGACGCAGGAAATCCTCGGCGCGCAGATCCCGCGCACGGTGCTGCCGGTGGCCGCCGGGCGCAACCTCGCCGTGCTGCTGGAGGCGGCCGTGCGCTCGACCATCCTCAAGCTGCGCGGCATCGACGCCACCCAGGAACTGATCGAGCGCCACCAACGCCTGCTCGGCACAGACGGCGTGCCCGACTGATTCCTCCGCTTGCCGGTTCGCGTCGGCGACTGATACGCTCTTGCCCCTTTCCGCCCGCATCGGCCCCAACATGAAAACCCCGCCGGACTATCTGGAACGCATCCTCAACGCGCAGGTGTACGACGTCGCCGAGGAGACGCCGCTCGAGCACGCGGACAGCCTGTCGGCACGCCTGGGCAACTCGCTGCTGCTCAAGCGCGAGGACATGCAGCCGGTGTTCAGCTTCAAGATCCGCGGCGCCTACAACAAGATGGCCAATCTCTCGCCGGCCGCCCTCAAGCGCGGCGTGCTCTGCGCCTCGGCCGGCAACCACGCCCAGGGCGTGGCGATGTCGGCGGCGAAGCTCGGCGCCCGCGCGGTCATCGTGATGCCGACTTCGACCCCGCAGATCAAGGTCGATGCGGTACGCGGACGCGGCGGCGAAGTGGTGCTGGTGGGCGACTCGTTCTCCGAGGCCTTCGCCCACGCCAAGCAGCTCGAGAAGGAAGAGCGCCTGACCTTCGTCCATCCCTTCGACGACCCCGACGTGATCGCCGGCCAGGGCACCATCGGCATGGAGATCCTGCGCGCCCATCCGCGCCCCATCCACACCATCTTCTGCTGCGTCGGCGGCGGCGGCCTGATCTCGGGCATCGCCGCCTACGTCAAGCGCCTGCGCCCGGAAACACGCATCATCGGCGTCGAGGCCGAGGATTCGGAAGCGATGACGCAGTCACTCGCGGCGGGGCGGCGCATCGAGCTCGACCAGGTCGGGCTGTTCGCCGACGGCGCGGCCGTGAAGCTGGTCGGCGCCGAGACCTTCCGCCTGTGCCAGGCATACGTCGACGAGATGATCGTCGTCGACAACGACGCCATCTGCGCGGCGATCAAGGACGTCTTCGAGGACACGCGTTCCATCCTCGAGCCGGCCGGCGCGCTCGCCGTGGCCGGCGCCAAGGAATACGTCAAGCGCCACAAGCTGCGCGACAAGACGCTGGTGGCGATCGCCTCGGGCGCCAACATGAACTTCGATCGCCTGCGCTTCGTCGCCGAACGCGCCGAACTGGGCGAGCAGCGCGAAGTCATCCTCGCCGTGACCATTCCCGAGCAGCCGGGCTCCTTCCGCAAGTTCTGCGGCCTGCTGGGCAAGCGCAACATCACCGAGTTCAACTACCGCTACGACGACCCGTCGAACGCCCACATCTTCGTCGGCATCAACGTATCCAACCGCGCCGAGGCCGGCCGCATGATCGAGATGCTGGCCCGCCACGACCTGCCCGCCATCGATCTGACCGACGACGAGATGGCCAAGAGCCACATCCGCTACATGGTGGGCGGGCGGGCGCCGCATGCCGACAACGAGCTGCTCTACCGCTTCATCTTCCCGGAGCGCCCCGGCGCACTGATGAATTTCCTCACGCAGCTGCGCTCGGACTGGAACATCAGCCTGTTCCACTACCGCAACCACGGCGCCGACTTCGGCCGCGTCCTGGTCGGCATGCAGGTGCCCCCGGGCGACAAGGCCGAATTCGACGCCTTCCTCGAACGCCTCGGCTACGAGTTCACCGAAGAAACAGACAACCCGACGTACAAGCTGTTTCTGGGCTGAGCGCACCGCGTCGCATTTTCGCCTGCGGCTCGATGCGACCACCGCGTTGCCGGCGTTCCGTCGTAGGTCGTGACGAGCGCAGCGAGTGCGACAACCACCGGAGCTCAAGGGAATACGGCCCGCTTGTGTCGAGCCGAGCTGTCGCACTCGCCTGCGGCTCGACGCGATCTACAGTGTTGCGCGAAACGTACCGGCCTCGGTGACGAGCCAGTCCATCGCCCTGTCGTGCGGCTGAGGCAGTACAGTGTCTACCCGTCCCAACTCGTAGCCGACACCCACGGCCAGCGCGTCGAGCACCGCCAGCGTGCGATCGAAATAGCCGCCACCGTAGCCCAGACGAAAGCCGGCCGCGTCGAAGGCGTTGAGCGGCACCAGCACCAACTCGGGCACCACGTCCTCGCCCGTCGGCGGGTGGGGAATGCCGTGACGGTCGGGTTCCAGCCGCATGCCGGGCGTCCAGCGACGGAACGCGAGCGGCGCTTCACGGTCCGTCACCACCGGGAGCGCGGCGAGACGCGAGGCATCCTGCGCGAGCCAGCGCGCGACGAAGTGGCGCAGGTCGGGCTCGGCACGAAACGGCCAGCAGAAAGCCAGCCGACGCGGCGCGAGACGTTCGAGCAGATCCGCAAGATGCACCTCGAGGCGCCGCTCGAGCGCGCCGCGCGCAGTGACGGTGAGCGCCTCGCGTGCGGACAGGGCAGCGTTTCGCAGCGCGCGCCGGCGCGCTACGATGTGATTGTCGGATTGCGGTTCCTTCATGCCCGGAGCGCCGTGATGCATTCTTCACCGGGCCATGGTCGCGGAAACATGAAACACGTCCTTGTCGGTCTGATGGTTGTGGCGCTCGCCGGTGCGGCATTCGCACAGTCGGGCGACAAGCGCATTCTAGCGGCGCGCGATGCGCTGCGAAGCGGCGATCATGCGACGCTCGAACGCCTCGCAGCAAGCGCGGACGACCACCTGCTCGGTCACTACGTCGAGTACTGGCGGCTGCTCTCGCACCTCGATCGCAGAGACACCCCGCCGCCAACGGCGGCATTGCAGGCCTTCGTGACCCTGCACTCGGGCAGTGTGCCGGCCACCCGACTGGCCGCGCATTGGCTGCGCCGCCTGGCCGCCGACGAGGACTGGGAAGGCGTACTGCGCGTGTTCCCGCACACCGAGCCCGACGTCGAACTGCGCTGCCTGGCCTGGCAGGCGCACCACCGTCTCGGCGATGCGGCCGTGCTCGACGAGGTCGCCGCCTCCTGGCGTGAGCTGCTCGCCAACCCGGTCGCCTGCGATGCCGTGCTCGAAGCGGTAGCCACCACGGCCCACGTCGCGCTCGACGAGGTGTGGTGGCGCTTCCGTCAGCAGATCGACAGCCGCGACCCTTCCCCCGCGCACGCCACGCTGGAGTGGCTGGGCGTGGGCCAAGAACGGGCATTGCGCCAGTTGCTCGCCGACCCTGCGGGCTACCTCGACCGGCTGCCGGACGACTTTCACCGCACGCGCGCCGGGCGCGAACTCGCGCTCGCCGCGCTGGTGCGTCTGGCCCGCCGCGATCCGCCACTCGCCCACGTGCGCCTGTTGCGCCGCGCCGAGCGATTCACCGCGGACGAACAACGTCACGCCTACCTCGCCCTGGGCTACCACGGCGCACTGTCGCGCCTGCCGCTGACCACCGAGTGGTACCGCGCCGCCGGCGAGGTCGACATGACCGCCAGCCAGCGCGAATGGCGCGTGCGCGCGGCCTTGCGCGCCGGCGAATGGAACTATGTCGAGCAGGCCATCGACGGCCTCGACGCCACCCAGCGATCCGATCCCGAGTGGGTCTACTGGCTCGCACGCGCGCGCGCCGAGCGCGGCGACCGCAGCGGGGCTGAAGCCCTCTACGCGCAGATCGCCAAGGGCTACGGCTACTACCCGATGCTCGCAGCCGAGGAGTTGGGCCGACCCTTCGTCGCGCCAGAGCGCTCGGCGGCGCTGGCGCCCGAAGACAAGGCACGCGCCGCGCTCGATCCGGACATCCGGCGGGCGATGCGCTTCTATGCGCTGGGCCTGCCCACCGAAGGCCTGCGCGAATGGATCGCCGCGCTGCGCGGACGCGACCGCGGCTTCATCCTCGGCGCGGCTCATGTGGCGCTCGACCAGGGTCTGCTCGAGCGCGCGATCAACGCGGCCGAATACGCCGATGCCGGAGACAACTTCGAACTGCGCTTCCTGACCCCCTACCGCGAGCTGGTCGAACCCCAGGTCACACGCCAGAATCTCGATCTGGCCTGGGTCTACGGCCTGATGCGCCAGGAGAGCCGTTTCAACATCCCGGCACGCTCGAGCGCGGGCGCGCAGGGGCTGATGCAGGTGATGCCGGCAACGGGACGCTGGGTGGCGCGCCAGATCGGGCTCAAGAGCTACCATCCGCGCATGCTCAACGACCCCAAGACCAACGTGCTGCTGGGCACCAGCTACCTGCGGCTGATCCTCGCCGATCTGGACGACCATCCGGTGCTCGCCTCGGCCGGCTACAACGCCGGCCCGAGCCGCGCACGCCGCTGGCGCGGCGATACGCCGATCGAGGGCGCGATCTACGTCGCGACCATTCCCATCGACGAGACCCGCGAGTACGTCCAGAAGGTACTCGTCAACAAGGTCGTCTATGCCGCGCTGCTCGAAGGCAGGGCGCAATCGCTCAAGGCGCGCCTGGGTACGATCCCGGCGGCCGTCGAGACAACCGCCAACCGCTGAGGTGGACATGAACGATCGACGCATACTCGTGACCGGTGGCAGCGGCTTCATCGGCAGCGCCGTGGTCGCCCGGCTGGTCGAACAGGGGTGCCGGGTGCGCGTACCGACGCGCGAACCGAAGCGCGCGCGCCGCCTGGCCGATCTGGACGGGGTCGAGATCATCGAGGCCGACGTGCACGACGATGCCACGCTGGCCCGACTGGCCCAGGGCTGCGAGGCCGCGGTCAACCTGGTCGGCGTGCTGCACTCGCGTTCGGGCGAGCCCTGGGGGCCGGATTTCGACGCCGCACACGTGGCCTTGCCGCGGCGACTGGTGGCGGCGCTCAAGGCCGCGGGCAGCGCGCATCTGGTGCATGTCAGCGCGCTCGGCGCAGACGAGAACGGCCCCTCCGAATACCAGCGCTCCAAGTCCGCCGGCGAGGCCGCCGTGCGCGAGGGCGGCGATGCGCCCGCATGGACCATCCTGCGCCCCTCGGTGGTGTTCGGCCCCGGAGACAGCTTCCTCAACCTGTTCGCGCAACTGACGAAGTTCATCCCCGTACTGCCGCTGGCCGGCGCCGACACGCGTTTCCAGCCGGTGTTCGTCGGTGACGTGGCCGATGTCGTCGCGCGCTGCCTGGACGACAAGGCCGCTCGCGGCCAGACCTTTGAACTGGCCGGCCCCACCGTCTACACGCTGCGCGAACTGGTGCTGTACGTGTGCCAGACGACCGGACGCAGACGGCTGGTGTTCGGCCTCCCCGAGCCGCTCGGCCTGGCACAGGCGGCCACCATGGAACTGCTGCCCAATCCACCGATGAGTCGCGACAACGTGCGCTCGCTGCGGGTGGACAACGTCGCGCACGACGCCCCGCTGCCGTTCGGCCTGACGCCGACCGCGCTCGAGGACGTCGCGCCGGGCTATCTGGGCCGGGGCGCGAACGACTGATGCGAAGCTACGTGGTCGGCGGCGCGGTGCGCGACGAACTGCTGGGTCTGCCGGTACGCGACCGCGACTGGGTGGTGGTCGGCGCCACTCCGGAAGAGATGCTCGCGGCGGGCTTTCGCCCGGTGGGCAAGGACTTCCCGGTGTTCCTGCACCCGGACACCAACGAGGAGTACGCGCTGGCGCGCACCGAGCGCAAGAGCGGACCGGGCTACAAGGGTTTCAGCTTCCACGCCGCGCCCGACGTGACCCTGGAGCAGGACCTGCAGCGGCGCGACCTGACCGTCAACGCGATGGCGCGCGACGAATACGGGGAAATCATCGACCCCTTCGGCGGGCGGCGCGACCTGGCCGCGCGCGTGCTGCGCCACGTCAGCCCGGCCTTCGCCGAGGATCCGCTGCGCATCCTGCGCGTGGCACGCTTTAGCGCGCGCTTTGACGAATTCTCGGTGGCGCCCGAGACGATGGGGCTGATGCGCGACATCGTCGCCGCCGGCGAGGTCGAGCACCTCGTGGCCGAACGCGTATGGCAGGAGATCGCGCGCGGACTGATGGAGACGCACCCGCAGCGCATGTTCGCGGTGCTGTGCGAAAGCGGCGCGCTCGCGCGATTGCTGCCCGAACTCGATGTCCTGCCCGCCGACGGACGCAACGCGCTGGATGCAGGCCTGGCGCGTGCGGTCGCACGCGACGCACCGCTCGAGGCACGCTGGGCCGTGGCGCTGCACCGACTCGATGGCGACACCGCCCGCGCCGTGTCCGAACGGCTCAAGGCGCCCAACGAGGCGCGCGATCTGGCGCTGATGCTGGCGCGCGAGGCCGCGTCATTGCGATGCGCACTGAGCGTGGCCGAAACCGCGCTCAACCTCCTCGCGCGCTGCGACGCCCTGCGTCGCCCCGAGCGCTTCTCCGCGCTGCTCGCGGCCGCGCACGATTGCCACCCGGACTTCGACCCGACGCCCTGGCGCGACGCGCTCGCCGCAGCGCAAGGCGTGGATGCCGGCGCGATCGCCACTGCCTGCGCCGACAAGCGCGAGATCCCGCAACGCGTACGCGAGGCGCGCATCGCCGCGATCGCGGCCGGCCAATCCCCTGCACAAGGCGAGTGGGGTCGTAGGTCGTGACGAGCGCAGCGAGTGCGACACCTTGCGCAGGAATCTGCGCGCGTGTCGGACTTCGCCTGCGGCTCACTCCTACCTACAACGACTCGAACCGTGCGGGGCGCGCGTCTCGTGGCGCACGGCTAGATCGACCACAGAAGCAGCATCGCCACCGCCGACAGCAGCAAGGTGCTGGTAAACGGGAAATGGTAGGCTCGCCCGCGGAAGTTGAAATGTACGTCGCCGGGCAGGCGCCCGAGGCGCAGGTGGCGCGACAGCGTCGCGCGGAACATGCCGGTGACGAAAACGATGACGAGGATGACGATCAGCCATTTCAACATGCGGCATTAGACCCCGAAGCACGGCACGCCGCCAACCGGAAAGCAGAAAGGACGCCATGATCACCCTGTACACCTGGAGCACCCCGAACGGCCGCAAGGTCTCGATCGCGCTGGAGGAACTCGGGCTCGACTACGACGTGAAGCGCATCGACATCACGAAGGGCGAACAGCACGCGGCGGATTTTCTCGCCATCAGCCCCAACAACAAGATCCCGGCCATCGTCGACGAGGACGGGCCCGACGGCCATCCGATCGCGCTGTTCGAATCGGGGGCGATCCTGATCTATCTGGCCGAAAAGTGTGGCCGCCTGCTGCCAACCGGCGCGCGCGAACGACTGGACGTGCTGCAATGGCTGATGATGCAGATGGGCTCGGTGGGTCCGATGATGGGGCAGGCGCACCACTTCCTGCGCTTCGCGCCCGAGGACGTGCCGTACGCGAAGAAGCGCTACTCGGACGAGACGCGGCGCATCTACGGCGTGCTCGACCGCCGGCTCGCAGAACACGAATGGCTGGCGGCCGGCGAATACACCATCGCCGATATCGCCACCTTCCCGTGGATCGCGCGTCACGAGTGGCAGCAGGTGGCGCTGGAAGACTTCCCCAACGTCAAGCGCTGGTTCGACGCGATCGCCGCCCGACCCGCGGTCGCACGCGGCATGCAGGTGCCCGGCTGATGGTCGCCGGGCGTCGTCTCGAGTTCATCTCCCGCCTGCCCGAAGGCGAGCCCCGACTGCAACCGCTGCTTTTCGTGCACGGCGCCTACACCGGCGCCTGGTGCTGGGACGAGCATTTCCTGCCCTTCTTCGCGCGCCACGGCTATGCCGCGCACGCGCTGTCGTTGTCCGGTCACGGCGACAGCGACGGCCGCGACGTGCTCGATACGCTGCGCATCGCCGACTACGTTGACGACGTCGAGCGCGCCATCGAGCGCCTGCCCGCGCCGCCCGTGCTGATCGGCCACTCGCTGGGCGGCTTCGTCGTGCAGCACTGCCTGACGCGGCTGCGCCCGGCCGCGGCCGCCCTGCTGTGCGCCGTGCCGCCCTCCGGCCTGGCGTGGTCGTCGCTGTCGATGCTGATGCATCACCCCAGCCTCCTCGTCACGCTCAACAGCATCCTCGCCGGGCGCTCGCCCGATGTCGAGAACGTGCGCGAGGCGCTCTTTCACCAACCGGTCGAGCACGCGCGGCTGGAGCGCTTCGTGCGCCACAGCCAGCCCGAGTCGATGCGCGCGATCTGGGACATGATGGGCTTCGACCTGCCCGACCGCCGCCGCATGCATCGCGTGCCCCTGCTCGTGCTGGGCGCCGAACACGACCGCCTGATCCCGGCATCGGAAGTGCTTTCGGCCGGTCGCGCGCTGGGCAAGTCGGCGGAGATCGTTCCCGGCCTGGGTCACGCGGTGATGCTCGAACGTGACTGGGAACGGGTCGCCACCCGCCTGCTGCAGTGGATGCAGAGCCTGGCCAGTCAGGGAGCAGACTCATGAACGATGCCCCGGTGATTCTCGTCACCGGCGCCGCGCGACGCGTCGGCGCCGAGATCGCGCGCACCCTGCACGCGGCCGGTTGCCGCGTGCTCATCCACTATCGCGGCAGCGCCGAGGCGGCGCACGCCCTGGCCCAAGAACTTCAGGCGGAACGCCCCGGCTCGGCCGCCACGCTGGCCGGCGATCTGGGTGAGATCGCCGCCACACAGCGCATCGCGAGCGACGCACTGGCGTGCTTCGGGCGCATCGACGGCCTGGTCAACAACGCCTCGAGCTTCTTCGGCACGCCGCTCGGACACATCGACGAAGCCGCCTGGGACGACCTCACCGGCTCCAACCTGAAGGGGCCGCTGTTCCTGACCCAGGCGCTGGCACCGGCGCTCACGCAGGCCGGCGGCGCCATCGTCAACATCGTCGACATCCATGCCGAACGACCGCTGCGCGGCTATGCGCTGTACTGCGCGGCCAAGGCCGGCCTGCTCGGCCTCACCCGCGCACTGGCCGTCGAGCTGGCGCCGCGGGTGCGCGTCAACGGCGTCGCGCCCGGGCCCATCGAATGGCCGGAAGACGGCCAGTTCCCCGACACCGAACGCGAGGCCATCGTCGCCGACACCCTGCTCGGGCGCGAGGGCCGGCCGAGCGACATCGCCGGCGCGGTGCGCTACCTGCTGCTCGATGCACCCTACGTGACCGGCCAGATCCTGGCCGTCGACGGCGGGCGCAGCGCCCATCTGGCCACGCCCGGCAGCACGCCGGGACGCGTATAATCGGCCGCCGTTGCAAGAAGGATTCGGGTTGTGAACGCACCGGCTGAGATTTCCCGCGGCACGCCCCAGCGGCTGTCCAACACCGCGGAAAGACTGAAGAAGAAGCTCGAGCGCGGCGTCGGCCAGGCGATCGCCGACTTCGACATGATCGGAGACGGCGACACCGTGATGGTGTGCGTATCCGGCGGCAAGGATTCGTACACGCTGCTGTCGTGCCTGCTCGCGCTGCGCGAGCGTGCGCCGGTGGATTTTCGCATCGTCGCCGTCAACCTCGACCAGAAGCAGCCCGGCTTCCCGGCCGAGGTGCTGCCGGCGTACTTCGAAACCATCGGCGTCGAATACCGCATCGTCACCGAGGACACCTATTCGATCGTTCGCGACAAGATCCCCGAGGGCAAGACCACCTGCTCGCTGTGTTCGCGCCTGCGTCGCGGCATTCTCTACCGCACGGCGCGCGAGATCGGCGCCACGCGCATCGCGCTGGGCCACCACCGCGACGACATCCTCGAGACCTTCTTCCTCAACCTGTTCTTCGGTGGTCGCACCAAGGCCATGCCGCCCAAGCTCGTCAGCGACGACGGCGAGCACGTCGTGATCCGGCCGCTGGCCTATTGCACCGAGGCCGACATTGCGCGCTTCGCCCGTGCCATGGACTACCCGATCATCCCGTGCAACCTGTGCGGCTCGCAGGAAAACGCCCAGCGCAAGCACGTCAAGGCCATGCTGCAGGGCTGGGCGAGCGAGCACCCCGGACGCATCGAGTCGATCTTCACGGCATTGGCCAACGTCGTGCCCTCGCACCTGATGGACGACGCGCTGTTCGATTTTCGCGGACTCACGCGCGCCACCGAAGTGGCCGAAGGTGACACCGCCTTCGACCCGCCGGATCTGCCCGCGGCCACGCTTGGTGGCATCCGCATCCTCGGCTGAGCGCGCCTCGGCAACAAGTCGTTGCACGCGCTCGCGCATTCCCCCATC
This sequence comes from Pseudazoarcus pumilus, assembly GCF_002872475.1. Classification (GTDB taxonomy): domain Bacteria; phylum Pseudomonadota; class Gammaproteobacteria; order Burkholderiales; family Rhodocyclaceae; genus Pseudazoarcus; species Pseudazoarcus pumilus. Next base: position 2,843,627 of record NZ_CP025682.1, read on the forward strand.
ATACGCCGCATCGCCCTGAAACACGCTCTGGGCGGGGCCTCCCCCGCGGCACCACGGAAAGACACATGCCGACATCCTGCATTCTCGTCGCCGAGATTCTCGGAGGCCCCGCGCCCCGCGCCGGCGCCGTTGCCGACGAGGCCGGACACACGCTGGAGCGCTGTCGCAACCGCATCAAGCTGGCCGTGGAATCGAACGGCGGGAAATGCGCAGACACGGCCACGCCGGAGTTGCAGGCCGGCTTCGCCAGCGCCGACGCGGCGGTACTCGCGGCCTGCGAAATGATCGACCGCGTGCATGCGCTGCCCCCGGCGCGCGGCGCGCGTTTCGCGCTGCGCGTGGGGCTGGCCGCCGGCGACGGTGATGCCGCCGTGACCGCTGCGTCGCGCCTGCGTGCCCTGGCGCGCGCCGGCGAAGCCCTGCTCGACGCGTGCGCTGCCCGCGCCCTGAGCGCACCGACGCGCCAGTTCGCGCGCATCGTGCCCGCGCCTGCGCGAATCGGCATCGAAGCTGGCGCCGAGTTCATCCTGCGTCACGCCGAGGACACGCTGGCGCCCGCCGTGCAACCGGGTTCGCCGCGCCTGCGCGTGCACCACGCCGGGCGCACGCTGTACGTGGACGAGCGCCACCCGCGCCTGCTGCTCGGGCGCGACGCGACCAACGACCTGGTAATCGGCGATCCGCGCGCTTCACGCATTCACGCGACGATCGCGCATCGCGCCGGCGGCTTCGTGCTCATCGACCACAGCAGCAACGGTTGCTGGATCGAGGGCCACGGCACCGAGGCGCGCTGCGTCAAGGGCAACGAAGCCGGCCTGCCCGGACGGGGCCGCCTCGGCCTGGGCGCACCGGCCACGGATGGAGACTCGAACCGGGTCGATTTCGAGGTCGGCTGAGGCGCTCTTGCGCGGCGCAACACCCGGGCCCCGCACGCTGGGTACGGCGATTTTCCGTATCCGGATCAATGCCCTGTAGCCACAAGGGGTTTGCGGCCGGGGCTTCGTCGGGCAACTCACGGTACAATCGTCGGTCCCATTGCAGCAATTGCACCGGAACTGCCCCGCCCATGACTCAGCGCCTGCGAGAAATCCCCTACAACTACACCTCGTTCTCGGATCGCGAGATCGTCATCCGCCTGCTCGGCGCCGAGGCCTGGGAAATCCTCGACGGCCTGCGTGCCGAGCGCGTCACCGGACGTTCGGCGCGCATGCTCTACGAGGTGCTGGGCGACATCTGGGTGGTGCAGCGCAATCCCTATCTGCAGGACGACCTGCTCGCCAGCCGCGACCGGCGCGAGGCGCTGGTCGGCGCCATGCAGCACCGTCTGCGCGAAGTCGAGAAGCGTCGCCAGGAAAGTTCGGCCGACGACCCGGAGCGCTCTGCCAAGGTCGCCCGGCTGGTCAACGCGGCCGAGGCCGCAGTGGGCGCGTTCTCGCGTTTCTTCGACGACACCGCAGCACTGCGCAAACGCGTCGCCAAGGTGCTGGCGCGCCACACGCGGCGCGACAACATCTGCTTCGACGGCCACACGCGCGTCTCGCACGTGACCGACGCCACCGACTGGCGCGTCGAGTATCCCTTCGTGGTGCTGCGCCCGGACACCGAGGACGAGATCGCCGCGCTGGTGCGCGACTGCATCGAACTCGGCCTGACCATCATCCCGCGCGGCGGCGGCACCGGCTATACCGGCGGCGCGATCCCGCTCGACGCGAAATCCGTGGTCATCAACACCGAAAAACTCATCACCCTCGGCGCGGTCGAGGAAATGGCGCTGCCCGGCCTGGATGCGCCCGTTCCGACCATCCGCACCGGCGCCGGCGTGATCACCGCGCGCGTGGCCGAAGCGGCCACTGCCGCCGGGCGCGTGTTCGCAGTCGACCCGACCTCGGCCGAGGCCTCCTGTATCGGCGGCAACATCGCGATGAACGCCGGCGGCAAGAAGGCCGTGCTGTGGGGCACGGCGCTGGACAACCTGGCCTGGTGGAAAATGGTCACGCCCGACGGCGAGTGGCTGGAGGTCGAACGCCTCAACCACAACCTCGGCAAGATCCACGAGCAGGAAACGGTCGAATTCCGCCTGCGCCGCTTCGACGCGAGCGGGCGCAAGCAACTGGGCGAGGAAGTCATCGCGATGCCCGGCGCGAGCTGCCGCAAGACCGGGCTGGGAAAGGACGTCACCGACAAGTTCCTGGGCGGCGTGCCGGGCGTGCAGAAGGAAGGCACGGACGGGCTGATCGTGGCCGCGCGCTGGGTATTGCACAAGATGCCGCCGCACACGCGCACCGTATGCCTGGAGTTCTTCGGCCAGGTGCGCGAGGCCGTGCCGGCCATCGTCGAGATCACCGACTACTTCAAGCCCGGTGGCGAGGGCCACGCCGCCGGCGTGCAGCTGGCCGGCCTCGAACACCTGGACGAGCGCTACGTCAAGGCCGTGGGCTACGCCACCAAGGCGCGCCGCCACGGTCGGCCCAAGATGGTGCTGGTGGGCGACATCGTCGGCCACGACGAGGACGCGGTGATGACCGCCGCCTCGGAGGTGGTGCGCATGTGCAACGCGCGCGCGGCCGAGGGCTTCATCGCCGCCTCCGAGGAACAGCGCAAGCGCTTCTGGCTGGACCGCTCGCGCACCGCGGCGATCTCCCGCCACACCAACGCCTTCAAGATCAACGAGGACGTAGTGATCCCGCTCGATCGCATGGGCGACTACTGCGACGCCATCGAGCGCATCAACATCGAACTGTCCACCGCCAACAAGCTCGCGCTGTGCGACGCGCTGGCCGAGTTGGTCGCCGGCGATCTGCCGATCGATGTCGGCGACTCCGATCTGGACAAGGAAGAACTGATCGGCGAGAGCCGCGAAACCGCCATCGAGGCCATCGCCGAGATCCGCGAGCGCTGGCAGTGGCTGCTCGACAACCTCGACACGCCGCTGGCCGAGGCCGAGCCGGCCTTCTCCGGCCTGGGCATCGCTGCGACCGAATTCACCAATCGCGCCGCCGACCCCGTGCTGTTCCACCGGCTGCAGGACTACTCCATCCGCGTGTCGTGGAAGGCCGAACTCAAGCCAAGGCTCGATCACATCTTCGACGGCGTGGCATTCGCACCGGTGCGCGAGCGCATCGCGGCGATCCACCGAGAGGTGCTGCGCGGACGCGTGTTCGTGGCGCTGCACATGCACGCGGGCGACGGCAACGTGCACACCAATATCCCGGTCAACTCCGACCACTACGAGATGCTGACCACGGCCAACCGCACGGTCGACCGCATCATGGCGATTGCGCGATCGCTCGACGGCGTGATCTCGGGCGAGCACGGCATCGGCATCACCAAGCTCGACTACCTCAGCGACGCCGAGATGGCGGGCTTCTGGGCGTACAAGAAAAAGGTCGATCCCAACGGCCACTTCAACCGCGGCAAGCTCATGCGCGATGCAGAGCACAGCGCCAATCTGGATCTCGCCTACACGCCCAGCTTCAACCTGATGGGGCACGAGTCGCTGATCATGGAGCAGACCGAGATCGGCGACATCGCGCACGACATCAAGGACTGCCTGCGCTGCGGCAAGTGCAAGCCGGTGTGCTCGACCCACGTGCCGCGCGCCAATCTGCTGTATTCGCCGCGCGACAAGATCCTGTCCACCTCGCTGCTGATCGAGGCCATCCTCTACGAGGAGCAGACGCGGCGCGGCGTGTCGCTGGCCCACTGGGCCGAGTTCGAGGACGTGGGCGACCACTGCACGGTGTGCCACAAGTGCGAGAAGCCCTGTCCGGTGGACATCGACTTCGGCGACGTATCGATCAAGATGCGCAACCTGCTGCGCAAGCAGGGCAAGAAGTCGTTCAACCCCGGCACGACCGCCGCGATGGCCTTTCTCACCGTCAAGGACCCGGCCACCATCAAGCTCATCCGCAAGGGCATGATCGAGTGGGGCTACAAGGCGCAGCGCCTGGGCCACCGCATCGGCAAGTCGCTGGGGCTGATCCAGGAACAGGTCAAGGCGCCGCCGGCCACGCTGGGCAAGGCTTCGATCAAGGCGCAGGTGATTCACTTCATCAACAAGCCCATGCCGGGCAACCTGCCCAAGCGCACCAGCCGCGCGCTGCTCGACATCGAGGACGACAAGATCGTGCCGGTGATCCGCGACCCGCAGGGGCGGCGCGACGAATCCGAGGCGGTGTTCTACTTCCCCGGCTGCGGCTCGGAGCGCCTGTTCAGCCAGGTGGGGCTGGCCACGCAGGCCATGCTGTATCACGTCGGCGCCACCACGGTGCTGCCGCCGGGCTATCTGTGCTGCGGCTACCCGCAGACCTCGGCCGGCTTCGAGGACAAGGGCCAGCAGATCACCACCGACAACCGCGTGCTCTTCCACCGCGTCGCCAACACGCTCAACTACCTCGACATCAAGACCGTGATCGTGTCCTGCGGCACCTGCATGGATCAGCTCATGAAATACCAGTTCGAGCAGATCTTCCCGGGGTGCCGGCTGCTCGACATCCACGAATACCTGATGGAAAAGGGTGTGAAGCTCGAAGGCATCGAGGGCGTGCGCTACATGTACCACGAGCCCTGCCACACGCCGATGAAGCAGTATTCCGGCATCAAGGTGGCCAACGAGCTGATGGGCACGCGCGTGGATCTCAACGACCGCTGCTGCGGCGAATCGGGCACGCTGGCCGCCTCGCGCGCCGACATCTCGACGCAGGTGCGCTTTCGCAAGCAGGAAGAGATCGAGAAGGGTGCGGCCGCACTGCGCGAGGACGCGCCGAGCGCGCCGGTCAAGGTGCTCACCTCGTGCCCGAGCTGCCTGCAGGGGCTGTCGCGCTTCTCCGACGACGGCAAGGTCGAGGCGGACTATATCGTGGTCGAGATCGCCCGCCACATCCTCGGCGAGAACTGGATGCCCGAATACGTCGCGCGCGCCAACCAGGGCGGCATCGAGCGCGTGCTGCTGTAGGGGCGGCGGGCTTCAGCGCTGCGCGCGTTCGGCGATGAGCTCCGCGTAGCGGCGACGGTCGGCGGCGTAGCGCGCCTGGATGGATTCGCGCTCGGCCTGCTTGGCCTCGAGCAGGCGCTGATAGGAGCGCAGCTCGCTGTCGACAGCGCGCAGCGAACGGTTCAGCGGTTCCACGTCCTGGTCGGCGGGCAGCGCCGCGATTTCCTCTTCGAGCGCGCGACGCTCGGCCATCAGGCCGCGGCGGCGTTCGTGGATGTCGGCGATGCTGCGCTCGACATCCTCGAGCGCAAGTGCCTCGCGCATGTCGATGTCGTTGAGTCCGCGATAGGTTTCGAGCAAGGCGTTGTCCATGTTGCGCTGCTGACGCTCGAGCGCCTCCTGACGCGCGCGGCGGCGGTTCTCGGCTTCGAGCCTGGCCTGCTCCTCGACCGTGAGCGGCGCGGCGACATGGCGCACCACCAGCCCGCGCGGCGAGATCTCGCGGTAGGCACGCCCGTAGCATGCCGGCGGCAGCGTGTCGGCGCAGATGGACTGCTCCTGAGCGTCCTCGCAGCAGAAGATCACGCGCCCGGCCTGCGCCTCCGCCGGTGCAGGCAGAAACGCTGCAGCGGCGGCAACCGTCAGACTAGGCAGCCAGATCCACGCCATAGCGCTCCCTGTATGCACGCACGGCCTCGAGGTTGGCGACGAGCTCCGCATGGCCGGCCAGATAGCCGATCAGATCCTCCAGCGTCGCGACTGCGATGACGGGAATGCCGAACTGTTCGCGCACCTCCTGCACCGCGGATTTGTCACCCGCGCCGCGTTCCATGCGATCGAGCGCGATCACCACGCCGGCCGGTTCGGCACCATTGGCGCGGATGATGTCGACGGATTCGCGCACCGAAGTACCGGCCGAGATCACGTCGTCGAGAATCAGCACGCGCCCGGAAAGCGGCGCACCGATCAGCGTGCCGCCTTCGCCGTGATCCTTGGCTTCCTTGCGGTTGAACGCGAAGGGTAGGTTGACGCCGGCTTCGGCAAGCCGCATCGACACCCCCGCGACCAGCGGAATACCCTTGTAGGCGGGGCCGAAGAGCATGTCGCAGGGCACGCCGGAGGTGCGAATGGCGTCGGCGTAGAAGCCGCAGAGCGCGCGAAACGAGGCGCCGTCGTCGAACAGGCCGGCATTGAAGAAGTACGGAGAGGTGCGTCCGGCCTTGGTGACGAAGGAACCGAAACGCAGCACGCCCTTGTCGCAGGCGAGTGCGATGAAATCGCGGCTAGAATCCATGTCCGGCAGACCAGAGGAGACAATCCGAAGCATGTTACGCGTCATCACAGCCAACCTCAACGGCATCCGTTCAGCCTCCCGCAAGGGCTTCTTCGAGTGGCTCCCCAGGCAGGATGCCGACTTCGTGTGCCTGCAGGAACTCAAGGCCCAGACCGCCGACATGACGGCCGAAATGCTCAACCCGTCGGGATATTACGGATATTTCCATTACGCCGAGAAGAAGGGCTACAGCGGCGTGGGCATTTATTCACGGCGCCAGCCCGATCAGGTCATCGAGGGTCTGGGCGAACCCGAATTCGACGCCGAGGGCCGCTACATCGAACTGGTGTTCGGCACGCTCTCGGTGATTTCCGTCTACGTCCCATCGGGCTCCAGCGGCGAACTCCGCCAGGAGGTCAAGTACCGCTTCATGGACCGCTTCTTCGAGCATCTGGCGGCACTCGTCGCGAGCGGCCGCGAAGTGGTGCTGTGCGGCGACTGGAACATCGCCCACAAGGAGATCGACCTCAAGAACTGGCGCTCCAACCAGAAGAACTCCGGCTTCCTGCCCGAGGAGCGCGCCTGGCTCTCGCGCGTGTTCGACGAACTGGGCTGGATCGACGTCTATCGCCGCCTGCACCCGGACACCACCAGCGAGGCCTATACATGGTGGTCAAACCGCGGTCAGGCCTGGGCCAACAACGTGGGGTGGCGGCTCGACTACCAGATCGCCACGCCCGCGCTTGCAGCCACGGCGACGCGCGCGTCGATCTACAAGGACGAACGCTTCTCCGACCACGCACCGCTGACCATCGACTACGCCTTCGGCGAGTAAGTTTTCGCGGCCGTTAACAAAAAAAGCCGCGCCCTGGGGCGCGGCTTTTGCATTGCCGGAAAACCGATCAGGCGGCTTTCTTGCGGTTGGCCTCGAGCCAGCCGTCGACGGTGGTGACGATCTCGTCCACCGCGGCGTTCTTCATGCCCTTCTGCGCGGCCAGCAGCTGCACCACGCGGTCGACGCGCTCGATGTTGGTCGCACCGGCGGCCAGCGCACGCGCGGCCGACGACGGGCTGCCCAGCGACTGGGCTGCGTCGGCGTACTTCTGGAACGCCACGAGGTCTTCGCGCTTGGCACCCAGAGCGACGCACACGTCCATGACCCACTCGTAGATCGCACGCGAGGCTTCGATGTCGCCATGCACGGCTTCCTTGATGGGGCGCACACCGTCCTTCATCACGCAACGGTAGTTACCGGCCAGCAGCATCGCCCACTTGGCCAGCGGCACGTAGATGGAGTCATGCGCCTTGAGCTTGACCGGCAGTTCCAGCTTCTCGCCGTTGACTTCGAAGCGCGCGGCGGTGATGTCCGCATCCAGGTCACGGATGATCTGGGTGTGGGCGTCGTTCTCGAACGGCGCGCACTTGAAGTTGGTCGGCAGGCGAACCTGCAGCACGTTGACCTTCTCCTCGGGCGGACGGAAAGCCTGCGGATCCGGGCTGCACAGGGTCATCAGCTTGGGATCGATGACGTCCCACACCGAAGCGTCGGCGTAGCAGTCACGCAGCAGGCTGGCGTCGATACCCGGGATGCGGGCAACGAACGGCAGCGGCGGCATGTTCATGATCGACATGCACGGCACGCCGGCCTTGGCGATCTCGCCCAGCAGCTCACGCACGCCCGGCGAACGGTACTGCGGCTCCTGCATGGCCATGCCGACCAGATCGTAGTCGGCCGGGTTGATCGCACTGGGAACGTCCGCCGTGACCGAACCCGGCAGGTTCTTGGTGTTGACCTCGACCAGGCCTTCGCGACCACGCACCGGCATGCGCACGATGCAGCCTTCGGCGTTGATCAGTTCGGCTTCGGCCGGCAGGCACACCAGCTTGACCGAATGACCGGCCATGGCCATTTTCATGCCCAGCAGGGAGCCGTAGGACGCCCCCAGGATCAGCACATTGTATTTCTTGCTCATGAGATGACTACTCCTCTAAGGTGACAAACGAAAAAAGAAACGGAAACTCGCAAGGTCGCGCCGGCAAGTGCTGCCAGGCACGACCATCTGGAACCGGACCGGGCACACGACAAGGGATGTTCGTCGGTGCCGCACGGTGCGGGTGCGCCCTACGGGGCGCCGTGGATTCTCGTAAAAACCCCGATTGCTGTTCAAGCGCCCGTGACGTATGGGCGCAGTTGGGGCCATGGTACTGTGATTTTCCCGCCCGGCCAAGGGAACCGATCACTTTACGTCGGAGTCCCTCCCCGTTCGACCAGCGCAAACCACGCCCGCAGCGCCGCACCTCGCGCCACGGTTAGAATGGGCCCAACGCAATGCGGAGCCCCTGCATGAACCTGGACGAAATCCGGCGCATCCGCGACGAGGCCGACTGCCTCGCCGATGCCGCCGCCGTCGAAACCGCCCTGGAACGTCTGGCCCACGAGATCACCACGGCCATCGGCGAGGCCAACCCGATCGTCTTCGTCGTCATGAACGGCGGCGTGATCTTCTCCGGCCAACTCCTGCCGCGCCTGCCGTTCCCGCTCGAGACCAGCTATTTGCACGCCACCCGCTACGGCGACCGCACGCGCGGCGAGCGTCTGCACTGGCGTGCCGAACCGGCCCAGGCAGTGGCCGGGCGCACGGTACTGGTGCTCGACGACATCCTCGACGAAGGCCACACGCTCGACGCAATCGTGCGTCACCTCGACGAAAACGGCGCAGCCCGGGTATTCACCGCCGTCCTCGTCGACAAGAACCACGACCGCAAGGCCCGCCCCGGCATGCGCGCAAACTTCACTGGCCTGGACGTGGCCGACCGCTTTCTGTTCGGATGCGGTATGGACTACAGGGGCTACTGGCGCAACGCGCCCGGCATCTACGCGGTGCGCGGCCTGTAGGCTGTGCACCGGCACGCCCGCCACACTTGCACCAGGAGCACTCTCATGGTCGTCACCTTCAAATCCCGCGCCGCCGCCGACGTCATCATGCTCGGCGACCACGCCCACGCGCTGCTCAGGATCCTCGGCAAGGATGCGGACGCGCGTCAGGGCATCCTCACCGCCGAACAGCTGCCGGACGCCATCGCCGCCCTGCAGGCCGCCATCGAGGCCGATCGCGAACGCGACCGCCAGCGCCAGAACGAGCCCGAGGACGAGAACGAGGACGAACCGCCGCCGACCGGCATCGGCGCGGCCGTCAGCCTGCACCAGCGCGGCTGGCCGCTGCTCGAGATGCTGCGCCAGTCGCTCGACGCCGATAAGCCGGTCACCTGGGAAAGCTGAGCGCGCCGGCGTGAACCGCACCGAACGCCTCTACCGCATCGACCAGATCATCTCCGAGCGCGGCGTCGTCAACCGGCAAGACCTGCTCGACGCACTCGAAGTCTCGCTCGCCACGCTCAAGCGCGATCTCGAATACCTGCGCGAGCGCCTCAATGCCCCCATCGTCTGGGACCGCGAGGCCGGCGGCTACCGCTTCTCGCGCGGCCAGCAGGTCGGCGCCCAGTACGAGTTGCCCGGCCTGTGGTTCTCCGACCGCGAGATCCACGCCCTGCTCACCATGCAGCACCTGCTCGCCAACCTCGACCCCGGCGGCATCCTCGCACCCCACGTGCAGCCGCTGATGGCACGCCTCAACGCCCTGCTCGGCACCGCCGACGACGCCGCCGAGGAAGTACGCCGCCGCGTGCTCATCGTCGGCATCGGCAAGCGCGCGATGAAGCTCGACCACTTCGAACACATCGGCTCCGCCCTGCTGCGCCGCAAGCGGCTCAACATCCGCTACTACGCCCGCGGCAAGGGCGAAGAGTCCGAGCGCGACATCTCCCCCCAGCGCCTCGTCCACTATCGCGAGAACTGGTACCTCGACGCCTGGTGTCACCTGCGTAACGACCTGCGCAACTTCGCCGTCGACAGCATCCGCCATGTCGAACTGCTCGAACGCCCCGCGAAGAACGTATCCGCGAAGACCCTCGACGCCATCCTCGGCCCCGGCTACGGCATCTTCTCCGGCCGCAAACTGCAGACCGCCCGCCTGCGCTTCACCCCCGAACGCGCCCGCTGGGTCGCCACCGAACACTGGCACCCCAAACAGCGCGGCCACTTCGACGACGCCGGCCACTACCTCCTCGAATTCCCCTACGCCGACCACCGCGAACTGCTCATGGACATCCTCAAGCACGGGCGGCACTGCGAAGTGCTGGGGCCGGAATCGCTCCAGGAGGCGGTCGCAACCGAACTGTCAGCAGCGCTCACGCAGTACCCGACGACATCGAGATAAAGCCGTCGCACGATCACGTGAAACATGAGCTGCAATTTGAGTCTAATATGACCACTCAAGATGGTCATATGGAATCGCCATGAACATCAATGCAGCCGAGTTCAAGGCCAAGTGCCTGAAACTCATCGATGAAGTCGCCACGACACACCAGCCGCTGGTCATCACCAAGCGCGGCAAGCCGGTCGCTCAGGTCGTCCCCGCCAATGCGGAAACGCCACCCCCCGCACTGTTCGGATACATGCAGGGCACCGGGCAGATCGTCGGCGACCTGATCGACATGCCCAAGGACAACTGGTCGGCCGAAGCCGGCGACGAAGACGATCTTTACGCGCCCGCCCCCGAGCGCGTCGACGCCCCGTGAGCCCCCAGAACGTGCCGCTGCTGCTCGACACGCACGTATGGGTCTGGCTGGCCCTCGGCACACCCGGCCAGTTCTCTCCCGCCCTCCGCGAGCGACTGGAAGCCGCCGACCACACCCGGCCCTTGCATGTATCGATCATCTCGGCGTGGGAGGTGGCCATGCTGGCGGCAAAGGGTCGCCTGAACCTCGCCATGCCCACCAAGATCTGGCTGGAGCGCGCGCGCTCGCACCCGGCCCTGCGTCCGCTCCCCCTCGACGATCTGGCCGTCGTCACCGACAGCAACGAACTGCCCGGCGAATTCCACGCCGACCCCGCCGACCGCCTGCTGGTCGCAACCGCCCGTATCGGTGGCTACACCCTGGTCACGCGCGATCACGGAATCCTGGAGTACGGCAAGGCAGGGCACGTGAATGTGCTGACTGCCTGACGCGCGCCCTCAGTGCCACGTACTCACAAAACCTAGATTGACCATCCGAGTACCCCGTAGCGCGTCAATGCCTCGCCGACCGGCGGTAGATTGAGAGCATCCACGGCTCCGGGCGAATTGCGCGACGCGGCACACGCGCCATACTGCGCCGCACGCCCGATTCCCGTATGGTTATGCCAAGTACAACCCGAACTGATCGCCGCCATGATCGCCTGAGGGTGTCGGCAGCCGGCGCGGGGCGATCTGACCGACCGGGAGCCGAGCCATGTCTTTTCTCGATTCCATCGATGCTGCGCTGGCGGCCTTCGCCGGCTTCATGTGGGGTACGCCGCTGCTGGTGCTGCTGGTGGGCGGTGGCCTGTATCTGCTGATCTACTCGCGCGCACGGCCGTACCGGCACCTGGGGCACAGCATCGATCTGCTGCGCGGGCGCTACGACGACCCGGACGATCCGGGACAGGTACCGCACCGGCAGGCGTTGTCGACGGCGCTGTCGGGCACGCTGGGGCTGGGCAATGTGGCGGGGGTGGCGATTGCGATCAGCACCGGCGGGCCCGGGGCGATCTTCTGGATGTGGATCACGGCACTGGTGGGCGTGGCGACCAAGTTCTACACGGCCACGCTGTCGGTGATGTTTCGCGGCCGGGATTCGGCCGGCGAGCTGCAGGGCGGGCCGATGTATGTGATCCGCGAGGGGTTGGGCCGCAAGTGGATGCCGCTGGCTGTGCTGTTCGCGATCGCCGGTCTGTGCGGGCTGTTGCCGGTGTTCCAGGCCAATCAGGCGGTGCAGTTGCTGCGCGAATCCTTCGCGGTGCCGCTGGGCTGGGTGGGCAGCAGCGACTCGCTGCTCTTCGACGGTGCGATGGGCATCGCGCTGGCACTGGCCACTGGAGCGGTGATCGCCGGGCGCATCCAGCGCATCGGGCGTTTCACGCTGGGCATCGTCACCGCGATGGTGCTGTTCTATCTAAGCCTGACCCTGATCGTGATCGTCGCCCACTGGCAGGAGGTGCCGGCGGCCTTCGCGCTGATCTTCCGCGATGCGTTCAGCGGCGAGGCGGTGGCCGGCGGCGCGCTGGGCGGCATGATCGCCATCGGCATCAGCCGCGGGGCCTTCTCCAACGAGGCGGGCATCGGCACCGAGTCGCTGGCCCACGGCGCGGCGAAAACGCGTGAGCCGGTGCGCGAAGGCGTGGTGGCGATGCTCGGGCCCATCATCGACACGCTGGTGGTGTGCACGTGCACGGCGCTGGTGATTTTACTGACCGGCGCGTGGCACGAGGCCGAGGGCATCGAGGGGGTGACGCTCACGGCCAACGCGTTCTCGGAGGTGTTCGGGCACGCCGGGCCGCTGCTGTTGCTGCTGATGGTGCTGCCACTGGCCTTCAGCACCATCGTCACCTTCTGGTACTACGGCGCCAAATGCTTCGTGTTCCTGTTCGGGGCACGCTGGCAATGGATCTTCACCATGGTCTACGTGGCGCAGATCGTCATCGGCGCGGTGGCCGCGCTGGGGCCGATCAACAACCTGGTGATCGGCATGTACGCGGTGATGGCGGTGCCGACGATGATCTCCACGCTGCTGCTGGCCGGCCACGTCAACCGCGCGGCCCACACCTACTTCACGACGCCGCAGCGCCGCACCGATGTGTGAAGCAGCGCTTCCTCAGCGGCTGGCGTTCATCTCGATTACATCGGCGCGCAGCACCGAGGTCTCGACCAGCAGGTCGGCGATGAGGGGGCGGCTCGCGAGGTAGTGTTCGGTCTTCTTGTGAGTCTCCAGCGCGGCGGGACTGGTGTAGATCTCGTACAGGTAGAAGGTGTTGGGCTCTTCCTGCGCTTCGAGCACGTCGAAGGTCAGGCAGTCGGGCTCGTTGGCGACGGACGCCTTGGCGTTGGGCAGCATGGCTGCCAGATAGGCGTCGCGCGCGCCTTCCTTGACGACGTTCTTGACCAGAATGCAGTACATGGGTGGGCTCCTCGGAATTGGCATCGGCGTTGGCGGCTGGCACCATAGCAGACTGCCTGCAAGCGAAGCAAAAATGGAGAAGATCAAGATGGCAAACCGCCCCGCCCCGTTCAACGGCCTGCGCCACCTCGCGCTGGTCGTGCCCAACCTCGAGGAATGCGAGCGTTTCTACGTGGACATCATCGGCATGCAGATCCTGCGCCGCGCCAGTGCCGACCTGGTGTATCTGACGCTGGGCAACGACAACCTGTCGCTGGGCCGCAACCGCGAAGGCGAGCGCAGCGGCGTGCAGTATCTGGACCACTTCGGCTTTATCGTCGACACCGTCGACCAGCTGCACGAGTGGTTCGACTTCATGAAGGCCAAGGGCGTCAACGTCCTCGACGAACCGCACGACCACGGTGACGGCGCGCGCAGCTTTCACGTCACCGACCCGGCCGGCAACGTGATCCAGCCGATCTATCACCCGGCGATTTCGGGTCAGCGCTTCTCCGCTCCGGGTCAGTGACGCGAACGGGTCAGAGCGCGAAACGCTCGGCCGGCACCTCGGCCAGCGCACGGAAAGCCGGACGGGCGAAGTAATAGCCCTGGAACAGCTCGATGCCCAGCGCGCGCAGCGCGGCGTATTCCTCACGCGTCTCCACGCCTTCGGCGATGACGCGAATGCCCAGGTCGTTGCACACGGTGAGGATGCCGCGGCAGATCGCCGTGCGCGTGCGGTCGGTGTCGATGCCGCGGATCAGGCCCATGTCGAGCTTGACGATGTCGGTCTGGAAGTCGGCCAGCAGACCCAGCCCGGCGTAGCCGGCACCGAAGTCGTCGATGGCGGTACAGAAGCCGCGTTTCTTGTAATGCTCGACGATGCCGCGCAGATGGACATGGTCCTCGACGCGCTCGCCCTCGGTCACCTCGAAGATGATGCGATCGATCGGGAAGCCGGACTCCTGTGCAGCGGCCAGTGTGGTGCGGATGCACAGTTCCGGCTTGTAGACCGCGTTGGGCATGAAGTTGATGCTGAGCATCGTCGTCATGCCCAACTCCGCGGCCAGGCTGATGGCCTTGACGCGGCAGGTCTGGTCAAAGCGGTAACGGTTGGAATCATTGACGTGGGCGAAGACCGCGCCTGCGCCCTCGCCATCGAGGCCCCGCACCAGCGCCTCGTGGGCGAAGATCTCGCCGCTGGAGGCATCGACGATGGGTTGGAAGGCCATCGTGAAGTCGAAGTCGAGACCGGCGCCGTCGCGACACTCGGAGCAGTTCAGATTGCGGAAATCGCTGGGGGGATTTCTCATTCGCAGTTCCTGTCCGGCGCCAGCACGCCGGTCGTCGGTTGATACGGGGAACCATTAGAGCGGTTCCGGTCCGATACGACAAGCCCCCGCGAATCCGTACTCGGGGCATTCAGGCAACACCCGCAAGGAGGCGGACGCCATGGAAAGCAAGCGCAAGAAGGGCAGATTCCGCATCATCTGCGACGAGATCAAGCTCCAGCAGACGCCGCACTGGGACATGGACTGCATGACCCGCGAGCAGCTCGACGAGGTCTTCGGCGTCGCCGACGACAAGGCGCCCGCAGACCGGCAACGCAAGGGCGGTCAGGACGACACGGATGGCGACGGCGACTGAGTCCGTGCGCACCGCGCTTGCCTGCGCAATCGCACTATGCGCGGCCGGCGCCACGGCCGCGCCGCCGCTGGTGGCGGTGGACATCGGCCATACGCTCGACGCGCCGGGCGCGATCTCGGCGCGCGGGCGCCCCGAACTGGAATTCAACCACGACCTGGCCCGCGCACTGGTCAAGGCGCTCGAGGCGCGCGGCATCGACACCGTACTGGTCAATGCCGACGGGCGCATCGAATCGCTCGCGGCGCGTCCGGCCAACGTGCCGCACGCGGACTTTTTCATCTCCATCCACCACGACTCGACCGGCGCGCACGAGCTGACCGAGTGGGAATGGATGGGCACTTCCCAGACCTTCAACGACCGCTGGTCCGGGCATTCGCTGTTCGTCTCGCGTCGCAATCCGGACCTGGCACTGAGCACGCTGTGCGGGCGCAGCATCGGCGCGCGCCTGCAGCGCGCGGGCTTTGTCCCGACGCACAAGAATGGCCGCAAGCGCGGCTATGTGGACTTCGAACATGCGCTGCACCACTTCGACAACCTGATCGTGCTCTATCGTGCGGAGCAGGCCGCGCTGCTGTTCGAGGCCGGTGTGATCAAGCATCGCGACGAGGAACTGCTGCTGCGCGATGCGCGTTACCAGGCGCGCATGGCCGACGAGATCGCCACCGGGCTGGCCGCGTGCCTGAGCACGCGAAGCGACGACATCACTCGCGACGCGCGCTGACGAAGACCGGCTCGGGTTCCAGCTCGACGCCGAATCGCGCGGCGACATCGGCGCGGATCGCCTCGGCCGCGCGACGCACGTCGGCACCGTTCGCGCCACCACGATTGACCAGCACCAGCGCCTGTCGCTCGAAACAGCCCACCGGCCCGAGGTCGCGCCCCTTCCAGCCGCACTGGTCGATCAACCAGCCGGCGGCGATCTTGGCCCCGCCACCGGGCTGCGAATAGTGGGGCAATCCGGGGTGG
Organism: Pseudazoarcus pumilus; assembly: GCF_002872475.1. Classification (GTDB taxonomy): domain Bacteria; phylum Pseudomonadota; class Gammaproteobacteria; order Burkholderiales; family Rhodocyclaceae; genus Pseudazoarcus; species Pseudazoarcus pumilus. The sequence continues at coordinate 2,859,460 of NZ_CP025682.1, forward strand.
GCCGCCTGCAATCGCGCGAGCGTCGCGTCGTCGACCCGCGGGTTCTTGAAGAAGCTGCCGGCGTTGCCGAGCACGGCCGGATCGGGCAGCTTGCGACGACGGATCGCCACCACCGCGTCGGAGACATCGAGGGGTGTGGGAACGCCGATGTCACGCGCGGCCAGTTCCGCCGCGACATCGGCATAGTGCGTCACCGGCCGCCAGCGCCTGGGTAGCCGGAAGGTCACGGAGGCAATCAGCCAGCGCCCGGCCTCGCCGCGTTTGAACACGCTGTCGCGATAGCCGAAGCCGCAGTCGGCCGCGTCGAAACGCCGCGCCCTGCCGTCGGCCAGCGACACCGCCTCGAGATGATCGAAGCGCGCCTCCAGTTCCAGCCCGTAGGCGCCGATGTTCTGGATCGGTGCCGCGCCCACGGTGCCGGGAATCAGCGACAGGTTTTCCAGACCGCCCCAGCCCTGCGCCAGCGTCCAGCGCACGAAGTCGTGCCAGTTCTCGCCGCCGCCGGCGCGCACATAGCGGAAGTCCTCGTCCTCGCCTGCGAGTTCGCGCCCGCGGATCGCGACTTGCAGCACCCAGCCGGGAAAGTCGCCGTCGACGACGATGTTGCTGCCGCCGCCGAGCACCAGACTGGGCGCATCGCCCCAGTCTGGCCGGGCGAGCAGCGCAGCGAGCTGTTCGGAATGTTCGATGACGGCCAGATGCGCGGCGCGCCCCGGCAGGCCGAAGGTATTGAGCGCGGCCAGATCGGCCCCGTCGATGACGTGCGGCGTCTCAGTCGGCATGAACCGGCTCCCCGCCAATCGGGAACAGGCGGTCGTAGGCGAGATTGAAGACGAAGGCGTAGGCGACATACGACAACGCCAGGGCGATGTCGGCGATCAGCGCGGCGAGCCAGTCCATGCCCGTCCACCACATGATCAAGGGCAGCGACAGGGTCAGCAGACCGCCCTCGAAACCTAGCGCGTGCACGATGCGCAGTCGCAGCGGACGCCGGTCTGCACGGCGGCCGGTGAGCCGCGCCTCGCACCAGTCGAAGAGCGTGTTGTAGACGCCGTTCCACAGCGCGGCGATCGCGGCGATGAGCGCCAGCAGGCCGATCGAATCCCCCAGCGGCACACCCGAGAGCCACACGAAAGGCGGCGTGATCAGCAGCAGGCCGCCGACTTCGAAGAGCACTACCTGGCGGACGCGATCCGGGAATGAACGCAGGGCGGGACGGGTTTTGTTCACTGCAGCAAAACTCTATAATTGCGGGTTCATTTCGCGCGCATCGTGCGCGCAGCCCGCCGCTTCGATACGCGTTTCGGCGGGCAGGACCAGGATCGCTCACAAGGCATCCCGGCGGTCCCTGCAAAGGCGATTGACTCTAGCATGCTCCCTCACATCCTCCCCATCAGCTCGCTGATGCTCGGCACCGCCCTGCTGCTGCTCGGCAACGGCCTGATGTCCACCCTGCTCACGCTGCGCGGCAGCATCGAGGGCTTCGGCGACCAGATCCTCGGCCTGATGGGCTCGGCCTACTTCGTCGGCTTCCTCATCGGCACCTGGGTGGTGCCCGCGATGATACGGCGCATCGGTCACATCCGCGCCTTCGCGTTCTACGCGTCGAGCATCGCCGTCGTGGTGCTGGTGCACGCGCTGATCGTGCATCCGGTGATCTGGCTGCTGCTGCGGCTGGCCACCGGCATCGCGCTGGTGGGCTTCTATACCGTGATCGAGAGCTGGCTCAACAGCCGCGCCGTACCCGAGCGCCGCGGCCAGGTGTTTGCCTTCTACATGTTCGTCAACATGAGCGCGCTGGCGCTGGCGCAGCAGTTACTGCATCTGGCACCGCCGCAGGAATTCACGCTGTTCGCGATCTCCGCCGTGCTGATCTGCCTGTCGGTGCTGCCGCTGTGTTCGACACGCCAGCCCCAGCCCGAGATCCAGCCCCTGCCGCGCCTGACCATCGGCAAGCTGTGGGCGGCCGCGCCGTCCTCGGTGGCGGCTTCCATCGTCTCGGGCCTGTCGATCGGCACGCTGTGGAGCATGGGGCCGCTGTACGCGGCGCGCCTGGGGCTGGACGCGAGCGGCGTGGCGATGCTGATGACGGCCACGATCGCCGGCGGCGCGATCCTGCAACTGCCGCTGGGCCGCTATTCGGACCGCGGCGACCGCCGCCATGTACTGGCCTTCGTGGCCTTCGGCGCGACCGCCGGTGCGGTGGCGATGGCGATGTTCGGCGGCTCGAACAGCGCGCTGCTGATCTCGGCCTTCGTCTTCGGCGGCATGTCGTTCGCGATCTATCCGATCGCGGTCGCCCACCTCATCGACCGCCTGCCGCATGAGCAGATCCTGTCGGGCAACTCCGGCATGCTGCTGCTGCACGGCCTCGGCGCGGTGTTCGGCCCGACCGCGGCCGGCGCACTGATGGCGGTCAGCGGCGCGGCCGGACTGCCGGTGTTCTTCGCGCTGACGATCGCGCCGCTGGCGATCTTCGTGGCGCTGCGCGCACGCGGGCGCGTCGACCATATCGTCGAGGAGGCCGCGCAGTTCGTGCCGATGATGCGCACCGCACCGACCGGCATGGAGATGGCCGCCGCCGTCGAGGAACACCGCCTGGAGAGCGGCGGACACATCGATCACACTGACCCGTCCGAAGACCCGCCCGCGCCGCGGGCCGATGCCCAGCCCGAGGACAACCACCCGACCGCACCGGAGGCACCGCTCTCCGGCAGCAACGAAGCGCCGTCGCCACAGCGCAGCGAAGACTCGCCGCGCCGCTGATCGGGCGCGGAAACTGGCGCCGCACACGCCGTTCGGGCCAGAATACGGCCACTGCAACGGGATGCGCGCATGCTCGAACTGGAACACATCGTGAAGGCCTTCGGCGGCTTCCGGGCCGTCGACGACTGCTCGCTGTCGGTCTCCGAGGGCGAAATCCTCGGCCTTATCGGACCCAACGGCGCGGGCAAGACCACGCTGTTCAACCTCATCGCCGGGGCGCTGGCGCCAAGCGCGGGCCGCATCCGTTTTCTCGGCGAGGACATCACCCGCCTGCCCACCGAGGCACGCTTCCACCGCGGCCTGGTGCGCACTTTCCAGATTCCGCACGAATTCCACCGCCTGAGCACCCTCGAAAACCTGATGATGGTGCCGGCCGGTCAGCCGGGCGAGCGGCTGCTGGCCAACTGGTTCGGTCATGAGCGCGTTCGCCGACACGAGGAGGAAGTACGCGAGCGCGCGCTTGCCACGCTGGAATTCCTCGAACTGACCCACGTCGCCGACGAACTGGCGGGCCACCTGTCGGGCGGGCAGAAGAAGCTGCTCGAACTCGGTCGCACGATGATGACCGACGCGCGTCTGGTGCTGCTCGACGAACCGGCCGCCGGTGTCAACCGCACGCTGCTGCGCAAGCTCGAGGAGAAGATCGAGATCCTCAACCGCGAGCGCGGCTATACCTTCGTGCTGATCGAGCACGACATGGAAATGATCGCGCGCCTGTGCAACCGCGTCGCGTGCATGGCCGAGGGGCGCGTGCTGGTCGAGGGCGGCTTCGCCACCGTGCGCAACGACCCGCAGGTGCTCGAAGCCTATCTGGGCGAGCGCGTGAACGAGGAGAACCCCGCTTGAGCGCCGCGCTGCTCGAACTGCGTGGCGTACGCGGCGGCTACGGCGAGACCGACATCCTCGACGGCATCGACCTGCACGTGGGTGCGGGCGAGATCGTGGTCATCGTCGGCCCCAACGGCGCCGGCAAGTCGAGTGCGATGAAGGCGGTGTTCGGCCTGCTCACGCTGCGCGACGGGCGCATCGTGTTCGATGGCGACGACATCACCGGGTGGACGCCGGACCGCATCGTGCGCCGCGGCATCTGCTTCGTGCCGCAGGTCGACAACGTGTTCCGCGACATGAGCGTGCACGAGAACCTGGAGATGGGCGCCTTCCTGCGGCGCGGCGACCTGTCGGGCGCCTACGAACGCGTCTACGGGCTGTTTCCCGACCTGAAGGCCAAGCGCCGCACGCTCGCCGGCAACCTCTCCGGCGGCCAGCGCCAGATGGTGGCCATGGGCCGCGCGCTGATGCTCGAGCCCAAACTGCTGTTGCTCGACGAGCCCACGGCCGGGCTGTCGCCCCGCTACATGGAGCAGATCTTCCAGATCACGCGCGACGTGCGCGACGCCGGCGTGGCCATCCTGCTGGTCGAACAGCACGCGAAACAGGCGCTGGCCCTCTGCGACCGCGGCTACGTGCTGACCACCGGCGCGAACCGCTGCGACGGTAGCGGCGCCGAACTGCTGGCCGACCCGGAAGTCGTGCAGCTTTTCCTCGGTGGGCAGCGATGACGACCCCCACGCTCACTTCGTTCGCTGCCCCCCGAGGGGGCTGGGCCTCCCTTGGGACGGCCCGGCGGGAGGCCTGACATGGACGCCTACGAGTTCATCAACTTCCATCTCGTCCCCGGCTTGCTGCTGGGCTCGATCTACGCCATCGGCGCGATCGGCGTGACGCTGGTGTTCGGCATCCTGCGTTTCGCACATCTGGCGCACGGCGACCTGATCACGCTCGGCGCCTTCCTCGCGCTGGGCGCGGTCACGCTCGGCGGCCTGGACCCGTGGCTGGCGCTGCCGGTGGCGATGGCGCTGGCCGCGGCGGTCGCGGTGGGCATCGACGCGAGCTGCTATGCCTATCTGCGCGAGCGCCCGCGCATCCTCACCGTGATGGCCTCGCTGGGCGTGGCGCTGATGGTGCGCGCCGTGGTGCAGATGGGCTGGGGCACGGACCCCACGACCTATACCAGCGGCATCGTGCGCCCGGACGAATACTTCGGCTTCATCCTGCTGCGCGATCGCGAACTGGCGACCTTTGCCGCGGTGATCGTGCTGGTTGCCGCGCTCGAAGCCTTCCTGCGGCTGACGCGCTGGGGCCGCGCGATGCGCGCGATGTCCGACAACCCGGATCTGGCGCGTCTGTGCGGCGTGGACAACCGCCAGGTGGTGCGCCTGACCTGGATCATCGTCGGCATGTTGTGCGCGGCCGCCGGCTTTCTGCTCGGCATCAACACCGAGGTATGGGCGATGATGGGCTGGTGGGTACTGCTGCCGGTATTCGCCGCGGCCATCCTCGGCGGGGTCGGACGCATCGACGGCGCGGTGCTGGGCGGACTGGTGATCGGACTGACCGAGGAGTTGTCGGTGCTGGTGCTGCCGGCACAGTACAAGAGCGCGACGGCCTTCGTCATCCTGCTGCTGGTGTTGCTCTTGCGCCCGCGCGGCATCCTCAAGGGCAAGGTGCTGTGATGGATGCATTCGGCCTCGCCAACTACGCGCTGTTCATCCTGGTGCTGGTCGGCATCTACGGCCTGATGGCGCTCGGGCTGAACGTGCAGTGGGGCCTGGGCGGGCTGTTCAATGCCGGCATCGCGGGCTTCTTCGCGATCGGCGCCTACGCCTCGGCGATCCTCACCAGCCCGGCCCTGCCCGGGCGCGTGGGCGGTTTCGAGCTGCCGGTGGCCGTCGGCTGGGTCGGCGCGATGGCGCTGGCGGCGTTGCTCGCCTGGCCGATCGGGCGCGTGTGCCTGCGCCTGCGCTCGGACTATCTGGCGATCGCCACCATCGGCGTGGCCGAGATCATCCGCCTGGCGGTGCGCTCCGAGGACTGGCTGACCGGCGGTGTGCGCGGCATCTCGGGCATTCCGCGTCCGTTCGGCGAGCTGCCCTACTTCGCCTCGCAACTGGCCTATCTGGCGCTGGTCGCGGCCGCGGTGCTGCTCGCCTATGTGCTCGTCGAGCGCCAGCTGCGCTCACCCTGGGGGCGAATGATGCGCGCCATCCGCGACAACGAGGCGGCAGCCGCGGCGATGGGCAAGCATGTGGAATCCAGACGGCTCGAGGCCTTCGTGTTGGGCTCGGCGCTGATGGGGCTGGCCGGGGCGCTGTTCGTGCATTTCAACCGCTCGATCACGCCCGAGGCCATCGACCCGATGATCGTCACCTTCCTCGTCTGGATCATGCTGATCCTCGGCGGCTCGGGCAACAATCGCGGCGCACTGCTGGGCGCGCTGGTGATCTGGCTGATCTGGTCGCTGTCGGAGCTGCTCACCGACCGGCTTCCGACCGAGATCGCGATACAGGCAAAATACGCGCGCATGTTCCTCATCGGGCTTGCGCTGCAGCTGGTGCTGCGCTTCCGGCCCGAGGGGATACTCCCCGAGGAACGTCGCACTCACGGACGAAATCAGGACGACTCATGACCCGCAAGCACTTCATCGGCGCGGCGCTGGCCGCCGCAATGACTCTGCCGGCCGCCGCACAGGAGGCGAAGATCGGCCTGCTGTTCGGCATTTCGGGCGGCATCTCGGCGATGGCGCCGACCATGGTCGAGGCCGCGCAACTGGCCGTCGAACAGGTCAACGCCCAGGGCGGCATCGGCGACGGCGGCAAACTCGTGGCCGCGCTCGGCGACAGCGGCTGCAATCCGCAGGCGGCCACCGACGCGGCGACCAAGGCGGTCAACATCGACCGCGTACTGGCCATCGTGGGGCCCAGCTGCTCGGGCTCGGTGCTGGCCGCGGCCAACTCGGTGACGGTGCCCGCCGGCGTGCCGCTGGTGTCGCCCTCGTCGACCTCGCCGCAGGTGACCCGACTCGCGGACAAGGATCTGGTCTTTCGCACCGTGCCCTCGGACGCCTACCAGGGCGCGGCGCTGGCGCGCACGCTGATAGCGCGCGGCACCCGAAGCGTGGCCGTGACCTATCTGGCCAACGACTACGGCACCGGACTGGCCGAGTCCTTCCGCGCCGAGTACGAGGCACAGGGCGGCACGATCACCGGCTTCCAGCAGCACGACGGCTCCAAGGCGTCCTACCGTTCGGAGCTGTCGCGCCTGGCGCGCGGCGGCGCCGACACGCTGGTGATCTTCGACTACGGCGACGGCAGCGGGCTGACCATCCTGCGCCAGTCACTCGAGAACGGCTTCTTCCGTCAGTTCGTCGGCGGCGACGGCATGAAGTCCGAGGCCATGATCCGCGCCATCGGCGCGGCCAATCTCGACACCTTGCTGGTGTCCTCGCCGGTGGGTTCCGGCAGCGAATCGCTGGCGATCTTCCAGCGCGACTTTCGCGCGAAGGGCGGCAACCCGGACGGGATCTTCGCGACGACCTCCTACGACGCAGCCTTCCTGCTGGCACTGGCGATCGAGCATGCCGGCGGCGAGCGCGCCAAGCTCGCCGCCTCGTTGCGCGCGGTCGCCGGCGCCCCGGGCGATCCCGTTCGCCCGGGCGAGTGGGCCCGGGCGAAGAAGCTGATCGCCGAGGGTCGCGACATCGATTACCGGGGCGCGGCGGGCGACCACGAGTTCGACGAGGCGGGCGACGTACCCGGCGCCTACGCGCTGTTTCGCGTCGCTGGCGAGGATTTCGAGGCCGTCGCCCAAATGCATTGAGCGTGACTATGGGCACTTGCCGCTGTCCTCGGACCGCCATGGCGCTTGCGTCGGCGGCGATTGCCACGGAAAATCGGGCCTTGCCGACGAGTTCGGGGGGTGTAACCCAATGAATGCCACGGAAGATCCGGAACGCAAACTCGCCGCGCCCGTGCACGCGCCCTACGTCAAGGTCCTCGACCTCGAGCAGACGCTCTCGGACCTTACCGCCATGGTCGACCAGCTGCAGTCCGAACGCGACGACCTGGAGATCGCCCTGACCACGGCCATCGAGCACGGCGACGCGATCGAATCACAGCTCGCGACAGCCAACGTCCAGTTGCAGAAGGAAGTACTCGAGCGGCGCAACGTCGAGAAGCAGTTGCGTCTGCTGGTCGCGACGATCACCGAGAAGAGCCGTGACCTGGAACTGGTGCTGCAGACCATCACCGAGCACGCGGACCAGATCGACATGGAGTGGCTCAAGCGCTACATCGAGTCCGAAAGCGCGGCGCGCCACGATTCGCTCACCGGGCTGGCCAACCGTCGCATGCTCGACGAGGCCATCGCCAGCGAGTGGGCGCGCGGCCGACGCGAGTCCAGGCCGGTGGCGATGCTCATGTGCGACGTCGACCACTTCAAGGAATACAACGACCTGCACGGCCACCGCGCCGGCGACGAGTGCCTGCGCCGCATCGCCGACGTGCTCGGCGGCGCGCTGCACCGCAAGGGGGATCTGGCTGCGCGTTACGGCGGCGAGGAGTTCATCGTGCTGCTGCCCAATACCGACCGCGAGGGCGCGCGAGCGATTGCCGCCAACATTCAGCGCGCGCTCGCCCACGAAGCCATCGAGCACGGCAATTCGCCGCTGGGCGCACACATCACGCTGTCGATCGGGGTCTCGGCGATGGTGCCCGAGAACGGCGACGAGGGCCCGCTGTTCGCCGAAGTCGACCGCCTCCTCTACCGGGCCAAGCAACAGGGGCGCAACCGCATCGTGGCCTGAGCCACACGACGCACAAGGCACGCGATGATCGAACACTATGGAAGCTTCGAGGACATCCGGCACGATCCGGACACCGAAACGCTGAACCTCTCCTTCTGGCCGGGGCGCCTGCCGCTGCGCCAGCGCTGGCGCAACAATGGCCTGTCGGCCGACTTTCTCGGCGACTACCTGACCACCTTCTTTCCGCTCGACGACGACGACCCGGCCACCGCGAGACGGCAGGAGGAGATCCGCAGCGCGGTGAGCTTCGTCGCCAATGAACTGCTCGAGAACGCGATGAAGTTCCACGACGCGGCCCAGCCCGAGCCGATCACGATCAGCCTGTGCCTGCATCGCGACCGCGTCGTCTTCCACGAGAGCAACGGCAGCGACGCGCAGTCGGTGGCCGGCTTCCGCGCCTTCGTGCTGAAACTGCTCGAATCCGATCCGGGCGAGCTGTACATGCAACAGCTCGAACACAACGCGATGTCGGAAGGCACGGCCGGCCTCGGCTACCTGACCATGATCAACGACTACGGCGCTGACCTCGCCTGGCGCTTCGAACCGTCCGCGAGCGGCGGTTTCCGGGTGACCACGCAGGTCACACTGCCGATATGACGGAGCACATCCCGATGAAGTCCCTGGAAGGCGATGGTTACCGCGCCGCGTACGATCGCGAACGAGGCTGCGTATTCCTCGAAGGCTCGCTGCGCCTCAACGGCCTGACCGAATACGCCCCGATCTCCGCGTTGCTCGACGAGGCTCTCGAAGGCAGCGATCGACTGGAGCTCAATCTCACGCGGCTCGAATTCCTCAACAGTTCGGGCATCGCGACGCTCTCCAAGTTCGTCATCAATGCGCGCAACCGCAAGACTTGCATCCTGACCATCCGTGGCTCCAACGCCGTGCCGTGGCAGGGCAAGTCGCTCAACAACCTCAAGCGCCTGATGCCTTCGCTCGAGCTCGTCCTCGAATAGCCCGATGGCATCGCAACGGGGCGCCGACTCCAACTCCGACACACGGCCCGCCACGCGCAGCCTGACCGTGCGCCAGGCGGCGGTGACCCTGGTCATCGTCGTCGTACTGGGGCTGGTCGCCGGCGTAGTCGAGCTGTATTCGGACTGGCGCGCGATGCGCGGCGAGATCCGCGCCAGCACCGAGCGCACGCTGCGCCTGGTGCAGGGCTCGGCCGCCGAGGCGGCCTTCCAGTTCAACGACGCGCTCGCCACCCAGGTCGTCGACGGCCTGTTCGCCTATCCGGAGATGCGCCGCGTGGTATTGCGCGACAACTTCGACGGCATCATCGCCACGCGCGACCGTAGCGGCGAACGCCCGCAGGCCGGCGCGCTGGAGAGCTCGCTGTTTGGTGACGTCACCGACTATCGCGTGCCGCTCACCTACGAAGCGGTGCGTGGCGACATCACTGAAGTCGGCAGCCTCGATGTGGAACTGGATGCAGACGTGATCGCCGCCAGCTTCATGCAGCGCGGCGGCGTGATCCTGACGGTCGGCCTGGTCAAGGCGTTGGTGATTTCGGCGCTGGTGGTGCTGATCTTCTATTTCATGATCACGCGCCCCTTGCTCGCGCTGCACCGCGCGATCACGCGCATCGACCCGACCCGTCCCGGCGCGTGGCCGCGCCCGGCGCTCCCCGGCCACGAACGCGACGAGCTGGGACAGATCGTCGGCAGCCTGGATGCGCTGATGCAGGCCTTCCAGCGCGGGCTGGAACAGCGCGACCAGGCGCGCGACGAGAACACGCGGCTGGGCGCCGAACTGGACGTGTCGCGCCGCATCCAGGAAATCCTGCTGCCCTCGCAGGCCGAACTCGATGCCATCGAAGGCCTGGAGATCGCCACCTACATGGAGCCGGCCAGCGAGGTCGGCGGCGATTACTACGACGTGCTCTCCCACGCCGGCGGCGTGCGCATCGGCATCGGCGACGTCACCGGCCACGGCCTGGAGAGCGGGGTCGTCATGCTGATGACGCAAAGCGCCGTGCGTACCATGCTCACCAGCGAGGAAGCCGACATCGTGCGCGTCATGGAGGTGCTCAACAGCACCATCTACAACAATGTGCAGCGCATGGGCTGCGGCAAGAACCTCACGCTCGCCCTGCTCGACTACCACCCGACCGCGGACGGTGCGCCCGCGCGCGGGCGACTGCGCATCAGCGGCCAGCACGAATCGGTGATCGTCGCCCGCGCCAGCGGCGCCATCGAGGTCATCGACACGGACGAACTGGGTTTCCCGATCGGACTGGTCGAACAGATGTCGGAATTCGTCGCCGAAATCACGCTCGACCTGGACAGCGACGACGTCGTCGTGCTCTACACCGACGGCATCACCGAGGCGGCCGACCCGGACGACCGCCTGTACGGACTCGAACGCCTCGTGGAGGTCGTCACCGCCCATCGCCGCGATTCGGCCGAGGCGCTCAAATGCGCGATCATCGACGACGTCAAGCGTCACATCGGCACGCAGAAGCTCTACGATGACCTGACGCTGGTCATCCTCAGACAGAAGTGATTACGGAGTACAGGATGCGATGGACCACCCACCTGCTCGTCGCGCTGGCCGCCTTCGCGCTGGCCGGTGCCGCCAAGGCGCAGTCGCTGCAGGACTTCCGGTGGCTGACCGAGGAATACGCGCCCTACAACTACACCGAGGACGGTGCGCTCAAGGGCATCGCCGTCGACATCCTGGTGGCGATGTGGGATCGGCTGGGTATCGAACGCGAGGTGTCCGACATCCAGGTGCTGCCCTGGGCGCGCGGCTACCGCATGGCGCAGGAGCGGCCCGGTCACTGCCTGTTCTCGACCACCGTGACCGATTCGCGCCGCGAGCTGTTCGCCTTCGTCGAACCCATCGTCGACACCCGCGTGGCCATCGTCGCGCCGCGCGGCGCGCTCGAAGTAGACTCGCCGACCGCACTGCGTGACGTGCCGGTAGGCGTCGTGCGCGAGGACATCGGCGAGTTGCTGCTGCAGGAAGCCGGCGTCGACAAGCGCCTTTCGCGCACCGATTCGGCGCGTTCGCTGGTGCGCATGCTCGATGCCGGACGCTTCGCGGCCATCTCCTACAGTCTGGATACCGTGTGGTGGAACATGAAGGCCGCCGGCATCGACACCGCGAAATACGAGAACGTGCTCACGCTGACCGAGAGCGTGCTCGGTTTCGCCTGCCACAAGGACACCGACCCGGCGCTGCTGGCCCGCTTGCAAGGCGCGCTCGACGCACTGCGCGAAGACGGCACGCTGGCGCGCATTCGCGCCCGCTACGTGGACTGAACACCGCCCTGCCGCTGGGCCCTCACCCCATCGTCCTGCGAGTCGAGCCAGCGCGCGATCGCCGCGAACAACGCCTCCGGCTCCACCGGCTTGTGCAGCAGCGCGCTCACGCCGACGGCGGCGAGCGTATCGGGGTCGAGGGCGTCGGCGCGCCCGCTCATCAGCAGCACAGGCAGGTCGGCGCGCAGCGCGCGTACGGCACGCGCCAGTTCCATGCCGCTCATGCGCGGCATGGTCTGGTCGCTGAGGATCAGGTCGAAGACGAAGGGGTCGATGGCGACGCGTGCGCGCGCGGCCTCGCCGTCTTGCTCGACGGCGACGTCGAGGCCGCGCGCGGAAAGCAACTCGGCGAGAAAGCCGGTGACCAGCGTCTCGTCGTCGACGACCAGCACGCGGCCGGACAGGGCATCGGGCGGCACGTCCGTGCCCTCCCGACGCGCGAGCTCGGGCGCGGCGCCGGCCGCCAGCGGGGGCAGGACGACGCGAAAACGGGTGCCGCGCCCGGCGCCCGTGTCGACCAGCACGTGGCCGCCATGCTCGTGCACGATGCCGTGCACGGTGGCCAGCCCCATGCCGCTGCCCTGACCAACCTCCTTGGTGGTGAAGAAGGGCTCGAACATGCGCTCGAATACCTCCGGCGCGATGCCGGGGCCGTCGTCGGCGACGCTCAGCGACACATGCAGGCCGTCGATCTCACTGCGGCACGATGCGCACACTCCGCGCACCGGCGCGGCCGGCTCGACGGTCAGCCGCATGCGCCCGCACCCGCCCAGCGCGTCGCGCGCGTTGATGCACAGGTTCATCAGCACCTGCTCGAGCTGTACCGGATCGGCCTGCACGCAGGTGTCGTTGGCGTCGACAGCGACATCGAAACGCACCGACGAGGGCAGCATCGGCGCGAGAAAGCCCGCCATCTCGGCCGCCAGCGCGGCCAGTGCCACCGGGCGCGGTGTGCCGCGGCGTGCGCGGCTGAAGGTGAGCATCTGGCGGATCAGGTCGCGCGCACGCACGCTCGCGGCGTCGGCCTGCTCCAGATAGCGCGCCAGGCGCGCGTCGCCCTGCGCGGCCGGGTGTTCGGCGGCGAGCGCGAGATAGCCCTTGATGCCGGTCAGGATGTTGTTGAAGTCATGCGCGATGCCGCCGGCGAGATGGCCGATGGCTTCCATCTTCTGCGCCTGTCGCAGCTGCGCCTCGAGCCGGGTGTGTTCGGCCTCGGCCTGCTTGGCGGCGGTGATATCGCGCAGATAACCGACGAAGAGGCGCCCCTCGGGCGCGTCGGCGACCGACACCGACAACTCGGCCGGGAACTCCTCGCCGTCGGCGCGCATCGCCGTGACCTCGACGCGGCGGCCGATGAAGGGCCCGCCGGCGCCGGCCAGATAGCGTGCCATGCCGTCGCGGTGGGCGGCGCGAAAGCGCTCCGGAATCAGCATCTCGGCCAGGTTGCGGCCGACGGCCTCGCGCGCGTCGAGCCCGAAGCAGGCCTCGGCGGCCGAGTTGAAGCCGCGGATGCAGCCGGCCTCGTCCATCGTCACGATGCAGTCGAGCGCGGCCTCGACGGTGGCACGGTAGGCCTCCTCCGAGGCGCGCAAGACGCGGTCGGCGCGCTCGCGCGCCAGTTCCGCCGAAGCGCGCACGGCGAGGATCTTCATCACCGATTCGACGAAATCGGCGTCGGCCAGCGGGCGGCGCGACACGGCCGCGATCAGCCCCAGCGGACTGCCCGCCGCATCGGTGAGCGGGTAGCCGGCGTAGCTCTGCATGCCCAGCTCGGCGAATCCGTCGTCGCGCGGAAACTGCTCCAGCAGTCCTTCCGGGAAGATGCGGAACTGCTGGCCGACAACGCAGGCGCAGGGCGTGTTCTCGAGGTCGTAGTCGAAGTTCTCGCGCAGCTCGCCGTCCAGCCACGAGGCAAGCACGTGCATGCGACGGGCCGCGTCGTGGTCGCGCACGGCGATGAAGGCCCAGTCGGCGTCGACCAGCGTGGCGAGCAGGCGCGCCAGCTCGGGCAGCACCGCATCGCCATGTGCGGCCGACACGGCCAGCGAGGCTTGCCGCAGCGCATCTTCGACGCGCTTGCGCCGCGTGATGTCGGTAGCCACGCCGGCCACCGCGCACGGTTCGCCGTCGCGTCCCGGCAACGGAAACTTGCTGACCAGATAGGTGCGCCGCTCGCCGCGCACGTCGATCGCTTCCTCGAAACTGACCATGCGCCGTTCGCGCAGCACCACGGCATCGTTGGCACGCAGGCGCGCGGCCGTCTCGCCGGGCAGGACCTCGTCGTCGCCACGGCCGAGGATGTCTTCGACCGGGCGACCGACCAGCCGGCAAAACTCGGCGTTGACGAAACGGTAGCGCCCGTCCGCGTCCTTCCAGAACACCACCGCGTCGGTGTGATCGAGGATGCGGTGCAGGTGGGTATCCGCAGGTGTGCGCCGCGCATCATGCATTTCGCCCATGGTCGCCCTCCCCGCATTGGATGTTCGCAGTCTAGGCGGGCCGCGGGCGGGCGCGGCGGCGGTTACACGACGGTAACAATCAGGCGCCCGGCACGTACATGTAGCCGGCGCCGCGCACGGTGCGGATCAGGCGCGGATGCTCGGGGTCGGGCTCGATCTTGCGGCGCAGGCGCGCGATGCGGATGTCGATGGAGCGGTCGAAGGGCTCCCAGTCGCGGTTGCGCGTGAGGTTGAGCAGATCGTCGCGGCTGAGCACGCGCTCGGGCCGTTCGACGAAGGCGCGCAGCAAGTCGAACTCCATCGCGGTCAGCGCGATCTCGGCGCCGTCGGCGCCGAACAGCCGGCGCGAAGCCAGATCCAGCCGACACGCACCCACCGCCAGCGGTGCGGAAGGCGCCTCGCCGACCGGCGGCGCGGCGGACTCGCCCATGCGGCGCATCACGCTCTTGACGCGGGCGAGCAGTTCGCGCGGCTCGAAGGGCTTGGCGACGTAATCGTCCGCGCCCAGTTCCAGGCCGACGATGCGGTCGACCACCTCGCCGGCGCCGGTGACCATCAGCACGCCCATCGCATGACGCTCGCGCAGATAGCGCAGCAGCGAGAAGCCGTCCTCGCCTGGCAGGCGCACGTCGAGCAGCGCGACGTCGGGTACCGAGTCGGCGAGCCGCTCGCGCATCTCGACGCCGCTGCCAGCCTCGATCACGTCGAAGCCGTGGCTGCCGAAATACTCGGCGAGCATGCGGCGGATATCGACATCGTCGTCGACGAGCAGGATGCGTCCCGCGCCTGCCATCGTCCCTCCGTTCTCGACGTTTTTCCCTTGAATTATAGGCAAGGCACGGGTTACGCGACGGATACAAAAATGCGCCCGCGCGTTACCCGCCGAGGGGAAAGCGACATCGGCCGGATACGGCGCGCGCCGAACATGCGCCCCATCGACGCAGCCCGACCGGGGGCGTCGAGACCCGATCCAACGTGAGGAGAACCATCATGCAAGCCACTGCCGTATCCACCGACCCGCGTTACGCCCGCTGCATCGAGGTGAGCAAGCGCGTGCGCTTCGACATCGACCGCGACGTGATCCGCGGGCGCGATTTCGATTTCAACAAGAAATTCCTGCCCGACGGTCTGTCCAAGGTCGCTGCGCTGCCCTTCCTGCTGCCGGCCGAGCAGCGCTTCCTGTCGCAGGTGCAGGGGCGCAGCTACGCCAACATCTTCGGTCTGGTCGAGCGCTTCATCGCCGCGCAGATCCTCGACGTGTCGGCCGAACACCGCTTCGGTGACCAGGTCGCGCTCGAAGCGCTGGTGCGCTTCACCGACGAGGAGATCAAGCACCAGGAGATGTTCCGCCGCCTCGAGCGCATGGCCGCCGCGGGGATGCCGGAAGGCTATGTCTTCGTGCCCGAGCCCAACGACGTCGCGCGCGCAGTCATGGCAGCGTCGAAGTGGGCCGTGCTGGGCCTGACCTGCCACATCGAGATGTTCGTACTCGCCCACTATCACAGCAGCATCGACCCGGATGAGCACCTGTCCGAACTGTGGAAGGACGTCTTCCTGCACCACGCGCGCGAGGAATCCCAGCACGCCATCCTCGACGAGATCGAATGGCGCGCCGAGGACGCACGGCTGTCGGACGCCGAACGCGACGCCGCCGTCGACGACCTGATTGCGCTGGTCGGCGCCGTCGACGGCATCCTGCAGGCACAGGCGAAGGCCGACGCGGACTACTTCATCGCTTCACTCAACCGCAGCCTCGCGGCAGACGAGAAGGCGGCCATCCACGCCACCGTGCTGCGCGCCTACCGCTGGCAGTACATCGTCTCCGGCGTGCAGGACCCGCGCTTCACCGGCGTGCTCGGCGAACTCGTAAGCGATGCCCAGATGGCGCGCATCGGTGCGGCGCTGGCACCCATCGTCGAGGACGTTGGCCACGTGTTGCACTGAATATCTCAGCGCGACAAGAACACAACGGTCGCAGGCTTCCCCCTGCGGCCGTTGTCGCATTCGCCGTGCTCGTCGCGACCTAGCTTCGAACGCACGGGTAAGATGGACGCACCGAATCCAAGGCCTGCAACATGCTCACCGAACCGCCCTACATCGCCCCTGCCGAATACGACGACGCCGATGCCGCACTCGCGCGCGTGACCGAGATCTACGAGGCCAACACCGCCTGGCTGCGCGAGGCGCTGCAGCGCTTCGTCGCCGGCGAGGATCTCGACCGCCATGTGCGCGCCTGCTACCCGTTCGTGCGGGTACGCGTCGACACCGTGGCGCGACCCGACTCGCGCCTGGCCTTCGGCTTCGTCGCAGGCACCGGCGTGTTCGAGACCACGCTGACGCGTCCGGATCTCTTCGCCGATTACTACCGTGAACAGTTCGAACTGCTGATCGCCAACCACGGCGTCAAGCTCGAGGTCGGAACCGGTACACAGCCGATTCCCGTGCATTTCGCGCTGGGCGGCGCGGAGCACTTCGACGGCACGCTCGACGTGGCGCGTCGCCAGCGCATGCGCGACCTGTTCGACCTGCCCAATCTGGCCGCGATGGACGACGGCATCGCCAACGGCACCTACGAGCCCGCGCCCGGCCACCCGGCGCCACTTGCGCTGTTCACGGCGCCGCGCGTCGACTACTCGCTGCAGCGACTGCGCCACTACGCCGGCAGCGACGCCGAGCACTTCCAGAACTTCGTGCTGTTCACCAACTACCAGTTCTACATCGACGAGTTCGTCAAGCTCGGCCGCGCGCTGATGACGCAGAGCGACGACGCGCACGGCTACGAAGCCTTCGTCGAACCAGGCAACGTCGTCACGCGCCGCGCCGGGCTGCCCGCACAGCCGCGCGACGCGCTCGGTGTCGCGCCGCCGCGCATGCCGCAGATGCCGGCCTACCATCTGGTGCGCGGCGACCGCGCCGGCATCACCATGGTGAATATCGGCGTCGGGCCGGCCAACGCCAAGACCATCACCGATCACATCGCCGTGCTGCGCCCCCATGCCTGGCTGATGCTGGGCCATTGCGCCGGCCTGCGTACCACGCAGAAGCTGGGCGACTACGTGCTGGCCCACGGCTACGTGCGCGAGGACCATGTGCTCGACGAAGACCTGCCGCCGTGGGTGCCCATCCCGGCGCTGGCCGAAATCCAGCTCGCGCTGGAAGCGGCCGTGGCCGAAGTCACGCAACTGTCGGGCTATGAACTCAAGCGCATCATGCGCACCGGCACCGTCGCCAGCACCGACAACCGCAACTGGGAATTGCTTCCCTCGCACGGCAACCCGTCCGCGCCCGAGCGTCGCTTCAGCCAGAGCCGCGCGGTGGCGCTGGACATGGAATCGGCCACCGTCGCCGCCAACGGCTTTCGCTTCCGCGTGCCCTACGGCACCTTGCTGTGCGTCAGCGACAAGCCGCTGCACGGCGAGATCAAGCTGCCGGGCATGGCCGACACCTTCTACCGCGAGCGCGTCGACCAGCATCTGCGCATCGGCCTGCGCACCGTCGAACTGCTGCGCGAGCAGGGCATGGCCCGACTGCACAGCCGCAAGCTGCGCAGCTTCGCCGAGGTCGCGTTCCAGTAATCCGGCGCGAGAGAATTTCAAGTTGTAAGTTTTATGTAAGGTTTGCGTGATTGCGCGGAACCGATAAGGGATAATGCGATCCACCCTTATCCGAACCACGACCGCGGGCGCACGAGGCCCGCCGAATCATGCCCAGAATCACCCTCGACGTCTGGAGCGACTACGTCTGCCCCTTCTGCTACCTGGAATTCCCGGTGTTCGACGCGCTGCGCGCCGAGTTCGGCGACGATCTCGAGATTCGCTGGCGCGCTTTCGAGCTGCGCCCCGAGCCGGTGCCCACGCTCGAGCCACGCGGCGAATACCTGCGCCATGCCTGGAAGCACCACGTCTATCCGATGGCCAAGGAACGCGGCATGGAGTTGTACCTGCCATCCGTGCAGCCGCGCAGCCGCCTGGCGTTCGAGACCCAGCGCTTCGCACAGGAACACGGCCTGGGCACCAAGATGCACCAGGCGCTGTTCCAGGCCTTCTTCGAACATGACCGCGACATCGGCAGCATCGACGAGTTGACCGACATCGGCCGCGCCCTCGGTCTCAACGCCGTCCGCCTGAAGTTCGCACTGCGCAACGGCGACTACACCTACGGCGTACAAGCCGACCGGCTCGAGGCCGAACGCCTCGGCATCGGTGGCGTTCCCACCATGCTGCTGCGCATGACCGACGGCGACGCACAGCCGCGCCTGCTCTCGGGCGCGCAGCCACTGGCCGCGCTGCGCGAACACGTCGCGGCGATGCTCGCGGCGGCACCACGCCACTCCACCGAAGCGGCAGTGCACCCGTTGTGTCGCATCCTGCCTGAAATGCCCGTCGCGCAGCCGGTCTGAGCGTCAGCGCCACCTTCGCGCATGTCCGGCTAGAATGGCCGCACATCGCAACAGGGAGCGCACGCATGTCTCTACACCGGAAGCTTCTGCAACGCGAGGCCGAAGGCCGCCCGATCCGCGTCGGCCTGATCGGTGCGGGCAAGTTCGGCGCGATGTATGTCGCGCAGATTCCGCGCACGCCCGGCGTGCATCTGGCCGGCATCGCGGATCTCGACGTGCCCGGCGCACGCGCCAACCTCGAACGCGTGGGCTGGCCCGAGGAGCGCCATTGCGCGGCATCGCTCGACGACGCGCTCGAACTCGGCACCACCTTCGTCTCCGAGGACTGGCAGGCGCTGGTGCGTCACCCGGCCATCGACGTCATCGTCGAATGCACCGGCCACCCGATCGCCGCCGTGGACCACTGCCTTGAGGCCTTCGCCCACGGCAAGCACGTGGTCAACGTCACCGTCGAGGCCGACGCCTTCTGCGGCCCGGCGCTGGCGCAGCGCGCCGCCAAGGCCGGCGTCGTGTATTCGCTGGCCTTCGGCGACCAACCCGCGCTGATCTGCGACCTGGTCGACTGGGCACGCACCTGCGGCTTCCCGGTGGTCGCTGCCGGGCGTGGCCACAAGTGGCTGCCGCACTTCGCGCAATCCACACCCGACACCGTGTGGGGCTACTACGGCCTCACGCCGGAGCAGGCCGCGCGCGGCGGGCTCAACCCCAAGATGTTCAACAGCTTCCTCGACGGCTCCAAGCCGGCCATCGAGTCCACTGCGGTGTCCAACGCCACGGGGCTCACGGTCCCCGGCGACGGCCTGCTCTACCCGCCCGCCAGCGTCGAGGACATCCCCTACGTCACGCGTCCGCAGGACGAGGGCGGCGTGCTCGAGCGCAAGGGCATGGTCGAGGTGATCTCGTGTCTGGAGAAGGACGGTCGCACCATCCCCTACGACATCCGCATGGGCGTGTGGGTGACGGTGGAAGGCGAAACCGAATACGTGCGCAATTGCTTCGAGGAATACAACGCCCACACCGACCCGTCTGGCCGCTACTTCACGCTCTACAAGCGCTGGCATCTGATCGGGCTGGAAGTGGGCATGTCGGTCGCCAGCGTCGCGCTGCGCGGGGAGGCCACGGGGGTCGCGACCTGCTGGAACGCCGATGTCGTCGCCCAGGCCAAGAAGGATCTCGCGCCGGGCGAGACGCTCGACGGCGAAGGCGGCTACACCGTGGTCGGCAAACTGCTGCCGGCCGACAAGTCCCGCGCCATCGGCGGCCTGCCGCTGGGGCTGGCACACGACATCCAGGTAACCCGGCCGGTGAAACAGGGCGAATGCCTCAGTTGGGACGACGTACGGGTGGACGACACGACCCGGGCGTACGCAGTGAGGCGGGAGATGGAAGCACAGATCGGCTAGGCGCGAGCGGACAGCCAGCCATCTTCCACGTCACCGTTGTAGGATTGTGCCTGCCTCGTCCGGCCCGACGGCGGCGGAGAGAACATGGACGACGAGCCGATCTTCCGGCGCTCGGCGGCGGGTGCGCCGCTGGGGGTCGTGCTGGCGGCGGCGCTGCTGGTTGCGGCGCCACTGCTGGGCGACCCGTTCGCGCGCTGGATGGCGGCCTTCCTGGGTGCCGGGCTACTCGGCGTGAGTCTCGCGCGGCTGGTCGCGCGGCGAGAGTTCCTGCGGCTGCACGCCGACGGCGTGGACTTCGACACGCTGTTCTACGTCACGCGCTTGCGCTGGGCCCACGTCGAGACCTTCCGCATCGACCGGCTGGGCGAGAACAAGGTGATCCGGGTCAAATGCCAGGGGCGCTTCTGGGGCCGCAAGCCCTTCGCGCTGTCGGAAGCGACCTGGGTAGAAGGCGGCTATTTCATCCCCAACGTGTTCGAGGCGCCGCTCGAGGAGATCATCGAACGGCTCGAAGAGGGGCTTGCGGCCTGGCGCACTCTTCAGGGAGACGCGTAGGCGACTTACTCGAGCGGCTTGCCGCGCGCCTCGACCATGGCCGAGGCGGCGTTGTAGAGGATGTGTTCAGGATTCCTGTCGCAGTAGCGATAAAGCCACTTGTCGCGCTCGGCGGCGTTCATGCCGTCGACGACGTCGAAGCCGTCATGCACATCGCTGTTGATCGCCGTCAGGTAACCGGCCACCCATACGCTGTTGAGCAGCTTGGCGACGCTGCCGTCGGAATGGAAGTCGTCGATGACCTTGGCACAGGGCTTCACGCCCATGCTGTGCACGTTGAGGCGCCCCTGGTCGTCGACGGAATGGGCGGAGAACGGAAGGATCGCGGCGAGCAACAGGCTGGCGGAAAGAATCTTCATGGCTTCGGGCTCGTGGTCGGGTTGTCGGGTGCAGCGCGGCGAGCAGTGCCGGCCGTCATGATGGCCCATGACGGCCGACGTTGCACGCCAGCATCAAAAGCGCCGGCACTATTCCACTTTGGGACCGACCCACACCTGCTTGGCATTGACGAACTCATGAATCCCATGCGGCCCCAGTTCGCGTCCGAAACCGGAGCGCTTGATGCCGCCACTGGGCAGGCGCGGGTCGGTCTTGACGATGCCATTGACCGCCACCTGCCCCGCCTCCAGCCGGGTCGCGACGACCTCGCCGCGGGTGGCCGTGCTCCATACCGCGGCGGCCAGGCCGTAGCGCGTGTCATTGGCGATGCGCACTGCATCGGCTTCGTCGGACGCGCGCAGCAGCACCGCGACCGGGCCGAAGGTCTCCTCGCGCGCGGCGCACATGTCGTTGGTGACGTCGGCCAGCAGCGTGACCGGATAGAAATAGCCCTCGCCCGAGGGCATCTCGCCGCCGAGCAGGCAGCGCGCACCGGCCTCGATGGTCTCGCGCACCTGGCGGTGCAGGTTGTCGCGCAGGTCGGGACGTGCGATCGGGCCGACCTGGGTGCGCTCGTCGCGCGGATCGCCCGTCACCAGGGCCGCCAGGCGTTCGCGCATCAACTCGACGAAGCGATCATAGACCGCACCCTCGACGATGATGCGCTTGGCCGCGATGCAGCTCTGGCCCGCGTTGATGATGCGCGACAGGGTGAGGATGTCGGCGGCTTCCTCGAGGTTGGCGTCGGCGAGCACGATGGCCGGGTCCGAGCCGCCCAGCTCCAGCACCGCGTGCTTGATTTCGGAGGCGGCAATCGATGCGACGGCCGCACCGCCGCGCTCCGAGCCGGTAAAGGACACCGCCTGGATGCGCTCGTCGCGAATCACCGCCTCTACCTGCGGATTTTCCAGCGGCAGATTGGCGAACACGCCGGCGGGCGCACCGGCCTGCTCGAAGAGCTCGGCGATGGCCGCCGCGCAGCCGGGCACATGCGAGTCGTGCTTCATGACGCAGGTGTTGCCGGCCATCAGCGCGGGGGCTGCGAAGCGAAAGGCCAGCCAGAACGGCGCATTCCACGGCAGGATGCCGAGAATCGCGCCCAGCGGCTCATGGCGCACGTAGCTGCGCGTGGCGTCGGACTGGATCTGCTGCGCGGCGAGATAGGCTTCCGCGTGTTCGGCGTAGTGGTCGGCTGCCCAGGCCGCCTTGACGACCTCGCCGACCGCCTCCTTGCGCGGCTTGCCCATTTCCTCGGTCATCAGCAGCGCGAGGCGGTCCACGTCCTCGCGCATGATCTTCGCGACGCGGCGCAACACTTGCGCACGCTTGGCGAAACCGGGGTCACGCCAGCCGCGCCATGCGCCGTCGGCCGCGGCGAGGATGCGTTCGACCTGGGCGGCATCGGCGGGCGCCACTTCGCGCACGAGTCGGCCGGTGGTCGGGTCGATGGCTTGCAGCATGTCAGGCTCCCTTGCGTTGGTCTTGGCGTGCATCGTCGGTGATCAGCGCGACGACGCGATCGTCGGGCGCGAGCCCGCCCGAATCGGCCTTGACCGTGAAGTTCTCGTCGAGCGTGAAGAAGCTCTCGCAGCCGCGATCGGTGATGTAGAGGGTGTCGCTGATGCCCACCGTCTTGTCGCCGTCCACGCCCCACATCCAGGGAATGACATGGAAGGTCATGCCCTTTTCGAGCACGCGGTAGTTGCCCTGCTTGAGGCTGAGGATGTAGCCCTCGTCCCAGCTCGGCGGAAAGGCGATGCCGATGGAGTAGCCCGAACGCGTGATGAGCTGCGCGCCGACCTCGTTGTCGGTGATGATGTTGCGCACCAGGTTGTCGGCGTCGGACACGGTCACGCCCGGTCGCATCAGGTTCTTGATTTCGCACAGCGCGTGGCGCATGCGCTCCTGGGCCTTGAGCATGGAATTGGACAGCCCGCCCAGCACCACGGTGCGCATCATCGCCGTGTGGTAGCGGCGGTAGCAGCCGCCGACCTCCATGAAGATGTGCTCGCCCGGCTGCACGGTGCGCCCTTCCCAGGTGGCGTGGCCGATCATGGTGCGCGGCCCCGACGTGACATAGGGCATCACCGCCGGTGGTTCGCCACCGGCGCGGAACATCGCCGACGAGATCGCCGCGCCGATCTCGTTCTCGGTCACGCCGGCGCAACACGCGTCGATGCCCGCCTGCATGCCCGCCTCGGTGGCGGCCGCGGCGCGACGCATGGCCTCGATCTCGAACTCCGACTTGCAGATGCGCCCTTCCTCGACGATGCCGAAGCAATCGAGCAGACGCCCCTCCGTAAAGCCGGTGTGGATGGTGTCCTGGTGATAGGCCGGAAAGAAATAACTGTTGCGCTCGTAGCCGATGAACTTGCCCGACAGGCCGAACTCGCGCAGCGCCTCGACCAGCGCCTGGATGGCGTCCCCGGTGTCGGCATAGGGTCGCGTCACTTCCACCCAGGTCCGCGCATACACGTTCGATTCCTCGAGCTTGCGCGTGATCATGAACGGCTCTTTGTCGATCGGAACGACCAGCGCCTGGAAATACGAATACCCGGTGGTCTGGTAGTCGGTCAGGTACATCAGGTTCTCGGGATCGGAAATCACGACCGCGTCGAGCAGGCGCTTTTCCATGCGCGCCCGCAGCTCGTCGAGCCGGCGCATGTACTCCGGGAACGGGAAGGTCATGTCATCGCGCTGTCTCATACCGGCACCTCTTCGGCCTGACCCACCACCTGACGCAGCGACTTCGACAGCAACTCCAGCCCCTCGGTGAGGTCTTCATCCGGGATGGTCAGCGGCGGAATCAGCTTGAGCACGCGGCCGCCCGTGCCGCAGGCGCCGATCAGCAAACCGTTCTCGAAGCACTTCGCGGCCACGTCCTTGGCCAGCGCACCGTCGCCCAGATCGATGGCCTGCATCATGCCCTTGCCGCGCACCTGGAAGCGGCGCTGCCCATGGTCGGCGCATATGCCTTCCAGATGCTCGCGCATGCGTTGCCCCTTGCGGCGCACTTCGCTCATCAGTTCGTCGTCGTCGAAGTACTTGAGTGCCTCGACGCCGGCCACGAAGGAAAAGCCCTGCCCGCGGAAGGTGCCGGTGTGCTCGCCCGGCGACCAGTGCGCGTCGTGCTCGGGCTTGACCAGGTTCATCGCCAGCGGCGTGCCGAAACCGCCGATGCCCTTGGCCAGGCACACGATGTCCGGATCGAGTTCCATGCCGTCGAAGCTGAAGTAGGTGCCGGTGCGCCCGCAGCCGGCCTGGATGTCGTCGAAGATCAGCAGCGCACCCAGGTCGTGCGCGAGCGTCTGCACCGCGTGCAGCCATTCCCTGGACGCCACGTGTACGCCGCCCTCGGCCTGGATGGGCTCGACCACGAAGGCCGCCGGTTTGGGCAGGCCGCTGGAGGCGTCCTCGAACATCGCGCGCAACCGGTCGACAGCCGCAGGGCCGCAGCCCATCGTGCAGCCCTCGCAGGGCTTGTCGCAACCGAAGGGCTGGCGGATCACGTGCTCCAGCGGCACGCCTGCGGCGTTGCGGAAATAGCTGTTGGCGGTACACGCGAGCGAACCCAGCGTCATGCCGTGGAAGCCGTGCGAACAGGCCACCACGGTGGTGCGCCCGGTCACGCGGCGCGCGAGCTTGAGCGCGGCCTCGACGGCGTTGGTGCCGGTCGGGCCCATGAACTGCATGCGGTACTTCATGCCGCGCGGACGCAGGACGGTGTCGGCGAACTTCTGCACGAACGCCCGCTTGGGCACCGTGTACATGTCCAGGCTGTGGGCCACGCCGTCCGCCTCGATGAACTCGATCAGCGCCTTCTTCATGCGCGGGTTGTTGTGGCCGAAATTGAGCACCCCCGCGCCGGCGAAGAAGTCCACGTAGGAACGACCCGCCTCGTCGACCTGGCGCGCGTTCGACGCCGACGCGAACACCGTCGGATACAGCCGGCAATAGCCGCGGATTTCGGATTCCCACTCTTCGAAGACATTCATTTTGGTTCCTCCTGGACAAGCGCGTTGGGACAAAAGAGCACGCCCCGCGCGGCAGCGTGAGGCAAAAGGAAAGCGGACGGGGAGCGGAGCACGCAAAGCGAGGCAGGCAGGCGCGCTTCGCCGTGCACAGCGGCGGTAGCGCCCGGGAAGCGCGAAACGAACACACGCGCGGGGCACACAGCGACCAACGCCGCCGGCGGGCGCTGGCGCGTTGCGGGGCGAGGCGGCTGGGCGGCGACGTCCACCTCGTTCCAGTTGTTCATTACAGCCGACACCAACCAGCACTCCGACCGGATCGATTCACGCGAATCATGTACACGTGAGTCCACCCGGCAACGCAGGTTCCGTACGCGGGATACCCCGCAACGGCTGCAAGCCCCTCAGGCCCGCCAAAACACGCGGGCCTAGCCGCGGCTCAGATGTAGCGGCCACATGCCGACCCCGGACTTGCGAATCCATGCTGCGCCCCAAATCGGTGCGCGTGCAAGTGCGAAATGCAAGCGATGTTGCGAAGATGTTTCACGCCGATGTTTCCATGCAACACCGGCCGGACTGCGCCCGGCACATCGGACGCTCCCCCCGCCCGCCCAACCGCGATAGAATCGGCCTCATGTTCGATCTATCTCTCTTTGGCCGACTCAACTTCAGCCACACCAAGCCCACCCAGCCGCCGTTCGGCCCCGGCAGGCATTACCTCGGCCTTTCCGAAGAGCGCGATTACCTGTTGTTCGTGCCGGAAAGTGTCGATCCGACGAAACCGGTGAAGCTTCTGGTGCTGTTTCACGGCGCCGGCGGTTTCCCGGACAAGATCCTGAAATTCTTCGCCGAGCATGCCGAGCGCGAAGGCTTCGTGATCCTCGCGCCGCATTCGATGCTGGTCACATGGGACATCGTCATCGGCGGCAGCGGGCCGGACATCGAGCGTCTGGACAAGGCGCTGTCCATCGTCGCCGACCACTTCGACATCGACCCGCAGCACTTCGCCTTCGGCGGCTTCTCGGACGGCTGCAGCTACTCGCTGTTCGCCGGTGTCACCAACGGCGACCTCGTCAGCCACGTAATCGCCATGTCGGGCGGGTTCCTGTCGGTGTTCATGCAGCACGGCGCACCGAAGATCTTCCTCTCGCACGGCTACCAGGACGAGCAGTTGCCGTTCGAGCGCGCCGGCAAGGCCAAGGCCGAAAAGCTCATCGAGGCCGGTTACGACGTGCATTTCGTGCCGTTCGAGGGTACGCACAAGCTCACGCCCGAGATCGCGCAGCAGGCGGTGGATTTCTTCCTTGACCGGGATCAGCCGTCCTCCGGCAAGGACTGAAACAGGGCCGCACTGGCGCGAAAACCCAACACTTTCGGCGCGCACGCTTGCGCGCCGCCCCCCGCATCGACAAAGATGCTGGCGCGGCCCCGGCGGTCCGCACTCACGGACATCTTGGCTGCGACGATGGCACAGGCGAACGGCAACGCTCAGTCACCCTCCGACGAAGCAGAATCTGCGCGCGAGGAAGACCGCGCGCTGGAGGACATCAAGCTCGCCATCGGCGACGCCCTGCACCTGCAGAGCCAGACCGAGGGCGGCGCAGGGACACGGTACACGGTCAAGCTGATCGGCTACCTCAGGGGCAAGGGGCTGATCGTCACGACGCCGACGCAGGATGGCAAGTTCCTGCTCATGCGCGAAGGACAGAACTTCGTCGTACGACTGTTCTCGGGCAAGAGCGCCTACGCCTTCCCGGCCACGGTTTTCAAGGTTGCGAACGTGCCCTATCCGCACCTGCACCTGACCTGGCCGGGCCATGTGAAAGGGCTGGTGGTGCGCAGCGGGGCACGGGCGCGGGTGAACCTGATCACGGCGGTGACCGACGTGCGGGGCAATGCACGCTCGGGACTGATCGACAACCTCAGCACCGGCGGCTGCTCGCTCGCATCGAAGGAGTTGGTCGGCCGCTCCGAGGACCGCATTCACATGACCTTCCGCGCCAATGTCAACGAAATCGAACAGTACTTCCAGCTCGACGGCGTCGTGCGCAGCGTGCAGCGTGACGTCGAAATTCCCGGCGGAACCGGCAACCAGCACGGTATCCAGTTCGTCGACATGCCACCGCAGGACCAGCTCGCGCTGACGGCCTACGTGTATCACGTGCTGTTCGAGGAAACCGCCTGAGCCCAGGCGTCAGCGACGCGTCGCATTCCCCCAAGCCGGCGGTCATGAAGGCGACGCACACCGTGACCAGCGCCATCGACACGGCCCAGAACGACAGGCTGCCGAGCAGCGCCGGTTTCTGGTAGGCCATGACCGCGCGCACCAGCACGGTGACGTGCAGGCCGGAATAGCCGATCGTCCACAGCAGCGCCGCGATCGGCAGCTTGCGCGTACCGCGTTCTTCGTCGCGATGTCCGCGCTCGTGCGGCGCCATGTCCATCTCCCGTCGGGCTCTGGGCTTCCACGATAGTCGTCGCCAACCCACGCGACAAGCACGGACTTCCTCACCGCGCGAGCAGGTCGTGACGCCCCGCATGGGTGGGCAGTTCGACCATGTTGCGCCCAGCAGGCTTCCCGCAGATGCGTGCGCGGCAGGTCGATCAGGAGGGCGAAACGCAGGCTACAGATCGGGACGGTCGCACCGGAAAAGCGACTCAACGCCCCGGCGCGCGCAGGATCAGCGTGTCGCCACGCTGGGTGAACTCCAGGTTCCGCAGCACGCTCATGCCGAGCAGGATCTCGTCGGAGCGATAGCCGGGATTGAGGTGGCCGCGCACATTGCGCGCCAGGAACGGCCCGAGGCCGAGTTCGTCGATCACCGTCTGGCGCACCGTCACGCTGCCATTGGCCGTCGACACGCGCGCCGGCGTTCCCGGCACCAGACCCAGCGCATCGGCCAGATGGGCCGGCACGGAAACCTGCGTGGCGCCGGTATCGAGCAGGAAGGTCACCGCCTCGCCGTTGATCGTACCGGGGGCGACATAGTGGCCGGCACGGTTGCGCTTGAGCACCAGTTCGCTCTGCCCCTCCTGTACCGAGAGGTCGCGGTTGGGGTTCCAGGAATTGTCCAGATAACCGTCGAAGCCCAGCCACAGCAGGCCAAGCAGCGCCAGGCTGGCGAGAAACATCATGCCGCGCCCGAGGCGGCGGGTGGAGCGGGGGTCGTCCATGCGGGTCAGACCGGCGTTGCGCCGGGCGCGTTCATTGCAGACCGGGAGCGTGTCATTGCGAGGCGTGCAGCGACGAAGCAATCTCCACTGGATCGGGATTGCTGCGCTGCGCTCGCAACGACATCAAAGCACCTCGCCGTGCTCGCGCGTGGCGTGGAAGGCCACCTTGGGCCATTTCTCCATCGTCACGTCGAGGTTGTAGCGGGTACTGGCCAGATACACCGGGTTGCCATCGATGTCCTTGCCCAGACGCAGCGCCTGTTCGCGCTCGAAATTGCGACGCGTCAGGTCGTCCGGGAAGGTCAGCCAGCGAGCGGTGTAGATGTCCGCGGATTCGAAGATCGCATCGACCTTGTATTCGTCCCTGAGGCGCTGCTCGACGACCTCGAACTGCAACTGGCCGACCGCGCCGAGCAGCAGATTGCCGCCCTCGAGCTCGAAGACCTGGATTGCGCCCTCCTCGCCGAGTTCCTTGAGCCCCTTCTCGAGCTGCTTGGATTTCAGCGGGTCGCGCAGGCGGGCCGCGCGGAACATCTCCGGCGAGAAGTACGGGATGCCGCGAAAACCCAGGTTCTCGCCTTCGCTCAGCGTGTCGCCGATCTGCAGCTGGCCGTGGTTGTGGATGCCGATGATGTCGCCGGCCACGCCGTCTTCCTTGTGCACGCGCTCGTTGGCCATGAAGGTCAGCGCATTGGCGAGCTTCATCTCGCGCCCCATGCGCACATGCTTGACCTTCATGCCCGAGTTGTAGCGCCCCGAGCAGATGCGGAAGAAGGCGATGCGATCGCGGTGGCGCGGATCCATGTTGGCCTGGATCTTGAACACGAAGCCGGTAAACGGCGCCTCGGCCGGCTCGACGAAGCGCGCATCCGCCCCTTTGACGCCCGCAACCCGCGGCTGCGGCGGCGGCGCCCAATCGAGCAGTGCCTGCAGCACCTCCTGCACGCCGAAGTTGTTGATCGCCGAGCCGAAGAACACCGGCGTCTGTCGCCCGGCCAGAAAGTCTTCCAGCGAAAACGGGTTGGACGCGCCGGAAACCAGTTCGACGTCGTCGCGCAACTGGCCGATCTCGCGCGGGAAATCGGCATCCAGGCGCGGGTTGTCGATGCCGTCGATGACCTCGGCCTCGGAACGCTTTTCTTCGCCCGGCACGAAGCGCAGCACCTTGTCGTCGAGCAGGTGGTAGACCCCGCCGAAGCGCTTGCCCATGCCCAGCGGCCAGGTAACCGGCGCGCACTCGATCCTGAGCACGTCCTCGATCTCGGAGAGCAGGTCGAAGGGCTCCTTGACCTCGCGGTCGAGCTTGTTGATGAAGGTGATGATGGGCGTATTGCGCAGCCGGCACACCTCCAGCAGCTTGATGGTCTGCGCCTCCACGCCGTTGGCCGCGTCGATCACCATCACCGCCGCATCCACCGCCGTGAGCACGCGATAGGTGTCTTCCGAGAAGTCCTGGTGGCCCGGCGTATCGAGCAGGTTGATGGTGTGGTCCGCATACTCGAACTGCATCACCGAGCTGGTCACCGAGATGCCGCGCTGCTTCTCCACCTCCATCCAGTCGGAGGTGGCGTGGCGCGAACTCTTGCGCGCCTTGACCGTCCCGGCGAGCTGGATCGCGCCACCGAACAGCAGCAGCTTCTCGGTCAGCGTGGTCTTGCCCGCATCGGGGTGGGAGATGATGCCGAAGGTGCGTCGCTTCCTGACGTCCTCGACCAGATCGGGCGGGAAAGGGGTATCGGCCATGCGTTTCTGCAAAAAAGTGAGCCGCCCGAGGGGCATCCCCGGGCGGCGAAGCTGCAATTTTATCAGGCAATTGCGCCTGGCTCACGCGGACGCTGCAAGGCGTCGCGCGAGCCGCAGGGACTACTTGATGAAGCGCACCTCGCGGTTGATGCGCTCGAGGATCGGCTTCTTCTTCTCGTTGAAGCGCGCCTTGTTCTCGTCGATCAGATTGCGCCCCTTGGTGTCGATCGAGATGATCAGCGGGCCGAACTCGCGCACACGGTTCACCCACAGCGTCTCGGGCATGCCCAGATCCTTCCACTGCGCGTCCTCGATCTCCTCGACCTGGGTCGCGGCGAGCACCGCGCAGCCACCCGGAAAGATCGCGTGCACGGCCTTGTTCTCCAGACAGCCGGCGGCGGTCTCGGCACCCATGCCGCCCTTGCCGACGACCAGCTTCACGCCGGTGCGGGCGATGAACTCGCGCTCGAACTTTTCCATGCGCATGCTGGTGGTCGGGCCGATGGACACCATCTCGTAGCTGCCGTCGTCCTTCTGCCGCACGATCGGGCCGGCGTGGAAGATCGCGCCGCCTTCGAGATTCACCGGCAGGTCGCGGCCGAGTTCGATCAGGCGGCGGTGCGCGACGTCGCGGCAGGTGACGAGCTGGCCGGTGAGATACACCACGTCACCGACGTTGAGCTCGGCGAGGTCTTCGTCCTTGATCGGCGTGGTCAGGATCTTCTTTTGAGTGCTCACAGTGCGACCCCCTCGTGCGAAAGGATTTCGTAGGACAGGTCGGCGTTGATGCGGATGCGTCCGCGCCGGTGCGCCCAGCAGCCGGTCGACACCGCCACGCCGATGGTCGAGGGGTGGCGCGCGGAGGACTCGATGTTCACGCCCATCACGCTGGCGTTGCCGGTGAGCCCCTGCGGGCCGAGGCCGACTTCGTTGAGGCCTTCTTCGAGCAACTCTTCCATGCGCGCCGCGTTGGCGTTGGGGTGGCGCGAATCGACCGGGCGCAGGATGGCCTTCTTCGACAGCCGCGCGGCGGTCTCGGCCGAGGTCGACACGCCCACGCCGACCAGCATCGGCGGGCAGGCATTGACGCCGCGCGAGGTGATCACGTCGAACACGAACTCGGCCACGCCCTCGTAGCCCTCGCCCGGCATCAGCACCTTGGCCGCGCCCGGCAAGGTGCAGCCGCCACCGGCCATGTACACGTCGATGGTGGCTGAATCACCCTTGGGGTCAATCTCCCAGTCCAGCCAGGGAATCTTCGAACCGGTGTTGGTGCCGGTGTTCTTCTCGTCGAAAGTCTCGACCGCGTTGTGGCGCAGCGGGCCCTGACGCGTGGCCTCCAGCGTGGCGTTCCGGAGAATGTCCTCCAGTTCGCCGAGCAGCGGAAAGCGCGCGCCGGCGTTGATGAAGTACTGGATCACGCCGGTGTCCTGACAGCTCGGCCGGTCGAGGCGGTCGGCCGCTTCCTGGTTTTCCTTCATCGACTGGTACACGGCGGCGGCCAGCGGGTGCGTTTCCTTCGAACGCAGGTCCGCCAGCTTGGCGGTCACGTCGGTTGGCAGGCGCTTGCCGATGTAGGCCGTGAACTTCCACATCACGTCGGTCAGTTGTTGGACGGCGGCGTCCCGGTTTGCAGTTTCTTCCATGTCCGGCTCCTAAAAAACGATGCGGGTGCGGGCGACGGACGGGTGCCGGCCGGCCGCGGATCGCACGACAGGGCGAACTCTAGAGAGGGGCGGCCGTGCGGATACGCGCCGAAACTCAAGGCATCGTTAACCGGGGGACAAAGGTGGTCCGCGCCGGCAGAACCCGGCGCGGCCCGTCACTGCGAAGCCTGCTGCGAGATGGACAGCACGAGGAAGTCGACGAAGGCACGCACGCGCGGGGCCGACTGGTGGTGTTGCGGGTACACCGCGTAGATGTCGGCGTCCGGCGTGCGGTACTGCGGCAGCACCTGCACCAGACGGCCGCTCTGCAGGTAGCGTTCGATGTCCCATTCCGCGCGCAGCAGGATGCCGTGGCCGTCCAGCGCCCAGCTCACGGCGATCTCGCCGTCGTTGGTCGCGAGGCTGCCGCGCGTCTTGATGGCCTCGGCCGAGGGGTTGCGACCACGCGCGGGCGTGAGCCGCCACAGGCCATAGGCCTCGTCCCCCTGGCGGATGCCGATGCAGTTGTGCTGCAAAAGGTCGCGCGGCTCGCGCGGCGTGCCGTGCTTTGCGAGGTAGGCGGGCGACGCGCACAGCACGCGGCGGTTGGGCGCGATGCGGCGTGCGATCACGCGCGCGTCGGGCGGCTCGCCGAAGCGCACGCACACGTCGAAGGCGTCATCGGTGAGCGGCGGCGGGTTCACCGACAGTTGCAGCTGCACTTCCACCTTCGGGTATTTGCGCACGAAGCGCGAAATCAGCGGCGCGACGTGGCTGCGCCCGAAGCCGAGCGTGGCATTGACGCGCAGCAGGCCGACCGGCTCGCTGCGCGAGCCGCCGAGCAACTGCGCCATCTCGTCGATCTCGCCGAGGATGCGCCGCGCGTGCTCCAGATAAAGCTGCCCCTCCGGGGTCAGGCTCATGCGCCGCGTGGTGCGCACGACCAGCGGCATGCCGAGGCGCGCTTCCATCTGCGCCAGATGCTTGCTGACGGCCGGCGTCGTGATGCCGAGCTCGCGCGCGGCGGCGCTGAGGCTGCCGGACGAGGCGAGCACCGAAAAAAAACCAAGATCGTTTGGCAGGATATCGTTCGCCATCGCCCGATTTGTTATTCCAGGTTAATGATGGATTCACTCTAGCGGCGATTCATGACCCCGTCCAATTCCTAAAGTGTGGCCACCGAGACATGCCAAAGGATTGGACACCATGAAGGTCTATCGCATCGCGACGATTCCGGGAGACGGCATCGGCAAGGAAGTCGTGCCGGCCGGGCAACAGGTGATGGAAGCGCTCGCCGCCGCCAGTGGCCGCTTTGGCTTCGAGTTCGAGAACTTCGACTGGGGCGGCGACTACTACCGCCAGCACGGCGTGATGATGCCGGCCGACGGGCTGGACGCGCTGCGCGACAAGGACGCGATCCTGTTCGGTTCGGCCGGCGACCCGGACATTCCCGACCACATCACGCTGTGGGGCCTGCGGCTGAAGATCTGCCAGGGCTTCGACCAGTACGCCAACGTGCGCCCGACGCGCATCCTCCCCGGCATCGACGCGCCGCTAAAGCGCTGCAAACCGGGAGACCTCGACTGGGTGATCGTGCGCGAGAACTCGGAGGGTGAATACGCCGGCGTCGGCGGGCGCGTGCATCAGGGCCACCCGATCGAGGCTGCCACCGACGTCACGCTGATGACGCGCGTCGGCGTCGAGCGCGTGCTGCGCTTTGCCTTCCGGCTGGCGCAATCGCGCCCGCGCCGCAAGCTCACCGTGGTCACCAAGAGCAACGCCCAGCGCCACGCCATGGTGATGTGGGACGAAATTGCCCGCGAGATCGCGCGCGAATTCCCCGACGTGAGCTGGGACAAGGAGCTGGTCGACGCGATGACCGCGCGCATGGTCAATCGCCCGGCCTCGCTCGACACCATCGTCGCCACCAACCTGCACGCCGACATCCTGAGCGATCTGGCGGCTGCACTGGCAGGGAGCCTGGGCATCGCGCCCACCGGCAACATCGACCCCGAACACCGCTACCCGTCCATGTTCGAGCCGATCCACGGTTCGGCCTTCGACATCATGGGCAAGGGCCTGGCCAATCCGGTCGGCACCTTCTGGTCGGTGGTGATGCTGCTCGAACACCTCGGCGAACACGAAGCCGCCGCACAACTGATGCGCGCCATCGAGGCCGTGACCGCCGACACCACCATGCACACCGGAGACCTGGACGGGACGGCAACGACCGCGCAGGTCACCGACCGGGTGTGCCAGCTGCTGTTTGCCACGCGCCGCAAGAGCGCCTGAATCCGCGTTTTCGGGCCTCACGGCCCAACCAGGCCCGCCACGCCGACCTACGTCGACGTGCGAGCGACCCACAAGAAGACACAGGAGGAGACCATCATGAAAAGAACCCACCGCAACACATCCATCATCGGCATGGCACTCGGACTCGCCGCTGCGGCCGCCATCGGACTTGGCAGTGCGTCCGCCGCGGGCTACCCCGAGAAATCCATCGACTACATCATCCCGTTCAACGCCGGTGGCGAGTCCGACATTTCGGCCCGCTTTCAGCAATCGGTGTTCAAGAGCGTGGCTGGCGTTGAAGTCGTGATCCAGTACATGGCCGGCGCCGGCGGCGCGCAAGCGTGGTCCAAGCTCAATTCCCTGCCCGGCGACGGCTATACGAT
Source organism: Pseudazoarcus pumilus (assembly GCF_002872475.1). Taxonomy (GTDB): domain Bacteria; phylum Pseudomonadota; class Gammaproteobacteria; order Burkholderiales; family Rhodocyclaceae; genus Pseudazoarcus; species Pseudazoarcus pumilus. The sequence continues at coordinate 2,893,539 of NZ_CP025682.1, forward strand.
GATGGGCATCAACCTGCCGCATACCGTGCTGCAGCCGATGCAGAAGGATGTCGGTTACCAGACCGACGACCTGACGCCGGTGCACTACTTCCACTACACGCCGGACGCGATCTTTGCGCACGTCGACAGTGACTTCAAGACGCTGAAGGATCTCGTCGAGTACGCGAAGAAGAACCCCGGCATGGTGACCTTCAGCGGCTCCGGCTCGAATTCGTCGAACCACCTCGCGCAGGTGCGTTTCGACGAAATGGCAGGCATCAAGACCACCTACATCCCCTTCAGCGGCACCGGCCCGGCCGTCACGGCGGTACTCGGCAAGCAGACACTGGCCGGCTTCAACTACGCACCGTCTGCCATCGCACACGCCGGCAAGATGCGCATGCTCGCGGTCGCCTCCGCAGAGCGCATGCCGGCCTTCCCGGACGTGCCGACCTTCCGTGAGCTGGGTTACGACATTGTCGGTGGCGCCTACCGGGGCGTCTCGGTGCCTGCAAGCACGCCGGAGGACATCCGGCTGCGTCTGTCGGACATCATCAGCAAGATCAACGCCGACCCCGGCTTCAAGAAGAAGATGGAGGACGGCGGCTTCGTGTTGACCGATGTCGGCTACCGCGACATGCCGAAGTTCGTGGCCGAGAAGAAGAAGGAATACGCCGCGATGGCCGACAAGCTCGGCATCAAGAAGCAGTAAGGCGCGCACTTTCCAGCACCCGGCGGCGGGCTTGTCCCGCCACCGGCCCACGCATCCTCGGGGGAATTCCTGCATGGAAATGCTCAGCTACCTGGGCGACGCGCTGTCGCCGTTCAATCTCCTTCTGGCACTCGCTGGCGTCACGCTGGGCACCTTCATCGGCGCGCTGCCGGGGCTGTCGGCGACCATGGCGGTGGCCATCCTCGTGCCCTTCACGTTCGCCATGTCACCGGCTTCGGGCCTGATCGCGCTCGGCGCGATCTACACCGGCGCGATCTACGGCGGAGCCTTTGCCGCGATCCTGGTGAATACGCCGGGGACACCCAGCTCGATCTCGACCACCTTCGATGGCTACCCGATGGCCAAGCGCGGAGATGGCGGCCTGGCCGTCACGCTCGCCACCCTCGCATCGGTCACCGGCGGCCTGGTGGGCGCGTTGACGCTGCTGCTGCTCGCGCCGCCGCTGGCCGACGTTGCGCTGATGTTCGGCCCACCCGAATACTTCTGGCTCGCGGTGCTGGGGCTCACGCTGATCTCGGCGCTGTCGGCCGGCAACACCGTGAAAGGACTCATCGGCGGCTGTATCGGCCTGCTCATGTCGGCCGTCGGCGTGGCCGTGGTCGGCGGCGACGTGCGCTACACGCTCGACACGCAGTTCCTGCTCGGCGGCATCGACATCACCTCGGCCATCATCGGCCTGTACTGCATTCCGGTCGTGATCGATCTGGTCGCGACACGCGCCGGCCACCTCACGGTGCTGGCCGACAAGAGCGGCTTCCGGCTGCGCGAATCAATCGGCATCCTGCTCGGCGGCAAGCTCAACCTGCTGCGCAGCAGCGGCATCGGCACGGTGATCGGCATGCTGCCCGGTGCGGGCGGCTCAATCGCAGGGCTGATCGCATACTCCGAAGCGCGGCGCACCTCGCGCCACCCCGAACGCTTCGGCACCGGCGAGCCGGCCGGCGTGATCGCCACGGAGTCGTCCAACAACGCCACCGTGGGCGGCGGCTTCATCCCGACGCTGGTGCTGGGTATTCCCGGCACGCCGCCGGACGCGATCATCCTCGGCGCGCTGCTGGTGCAAGGCCTCAAGATCGGCCCCAGCCTCTTCAACGAGCAGGGCGGCATCGTGTACACCTTCATGTACGGTCTGCTCATCGCCACCGTGCTGATGCTGCCCGTCGGCCTGCTGCTGGGCCGCTACGCATACAAGAGCATCGTGCGCATTCCCAAGTCGCTGCTGGTGCCAACGGTGGCTTTCCTCACCGTGGTCGGCAGCTTTGCCATCCACAGCAACCCCGAGGACACCAAGATGATGGTGCTGCTCGGCGTCATCGCGTGGGTGCTGCAGCGCTACGGTTTCTCGCCGTCGCCCATCGTGCTCGGGCTGGTGCTCGGCCAGATTGCCGAGCAGGGCTTCGTGCAGGCCTGGATGATCGGCAACGCCACCGGCTCGACCCTGGCCATGTTCTTCGGTCGTCCCATCAGTCTCGTCATCGTCGTGTTCGCGGTGCTCACACTGATGTGGCCGCTGCTGCGCCGCCTGTGGCGGCGTGCCCCGAAGGCGACCGAGCGCACCGATCTGGTCGTCGAGCCGGCCACCAAGGCCACGGCGCAGCACCGCGACACGCCCGCCATCGGCTGGGGCATCGCCTTCGCCGCGCTCGCCTGGGCGGCCTACGGAGAGACCGCCGACATGTCATCGATGGGCGCGGTCTTCCCCAGCGTCGTCTCGATCATGCTCGGCCTGCTGTCGCTGCTGCTCGTGGTGACCCAGTTCACCCGCGCACCCCGCCCGCCCGGCATCGCGGACGCGCCGGGCGGCTCCATGCCGCGCCGCGTCGCGCTCGTGGCAGTGGTTGCAGCCTGGGCAATGCTGATGCCGGTGGTCGGCTTCTTCGTCACCGGCCTCACGGCTTTCCTCGCGCTCACCGCCATCGCCACCTTCGATCGGCTGGACGCCCGAACCGCAGCCACCTACGCCGTCACGGGCTTACTGGTTGTCGGGGCGTTTCAGGTGCTGATGGATGACGTGCTGGGCCTGAGGATGCCGATGGGATGGCTGTTCTGACCCTCGCCATTCGCTGGCTACCCCGGCGGTGCGGGAGACCTGACTCAAGCCTAGGATTCGCCCGCAGCTTTCAGCCCCCGCAGTCGCTGCACTGCAAGGGCTGAAAGAACGACCGGAGCAAAGGAGCGCGATCGCGGCGCTCAGCAGACCATGCGGACACGCTCGTCACGCGGCCGGACCCGCGCCCGGTGAGAGCATTGCGTGGCCTGCTAGCATTGGCGCGATGAAACCCTCACGTCGTGCGTTTCCGGCCCCATGAACCCCCGCATCCTCGACCTCGGCGACCGCGCGATCACGGTCGAATTCGGCGACGCCATCGACCCGGCGCTGCTGGCGCGCGTCGCGGCGCTGGATCATGCCTGCGCGCGGGCCGCGCTGCCCGGCGTGATCGAGACGGTGCCGACCTTCCGTTCGCTCACCATCCTCTTCGATCCGCTTGCGACCACGCGCGCCGAACTGTTGCCGGCGCTGCAGGGCTTGCTGGCCGGGGCAGACGTGCCGGATGCGACAACGCGGCGCAGCTGGCGATTGCCGGCCTGTTACGAGGGCGATCTCGCGCCCGACCTGGCGGATGTCGCGCAACGCTGCGGCATCCGCGCCGACGCCCTCGTCGAGTTGCACGCAGGCAAGGAGTACGCGGTGTACATGCTCGGCTTTCTGCCCGGCTTCCCGTTCATGGGCGACGTCGAGGAAGACCTGCGCCTGCCGCGTCGCAGCGAGCCGCGCGTGGCCGTGCCGGCCGGCAGCGTGGCGATTGCCAACGGCTTGACCGCCATCTATCCGTGGGAGAGCCCGGGCGGCTGGCATCTGCTCGCCAACTGTCCCGTGCCGCTGTTCGATGCGACGCGCGCAGCCCCCGCCCTGCTCGCGGCCGGCGACCGCGTGCGCTTCGCGCCGGTCGATACGGCCGAGCACGCGCGCATCGCCGCGGCCCTGCGCGGCGGCGAGATCGCTGTCGAGTCCTTCGCGCAGAACACGTCATGAACGCGGTGCTGGAAATCCTCGCGAGCGGTGCCGGCGCCTCGGTGCAGGATCTCGGGCGCTTCGGCCATCGCCGCATCGGCGTGCCATGGTCGGGCGCGCTTGCCCCGGATCTGCTCGCAATTGCCAACCGACTGGCCGGCAACGCAGCAGACGCCCCGGCCATCGAGTGCTTCGAAGGCGGACAGTGCTTCGCCGCGGGCGACGCGCCCGTGCGTGTGGCCGTGGCCGGTGACGCCGAACTGGAACTGGAGTGCGACGGCGAACGCCGCCGCATCGCCGCCTGGCGCAGCCTGCGACTCGCGCCGGGTGAGACGCTGCGCATCCGCGCGGTGCGCGACGGCCGCGTGGCGATGCTCGCGGTCGCCGGCATCGAGGTGGCGCGCGTGCTCGGCAGCGCCTCGGTGCATGCGCGCTCCGGGCTGGGCGGACACTGGCTCGCGGCGGGCGAACGCATCGCGGCCCGCGCTGCGCCGCAGGGCCCGGAACGGGTGCTGGACGCGCCACCGCGAACGGACGTGGCGCCGTTTCGCGTCATCCCCGGGCCGCAGGCGGACTACTTCGAGGCGACGGTTTTCGACGCGTTTCTGGCCACCGAGTACCGTGTCGCACCGGCCGCCGACCGCATGGGCATGCGCCTCGACGGGCCGAGCATCGCGCATCGCAGCGGAGTTGCACCCGAAATCGTCTCCGACGCCATCGTGCCGGGCGCCATCCAGGTGCCGGGCCACGGCCAGCCCATCGTAATGCTGGCCGACGCGCAGACCGCCGGCGGCTATCCCAAGATCGCCACCGTCATCTCGGCCGATCTGGGTCGACTGGCGACGCGCCGCCCGGGCGATGTCGTGCGCTTCGCGGCGGTCGATGCCGTGGCCGGCGAGGTCGCGGCGCGCGAGCACGCCGCGCGGCTCGACGCCTGGCTGGCAGCGATCCGCCCCTTGCCGGCCGACGGCGCGGATTTGGACGCGCTATATTCGGTCAACCTCGTCGGCGGAGTGATCGACGCGCTGGCCCCACCCGAGCACACAGCGGACTGAACGATGGAACTGAACCTGAACGCCGACCTCGGCGAATCCTTCGGCGCCTGGAAGATGGGCGACGACGCGACGATGCTCTCCATCGTCAACAGTGCGAGCATTGCCTGCGGCTTTCACGCCGGCGACCCGCAGATCATGCGTCGCACGCTGCATGCGGCGCGGCGCAACCGCGTGAGCATCGGGGCGCATCCGGCCTTTCCCGACCTGCAGGGCTTCGGCCGGCGGGCGATGCACGTCGCACCGGACGAGTTGCAGGCCATCGTGCTCTACCAGCTCGGTGCGCTGGCCGGCATGGCGCGCGTCGAGGGGCTGACGATGACGCATGTGAAGCCGCATGGCGCACTGTCGAACATGGCGAGCGAGGACGCGTCGATGGCGCGCAACGTGGTGCAGGCGATCAAGGCCTTCGACGCCGGGCTGATCCTGCTCGCGCCGGCCGGCTCGGAGCTCGACGCGGCCGGAAGGCGCGCAGGCCTGCGCGTGGCCGGCGAGATCTTCGCCGACCGCGCGTACACCGACGAAGGCCACCTGATGCCGCGCAGCCAGCCGGGTGCGGTGCTCACCGAGCGCGCCGCCTGTGTCGCCCACGTGCTGCGCATGCTCGAGGCCGGCGCCATCGTGTCGGCCAGCGGCAAGCGACTGGAAGTGCCGTTTCACAGCGTCTGCGTGCACGGCGACAACGTCCACGCCGTGGAAGTCGCCCATGCCGTGCGCGACGCGCTGACCGGTGCCGGCTGCACTCTGGTGGCGTTACCGGACATGAGTGCCCTGCGCTGATCGGCGATTCGCACCGCGCTGCGCTCGCCGCAAGCGGCGGAAAGGGACAAAAAAAACAACGCGACCCGTGAGGGTCGCGTTGCCAGGAGGAGACGCCGCGAAGGCGTCGGGGGAGTCTTACTTCTTGCCGACCTGGTCGCCGATCACGCCACCGATGGCCGCGCCACCCACGGTTCCCAGGATGCCGCCGTTGGTGATCACCGCGCCGGCCACACCACCGGCGCCTGCGCCTACCGCCGCGCTCTTCTCGCGCTTGGACATGCCGTCCCAGGTCGAACAGCCGGCCGTCATCACGGCCAGCGCAATCATCGGAATCAGGGCTTTCGTTTTCATGTCGTTCTCCTTCCCTGCTCAAACACGTGTGCAGGATAGGCCGGGCGACCGGGGAAAGTTGCAAACGCCGCGTAGCCACTTGTTTCAGATCATGAACGCACGCCCGGTCCGCCGATCGCGGCGCCGGGCGCGTTAAGATGCGAGCCTTGTGCGACAGTCCGGCGACGCCGCTTCACCCGCCGCTCACACCATGAAACAAGCCTTCCGCACCGGTCTCGACCGCCTGCTCGACGACGCCTCGCTGCGCGGCGCGCTGGCCGGCCGACGCGTCGCCCTGCTCGCCCACCCGGCCTCGGTCACGCCAGGACTGAGCCACGCGCTCGACGCGCTCGACGCACTGCCCGAAATCCGGCTGACGGCCGCCTTCGGGCCGCAACACGGGCTGCGCGGCGACAAGCAGGACAACATGGTGGAGTCGGCCGACTTCATCGACCCGCGCCACGGCATTCCGGTGTTCAGCCTGTACGGCGAGGTGCGCCGCCCCACCGCGCGCATGATGGAGAGCTTCGACGTGCTGCTGGTGGATCTGCAGGATCTGGGCTGCCGCATCTACACCTTCATCACGACGCTGCGCTATGTGCTCGAAGAAGCCGCCCGCCACGGCAAGAGCGTGTGGGTGCTCGACCGCCCCAACCCCGCCGGGCGGCCAGTCGAGGGCCTGACCTTGCGCGCAGGCTGGGAGAGTTTCGTGGGCGCAGGCCCGATGCCGATGCGCCACGGCATGACGATGGGGGAACTGGCGCGCTGGTTCGTCGCGCACCTGGAACTCGACGTCGATCTGCAGGTGATCGCGATGGGTGGATGGCAGCCCGAGGCCGCACCCGGCTTCGGCTGGCCCGAGGATCGCGCATGGATCAACCCCAGCCCCAACGCGCCCAATCTGGCGATGGCGCGCTGCTACGCCGGCACGGTGATGCTCGAAGGCACGACGCTCTCCGAAGGGCGCGGCACGACGCGGCCGCTGGAACTGTTCGGCGCGCCGGACGTGGACGCCGAGGCGCTGATCGCCACCATGCACACGCTGGCGCCGCAGTGGCTCGCCGGCTGCACGCTGCGCGCGTGCTGGTTCGAACCGACCTTCCACAAGCACGCCGGAACGCTGTGCAGCGGCGTGCACATCCACGTCGACACGCCTGCCTACGACCACGCCGCCTTCCGCCCGTGGCGGCTGCAAGCCCTGGCGTTCAAGGCCCTCCGACACCTCTGCCCGGACTATCCGCTGTGGCGCGACTTCCCCTACGAGTACGAACACAAGCGCCTCGCCATCGACCTGATCAACGGCAGTGCTCTGCTGCGCGAGTGGGTGGACGATGCGGGCGCATGCCCGGCCGATCTCGACGAGATCGCCGGGCGCGACGAACGCGCATGGGCGGAGCTTCGTCGCGAATTCCTGCTGTACTGAAGGCCTTTAGCCGCGCGGATAGAGAATCATCTCGGTGCAGCGAAACAGCGCGATGCGCCGCCCGCTGGCCTCGTCGAACACCTCGGCGTCCCACACCTGGGTGGTGCGTCCGGCATGCACCGGGCGCGCTTCGCTGCGGATCGCGCCCTCGCGCACGGTGCCGAGGAAGTTGCTCTTGAGTTCGATCGTCGTGAAGCCGGACGCGTCCTCGGGCAGATGCGCGATGGTGCCGAAGCCGCAGGAGGTGTCGGCCAGCGCGATCACCGTGGCGGCGTGCAGATAGCCGTTGGTGGCCATCAGTTCGGGGCGCACCGTCAGACGCGCCTTGACCAGGCCGGCTTCCAGATGAGTGAACTCGATACCGAAGTGACCCGGCAGATGCGTCCCCTGCGCGCGCTGCTGCAGGGCGTCCAGATTCATGCCGGGCGCCAGTCGAATGCTCATGGATCCTCCGTATCAGTTTGATCGCCGCAGTCTACCGCCCGTGCATCAGACCTCGCCGCGGCCCAGCCAGCGGTCCACATCCGGCGGCTGCCAGGCGGCGAAACGCTCGAGTAACGCATCCGGATCGTCGGCCACCTGCAGCACCGCACGTACGCTGGGCGCGAGCAGGCCTTCGTCGCGCGCATGATCGAGGAAGCCGAGCAGGCCGTCGTAGTAGCCGGCGACGTTGAGTACGCCGCAGGGCTTGCGGTGAAAACCCAGTTGCGCCCAGGTCCAGATCTCGAACAGTTCCTCGAAGGTGCCGATGCCGCCGGGCAGCGCGACAAAGCCGTCCGCGCGGTCGGCCATGACCGTCTTGCGCTCGTGCATCGAGCGCGTGACGATCAGCTCGGTGATGTTCGGGTGGGCCAGCTCCTTCTTCATCAGCGACTCGGGAATCACGCCCACGACCTCGCCGCCGGCGGCGATCGCCGCATCGGCCACCGCGCCCATCAGCCCGACCGAAGCGCCGCCATAGACCAGACCCAGTCCGCGCCGCGCCAGCGCAGCACCGAAGGCGCGCGCGGCCGCAGCATACTCGGGCCGTCGTCCGGGGGCCGAACCGCAATACACGCAGATGCTTCGCATCGAATTCCCCTGTTCCCGCAAACCTCGATTATCGGCGCAAGCACGCGCGGACGCATCCCGTGCCGGAGCCGCGTAGGCCGACTACCGGTTCGACCCGCGCCACGGCCCACGCACGCACAAGCAGTCATCCCGGCCGGCACCGAGTTGGCGCCGGGCGCGCCGGCACGCTAGCATCGCGGCTTCTCCCGCTCTGCGGGCAACACGCATTCCGGAAGCCCACGATGGACGACATCCGACTCACCCAGTTCTCCCATGGCGGCGGTTGCGGCTGCAAGATCGCGCCGGCCCTGCTCACGCAAATGCTCGGCGCCATCCCGCCCGGCATCGTGCCACCCGAACTGCTGGTCGGCACCGAGCATGCAGACGACGCAGCCGTGTATCGCATCAACGAGCGCCAGGCCATCGTCGCGACCACCGATTTCTTCACGCCCATCGTCGACGATCCCTTCGACTTCGGGCGCATCGCTGCGACCAATGCACTGTCCGACGTCTACGCCATGGGCGCGCAGCCGATCATGGCGCTGGCGGTGCTCGGCATGCCCATCGACAAGCTGCCACCGCAAGTCATCGGACGCATCCTCGAAGGCGGCGCCGCCGTGTGTCGCGACGCCGGCATTCCGCTCGCCGGCGGACATTCGATCGACGTGCTCGAACCCATCTACGGGCTGATCGGGCTCGGCCTGGTCGACCCCGCGGAGGTCAAGACCAATGCCGGCGCGCGCGCCGGCGACGTGCTGATCCTCTCCAAACCACTGGGCATCGGCGTGCTCTCGGCCGGGCTCAAGAAGGCACGGCTGTCGGACGCCGACTACGCCGAGATGGTGCGCTGGACGACCACGCTCAACCGCGTCGGCACGCATCTGGCGAAGATGGGCGGCGTGCACGCGATGACCGACGTCACCGGCTTCGGCCTGGCCGGCCACCTGCTGGAGATGTGCCGCGGCTCGAACGTTGCGGCCGAACTCGACGCGCACCGCCTGCCCTTCATCGACGCGGCCCTCGCGCTGGCGCAAGACGGCGTGGCCACCGGCGCGTCCGGCCGCAACTGGGCGAGCTACGGCGCGTCCGTCGTGCTGCCGGCCGACGCGCCGCCGTGGCTGCGCACGCTGGTGACCGACCCGCAGACCAGCGGCGGCCTGCTGATCGCCTGCGAGGCGGCAGCCGAGGATGCGGTGCTGGCCGCGATCCGCGAGACCCAGGGCAACGAGGGCTGGGTCATCGGCCGCATGGGCGCGGGCGAGGCGCGCGTGACGCTGGGCTGAAGCCGCCACACCCGGCCCACAGGAATTTTCAGCCATCGCGTGCCGGCTGCGGCGACGATGGGGTTTTCGCCCGGTCCGGAGACTTTCGATGTTCCGCTCCATCGCCCGACCCGACATCCTCGCCGTGACGCTGGCTGCCGCCGGCATCCTGATGGTGACCATGGGCACGCGCCAGTCACTGGGCCTGTACGTCGGCCCGCTCAACACCACCACCGGGCTCGGCATCGCCAGCATCAGCCTGGCGCTGGCCGTGGCGCAGTTCACCTGGGGGGCGATCCAGCCGTTCGCGGGCGCGGCGGCCGACCGCTGGGGGCCGGGGCCGGTGCTGGTCGCCTCGCTGCTGCTGCTGGCCGCCGGAGCGGCGCTCACCCCGTTCATGGATTCGACCTGGGGGCTGGTGTTGTCGCTGGGCCTGGTCACCGCCATCGGTTCGGGCGCGGGCAGTTTCTCGGTACTGATCGGCGCGGCCGCGCAGCGCATGCCGGCCGCCGCGCGCGGCACCGCCTCGGGGGTGATCAATGCCGGAGGCTCGTTCGGACAGTTCGTGTTCGCGCCGCTGCTGCAGAAGCTCATCCAGAGCATCGGCTGGATGGGCTCGCTGTGGGCGATGGCGCTGATGACGCTGGCCGCGCTGCCGCTGGTGCGACGCCTCACCCGCGTGCCACGCCGGCCCGAGGCGCCGTCCGAGGCACACCCGGACAACGGCGTGATGGCTGCACTGGGGGGCGCGATGCGCGACCGCAGCTATCTGCTGCTGCACCTGGGCTTTTTCACTTGCGGTTTCCACATCGCCTTCCTGGTCACCCACCTGCCCACCGAGGTGGATCTGTGCGGCCTGCCGCCCAACGTGGCGAGCTGGTCGCTGGCCATCATCGGTCTGGCCAACATTGCCGGCAGCCTGTATGCGGGCGCCTGCGTGTCGCGCTATCGCAGCAAGTACGTGCTGGCGTGGATGTACGGTTCGCGCGCGGCGCTGATCGGGCTGTACCTGATGGCGCCGCAGACCCCGCTGACCTTCTACCTGTTCGCGGCCGGCCTGGGCTTTACCTGGCTGGCTACGGTGCCGCCCACCGCGGCCATCGTCGGCAAGCTCTTCGGCGTGCGCCACATGGGCACGCTGTTCGGGCTGACGCTGCTGTCGCACCAGATCGGCGGCTTTCTCGGCGCGTGGCTGGGCGGGCTGGCCGTGACCGAGTTCGGCGACTTCAGGTGGATGTGGTACGCCGACATGGCACTGGCGGCGGCCGCCGCACTGGTGAACCTGCCCATCCGCGAGGCACCGGTGATACCCGAGCCCAGGCCGAACGCCGCGTGACGGACGGCGTCCTGGCGCGAGCGCATCAGGCCGGCGCAACCTCGATGTGATACAGCCCCCAGGGGCAGTCGGCGAAGCGTTCGGCGAGCGGCCGCTCCATCATGCCCGCGACGCGCGCCGGATCGTAGACGGCCCACAGCGGCCCGACACCGCCGAGCGCGAGCGGCGCGCCATCGAGATGCGTGGCGACGATGAAGCGCCGCTCGCGCGCCTCGTCGAGATTCAGCCGGGCGCCGTAACCGTCGAGCGCGCGCAGCATCAGTTCGGCGTCGTGGAGCGCGACACCGGCGGCCTTGAGCACCGTGGTGAGCAGCGGCCCGGTCAGCCGATGCGGCTGCCCGTCGTACTCCACCTGGGGTTCGATGCTCACCGTGGGCAGGGTCGCCAGCGCAGCGTAATCGAAGGTCTGGGCGCGCTCGAACTCGATGCCGTGCTTGTGCATGAGTTGATCGAGTGCGCCGCGCGGTCCGCGATTGCCGTTGGCGATGGCGCCACTGACGGTCAGCAGCACCGGCGCCGGGCGCGGTGCGGCGGCACCGGCAGGCGTGATGAACGGCGCGACGGCGACCGCAGTGGCCGCCGTCGCGATGAACGCACGTCGTTGCATGATTCCACTTCCTCGTTGTTGTCCTGATCCGTCGCGGGACCCGATCAGTCTATTGTTTCTCGACCACCGGCAGGCCGCCGATGCCCGCGTAGAACACCACGATCTCCGCCGTGGTATCGCCTTCGTTGCGGCCGTAATGCCACTTGTCGACGAGTTCGACGATGGTGTCACCGGCCTTCATGTGCAGCGTGTCTCCGTCCTCGGAAATCACCGTCAGTTCGCCCGCGAGCAGCACGCCGGCATTGATCACCGGATGCTTGTGCATGGGCAGCGCGGCCCCGGCCGGAATGCGATAGCGCATGATCGAGATCTCGGGCTGGGCGCGCGGATAGGTCGGCAGCGCCGAGCCGTCCCAGCTTTGCGTGGTGCGCGTGAGCACCTTCGCCTCGATCTTCGACGCTTCGAGCTGCGGCGTGGCGTCCGCCCAGGCGCTACTGGCGGCGAACGCGGCGAACGCGAACAGCGTGCATGCGATCTTCATCGGTCCTCTCCCTGAACACGTTCATGCGCGTCCGGCTTGAGCAGCACCGCCACGTCGCGCCGCGGCAAGCAAAGCCGCGCGCCCCAGCGTAACGCGAGCCAGCCGAACGTCTCGTCGGCGAAGAATACGACATGCGTCGGGTCACGGCGATAGTGCCAGCTGCGAAAGCGCTCGTCGTCGAGCACGCGGGCGCTCTGCACGACCAGCACGCCACCGGGTGCGAGCAGGGACCACAGGCGGTCCAGCTCAACGCCGGGTGCGAACAAATGCTCGACCACTTCGGTACACGTAATGAAGTCGTAGCTACGTTCGAACACGCGCATGTCCGGCGCGTAGAACGGATCGTAGGCATCCATCGCGTAACCGGCTTCGCACGCCATCGCGACCAGGGCCGGACCGGGCCCGCAGCCGAAATCCAGGCCATGGGCGGGCGGCGGCACGCGCATGCGCACCTCGTCGAGGCTGCGCGACAGGAAGGCGCGGTAGCGCGGATCGGCCGGATCGTTCTCGTGGCGGTCATACTCTGCCCGCTCGCGATCCGGTGACGGACGCAGCGACGCATCGAGAAAGACCAGCCCGCACCCGGCGCAGCGAAAATAAAGCCGCCCGTCGCAAGCGATCGGGCGGCCGTCAACGCCCGCGCACAGCGGGCATGCGGGCGGATTCTCGATCACGCACCGCTCTGCTTGTCCGCTTCCACTTCCGCGCGTACCTTCTCCATGTCGAGCTCACGCACACCGGCGATGATGCGCTCGAGCGCGCTCGCGGGCAGCGCACCGGACTGGCGGAAGACCATCACGCCGTCGCGGATGGCAGCGATCGTCGGAATCGAACGCACCTCGAAGGCACCGGCCAGTTCGCGCTGCGCCTCGGTGTCGATCTTGCCGAAGACGATGTCCGGATGGGCTTCGGAGGCGGCCTCGAAGGTCGGCGCGAAGCTGCGGCAAGGCGCACACCACTCGGCCCAGAAATCGAGCAGCACGATGCCACCGGCCTCGACGATGGCGTTGAAGTTCTCGGCGGTGATTTCGCGGGTGGCCATGGGTACCTCCTTGAGTATTAGCGCAACTGATCATAAATTCTTCCAACTCGAGCGTCACCCTATCATGTACATCCAGACGACCGCCCCCACCGATATCCTGCACTACTGGTTCGAAACCCTCACGCCCAAGGACTGGTGGCGCAAGGACGAGGACATCGACCGCCACATCCACGAACGCTTCGGCGCCACACTGCTCGCCGCGAGCCGCTGCGAACTGTACGAGTGGCGCGAGAGCCCGCACGGACGCCTGGCCGAGATCATCGTGCTCGACCAGTTCCCGCGGCACATCCACCGCGACGCTCCGCAGGCCTTCGCCACCGACGGCATCGCGCTGGCACTGGCGCAGGAGGCCGTGCGCATCGGCGCCGACGAAGGTCTCACCGGCGCCGAACGCGCCTTCCTGTACATGCCCTACATGCACAGCGAGTCACGCGCGATCCACCAGATCGCGGTGCGCCTGTTCGACCAGCCCGGCCTCGAGGACAACCTCAAGTTCGCCCACGCCCACAAGGCCATCATCGACCTGTTCGGTCGTTATCCGCACCGCAACCACATCCTCGGGCGCGAGACCACCGCCGAAGAGGCGGTCTTCCTCGCCCAGCCCGGTTCGAGCTTCTGATGGATGCGCAGATCGCGCACGACGAGGGCGACGAGTATTTCTTCCGCGAGGGCTGTCACATCACCGAGTGGTGGAACCGCAGCGAAGACGGCGCCGCGTCGATCGCGCGCGTTCGCGTGGAGGCGGGCGTGGCGACGCGCTGGCACCGGCTGGCCGGAGTCACCGAGCGCTACGTGATCCTGTCTGGCCGTGGACGGGTCGAGGTCGGCGACAGCGACCGCTTGTGCGAGGAGATCGGCCCCGGCGACGTGGTGTTGATCCCGCCCGACACGCTGCAACGCATCACCGCCGGTACCGACGGTGAACTGCTGTTCCTTGCCGTGTGCACGCCGCGCTTCACGCCGGCTTGCTATGAAGAGCCGGATCGGCCATCCACCGCCTGAGACGCATCAGATCCACCGCCGCACGCGGCGCCGATAGGCTTCGAACGCGTCACCGAAGCGCACACGCAGCGCCGCTTCCTCGGCCGGAATCTGCACACGGTCGATCCACGCGACGAACAGCAACACCCATGGCGCGGCGGCGAAGCTGCCCAGCCACAGCGCCCACGCCGCGAGCAGCAGCACGTCACCCAGATAGATCGGATTGCGCGAGAAGGCGAACACGCCGCGCGTCACCAGCGTCGTCGTACGCTCGGGCCGTGTCGGATTGACCGTGGTGCGCACGCGCGTCAGCTCGATCACGGCGAAGACCATCACCGCCAGTGCACCCGCCGCCAGAACCCCCGCGAGCGGCATCATCGCCGACCACTCGACACGGGCGATCGGAAAAACACGGTCGGCCGCAAACATCAGCAGACCGACCAACAGGGCGACGACGGGCGGTGGCAGAAAACGCATCAGGCAGGCCCAGCAATGAGAGAGCCCACTATACCTACACCGTCTGCTCAGAAGCCCGCTTCGCGCTCCGGGGTCGCGGAGATGTTGTGGATCGACAGGTCCGCACCGCGGAACTCGTCCTCCTGCCCCAGACGCAGTCCGACCACGGCACGGATGGCCCCGTACACCAGCAGGCCGCCGACGAACGCGAACACGATACCGGCAAGCGATCCAATGAGCTGCGACATGAAGCTCACGCCGCCCAGGCCACCCAGCGCGGTGCTGCCGAAGATGCCGGCAGCAATGCCACCCCAGGCTCCACACAGGCCGTGCAGCGGCCACACGCCGAGCACGTCGTCGATCTTCCAGCGGTTCTGCGTGATCGTGAACAGCCGGACGAACAGCACACCGGCGACCAGTCCGATGGCCAGCGCGCCGATCGGGTGCACGATGTCCGACCCCGCGCAGATCGCCACCAGCCCGGCCAGCGGGCCGTTATGCACGAAGCCCGGGTCGTTGCGCCCGGCCGCCAGCGCGGCGAGCGTGCCGCCAACCATCGCCATCACGGAATTGACTGCGACCAGGCCGCTGATGCCCTCGACCGTCTGCGCACTCATCACGTTGAAGCCGAACCAGCCCACGGTGAGAATCCACGCCCCCAGCGCGAGGAAGGGAATACTCGACGGCGGATGCGCCGCGATGCCGCCGCTCTTGCTGTAGCGGCCGCTGCGCGCCCCCAGCAGCAGCACCGCCGCCAGCGCGATCCAGCCGCCCACGGCATGCACCACGATGCTCCCGGCGAAGTCGTGAAAGCTCGCGCCAAAGGTGGCTTCCAGCCAGTCCTGGAAGCCGAAGTTGCCGTTCCACACGATGCCCTCGAAGAACGGATAGACCAGCCCCACCAGCAGCGCCGTGGCCGCCAGCTGCGGGTAGAAGCGCGCGCGCTCGGCGATGCCTCCGGAGACGATGGCAGGAATCGCCGCGGCGAAGGTCATCAGGAAGAAGAACTTCACCAGGTCGTAGCCGCTCTTGTCGGTCAGTGCCTCGGCGCTGGCGAAGAAGTCGATGCCGTAGGCCACGGCATAGCCGACGAAGAAATAGGCCACGGCCGAGACGCTGAAATCGACGAGGATCTTCACCAGCGCATTGACCTGGTTCTTGCGGCGTACCGTGCCCACCTCGAGGAAAGCGAAGCCGGCATGCATCGCCAGCACCATGATGGCGCCGAGCAGCACGAAGAGCACGTCGGCGGAAGTCTGGAACTGCTCCATGGGATTCTCCGATTGCACAAAATCGGGGAGACCAAAGCAGTTCGCGTGCCAATCCGGTGCATGCGTGCAGAATCAGGCGTACGACGCACGATCGGGGGCCACTATCGCGGCATGACGCACTCATCAGGTGCGCGCGATTCTCCATGCGCATCATTGCGGTGCGCTGCGCCCCGTTGCGGGGCGACTCGCGGCGCAGACCAAGCTTATGGTGTCTGCTCGCGCGCCGAGGCCGACACGGCGCGCTCCATCGACCACGCGCGCAAAGCCTTGATCTGCTCGGACATGGTGCGCGACAGCGGCACCATGCGCGACATCGCCCACATCACGTCACGCTCGGTCAGCGCACGATGCTCCTGCCAGGAGCGCACGACGCCGGCACGCACCCCCTGCTCGATCTCGGAGCCGCTCCAGCTCTTGGTGATCGCCGCCAGGGCGGCGAGATTGAAGCCGGCCGGGTCGGCGCCATTGGCGCGCAGGTGGATGTCGAGAATGTGCATGCGCTCGCGCTCGGTGGGCAGATCGAGGAAGAACAGCTGGTCGAAGCGGCCCTTGCGGATGACCTCTGCGGGCAGCTTCTCGATGCGGTTGGCGGTGGCGACGACGAACACGCCCGGCGGCTTTTCCTGCATCCAGGTGAGAAAGCTGGAGAAGATGTTGGGGTTGGTACCGCCGCCGCGCAGCTGCGTGTCGTAGCCGAAGCTGTTCTCCATCTCGTCGATCCACAGCACCAGCGGCGCGATCTGCTCGGCCACGCGCAACGCGTGGTCGAAGGCGTATTCGGGCGAGCCGTAGGCGCCGGAGAGCACCAGGTTCATGTCCAGACGCACCAGCGGCAGTCGCCAGGCGCCGGCGATGACCTTGGCCGCCATGCTCTTGCCGCAGCCGCTCACGCCCATGAACAGCACGCCGGCCGGCAGCGGCACCCGGTGCTCGGCGTCGCCGCCGGCGAACAGGGGCGCGCGTGCCTCGACCCACTGCTTGAGATTCTCCAGCCCGCCCACGCGATCGAGGTCGACGGTCTCCGGCACGTAGCGCAGGCAGGCCTCGCGCATCAGCACCGCAGCCTTTTCCTCGCGCACCTCGGCCAGCGCCGCGTCGGTGTCCAGACGCCCCTCGACCGCCAGCCTGCGCATCAGATGACGCACCTCGTTGAGCATCATGCCCTTCATCGCCGCGGCCAGTGCCGCCGCCAGTGTGCCGTCCAGGCCCGGCGCGGCGGCGTCGACTTCGGCGCGGATCTCGGCCTCCGAAGGCACGCCGATGTCGACGAGGAAGACCTCGCGCTCGAGTGTCGCCGGCAGGACATGCTCTCCGCAGGACAGGAACACGCAACCGCCGCCCCCGGCCAGGGTGTGATAGGCGTCGCGCAGCGCACGCACCAGCTCGGGGCGGTCGGCGAGCAGCAGCGGCAGATCCTTGAACAGGGCGAAGCAGCGGTCGCCCTGCGCGATGACGTGGCGCAGGGCGGCGAGCGGGTCGGCCAGCGTCGCATCGGTCGCGCCGTCCGTGCGCAGGCCCTGGGTCAGCGTCCACACGGCCAGCGAGCGCCCCGCCTCGGCGGCGAAGCCGGCCAGCACGGCCTCGATGCGCGCCTCGTCCTGGCCACGCACATGCACCAGCGGATGACCGCCGTCGAGCGCCTTGCGGATGCGCACCAGGTGCGCGGCTTCGTTGCGGTCGGCCATCTTGTGGGTCCGGTGGGTGGGGAATGTCGACCAAGCATGCAACGCCGCAGCCTGCGAGTCAAAAAGCGCCATGTGCGGGCCCCGCCAAGCCGCGGCCAGGGCCACGAGGTGCAGGGCTGGTCATGTGGCGATGTCGGGTGCATGATGACGATGTATTCCTGCGCGAAGCCACAACCGCGAGAGGATGAGACCGATGAACACCGACGCCATCACCCGGCCACGCCACGAGGTCTTGCGCTCTGTCCGTCGCTTTCTGGCGCGCGCGAGTCAACTGCCCAGCCCGCAGGGCACGGCGCTGAGTTTGATTGAACTTGCGCAGGATCCCACCGCCGGCCTGGGCGAGATCGTCGAAGTGATCCGCAGCGACCCTGCGCTGACGGCATTCGTGCTGCGCGCGGCCACCACCGCCCGTCATCGTCCGATGCGCGGCACGCTCAGCATCGAGGTCGCGGTGCAACGCCTGGGCACCTGCGTGATCCGCATCCATGCATTGGTGCTGTCGCTGATTCCACAATGCGAACGTATGCGCTGCGAAGGCTTCGACTATCACCGCTTCTGGATTGCCTCTTTGCACACCGCCTTGCTCGCCGAGGCGCTGGCCGCGCGCCTCGCGGACCGCTCGGCCGACGAGGGCTTTACGCTGGGCCTGCTTGCCGGCATCGGCCGGCTCGCCTTCGCCACCGCTGAACCGGAAGAGTACGCCCGCCTTCTCGCCTTCGCGCGCCAGTCCGGCAGCGAAATCGAAACGCTCGAACGTGAGGCCTTCGGCTTCGACCACGACGAACTCGCGGCCGTGCTGCTCACCGACTGGACCCTGCCGAGTTCGATGGCCGACATCGTTTACTGGCAACGCGATCCCGAGGGCGGCGGCTTCGCGGCCGGCTCCACGCAGGCGCTGCTGGCCGACAGCCTGTATCTGGCACGACTGCTCGCCGAGCGCATGTTCACCGACGACACCGACGGTACGCTGCGCGCGATCGCGCGCCGCCGGGCCGCCACCCTGGGCATCGGCCCGGCCGATCTGCAGCGCCTCTTCGAGATGTCGCTGCTGCCGCTACGGCAGTGGTCGATCATGATCGGCCTGCCGATGCCGCCGATTGATCCCGGTCGGCTCAAGCTCGCCGACTAGACCCGCCGCATGGCGTACACGACGAAGGCCGGATGCCGCTGGGAAGTGGCCACCCGTACTTCGCGCAAGGCCACGTCGAATCCGGCCGCGGCCACCCGCGCGGCGATGTCGTGCACGCTGTGTCGCCAGAAGGTCAGCACCGACTTCGGCCCACTCGCGCGGCTGTCGTGATACTCGGCTTCGCCATCCACGATGACCCGCCCGTCCTCGATGCGCGCCAAGCGCCGCGTTACTGGGATGTCGTACAAGGGCACGCTGAATACCAGCGCTCCTCCGGGGCGCAGGATGCGCGCGCATTCGGCATATCCGGCAAGATCGTCGGGAACATGCTCGAAGACCTGGTTCGACGTCACCAGATCGAGCGAGGCGTCGGCGAACGAGGTGGCCTGTACGTCCTCGCAGCGCACGCCGTCGACCAACGTGCCCGAGGCCACGCCCTCGAAATACTCGCTGGCGACCACGTCGGGCAGTTCGCGCCGCAGGAAATCCAGCGTCGCGCCGTAGGTCGACATCTCCCACGCCTTACGCACCGGCGTGCCCGCCATGTGCTCGCGGATCACCGGAATCAGGCTCAGATTGGTGCCGTTGGCACGACAGCGCAGACAGCGCGTCATGAACGGATCGGGACGCAGCGACACGAACACGCGCCCGCCGCAATTGGGGCAGCGCCCGCGCCCGACGCGCCAGCCCAGCGGCGAGCCGGCCCAGCCGAGATAGCGTAGCGCGGCGCGCCAGCGTGGAGCGAGGGAGGATGGGATCAACTGGTCGCCACCGGCAAGAGTCGCAGTGGCGCGAACTTAACACGAGCATGTCCAGGCCGGCTGCGACGATTGTGCCGCCGGCGGGGCTCCGCTAGCATCGGTTCGAACGATGTCCGGGCGGGCCGCGGGCGCGCCCTCCAGCCCTCATGCGCGCGGCGCATGCGGCTCACCCTGCGGCCTGCGCCGCAGACCAGACGGAGCGCGCCGACATGACCCTGGTGATCGACTTCCTCAACGACATCCTGTGGGGCTACGTCCTCGTCTACGGTCTGCTCGCGGTGGGCGTGTTCTTCACGCTGCGGCTGGGCTTCCTGCAGTTCCGGCACTTCCCGGAGATGATCCGCTCGATCACCGGCTCGCGCGAACACGACGCCGGCGGCATCACCCCGTTCCAGGCGCTATGCACCAGCCTCGCCTCGCGCGTGGGCACCGGCAATCTCGCGGGTGTCGCGGTGGCGATCGCGCTGGGCGGGCCGGGTGCGATCTTCTGGATGTGGATGGTGGCGCTGGTCGGCATGGCAACGGCCTATGCCGAGAGTACGCTGGCGCAACTGTACAAGGTACGCGGACACAGCGATCACGGCCTGTATCGTGGCGGACCGGCCTTCTACATCGCCCGCGGGCTGAAGATGCCGTGGCTGGCGGTGGCCTTCTCGCTGTGTCTGATCCTCGCCTTCGGGCTGGTCTTCAACGCGGTACAGGCCAATTCCATCGCCGAGGCGATCGAGGGCGCCTTCGGCGTGCCCAAGATGGGGGTGGGCGTGGGCGTCGCGGTGCTCGCCGGCATCGTGATCTTCGGCGGCATCCGCAAGATCGCGCGCGTGGCCGAGCTGGTGATACCCGTCATGGCCGCGCTGTACCTGCTGATGGCGCTCGTCATCCTGGCGATGAACCTCTCCGAGGTGCCGGCCGCCATCGCGCTGATACTCAAGAGCGCCTTCGGCATCGAGCAGGCCTTCGGCGGCGTCCTCGGTGCGATGCTCAACGGCATCAAGCGCGGCCTGTTCTCGAACGAGGCCGGCATGGGCTCGGCCCCCAACATCGCCGCGGTCGCCGTGCCGCAACCCCACCACCCGTCGTCGCAGGGTTTCGTGCAGGCACTGGGCGTGTTCATCGACACCCTCTTGATCTGCACCGCGACGGCCGTCGTGATCCTGCTCTCGGGCGTGTTCACCCCGGGGAGCGAGCTGACCGGCATCGTGCTGACGCAGGCGGCGGTCGAATCGCAGATCGGCAGCTTCGGGCGCTACTTCATCGCCGTCGCGATCTTCTTCTTCGCCTTCACGTCGATCATCGGCAACTATTCCTACGCGGAGAACGCGCTGGCCTACCTCGGCCTGGACGGGCGGACCGGCATCACGGTGCTGCGCTGCGGCGTGCTGGCGATGGTGCTGTGGGGCGCGTGGGAGGCGGTCGCGACGGTGTTCAATGCGGCCGACGCTGCAATGGGTCTGATGGCGACGATCAACCTGATCGCCATCGTCCTGCTGTCCAAACTGGTCGTGAAGCTCACGCGCGACTACTTCGCGCAGAAGGCCGCCGGCCGGGAGCCGCGCTTCAACGCCGACGACTATCCCGAACTGGCCGACCAGATCGACACCACCATCTGGCGCGGCCGCGGGAAGGAATGACCGCCGCCTCACCGTACCGGCGAACCCCAGCTCAGACCTCGCGCGACTGCGGCGGCGCGTCCGCTTGGAGCGGCGACGCCGCCTGACGCTCCGCCTCGAGTCGCGCCTCCTCGGCCTCGACCAGCCGCTGCATGCGCTCCCACATGATGGCCTCGTGCAGTTCGCGCTGGCGACGCTCGTCGCGCAGCGCCTTGAGCAGCGAGGCGGCCATGAACAGCATCAGCACCATGAAGGGAAAGGCGGCGACGATGGACATGGTCTGCAGCGCGGCCAGCCCGCCGGAGAGCAGCAGCACGCCGGCCACCGCCACCTGGATGACGCCCCAGCTCAGGCGCAGAAGGCGGCTGGGCACGAGCGCGCCGCGACTGGTGAACATGCCCAGCACGAAGGTCGCCGAGTTGGCCGAGGTGATCACGAACAGCACGATGAGCACCAGCATCGCCACGCCCAGCACATCGGCGCCGGGCAGCCAGTCGAGCGTCGCGAACAGCGCCGAGCTCATCTCGACGACGACCGCATCGCCGATCCCGGCCCCGTCGAACATCTCGAAGTACAGCGCCGAACCGCCGAAGGTCGCGAACCACAGCGCGCTGAGCAGTACCGGCATGCCGATCACGCCCAGCACGAACTCGCGGATCGTGCGGCCACGCGAGATGCGAGCGATGAAGCTGCCCACGAACGGCGCCCACGACAGCCCCCAGGCCCAGTAGAAGATGGTCCAGCGCTCGACCCAGTCGTCACCCGTGTACGGGGTCATCAGCAGGCTCATGCCGATCATGTTGGCGAAATAGTCGCCGATGGCGTTGGTCATCGCCGCGGTGATGAAGTCGGTCGGCCCCGTGAAGAACACGAACAGCAGCAGCACCGCGGCGAGCACCATGTTGGCATCGCTGACGTAGCGCACGCCGCTCTCCAGCGGAAGCAGCGAACACAGCAGGAACACCACGGTGATGCCACCGAGAATCTTGAGCTGTGGCGCGACGCCGAAGGCCACGTCGCCCACCGCGCCCAGACCGCTGTTGATCTGGATCACCCCCAGGCCCAGGGTGGTCGCGACGCCGAACACCGTGGACACCACCGCCAGCACGTTGATGGCGTGACCCAGCGATCCGCCCGCGCGATCTCCGATGCTGGCACGGAAAGTCTCGCTGATCAGCCCGGGACGCTGCTGACGGAAGCGCACGTAGGCGATCGCCAGGCCGACCACGGCGAAGTTGGCCCACTGGTGAAAGCCCCAGTGGAACAGCGAATACTGCATGGCCAGCCGCGCGGCCTCGGCGCTGCGCGCATCGGCGCGGCCCAGCGGCGGCTCGACGTAATGCGTCATCGGCTCGGCCACGCCCCAGAACACCAGGCCGACGCCCATGCCGGCCGAAAAGATCATGCCCAGCCAGGTCGGATACGAGAACTCGGGCACTTCGCCGTCGGCCCCCAGACGGATGCGGCCATAGTCCGACAGCGCCACGCTGAGGCAGAACACCAGAAAGCCGGTGGTGGCGAAGAGGTAGAGCCAGCCGAAATGCGTCGTCGTGAACTCGAGCGCACGCGCGGCCGAACCGGCCAGCGCATCGGGTCGTGCGACCCCGATGCCGACGAACGCGGCGAGCACCAGCACCGACCATACGAACACCCAACCCGGACCACGCCGTTCCGACACCGCAACTCTCCTGCCAATCACAGCGTGCGATGGTACCCGTGGCACGCGCGACGTCCACCGCACACGGCCTCGACCGGGGCCCGATCAGCGTCGCACGCGGCCTGCGATCCAGCGCAATGGTGCCGTCACCCGCCACGACAGGCTGGCCTCGATGGCACGCAAGCGTTCCGTCGCCTGATGCCACGCCGCGATGTCCGAACGGCGCGCACGCGCGGCCTCGCGCAGGACGATCGCACGCAGGCGTTCGACTTCCGCGCCCGCGTCCGCCCCGTTCGCCGCAGACCGGACCGGGACGAAGGGTTTCAGATCGACGAAGGCCAGCGGGCACTCCTCGCACGTGATCGCCATGACCCGCCCGGCGGGGTCGAGTGCAATGCCTTTGGGCCCACCTTCCTTGGGATTGTGGCGGCCGCGCAGATAGGTCCCGTCGTCGAGCACGCGCAGCGACCGCGCGGCCGTGCGCCGACCCTCCCAGCCCGCGTCACCGCGCGCGAAGAGGTGCACGCAGGGCGCGCCCGCGTCTGCGACGAGGATGTGTCCGTCGTCCGGCATGAAGCGCACACCATGCGGATAGGCGATCCCCTGCAGCACGCCCTCGGGCTCAGATACGGCATCGAGATCGATGCGGTTGCGATACAGGCAGACGCAGTGGTGTTCGTGGTTCGAGATCGCGATCCATGCCCCATCGTGGCTGACGGCGACCCCGTCGGGAACGCCCAGTCCGGCATGCAGCAACACGCAACTGCTGCGGATCGCATAGTCGGCGCGGGCGTCGAGCAGATGACGCGTGACGCGGTCGACGTAGTTGTTGCACACCAGGGCTTCATAGAGATCGGCGCCGACGCGCACGACACTGACCGACCCCGGGGTCATCACCTGGTCCGGCCCCTTCGCACGCAGCGCCTGCAGCACCTCGACTTCGCGCACCCCATCCGCACCGATCCCGGCAGGGGGCTCGACGACCAGCACGTCGCCCTCGCGGTTGGCCACCATCACGGTCCGCTCGTCGATCCAGAACACCCCGTGCGGGCAACGAAAAGCCGCGCAACGCACTTCCACCGCACGCGTCAATGCCAGCTGCGGCACATCGCCGTCACCAATGGTCACATCGATCACCAGCAAGGCATCGCGCCCGAACGCAGCCAGCGCGATGCGCCGCCCGTCGGGCGACCAATGCACGTCCTCGCTGCGGCCGATGGCGGCCAGCGCCGCACGCACGGCCGGCGCCACGTCGAACTGCAGAAAGAGGGCTGAATCCATCGCGGTTGCCCCCCGTTTGCGGAGGAACAATGAAGTGACCCGCAGTATGCCCCCGGACTGGTCATGGCGACAGCGCCGCTTCACGGCACACGGCGCGAAACCGACAAGGAAAGCGCGCCGCGAACGCGGTAACATCGCCCCCACCCGGCGTGCTGCGACACGCCCGCAACCGATACAGGAGAAGCCCATGAGGTGCACCGTCATCGGCTCGCGCTATTTCGGCGCGACCGTGCTCGCGAACCTGCTCGAAGACGGCATGGAGGTCGTGCGCGTGGTCGCACCCGCCGAGGATGACCGACTCGCGCTGGCCGCGACGAAGGCCGGCCTGCCACTGTCCATCCTGGAGAGTCCGCGCACCGTGCCCGGCTCCGCGCTGCAGGAAGACTGCGACCTGATCATCGCCGCGCATACGCACGCCTTCGTCACCGAGGAGGCGCTGGCACGCGCGAAGATCGGCGGCATCGGCTACCACCCTTCGCTGCTGCCGCGCCACCGCGGCATCGCCGCGGTGGAATGGACGTTGCTGGAAGGCGACCCGATCGCCGGGGGCTCGATCTACCACCTGGAAAAGGGCTGGGATGACGGTGCCATCGCCGCGCAGGACTGGTGCTTCGTGCTCAAGGGCGAGAGCGCGCGCGACCTGTGGGAACGCGCGCTGTGCCCGCTGGGCCTGAACCTGGTGCGCAAGGTGGTGCGCCACGCCGCCGAGCACGGCACGCTGCCGGCCCAGGCGCAGGATCCGCGCTTCGCCACGCGCGCGCCGATGATCCGGCGCACGGTCAAGCTCGTCGAACAGGATCAGGCGCTGACGACCTCGCTGGTGGTCACGGTGATCGGCCCGGACAGGCCCGGCATCGTGCGCAAGGTCTCGGACTGCGCGCAGACCGCGGCCGTCAACTGGGCGGACAGTCACATGACCAGCGTCGCCGGGCAGTTCGCCGGCATCGTGCATCTGCAGGTCGCACCGGACGACGCCGACACCGTGATCGCCGCGCTCAGGAAACTCGAGGACGACGGTCTGGCCATCGCCATCGCACGCAGCGACGCGCGTCCGGTGCCTGCCGGGCGCCGCCTGCTGCGCCTGGAACTGGCCGGCCCCGATCGCCCCGGCATCGTGCGCCGGCTGTCCACCAGCCTGGCCGAGCGCGGCGTGAGCATCGAGAACCTCGACACCGAGATCGTCGGCGAGCGTCCGGACGAGCCGCACGTGTTCAAGGTCCACGCCCTGCTCGTGGTGCCCGAGGCGCTGGCCGACGACACCCTGCGCGAGATGCTCGACGGCCTCGGCCACGAGCTGATGGTGGACATCGCGCTCGACGCTCCGGCCTGAGCCCGCACACGGTGAACGCAAACGGGGCGGCCATGGCCGCCCCGTTTCTACGTCTGCATCGCGCTCAGCAGCCGCTCGTGCATTTCGCTGCGCCGTCGAACGCCATCGTGCGTCCCGACAGCGGCAGGTGCACCGGCACCTCGACGGCCTTGATGAAGGCCTCGGTCCTGGTACCCGCCCTCAGCTTGCCGCCTTCGGTGGCCGGCTCGTTGGCGTGCGAGGCGATCACGGCGGCCGGCCTGACCAGATCGTTGATCACATAGGCCGCCTCGCGCGGGCCGGTGGTGAAGGTGCCACCGATATTGAGCACCGCGAGCTTCGCGCCGTAGTGGCCGCGCACCACGTGATCCTGTTCGGCCGTGATGCCGGTATCACCCGACAGATACACGGCCAGCCCATTACTGAAGGTCAGCACATAGCCGCCCGGCGGGCCGACGTAGGCGGTCAGCCCGACCTCGGAGAGCATCTTCGCGTACTCGCTGCCGATGAAAATCGGCGCCAGACCGTTGCTGTGCACGGCCGGCACGCTGGCGATATCCACGCCGCCGACCCGAGTCGACGCGCCGAAGCGCACCAGCTGTACCTGGCTGCGCTCGCCACCGGCCGCTTCCACACGGTTCTGGAAGAAGGCCGGCATCTCGCCGCCGACGATGAACTTCGCCTTCTTGCCGACGACGATGTCGACGCTGTTGGAATTGGGCGTGACCTTGACCGAGAAATCCGGCTTGGCACAGGTGCCGGCGTTGGCTTCGGCCTGGATCGCGTCGCCGAGGTGATCTCCATGCACGTGGCTGAGCAGCACCACGTCGATCCTGCCCAGGCGCGGATCGTCCGGCCCGCGCACGGTGCGTCCGGCGTCGTACAGAATGCGCGTGCCGTCCGGATCCTCGAACACCAGCGCGCGGTCGAGCGGGCAGAATTCGCCGTCGTGACTACCCAGCGGCGTGACCTTGACGGTGTCCGCGTGCGCAAAGGCCGCAGCCGTCATCATCGCTGCCCCGGCGAGCACCGCCGGCCATCGTGTCGCATGCATGCCTGTCTCCTCCCTGATTGCCGGCGAACCGGATAGCGTCATTGAGCGAGAATAGGCGGTACGGGTTCCGCACGCAAAAAAGAACCGGAACGGTCCGGGACCGTTCCGGGGACGTCGCCGGAGAAGCGAAGTGGAAAGCCTGGGCGGCCCGCGCAGGCGGTTTTCGGTCGCAGCTGTGAACACTGCGCGAGCCGCACGAATGGACCGGCCAGGCCACGGCAGCAGGAGACAAGCAATCCATTCGTCATCGACGACGGTAGCCGAGCGCTTCGCCGCAGTCAACACCATGTCATATCTCGGGCGCAATGCCTGCGGCCACGACCGGCGATTCCGCAGGTGCGCGCGTGACCGACGAGCGCGATGTCGAAATCGGCCCTTGCCGTTCGACCACGGTGTGAAGGGCGCCGCCCCGGCCGCCCGCTGCGAGGAGTCCGACGATGCAAGGAGAAACGACGATTCTGGTGGCCACGCGCAAAGGCGCATGGATCTTTCGTGGCGACCCCGCACGCGAGCACTGGCGCGCCGATGGCCCGCATTTCCTGGGTCACATCATCCATCACATGGTGCTCGACCCGCGCGACGGGCGCACCCTGCTGGCGGCGGCCAGCACCGGGCATCTGGGGCCGACGATCTTTCGTTCGACCGACCTTGGCGCGAGCTGGAGCGAGGCCGCCCGCCCGCCGGCTTTCGCCAGGGCGGACGATGGCGCCGGGCGTGCGGTCGGCCAGGTGTTCTGGCTCACGCCGGCCCACGCCAACGAGCCGCACGCGTGGTACGCCGGCACCTCGCCGCAGGGGCTGTTCCGCAGCGACGACGACGGCGACACCTGGCGGCCGTTCTCGTGCATCAACGACGACCCGGACTACCGGCGCTGGATGGGCACGGTGCAGGACGGTACGCCGGACGGGCCCAAGCTGCATTCCATCATCGTCGATCCGCGCGACCCCAAACACCTGTACTTCGCGATGTCGGGTGGCGGCGTGCACGAATCGACCGACGGCGGCGAGACGTTCTCGCCGCTGCTCGAGGGACTCGATGTGGTGGAAGGTTTCGTGCGCAGCGACCCCACCTTCCACGACCCGCACTGCGTACGCATGTGTCCGACCAATCCGGATCGCCTCTACCAGCAGAACCACTGCGGCATCTATCGCCTCGACCGCCCCGCCTCCCGCTGGCAGCGCATCGGCCGCGCCATGCCGGCCGAAGTCGGCGACGTCGGCTTTCCGATGGTCGTGCATCCGCGTGACGCCGACACCGCCTGGGTATTTCCGATGGATGGGCGCGACGTGTGGCCGCGCACCAGCCCGGACGGGCGCCCCGCCGTCTATGCCACGCAGGACGCAGGGGCGAGCTGGCAGCGGCTCGACCAGGGCATGCCGCGCGAACAGGCGTGGTGGACGGTCAAGCGCCAGGCCATGTGCGCGGACGCGCACGATCCCGTCGGCCTGTACTTCGGCACCACCAGTGGCGAGCTGTGGGCCAGTGTCGATGAAGGCGCGCACTGGCGCTGCATCGCCCGCCACCTGCCCGAGATCTACGCCGTCGAGGCGGCGCACACCGCGTGGGTGCGACGATGCAGGTACTGATCCCGACGCCATTACAGTCCTACACCGGAGCCGCGCAAGTCGAGGCCGAAGGCACGACGCTGGACGCGCTGCTCGACGACCTCGATCGCCGTTATCCGGGCATGCGCTTTCGCCTGGTCGACGAACAGGGCCGCACGCGGGCGCACATGCGCATCTTCGTCAATGGAAAGTCGGTATTCGATTTGACGCGCGTGCTCGAGGCGCATGACGAGGTGGCGATCGTGCAGGCCCTGAGCGGCGGCTGAGGCGCGGCGCGTCAGCCCAGCCGCGACATGACCGTGTCACGGAAGCGTTCGGCGCGGGCACGACCGACCGTCTGCTCGAGCATGCGGAACAGCGTCTCGCACTCGGCGGTCAGTTCGTCGCGACTGGCGGCATGTTCGATGCGCGGCGTGAAGGTGTCGGCATCCGGCCCGAGGAAATCGACCAGCGCGGCGGCCACCGCCCGGCGCGTTTCGGCGAAGTCCTCACCCGTCATCCCCGCAGCCGGCGTTGAGTCGGCCGCGACCGCATCCGCGGGCGCGATGAAGCCGCCGTCGACCAGGGTCTGCAAGTGGTCGCGCGCCTCGTCCGGCGCCGGATGGTTGGCCAACAGCTCGCCGACCGAACGCCGGCCATCGATGATGATGAGCATCGCCCGCACGCGTGCCGGCACATGCCGGCCGCGCGTCGCGACCTCCTCGTGGCCGAGCGCGGTCTTGACATAAACGGTTGTTGAATCCATGTTGGACGCCCCCCTCCCGTTTCGGCGGATGCTGCACGCTGTTCTTGCAGCGCACAAGCTGTGGATGACACGGAGGAGCGGGGGTCGAGGCGAGCGGAAGCCGTGAAGCCGCACGTGCGCCGCGGAATCCGTCCATCGCGATTCCATCCGCAGACCCTTTGCCCGCTGATTCCAGCGATGCCCGGAGGCCTCACGCCAAATGCAGACCGACAACAGCAAGACGACGAGCGCCAGCGAGAAAGTCCCTTCCGAGCCTCCGGTGGAAGTGAGCGACACCGAGGAGGTCGTCGTCGAACGCGGGCTGAAATACCTGCAACGCGCCCTGTTGCTGGTCGTCGCGATCATGACGGTGGTCGCCACGGGCATGGAGATCCTGGCGGTGTTCGAAGCCGGTGCGGTCAATCTCGGCGATATCCTGCTGATGTTCCTGTATGCCGAGGTGATCTCCATGGTCGCCGTGTTCTACTCGGGCCGCGGTCTGACCATGGTGTTCCCCATCCTCATCGCGATCACGGCGCTGGCGCGCTTGATCGTACTGCAGGGCAAGGAAATGGACCCGTCCAACATCCTCATCGAGGCCGGCGCGATCTTCCTGCTTGCGCTCGCGGCGGTCGTGCTGCTGCGCTTCGCGCGCAAGTGACGCAGGCCGACAGCGCGCGGCTTCGTGGCGTGCGGCCCCGCTTCAGGTCGCGATCCGCAGAGCCAGGTACGGCACCAGGTTGAACAGCAGGATGCCCAGCTTGTAGATCGCCATGCCCCCGTAGTGTATGGCGTCGAACTGCGCGTCCGGCAGATCGAACCAGCGGCCGTGCAAGCGCCGCACGGTGTTACGCGCGAGCGCGAACCAGGCGAACCACCAGATCAGCACGACGAAGTTGATCAACGTGCTCCAGCCCAGCGCGGCCTGCACGGTTTCCAGAAGCTCGACATTCATCGGCGTATCTCCAAAGCGACGCTAGGCAGCTTGTGACCGAACCGTTATTCCATGCTCAGCGAATACGATGACGACGTCAACTGCGTCGGCTGACAACGACCGCATTCCCTTGCCGAATCCGCGGTAGCCGAACACATCTTCACATGGCGGCTCCCAGGACGATGACCCACGCGGCCGGGCAGGCGAATCGCCCGACTCTGCGCCGACAACGCGCGCGCTGCCGACGTCGAGTCCGTTTGCACCCTGTTTCAATGCAGCGATATTGCGGGCCTTAAGCTGTGCGGTCTGTGATAGCCGGAAAAGATCGGCAATGGCTCAGGAACCGCACAACCTGCAAGATCTGCTCGACCACATCGAGCGCGCCGCACGCAAGCACGACCAAGTCTCCCTGGCGACCGTGATGGAAGCGGTGGGAACGCGCTCGTTCGGCCCGCTGTTGCTGGCCGCGGGTCTCACCACTGCATCTCCGCTGAGCGGCATTCCCGGCGTATCCACCGCCGTCGGGCTGATGGTGCTCCTGATCGCCATGCAGCTGTTATGCGGCGAAAAGGAATTCTGGCTGCCGCAGTGGTTGATGCAACGCACCATCGACCATCGCAAGGTGAGCCGTGCCTTCGAGTGGATCCGGCCACCCGCCCGCCTGATCGACGGCCTGTTGCGGCCGCGCCTGATCGCACTCGTGCGCGCCTCGGGCAGGTATGTCATCGCACTGGTTTGCGCGATCATCGCGCTGGGCATGCCGGCCATGGAACTGGTGCCGTTCTCGGCGACCGGCGCTGGCCTTGCCCTGACGGCGTTCGGGCTCGCACTGGTCAGCCGCGATGGCCTGCTCGCCCTGGCCGCCTTCGGATTCACGACGCTCACGCTCGGGCTTGTCCTGCAGGGACTGATCTGAGCGCTGAGTACGCAGACACGCCCCAAGGAGTCGAGCAGTGTCCACCTGGGAAATCGTCATCGGAACCATCGCCGCCGAATTCTCCGACCTGTCGGATGTCGAGGACGCCACGCGCATCACACTGCGCCTGTTCCTCGCCGGCTTGCTCGGCGCCGCGCTCGGCTACGAGCGCGAAAGCCAGGGCAAGGCCGCCGGGCTGCGCACCCACATGCTCGTCGCGCTCGGGTCCGCGCTGTTCGTCATCGCTCCGGGCCTGGCCTGGTCCATGGACGACGCGATGAGCCGCGTGATCCAGGGGATCATCACCGGCATCGGCTTCATCTGCGCCGGCACCATCATCAAGGGCAATGACACCGGCGACGTGCGCGGCCTCACCACTGCCGCGGGGCTATGGCTGACTGCCGCGATGGGCGTCGCCGTCGGGCTGGGCAACGAGGCCACCGCGGTGCTGAGCACGCTGATCGCGCTCTTCGTGCTGCATGTGCTGCCGTGGATGGTTCGAAAGCGCAGGAAGGCGTGAAGTTTCGTCACGGATCATCGCATCCGTGCCCTCCGCAGCGCACGGTTCGAACTCGATTCCTACCTCGCGGACTCGACCGGCACCGCGTCGAGCGGAGACTCGAAGGCAATGAACAGGACGCAGGGCGTGTCGCTCACGCAGGTGGCCTCGTGCGCTCGCCCCGGCGGGCCGTATGCGTAGCTTCCCTGGCGGAACACCAGCGGCTCCTGACCTTCGTAGGTGACATGCATCTCACCAGCCACGAGGATCATGCGCTCGGCCGAGGTGTGCCAGTGCGCGGGCAGATACGACTTGCCCGGCACCCGGAGAAAGACATCGACATTGTCGGCCGCGGGGTCGCCATGCAGCACGGCCAGAGCGCAACCTGCCGGCAGGAACGCGGGACAGGCTCCCCAGTTCAACTGCGGGTCGTCCGCATCCCGGACAAGCGCCGGCTCCGCAGGCGGTGGCTGCGCGATCGCCGGCAGACCCGGCATGAGCAGCGCCAAGGCGCAAACAAGCAAGGGGATTCGTGACGAGCGAAAACCGGAAACAATGCCAGACATGGTTGTCCTCCAGTGCCCGGCCGTCCCGTGCCGCGAAGGGCTCCACGAATCGTCGCCGGATTCAACGAGCCTAGACCCGCAATGATCAGAAAGACAGGGAATCTTGCAGCGGCCCGAGCTGTGGGCGAGGACATCGGCGAGGCACCGGGTCGAGGGGCGTGCGCATGAGCTTAGTCCGGGCGGGCGGGTGCTCCCGCTGCGCTTGCGCATCGCCAGCCCCCATTCAGCGCTCCAGCTCATCCGCCGCGCGACCCCGTTCCGCGGCGGGGAGGGTCATTCCGGCCTGCGCGCGACGATGAAGGCCGATGCGCGGCCCGGCTGCCAGTCGTGCTCGATGACGAAGCCCGCGTCGGCGAGCATCGCGCACAGTTCTGCATGTTTGATGCGGCTCACGTGCGGTGCCAGCCCGAGCGTCTGCATCAACGGAATCGCCATTCGCCAGTGCAGCTTCAGCTCACCGACCAGCGCCGTACTCGACACGAACATCCCGCCGGGCCGCAGCAGGTGATGCACGCGCGCGATCGCGCCCGCGACGTCCTCGAGCAGATGCAGCACGTTGAGCCCCAGCACGGCATCGAAACCGCCGGCGGGCAGCTCGGCAGAGTCCAGCGTGCCGCAGCGGAAGGTGATGTTGTCGATGCCGGCCGCACGCGCCTTGTCCTGCGCGATCTCCAGCATGCGGCCGGAAACGTCGGTGGCCAGGATGTGACGCACGTGCGGCGCGTGCTCGATGGCGGTGCTGCCCGTGCCGCAGCCGAACTCCAGCACTGACCAGTCGGGTCGAAGGTATTGCTGCGTGATTTCGACCTTGCGCCGGTAGCTCGTCTCGTCGCGGATGCGGATCTTCGCGTAGCGCGGGGCAGCCTTGTCCCAGAATGCCTGCGCTGCCTTCATGTCGGCCGCCCCCGGAGAACGCGCTCGCGCGGTCGCGTCGCCATCCCGTTCATCCGCGCACCAGCGCCGCGCCGGGCGGCACGCGCTGCCGTAGTTCGAAGCAATCCCCCGGGGGCGGCTGCTGGCCCGGCGGACGGTCCGGGAACCAGATCCGGCATGCTCCCGGTGGCGGCATGTGACCTTTTGGAATCTCGAACGAGCGGACATGGCGTGGCTCTTCGACGCCGTAGGCGACACATCCCGCAAGGACAAAGACCGCGAGCAGGGCGCCGGCGACATGGCGCAGCGGTGCAGTGGACATCATGCGAATCTCCTCGAAAAGTTTCGATACCTTGAGCTTAGTCTGCCCGCGACGGCCCGACCTCCACCCTCAGCCGTGAATGCAGCCGACGCGGTGCCCGCGCATTGCACCATAATCGCCCCACGACCACACCTGACAGGACGCATCATGGACACATTCATGCGCGCTGCCATCGACGAGGCCCGCAAGGGCCTGGCCGAGGGCGGCATCCCCATCGGCTCGGTCATCGTGCACGACGGCCGCATCATCGGCCGCGGCCACAACCGCCGCGTGCAGCAGGGCAGCGCCATCCTGCACGGCGAGATGGACGCCTTCGAGAACGCCGGCCGCCAGCCCGCCGCCGTGTATCGCGACAGCGTGATCTACACCACGCTCTCCCCCTGCGCGATGTGCAGCGGCGCGATCCTGCTCTACGGCATCCCGCGCATCGTCATCGGCGAGAACCGCAGCTTCATGGGCGAGGAGGAACTGCTCAAGAGCCGCGGCGTGCAGGTCGACGTGCTGCAGGACGCCGAATGCGAGGCGCTGATGCGCGAGTTCATCGCGCAGCGGCCCGATCTGTGGAATGAGGATATCGGCGAGGAATCCGCCTGAAGTCGAACCACCGGGCAAACCGACAGTCCTATCCCCACCCTTCACTCGCGCCACCGCGTCCCCGCAGCGGCGAACCCGGAGAAACCATGTTCGGACTGTTCAGGAAAGACCCTCGCAAGGCCCTGCAGCAGCAATACCAGCAGAAACTCGAGCAGGCCATGCAGTACCAGCGCAACGGCGACATCATGAATTACTCGCTGCTCAGCGCCGAAGCGGCCGAACTGGAAAAGCAGTTGCAGGCGATGGACGAGGCGAAGTGAGGTAGGCGTCGCTCTCAGTCATCGCGCTTTTGTTCGGCGGCGGCCTTCTGCCACGGCCAGCGGCCGGTCAGTTCCACTTCCAGCGTGAAGCTCAGGAACGTGCGGATGAAAACGATGATGGCGAGCGCCCCGACCGATTCGAACGACAGGTCGACCGCCACCGTATAGATGATGTCGGCGGCGATCAGGAATTCCAGCCCGAGCAGGATCCCGCGCCCCAGGCGCTCGCGCAATTCCTGGAAGACGAGATCCCGGTCGGCGCCGCGAATGGCCAGTTCGCGGATGGCGATGCCCAGGCCGTACAAGGCAATCAAGGTAATGATGGCAACGCCCAGCGCCTCCAGCAGCGCAGCGCTTCCCAGTGCGAACGGTTCGACGAATTCGGGCATGGCACGCTGAAAGGTCGGGGGTCAGGAGCCCGCGCGGGCATGGACGTTCGAATATACGCTCAGCGCGGTCACGGCAACCAGAATCAGGCCCATGCCGCGCGACCAGGCGCTCATCGAGCACCACGACCCCGAACAGCGAGGCGGTGACCGGCTCGACCATCGCCACGATGGCCGCCACCGTCGGTGCGGTGTGGTTCAGCCCGACGATGTAGCACACGAACGACAGGCCCGCGCCAAGCACCCCCAGCAGCACGAACAGCGGCCAGGCCGGCGCGGTCAGCACCGCCACGGTCTCGGCGAAATCGCCCAGCCACACCAGAATGCCGCTGAGCACCGCGAACGCGATCACGAGAATCGCCTGCGGGCTGCCATGCGGCGCCGCGTACTTGAAGCCGAAGATGAACAGCGCATAGAACAGCCCGGCAAGCAGCCCGGCACCGGCGGCGATCGGCGTGACCTCGCCCGCGCCAAGCTCGTAGACGCCCGTCAGCAACACCACGCCGAGCATCACCACCGCGATCGCGGCCCACTTGGCCACCGACGGCCGCTCCAGCCCGAGCGCGAACGACACCCCATAGACGAACACCGGCGCGCAATACATCAGCGTCGCGGCAACCGCGACCGAACCATGCGCGATGCTCAGAAAATAGAACGCGAAGTTGCCCGCCACGCCCACACCGGCAATCGCCGACCAGAACCACAGCCGACCACTCCCCAGCCCGCTGCCACCCGGCCGCGCTGCCAGCCAGGCCAGCACGAACACCAGCCCGATCGCGCCCCGGTAGAACGACACCACCACCGCGCTCC
The DNA here is from genome assembly GCF_002872475.1 of Pseudazoarcus pumilus. Classification (GTDB taxonomy): domain Bacteria; phylum Pseudomonadota; class Gammaproteobacteria; order Burkholderiales; family Rhodocyclaceae; genus Pseudazoarcus; species Pseudazoarcus pumilus. The sequence continues at coordinate 2,928,252 of NZ_CP025682.1, forward strand.
AGCCCTGGGCCGTGAGTACGCCGCCAATCCCACCCGCCAGCCCCCAGAAGAATGCTGCGAGCGCGACGAAGACCGTGCTGAAGGCAACCGTTCTGTCCGGAGAAAGCAACATCGTCGGGGCACCTCGTGGGACTCGTGCACCTCATGCGGAGCGCTTCATGTAGCCCGTTGCGGCACGGACGACGTAGTTTCGATTTCCGAACCGACCGCCCGACAGAAGAGCTTACGACCGTCTGCGGCAGTAGTGAAAAGGGCTTACACCCTCATCCATGCTGTGGCAGATTCTCAAGAATCGCCAGGTTGACAAGGAAGTCTCATCCGGGCGCATACCGGTCGAGTCCTTGAAGCGATACGAGAAATGGAAGGACATATGCGCAACTACCTACCCGCCAAGAAACGCGTGGACGTGACTCCGGGGGAGTCCGTCCGCATCATCCGCGAGCTTCAGGGACTGAGCCAGACGCAACTGTCTGCGCTTTGCGGCATCCCTCAGACGACGATTTCCAGCATCGAGAATGGTCGCGTGAACCTCGGCGTAGAGCGTGCCAAAACCCTCGCCGTGGCCCTGCACTGCCATCCGGCCGTCCTGGTTTTCCCGGGGTGGCAACTCGACACGGCCGCCTGACGGGACACGTCGGGCGCAATCAGCGAAGCGCATTGCGCCGCATGCGCACCTCCGTCGCGACCCATCCGTCGCAATCCCCTTCGGCTATTGCGCCCTACGCGGGCTGCCCCTCGCCCCGGTGACTCTCGCTCCGATTGCGTCACGCCCGGACGCTCGAACGCAGGGCGCTCCGGGCTGTCCGATACACCGGACCCGGCACAAATGTTATATCGGATGCGCCGTCATGGCTCGGTTGCTCATCGTCTTCATTCCCTTGATTCTGCTAGCCATCTGGCTACCCGGCTGGTGGGTAAGGCGTACGATGGAACACTATAGTGAGCCTGCAGACCGCTACTACGGAAGTGGCGCACAGCTGGCCCGTCTACTGCTCGATCGACATGGTCTCCCGGACGTCAAGGTCGAAGCCACGGAGCGCGGCGATCATTACGATCCCCTGGCGCGCGCGGTCCGCCTGTCCCCGCACAACTACGAAAAGCACTCGCTCACCGCAGTGACGGTCGCAGCGCATGAGGTCGGGCATGCGATCCAGCATGCCGAAGGCTATGTGCCGCTGCAGACCCGCGAACACCTCGTTCGCCTGGCAACTGCGGGGCAACGCCTGGGCGCGATGATCATGGTCGCAGTGCCCGTGATAACGGTCATCACCCGTCATCCCGCGCCCGGTCTGGTGTTCATCGTCGCCGGTCTGCTGTCGATGGGGCTGGCGGCGCTGGTGCACCTGGTCACGTTGCCCACCGAGATGGATGCGAGCTTCCGGAGGGCATTGCCGATGCTGGAGAAGGGGCGATATCTGCACGAATCGGACTACCCTCATGCGCGACGCATCCTCGAAGCGGCTGCGATGACCTATGTTGCGCAATCGCTGATGAGCTTCATCAACATCGCTGCATGGCTCAGGTTTCTGCGGCGGTAGGATGGTATCGGCGGGGCGAGTCGGCTCGACGTTGATAGACACACATAACGCCACCGCTCACAGGAAAAATTACGAGCGCTAGCGAGTGATTTTGTCCTTGTGTAGCGGACTGCTAGATTACTTAGCATTTGATCCTGAAGGCTTATTTGATGCTTGCGCGTCTATCAGCACCAGCTCTTTACCTTCTCTAAGATCAAGTTCCTTCATTATTTTCAGGGTCTTCGCCAACTCACCCTCATTAAAGTAAAGAATTACCTTTATCGACTTATCGGTTTGATTTGCCGCCTCGTAGACCTCCACTTGCTTTTCAAGGTTCTGCTTGAGCTTTGAATTACTGGCCAGCTTAAATTCAACCAAAGTTGAATCTCTAGAACCTCGTGATATTTTGTAATCAACTGGCCCTCTACCATTGTTTACCTCGGCATTGACATCGTCTACCGACGCATACCAGGTAAGACGAAACATCAGCTGCAAGTCAGACTCGCGCTTTATTGGCTCTCCCTTCATATAGAAGATGCGATAACCATCATTGTTTTCGATTACCTGCTTGAGATACATGACCCGTTTATACGCCTCTTCGTACGTATCATCAGGTGTCGCGTAGAATTCACTATCATCGCGCAACTCCTCTATTAGCCTTGATACCTGCGCAATAAATACCGCTTCGGTATCACGTATCTTTTGACTGCTTAACGATGAAGCTTTGTCGCTAGTTTTTTCCTTAAGCCTGATGTAGTAATCAATAAGTTCAGGAAATTTACGGAGCGTACTTGATATCGCTTCATTTACTTCCTTTTGCTTGGAGTCTTCAGGAATACGCCTAAGAAAATACTCATTAACTTGCGCGCGCAGTTCTGAATTCGGCATCGACTCGAGAATATCATCAAAGTCCCCGATGATATCGTGCTTGTTAATCCACGCGTCGTCTTTGGTAAGAATATCCTTTGGAGTCAGCAACACATAGTCGCCGTCGATATAGGGCAGCGCGTATCGCCTCCCAAGCCATCGTCTCGTACCGTAGTCAAACTCGGCATGAGAAACCATCACTGACTTGATACGAGACTGATCGATGTACTTTTGTGCAAATGATGCCGTGTACTCGCAAAGAAATCCCTTAATCAAGTTTGTCGTGAAATCGCTTACGTTGTCTTTTCCAACACCATCCTTTACCAAGCACAATTTTTCCAAGTGACTGCTCCGCCTCAAGAATCAAGTGCAACACGGTTGCGAAATTGAGCGATGTCCTGCGCCATGACTTCTTCCGGTGTTTTCCATTCCAGCGTCTGTCTGGGTCGTCCGTTCATCAGCCGGGCAATGGCGTTGAGCTGGATCTGGCTGACTTGCGACAGGTCAGCGCCCTTTGGCAGGAACTGGCGTAGCAGGCCGTTGGTGTTCTCGTTGCTGCCACGCTGCCAAGGGCTGTACGGGTCGGCAAACCAGATGTCCAGCTTCAGTCGCCGGGCCAACTCCTCATGACGCGCCATCTCGCTGCCCCGGTCATAGGTCAGGCTCTCGCGCAGGAAGGCCGGCATCTTCTTCATCTGCCGCGTGAAACCCTCCAGCGCCGCCTCGGCGCTGCAACCGTCCATCTTGCACAACACCACGAAGCGGCTCTTGCGCTCGACCAGCGTACCCACGGCCGAGCGATTAAACGCACCCTTGATGAAATCCCCTTCCCAGTGCCCGGGCAACTGGCGGGACTCGATTTCCTCCGGGCGGTTGTGGATGCGCAGCGCCTCGGCAATGGGCAGCCCACCAGGACGGGCCGCGCTCCGGCGCGGGCGACCGCGCGCGGGCTTGGATTGGCGCAGCGCGGCGATCATGCCCTGGCGCAAAGCCCCTTTCGGATGCGCGTAGATGCTCGCGTAAATCGTCTCGTGGCTGACCTGCCAGGTGGGGTCGTCGGGATGCATCTGGCGCAGTCTGGCAGCGATCTGTTGCGGCGACCAGTAGCGGTCGAGCAGCTTGTGGCGCACAAAACCATACAGCGCCGAACCTTCCATCAGCTTCAATCGCCGCACGCTGGCCTGACGACGGCGCCGGTACGCGCTCCCAGCGATGCTGGCCCGGTAGCTGCCATCCGACGCCCGATTACGGCTCAACTCGCGCGAAATCGTCGAACGGCAGCGGCCCAGCATTCTCGCAATGCGCGCTCCCGAGCTGCCGCGCAGTTGTTCCGCCATGATCAAACCGCGATCCTCAGCCGACAAGTGTGTGTAGTTTCTCTGCATGACAACACCCTAAATGATGGGTGTTGCACTTGGAAGTTGAGACTAGCCTGCCTTTAGTGACCTGCTCCGCCCCAAAGTCGGTAAATATCGTGGAGAGATTATTGTTCAGCGCCGCGGCAAATTTTGCACCAAGGCCTGATCCGCTATTTCCGATCTTGCTAAAGCCAAGCCAGTTTTGCTTGACCTCTGGAAATAGGAACCAATGCTGGACAAGCCCTCTAGATACTGCTCCAGACTCGGACATCTCCCGAAGAAACTTAATATAATTGATTATTTTGTCATGAAGCGCTTGATATTCTGGCTTGTCGCTACTGAACAAAAGAAATGGATCAATAAAGACAGGAAGGTCGTTGATGAGAGAAATATTGAATGCCCCATACTCCTCCAGGTCGCTTGGGGAGACATCAAACCAGTCCGAGAAATAGACGTTCAAGTGGACCCTCCTCGCAAACTAACGCCGCAAATCACCGGAGGAAAAAAACAGAGCGCAGCGGCGCTTTTTGGCGTCCGAGTGCATTTGCCTTGTTAGACCATCTATACGCCAAAGGGAAATACCATGTTCTTTGGTGGAGCATACAGTAATGACCTTAATATTTTGCCTTTGAAATTGGTTTTGGATTTGATGTCAGCTTTTATTTTTAGAAATTCTGGATAATCGACCCTTGGATCAATCATTATTTGATCGATTAGATCATGAGGGTCAATGGCGTATTTATAGATCCCATGAGGATTGCTGTTTTCCTTCTCGAAATATAAAAGACGAACCTCATTTTCATGCCTAAATGCCGGCCTCTTAACAAGGAGTGTTTTTGCGAGTTCATATGCTTCAGGATTGATTTTTCCCCTGAATACAGTATTAGCAAAATCCATCATTTTCTTGTTATCTAGATATTTCACCTTCCCGATAAAACACTGAACGTTCTGCCAAGGCTGAAGTCCGGTAGCCAAACTATTGGCAAGCTTCGGAATGGTTGTTCTGATTCTTACACCATTAGATTTGGGTGAGTAGATTCTCCACATGGCATCTGATGCCTTATGGCGAGACCAGCATTGGCCATAGAAATCATCTCTAAATCCAAAATCAACCATTTCTCCATCTGGCAGCTTAGCCTTTGACTTTAATATAAAGTTTTCGAATGGATCTTCCCATTTTTTTGGGCTTACCAATACATTCTTCTTATTTAAAAAAAGCTCAAACAAGCGATCAATCGAAATAATTCGATAGATGTATTGATCCTTCACATTCAGATCGATATCAATGTAGTTATTGTTGTTCAACATGACGTCTTTATAGGCCTAACGCCTGCCGTAACCGGCCCATTTGTAGCGAGAAAAGCGAACGAAAATGCGTCCGAGTTGACGGCATTGTTAAGTGCTTTCATCGCTCGGAATGTGCGCCTTCCATTTTTCTTTAACGTAGTCATAAAACCCGTCAACGCCAGGTACTTTAACGACCCGCGCTAACTCTTGACCTGCCTGCGTTAGCAACACCTTGCCAATAGAAAGTGTATTGTCTGTCTCTTTGTTCATCGTTAATGGCAAAACTTGCCCGCAATAGGAAACTGAAAAATTCTTAGGCAGCCGTTGCCTGTTAAAGCCTGATACGCCGCCAAACTGAATGAGCCCCAAACTATCCAGGTGTGACAAGCTCGCAAAATTAATACCAAGATTGTTGTAGATCTTGTCTTGGGTATCAAAGACTAATGGAGTGAATTTTCCGAAAATCCATCCGAACCTGCACAACGTCTGAAATAGTTCCGCATCTCGTTTGTCGAGATCTCCAAGCAGGTTCACTGTGCGTTTAGAAAATGAGCCAGGCGTGTTTGCTTCGCCAGCCAGAACTTGCGCCCATATACTCTGCATCTCTTCATCGGACACAATTCTGGATTTGTCAAAGAAATTAGTAACCCAATCATTTTCCATGTTTTCTGGATTCGACTCCTCAGCTAGGTGAGGAAGAGATTTTCTGGTTATTTCTTCCATATTCTCTTGCCGATTGGCTTCCTCCTCAACGAACCTGTGCATAGCTCGACGATGTAAATCTGTTATTTCAATTTCTGTCTTCGCCCTGATCAAGCCTGCTTCAGCTTCGGCCTTAGCTACACGCTTAATCTGCCATGGCTCAAAAATTCCACCAATTGCAGAAGACACCTTTTCAATTAAGGTATTAGCTGGCTTCGAAAGGTCACCAAGATTTACTAATGACGTTGATTTGTCGTCTGACATTATTTACACCTAACAGTGATTAGACTGCACGCATCGATATCCAATCAACGTGCGGGCGTCCTTATTGCGCGTCATGCCGCGCACTGTTTCATAAAAATTCGATGCGCGCCAGTACCTTACGACGTACGGCTCATTGACTGCGTGCGTGCTTGACTGCGAAAGACATGTGAACGGCCACGCATCCAGCATGTGTCGGGATATGGACTGGAAGACGGCGAGAAGCTGGACGGCAGGGTTTTTGGGTGTGCGCGGATTGCGCGGCAGAGGCACAGAGTAGGTGGAGATCGCAATTCGCTGCGCTCATCGCAACCTACGGCGCAGGGGATTGGCGCGGGTCAGATCAACACATGCGGCGGGATGCGCTGCGCTTGTCCTGCTCTATGGGATCTTCAGGTCGCGCTCGCCGTTTCAGCCGCGAGCGATTTGAGTGCCTCGGGCGCGAAATCCGCGCCATTGGGCCAGACGACCGTTCCGCAGACGGAGTCCAGCGTTCCCCTGGAAAAGTACGCTTCCTCGCGCAGCGGCTCGAACACCGGGCCATTGAGTAGGGGCCAGACGTCAACGACCTTCGACGTGCCATCGCTGAAACGCAGTGACAATCGATGCCCTCCAACCCATGTGACGCTGGTGATGCGAAGAATCTCGTTCATGGCGCTACTCCAACGGTTCGATGGGGCTGAGAGGTTCGCCGGCTCGGGCTTCCGTGTAGACATGCGGGTTTAGACGCGGTAAGGCACACGGACATCGGCCGCATCTGCGCGGAAGTCTTTGATATCGCGGGTGACGAGCAGTGCGCCCTCGACCCGAGCGCTCGCCCAGATTATGGCGTCGGGCAGGCGCAGGCGATGCCGGCGCCGCAGTTCGACGGCCTGCTCGGCGACTTCAGACGTGACCGGGACTTGAGAGAACCGGGCGAGGAAGGCCCGTACGGAGATGTCGGTTCCCGGGTCGGCTCCGACCATGACTTCCATCCAGGTGATCGGGCTGATCAGACACTGCTCATAACGATTGATCTCGCGGCGCGCGGCATCCACGCCGTTGAGGTAGTCGATCAGGATGTTGGTATCGAATAGCGCCTTCATGGACTTCGTTACCGATCCCACTCCTGCCGTAGCTTCTCCTGACAGGCAAGGCCATCCTCGGCGCGGTCACGCCACAGGCCGAAGGCGTCGTCCTGCGCCTCCGGTGCACGCCGCGCAAGATACTCGGCCAGTGCGCGGCGCACCACCTCGGCACGTGAGGCCTGCTCGCGCTTAGCGAGGGACTTCAAGGCTTCGTACTGGTCTTCCGGCAGGTCGATGATGGTGCGCATTGCGGGCGCTCCTGAGCGTTATCAGTCTGCGTCATCATACACCGAATGGTGAAGACATCCGGCGGGATGCGCTGCGCTTATCCCGCCCTACGGGAAGCGGTGGTGGCTGTCATCGCGAGCGCAGCGTGGCAATCTCTCATCGGGGTGAGATCGCTTCGGCCTGTGGCCTCGCGATGACAGGTTGTGGATGGTTCAGAGCAGCGGCGCCAGCCAGCGTTCGGCGTCCTTTACGCTCATGGCGGTGCGCTCGGCCCAGTCTTCGAGCTGGTCGCGGCCGATCTTGGGGACGGCGAAGTAGTGGGACTCGGGATGGGCGAAGTAGAAGCCTGACACGGCGGCTGCGGGCATCATCGCGAAACTCTCGGTGAGTTGCATGCCGGCGTTGTGCGGGGCGTCGAGCAGGTCGAACAGCGCGCCCTTGACGGTGTGGTCCGGGCAGGCGGGGTAGCCGGGGGCGGGGCGGATGCCGCGGTATTGCTCCTTGATGAGGGCGTCGTTGTCGAGCGTCTCGTCGGCGGCGTAGGCCCAGTGCTTGCGGCGGACCTGGGCGTGCAGCCATTCGGCGCAGGCTTCGGCCAGGCGGTCGGCGATGGACTTGAGCATGATGGCCTGGTAGTCGTCGTGCTCGGCCTCGTACTTTTCCAGATGCGGTTCGATGCCGATGCCGGCGGTACAGGCGAAGGCGCCGATGTAGTCGGGCACGCCGGAATCCTTGTCGGCGATGAAGTCGGCCAGGCACCAGTGGGGCTTGCCGGAGGGGCGTTCGTGCTGCTGGCGCAGGCCGTGCCAGGTCATCAGCGGCGTGTCGCGCGCCTCGCTCTCGTAGATCTCGATGTCGTCATGGCCGACGGTGTTGGCCGGGAACAGGCCGAACACGGCGCGGGCCTGGACGAGGTTCTCGCGCACCACGCGATCGAGCATGGCCTGGCCGTCGCGGAAGACGCCGCGCGCGGTCTCGCCGACGACTTCGTCGTCCAGGATCTTCGGGTAGCTGCCGGCCAGATCCCAGGTCTGAAAGAACGGGGCCCAGTCGACGTAGGGCACGAGTTCGGCCAGCGGCACGTCGATGGCGTGCACGCCCAGCGTCGTCGGCACCGGCGGCACGTAGTCGGCGACGCTGTCCCAGCGGTAGCGGTTGGCGCGCGCCTCTTCCAGCTTGACCAGCGTCACGCCCTTCTTGGCGGCGTGCTGTTCGCGGATCCGCTCGTAGTCGGCGGCGATCTGCGCGGCGTAGGCGGTCTTCTGGCCTTCGGAGAGCATGGAGGTGACCACGCCGACCGCGCGCGAGGCGTCGGGCACGTAGATCACCGGATGGTCGTAGTGCGGCGCGATCTTGATCGCGGTGTGGGCGCGGCTGGTGGTGGCGCCGCCGATGAGCAGCGGCAGATCGAAGCCCTGACGCTTCATCTCGGCGGCGACGTGGCTCATCTCTTCGAGCGACGGCGTGATGAGGCCGGACAGGCCGATCACCTGCGCGTCGTTCTCGCGCGCGGCGGTGAGGATCTTCTCACACGGCACCATCACGCCCAGGTCGATGACTTCGTAGCCGTTGCAGCCGAGCACCACGCCGACGATGTTCTTGCCGATGTCGTGCACGTCGCCCTTGACGGTGGCCATGATGACGCGGCCCTTGTTGGTCGCGCCGGTGCGCAGCTTCTCGGCCTCGATGTAGGGGATCAGATGCGCCACGGCGGTCTTCATGACGCGGGCGGACTTGACCACCTGCGGCAGGAACATCTTGCCCGCGCCGAAGAGATCGCCGACCACGCTCATGCCGTCCATCAGCGGGCCTTCGATCACCGTCAACGGCGGCTTGCCCTCGGCCTCGTATCGGGCGCGCACTTCCTCGGTATCTTCGACGACGAATTCTGTGATGCCCTTGACCAGCGCATGCGACAGACGCTGCTCGACGTCCATCTCGCGCCAGGTGAGATCCGGGCCGGATTCCTTCGCCTTGCCCTTGACCGACTGCGCCAGATCGACCAGCGCCTCTCCGGCGCCGGGGTGGCGATTGAGCACCACGTCCTCGACCTTCTCGCGCAGCACCGGGTCGAGATCGTCGTACACGCCGAGCTGGCCGGCGTTGACGATGCCCATGGTCAGGCCCGCCTTGACCGCGTGGTACAGGAACACGGTGTGGATGGCCTCGCGCACGGCGTCGTTGCCGCGGAAGCTGAAGGACACGTTCGACACGCCGCCGCTGGTCTTGGCGTGCGGCAGGTTCTGCTTGATCCACGCCACGGCCTCGATGAAGTCCACGGCGTAGTTGTCGTGTTCCTCGATGCCGGTGGCGATGGCGAAGATGTTGGGGTCGAAGATGATGTCTTCGGGCGGAAAGCCGACGCTGGTGAGCAGCTCGTAGGCGCGCTTGCAGATCTCGGTCTTTCGCTTGAAGGTGTCCGCCTGGCCCTTCTCGTCGAAGGCCATGACGATGACGGCGGCGCCGTAATAGCGGCACAGACGCGCCTGGCGCAGGAATTCTTCCTCGCCCTCCTTCATCGAGATGGAGTTGACGATGCCCTTGCCCTGGATGCACTTGAGGCCGGCCTCGATCACCTCCCACTTGGACGAGTCGATCATGATGGGCACGCGCGAGATGTCCGGCTCGGACGCGATGAGCTTGAGGAAGCGCTCCATCGCGGCCTTGGAATCGAGCATGGCCTCGTCCATGTTGATGTCGATGACCTGCGCACCGTTCTCCACCTGCTGGCGCGCAACGGCCAGCGCGTCGTCGAAGCGGTCCTCGAGGATCATGCGCGCGAAGGCGCGCGAGCCGGTGACGTTGGTGCGCTCGCCCACATTCACGAACAGCGAGTCCGCGCCGATGTTGAACGGCTCCAGGCCCGACAGCCGGGCCTTCTTCTCGATCTCCGGGATCTTTCTCGGCGGCAGGCCCGCCACGGCCTGCGCGACTGCGGCGATGTGCTCGGGCGTGGTGCCGCAACAGCCGCCGACGATGTTGAGCAGGCCGGATTCGGCCCATTCGCGGATCGCGGTCGCCAGCTCCTCCGGCGTTTCGTCGTAGCCGGTGGGCGAGAGCGGGTTGGGCAGGCCGGCGTTGGGGTGGGCGGACACATGCGTGTCGCACAGGTGCGAGAGTTCCTCGACGTGCTGGCGCAATTCCTTGGCACCGAGCGCGCAGTTCAGCCCGAAGGACAGCGGCCGTGCGTGCGCGAGCGAGTTCCAGAAGGCCTCGGCCGTCTGGCCCGAGAGCGTGCGGCCCGATGCATCGGTGATGGTGCCGGAGATCATTACCGGCAGCCGCCGGCCGATGTCGTGGAAGAGCTGCTCGAGCGCGAACACCGCGACCTTGGCGTTGAGCGTGTCGAACACCGTCTCGATCAGGATCAGATCCGAGCCACCCTCCATCAGCGCCTTGGCCGAGTCGTAGTAGTCGTCGAACAGTGCCTCGAAGCTGATGTTGCGGAAACCCGGGTCGTTGACGTCGGGCGAGATCGACAGCGTGCGCGAGGTCGGGCCCAGCACGCCGGCCACGAAGCGCGGCCTGGCCGGGTCTTTCGCGGTGTATTCGTCGCACAGCTCGCGCGCGATGCGTGCGCCCTCGACGTTGATCTCGTACGCGACATCTTCCAGCCCGTATTCGGCCTGCGACACGCGCGTGGCGTTGAAGGTGTTGGTCTCGATGATGTCGGCGCCGGCCTCGAGATAGCCTCGGTGGATCTCGACGATGACCTCCGGGCGCGTGATCACCAGCAGGTCGTTGTCGCCCTTGAGATCGCGCGGGTGCGCCATGAAGCGGTCGGTGACGCCCTCGCCGCGGTACTCGCGTTCCGAGAGCGCGTACTGCTGGATCATCGTGCCCGTGCCACCGTCGAGCACGAGGATGCGCTCGGACATCAGGGTACGGAGTTCGTCGCTACGGTCGGGCTGCATGCGTTACCTCGGGCGTTTCGGGGGCCGGCATGGCGCGCGCTGCAAAAGGAAACGGCGCCACAAATCCCCGGTGGGGATTTGCGAGCGCCGTTGTTCGGTTGCTGAGCCTGGCCCGGTGGCGGGTCGCAGCGCTCCTCAGCAAACCTGCGAGTTTACCGTTACTCGCTCAGGCACGCAAAACAAGGGCTTACCAGCCATACCATGGCGACCAGCCCCATGGATGACCATAGCCGCCGTAGAAGCGCGGATGGTGGTGGTAGCCAATGCCCATGCCCCAGCCGAACGGGTGGCCGAACCAGCCGCTCAGGCCGCCGTCGCCACCGTAGTGGATCTGCGTGATGCTGGTGCGGTCGACCACGTCGTCGATGAAGTGCACGTTGAAGTACGTGCCGGCGAAACCGTGGTCGGTGGGGATTCTCCAGTCCCACACCTCTTCGTTCAGACGCCGGTAGATCTGCACCGAGTCGTGCTCGCCGAGCAGACGCGCGACTTCGTCCTTGCTCATGCCGCGCTCGACGCGGGCGCGGTTCCTGGGCGAGAGCGCATCATGCTGCTCGACGATGCTGCCGTTGGCATCGATGGTGTACATCCAGGTACTCGAGCCGTTGGGCTGGGTCGAATACTCGTAGGTGCGGGTGCCGTCGGGGTTGTCCCAGATGCGGTGGGGCTCACCGCGCGCGGCCACCAGTTCGGCCTCGCGCGCGAACTGGGTCTGCATGCTCGCGCAGCCCGACAGCACCACCAGGGCCAGCGCCATTACCAGCCAGCCGGAAATTCTCGCAACCATGGTCGCCTCGCTTTGCCCGCGCTGCGGGCGGGTTCGATGACGGGAGCGCTCAGGGCGCGAGCCGGCTGCGCGTCCACCGCCCGTCGTCCCCGAGGACGTAGGCGAAGCGGTCATGCAGGCGCGACGAACGACCCTGCCAGAACTCCCAGTAGTCCGGCTTCAGCCGGTAGCCGCCCCAGTGCGGCGGACGCGGCGGACGCAGGCCGAACTTGAGCCCGTATTCGGCCGCGCGCGCGACGATCACGCCACGATCGGCGATCTCCTCGCTCTGGTTCGACGCCCACGCGCCGATACGGTGCGTGAGCGGGCGGCTGGCGAAGTAGGCGTCGGATTCTGCCTCGGACACCTTCTCCACTTTGCCTTCGATCCGCACAACGCGTTCCAGTTCAACCCAGTGGAACTGCAGGGCCGCGAACGGATTGGCCACCAGCTCGCGGCCCTTGCGGCTGTTGTAGTTGGTGTACCAGACGATGCCGTCGCGATCGAAGCCCTTGATCAGCACGATGCGCGTGGAAGGCCGCCCGTTGGCGCCGACCGTGGCCACGGTCATTGCATTGGGTTCGGGCACGTCTTCGCGCAGCGCATCGGCCAGCCAGGCCTCGAACTGGTCGAAAGGATCGTCCGGCACCACATGGTCCTCGAGGCTGTGCTTGCCGTAGTTCTTGCGCAGGTCGGAAAGCGGTGACTTGCTCATCGTGATGCTCCGGGTGAATCGTGCGGCGCTACATGCGCCGGAGCCGTTCATGATAACGCCGGCACCCGCACATCGCTTGCTCCGGACACGGGACGGCGGCAAGATGCACGCCCGTGCGCACTCGAACGCGCACTCCGGGCACGAACGGCCGATCAGTGCATCGGCCGCCCGGCGGCGGCAGCGACCGCCACGATGCACCGGTGCGCGCATGCGCGCACCCGATTAAACCCCGGCGCAGCCCGCACCGAGGTGGCTGGGACGGCCCCGATGTCGGTCCATGAATACGGGAGATTCACATGTTCCAACGATCTGCCTCGCGCAGAGGTTTTCTGCTGTCCATCGCGGCCCTGGCGACTTCCGCGGCCCTGTTCACCGGCACCGTCGCAGCCGCGGAACGCCCCGAAAAGCTGATCATCACCGCCATCCCCGACGATGGCGACGCCGATCGCATGCGCGAGAATTTCGGCGCATTGGCAAAGTACCTGGGCGAGCGCGTCGGCATCCCGGTCGAATACATGCACGTCGAGAACTATGCGGCCAGCGTCACCGCGCTGGCCACCGGGCGCGCGCACATCGCGTGGCTGGGCGCAGTGACCGTGGCGCAGGCGCGCATCGTCATGGGCGACGAGCTCACGGTGCTGGGCTGTCGCGACATCGACAAGGGCTTCGTCAGCTACTTCATCGCCAACCCGGCCACCGGTGTGTCTGAGGTCGCCGATCTGGGCGAACTGGCCGGTCTGGCCCAGGGCAAGGGCTGGAGCTTCACCTTCGGCAGCAAGAGCAGCACGTCGGGCCATCTGATGCCGCGCAGCTTCTTCCAGGAAGAGGCGGGCGTCGCGCCGGAGAAGGTCTTCCGCACGGTCGCCTACTCGGGCAGCCACGACGTCACGATGCGCATGGTCGGCGACGGCACGCACCAGGTCGGCGCCCTCAACTATGCGAGCTGGGACAAGGGATCGGACGAGCTCAAGGTGCGCGCGCCGGTCATCTACACCACGCCCGAGTACACCAACTACGCGCTGACCGCGCGGTCCGACCTCGGTGAGAACCTGCTCAATGAGCTGCGCACCGCGCTGCTCACGCTGGGCGAGAGCGACGACAACGGCAAGAAGGTGCTCGAGTATCTGAAGGCCGGTCGCTTCATCGAGGCCGACATCTCCGAATGGCAGGGCTACGTGGACCTGCTGCAGTCGGGCATCGACATCGGCGGCTGATTGCGTCATGCAGCCCTCGTAGGGCGGATTAGCGAAGCGTAATCCGCCCTACGAAATCTTCGGGAACGGGACCATGACCTCGGACTCCACCCTCCCCGTCCACATCACCGACGCCGCCGTCGCCTACGCCGGCCGCACGGTGCTCGACGGCATCACGCTCGACGTCGCGCCGGGTGAGCGCGTGGCCGTGATCGGTCCTTCCGGCGCCGGCAAGACCACGCTGTTCCGCCTCATCGCCGGGCTGGTCAAGCCGGCCGGCGGCGAGGTCGTCACGCTGGGACGCGACACGCGCCACCTCACCGGCGGCGCGCTCGATGCCATGCGCCGCGAACTCGGCTTCCTGCAGCAGCAGGACAACCTGATCCCGCAACTGCGCGTGGTACACAACGTGCTGATGGGCCGGCTCGGCCACTGGTGGCTGCCGCGCGCACTGCTCTCCCTGCTTTGGCCACAGCAGGTCGATCGCGCGCTGGCCGCCCTCGAACGCGTGGAACTGGCGGACCGGCTGTGGTCGCTGCCGGATGAACTGTCGGGCGGTCAGCAGCAGCGCGTGGCGGTAGCGCGCCTGATCGTACAGCAGCCCAAACTGGTGCTGGCCGACGAGCCGGTGAGCGCGCTCGACCTGCGCCTGGGACGCGAGATCATTGAGCTACTGGGCCAGCTCGCGAGCCATGACGGTGCGACGCTGCTGGTCAATCTGCACACGCTGGATCTGCTGCCGGGGCGCTTCGATCGCGTCGTCGCACTCAAGGACGGACGCCTGTTCTGGAGCGGTACGCCGGAGACGCTCGACCGCGCCTTGCTGCGCGAACTGTATGGCGCCGAATATCGCGCGCTGCATCTGGACGAGCTCGCGCTCCCGGCATGAACACGTCTTCGCCCCTCGCGCTGCGCCGGCGACCGTGGGGACACTTCGTCGCCATTCTCGCGGTGCTGCTCGCACTCGGCGCTGCGCTCGCGGCAGCCGAATGGGACTTCGCGGCGCTGACCGACCCGGATCGTCGCGCCGCGGCGGCCGCGCGCATCGGCGAATGGCTGGTGGCGCTCGCCTCGCCCGACCTGTCGCACGAATTCCTCGCCCGCGCCTGGGAACTGACCCTGCAGACCCTCTCGGCGGCCATCCTCGGCACCGCGCTGGCGGTCGCCGCGGCCTACCCGCTGGCGATGGGTGCGAGCCGCGCCGTGTGTGTCGGCGAGGAAGACGCACGCGGAGTCTGGCGGCACTTTCCGCTGCGCTCGCCACGCGCACTGCTGTGCGCGGCCTGCCGGCTGGTGCAGGACGTGCTGCGCGCAGTGCCCGACTTCGTGTGGGCCATCATCCTGGTGGCAATGATCGGGCTCGGCCCGCTCACCGGCGCGCTGGCGCTGGCGCTCAACATCACCGGCATCCTCGCCCGCGTCTACAGCGAGCTGTGGGACGGCGTCGAGGAGACCCGCTACGCGCAGGTGCGCGCGCTCGGAGCCGGACGCATTGCCACCTTCCTGTACGGCATCCGTCCGCTGGCCTCGCGCAATGTGCTCTCCTTCACGCTGATGCGCGCCGAGTGCGCGATCCGCAACGCAGCCGTGATCGGCGCGGTGGGCGGCGGCGGCCTGGGTGCGGAGATCTGGTATCAGATCCGCTTCGGCGCGTGGGACAAGGTCGGCACGCTGATCCTGTTCACGCTGTTGCTGACGCTGACCGCGGATCTGGCCGCCAACCACATCCGCCGCCAGTTGCGCGGCGACCCGAACCGCGCCGCAGCATCGGTCACATGGACGACCGCCGGGCCCTCGCAATCGGGTCGGGCGCCGCGCGCGCCGTGGTGGGCAGCCGCCTTTGTCAGTGCCACGGCGGTCTGGTCGGTGTGGTTCATGGGCTGGGGCAATCGCGATGACGACGGCGCCGCGCGCAACCATCTGGCGCCGCTGGGGGAGTTCCTCACCGGCGAGGCCTGGACCCGGCTGGGCTTCTTCGAGCGCCTGCTCTCGCCGCAGCTCGATGCGGCCTTCGTGCTGCGCGTGGTCGAATCGGCGAGCATTCCGCTGGCGATCGCGACGGTCGGCACCCTGCTCGGCACGGCCGCGGCGATCGCGATCAACCACTGGCATTCGGCGAGCTGCCAGTGGCATGCACCACGCTTTACCGGCGAGACGCCGGGCGTACTGCGCCGCGCGGGCCGCGCGGCCCGACTGGTCGCGGCCCGAGCGCTGGCGATGGTCTCGCGCGGCGTGCCCGAAGTCACCTGGGCCTTCCTGTTCATCGCCTTCTTCGGCCCCGGCCTGGTGGCCGGCACGCTGGCCATCGCCGTACACACGCTGGGCGTGCTGGCGCGCGTGTTCGGCGAAGCCGTAGACAACCTGCCCCATCGTCGCTTCGAGCCGATCGGCGCGTCGCCGCTGGTGCTGTGGGGCACGGTCGCGGCACCGATGGCCTGGCGCGACTGGATGACCTATACCTTCTTCCAGTTCGAATCGAACGTGCGCGCGGCCGTCGTGCTGGGCTTGATCGGCGTCGGCGGGCTGGGCTTCGAGTTCGCGTTCAACTTCGAGTGGTTCCGCTTCGAGCGGGCCTCGACCTATCTGCTGATGATGGTGTTGCTGACGGTGCTGATCGACCGCGCATCACGCATGTTGCGGCTGGCACGCGTCGGCTCTTGAGCGCCGCAGGGTCCGAAAGCGTGTCCAAATACGCTAATATGCTCGTCCTTCAGCAGAGGCATCCGCGATGAAACACTTCACGCCCAAAGAGGCGCACAGTTTCCTGCAGAGCAACCCCGAAGCGCTGCTGATCGACGTGCGCAGCGAGATCGAGTACCTGTTCGTCGGCCACCCCACCGGCGCCATCCACGTTTCGTGGAACGACGGCCCGGACTGGGAGGTGAACCCGCATTTCGTCGGCGAGGTGAAGAAGCTCGCCGGTCACGGCACGGAACGCCCGGTGGTGTTGATCTGCCGCAGCGGCAGCCGTTCGGTGAGCGCCGGCGAGGCGCTCGCCGAGGCGGGCTTCAAGAACGTCTTCAACGTGCTCTACGGCTTCGAAGGCGAACTCGACGAGAAACACCATCGCGGCACCGTCAACGGCTGGCGCCATGACGGCCTGCCGTGGGAGCAGTGCTGAGGCAGAAAGCGGTCGGACGCCGTACACGGCTTGGGTAGGGCGGATTAGCGCAGCGTAATCCGCCGCATGAATGCCCATTGCGGCGCATGCCCTTCGGCGATTGCGCCCTGCGCCTTGCTAGCGGGAATTTTTCGCCATCGCCGCCCAGACGACGAAGCACAGCAGCCCCAGCGCGACGAACACGCTCGCACCCGCGCCCAGCGTGAGCGGCGAACCCCACAGCAGCGGCGCGAACAGCCCTGCGGTGAGTGCATTCAGGCCGACCTGCGCGAAGCTCTGGCAGCTCGATGCGAACCCGCGACGCGCCGGGAACAGGTCGAGCGCGTAGATCGTGAGCGTCGGCATCGCCAAAGCCATGCCGAAGGTGTAGATGCCCACCGGCAACACCGACCACGGCACGGATGGCGCGAAGACGGCCGCGTGGACTACGCCGATACCGACGGCCGCGAACATCACGACGAAGCCGGTGATCACGGTGCGTCGCCCCGTCCATTGCCCGGCAATGTTTCCGGACAGCCAGGAGCCGCCCATCATGCCGGCCACCGCCGGCACGAACAGCCACGCGAAACTGCCCGGTCCGAGCCCGAGGTGCTCCATCACGAATACCGGAGCGGACAGCACATACACGAAGAAGCCGTTGAAGTTGAGGGCAACGGCCGCGATCAGCAGCAGGAAGGGCACACTCGAGAACACCGCGCGATAGGCGCGCGCCAGCCCCACCGGATGCAGCGACTGGCGCTGCTCGGGCGGCAGCGTCTCGGGCAGAAATCGCCAACTCATCCACACCAGAACGCCAGCGAATACCGCCAGGAAGACGAAGATCGAGCGCCAGCCGAAGGCCAGCAGCAGGGCGCCGCCGACCATCGGCGCGACGGCCGGTGCGATGCCGAAGATCATTATCACGCGCGACATCAGCTTCTGCGCACGCGCGCCATCGAAGATATCGCGGATCACCGCACGCCCCACCACCATGCCGGCACCGGCACTCATGCCCTGCAAAGCGCGCCCGCCCCACAGCCATTCAATGGAAGTTGCAAAGGCGCACAGCAGGGAGGCGACGCCGAACAGCGAGGTCGCCACCAGGATCACGTTACGACGCCCGAAGCGGTCGGACAGCGCACCGTGCCACAACGCCATCGCGGCGAAAGTCACCATGTAGGCGGTGAGGGTCTGCTGTACCTCGATGCGCGTGGCGCCCAGATCCGCGGCCATTTCGGGAAAGGCCGGCAGGTAGGTGTCGATCGAGAACGGACCGATCGCCGCAAGTGCGGCGAGCAATGCGGCGATCCAAGGGTGGGTAGCGGGCATGCGGTGTCGTGTTTACCTTCGCGCGGCCAAATGCCGGCGAGCCGCTACAGCATACCGGTCGCGGCGCGCCGGCGATAGCGCCGCTCAGCCGCGACGACGAAGGTCGAGCGCACGCCGGTAGGTCACGGCCTCGGCGACATGGGCCACACCCACCCGTTCCTGCCCGGCCAGATCGGCGATGCTGCGCGCGACCTTGAGCAAACGATGATAGCCACGCGCCGACAGCCCCAGGCCGGCGGCGGCATCTTCGAGCAGCTTGCGGGCGGCCGCGTCCGGCGTGCAGTGGCGTTCGATCGCGCGCGGCGCGAGTGCTGCGTTGACGCCGCCCTGCCGCTCGCTCTGGCGAGCGCGCGCCGCAAGCACGCGCGTGGCCACGACCGCGCTGGACTCGCCGGGCGCGGCCGTGGCCAGCTCGGCCGGCTCCAGTGCGGGCACCTCGACCACCAGATCGATGCGATCGAGCAGCGGCCCGGACAGCTTGCCCAGATAGCGCGCGATGCGCTCGGGCGTGCACCGGCAGCGGCTGCCCGATGCACCGTGGTAGCCGCAGGGGCACGGGTTCATCGCCGCGACGAGCTGGAAGCGGGCGGGGAATTCCGCGCGCCGGCCAGCGCGCGAGACGGTGATGCGACCAGTTTCGAGCGGCTCGCGCAGGGCCTCGAGAACGCGTCGGTCGAATTCGGGCAACTCGTCGAGAAACAGCACGCCATGGTGGGCGAGGCTGATCTCGCCCGGACGCGGTACGCTGCCGCCTCCCACCAGCGCCGGCGCCGAGGCCGAGTGATGCGGTGCGCGAAACGGCCGACGATGCCAGCAGGTCGGATCGAAGCCACCCTCGATGGACTGCACCGCCGCACTGGCGACCGCCTCGTCCTCGCTCATCGGCGGCAGCAAGCCAGGCAGGCGCTGGGCGAGCATGGACTTGCCGGTCCCGGGCGGACCGAACAGCAGCACCGAATGCGCGCCGGCCGCGGCCACCTCGAGCGCGCGACGCGCACGCAGCTGGCCCTTGATGTCGGCCAGGTCGGGCATCGCGGCGTCGGGCGCGGCCGCCTCGCGACGCACATGCGGCAGGATTTCAGAGCGCGCCTCGAGATGCGCGCACACTTCGAGCAGGCTATTGGCCGGCAGCACGCTGGCGGCGCGGGCGAGCGCGGCCTCGTCGGCATTGGCGGCGGGCACGACCAGGGCGTGGCCGTCTGCGGCCGCCGCCAACGCAATGGCCAGCGCGCCGCGCACCGGTCGCAGGCGCGCATCGAGCGAGAGTTCGCCGACGAACTCGTGTCCGTCGAGCGCCTCGACGCGGATCTGCCCCGACGCGGCGAGAATCCCCAGTGCGATGGGCAGATCGAAGGCGCCGCCTTCCTTGGGCAGATCGGCCGGCGCGAGATTGACGGTGATGCGCCGCTGCGGAAAATCGAACTGCGCCACGGCCAGGGCCGCACGCACGCGGTCGCGTGCCTCGCGCACCTCGGCATCGGGCAGACCGACCAGATTGAAGGCCGGCAGACCGTTGGCCAGATGCACCTCGACGGTGACCGGAGAGGCTTCCAGCCCGCACAAGGCACGGGTATGGACGATGGCCAGCGACATCGCATCCTCCGCAGCACGAACATGACATGGGCGTTTTTCACACAGCGTGCATGACAATGCGATGAAGGACAACTCCTGCGCGCGTCGATGCTGCTATCATGCTTCGCGATCGACCGGACGGATGGTCCGGCACCGGACGTGACGCATCCCTGCGGAGGCCAGCATGTCGCAATCGACCTACAGTCTCACCTACGAGGGCGGCTTCCGCGAAGGTTTCGACGCGGCTGCCGTGCGCCAACGCGTGGTCTCCGTGCTCGGCCTGAGTTCCGAGCAGGAAGACAAGGTCTTCAGCGGACGCGACGTCGTGCTGCGCCACGGCCTGACCGAGGACGATGCGCTGCGCTATTGCGCCCGCCTCAACTCGATCGGCATGGCGGTCAAGCTCCGGCTCGACGCCGAGCGGCCTGTGCGCCCGATGATCTCCAGCGACGGTCGGCGCGAGCCCGGCTTCGGCGCGCCCGCAGTCACGCACGATGGCACTGACGAAGGCGAGTCCCGCGTGGTCGCGTTCGATTTCCGCGGCGAGGGTGCGGAGTTCTTCCGCATCTGGATCGTCAATATCCTGCTCAGTATCGTCACGCTGGGCATCTACTCGGCGTGGGCCAAGGTGCGCACGATGCGCTACTTCTATGGCAGCACGCGGCTCGACGGCTCCGCCTTCGAGTATCTGGCGGACCCGGTCCGCATCCTCAAGGGACGCGTGATCGCCTTCGTCCTGTTGCTGCTCTACACCTTTTCAGACCAGTTCTCACCCATCCTCGGCTTTGTCACCTTCGTGCTGTTCATGCTGGCCCTGCCGTGGATCGTTCGCCAGGGTCTGATCTTTCGCAATCACAACAGCGCCTGGCGCGGCGTGCGTTTCGGCTTTGACGGCAGCCTCGGCGATGCCTACAAGGCCTGGCTGCTGTGGCCGCTGCTGGGCGTGCTCAGTCTCGGCATCCTGATGCCGTTCGCCTTCGCGCAACAGGCGCGCTACACGATCGGCAACGCGCGTTTCGGCACCTCGCGCTTCGCCTTCGACGGGCCGACCCGGCGCGTCTACATCGTCTTCGGCGCCGCCGGCGGCGTGATGATTGCCGGTGTGGCCCTGTCGACAATCGTCGGATTCGCCCTGCCCCCACTGTCCTGGCTGGTACTCCTTGCGGGCTATCTGATGGGCTTCGCGCTGTTCGGCGCGTGGATGACCAACTGGCGCTTCAACCACGCAAGACTCGACGGCCATCTGTTCGAAGCCGATTACGACGCGCTCTCCTACGCGAAGCTGGTGCTCACCAACACGCTGCTGATGGTCGTGACGCTGGGCCTGTTCTATCCATGGGCGCGGGTGCGCACCGCGCGCTACGCGGCCGAACACACGCGCGTCGTCGCCGACGGCGACCTCGATGCCTTCGTCGCCGCCCGCCAGCAGGACCAGTCGGCCACCGGCGCCGAGATCGGCGATCTGTTCGACGTGGAGATCGGCATCTGATGCAGGTGGTCGGCAGCTTCGGTCACGGCGACAGCACGCGCTTGCAGTCGGCCCGCCTGCTGGTCGAGGGCGGGCATGCACGCGTGCTCGGCACCGACGGCACGGCACTCACCGGCGCGGTGCCGCTCAACAGCCTGCAGATTCCCTCGCGCGTCGGCTCCACGCCGCGCACGCTGCGCTTTCCCGACGGCGAGTGTTTCACCACCGAGGACAACGATGCGCTCGATCGGCTGCTCGCGCCCGCGCGCACGTCCTCGGGCCTGGTGCACGCCCTCGAGTCGCGCTGGCGCATGGTCGCGCTCGCACTTGTGGTCACCGTTGCTACTGTCGCGGCGGCGATCCACTGGGGCATTCCGGCCGCCGCACGCCATGTCGCCTTTGCGCTGCCGGTGACGATCATGGAGCAATCCGAGGACGCGGCGCTGCGCGTACTCGACGATGGCGGCCTGTTGCGACCCAGCGGGCTCACGCACGACGAACACGTTCGCCTGCAGGCAGCCTTCCGCCCCCTGCTCGATGCCCACGACGACACGCAACCGCTGCGCGTGACCTTCCGCGACGCCTCGCACTCGATCGGCGCCAACGCGCTGGCCCTGCCGGCCGGCACCATCGTGTTCACCGACCAGATCGTGGCGCTCGCGCGCAACGACGAGGAACTGCTGGCAATCCTCGCCCACGAGATCGGCCATGTCGTGCATCGCCACGCCGTACGCAGCACCATCCAGGCTTCGACGCTGTCGCTCGCGGCGGTACTGATCCTCGGCGATGTCTCCTCGGTGGCGGCCACCGCCGCATCGATTCCGATCCTGCTCACCGAGCTGGGCTACTCGCGCGACTTCGAGCGCGAGGCCGACGCCTTCGCGGTCGCGGCCCTGCATCGCGCCGGCATCGCGCCGACGCGCCTGGCCGAGATCCTGCATCGGCTCGCCCCCGGCGAGCACTCGGACTACCTCGCGACCCATCCGCCGACACCCGAACGCAGCGAGGCGATCCGCGACGCGGCCGCCAGGCTGCGCTGATCCGCACTCCGGAGGGGCACGCGCACCGCCATGGTGCGCGCGCCCACTGCCCTCACCCCAATCCGCCACGTGCAGTGCCCTGCCGCTACTGGCACGGCAATTGCTTAGGTCCGCAAGTCCGCCAGGCAGCGGATCGAACCGACATCACAGGAGCAAATGATGGCCTCATTGCCGTGCGCGACAACGACGGGCCCGCCCGTCGAACGCATTCGCGAACAAGAAATCCTTGACTTCGTGAAGATGGTAAGTAATCTGTTACTTGCAAAACACGAAAGACCCCTCGAGGGGCACCCCGGATCC
This sequence comes from Pseudazoarcus pumilus, assembly GCF_002872475.1. Lineage (GTDB taxonomy): Bacteria > Pseudomonadota > Gammaproteobacteria > Burkholderiales > Rhodocyclaceae > Pseudazoarcus > Pseudazoarcus pumilus. The sequence goes on from NZ_CP025682.1 coordinate 2,950,936, forward strand.
CGACATCCAGCCAAGGAGACATCGATGAACAAGCCCTTTCACCGCAGCAAGCTCAAAGCACTGGTCGGCGGCCTCGCGCTCGCCGCACTCGTCCACGCCGGCGGCGTCGCCGCTCAGGTATCGATGAAGTTCCACCACGACCTGCCCGAGGACAGCGCCCAGCATCTGGCGGCCGAGAAGTTCAAGGCCGCCGTCGAGGAGCGCAGCGGCGGCGCCATCAAGGTGCAGCTGTTCCCCAACAACGCGCTCGGCGACGACGTCGAGGCCACCCAGCAGATGCAGTTCGGCGCGCTCGAGTCGGCCATCATCCCGACCGCCAAGCTGTCGAACTTCGTGCCGGCGATGCAGATCGTCGACCTGCCCTTCCTGTTCCCGTCGCCGGCGATCGCGCACGAGGTGCTCGACGGCAAGGCCGGCGACCAGTTGCTGGCCACCGTCGAGAAGGTCGGACTCAAGGGTGCGACCTTCTGGGAGAGCGGCTTCAAGCAGTTCACCTGCGACCGCGAGGTGTCCGGTCCGGGCGACTTCGAGGGTCGCAAGGTGCGTGTGATGCAAAGCCCGATCATCATGGAGCAGTTCCGCGCGATGGGCGCCAACCCGGTGCCGATCGCCTTCGGCGAGACCTACAACGCGCTGCAGCAGGGTGTGGTCGACTGCCAGGAGAACCCGTTGGTATCGATCACCAAGATGAAGTTCTACGAAGTGCAGTCGGATGTCGTGATCAGCAACCATGCCTACCTCGCCTACGCCTTCCTGTTCAGCAAGCGCTGGTTCGAGGCGCAAAGCCCCGAGCACCAGAAGCTGCTGATGGACGCCGCGCGCGAGATGACGGCCTTCCAGCGCGAGGAGACCGCGCGCCGCGAAGCCGGCTATGTGGACACCATCAAGGACAGCGGTACGCGCGTGAGCACGCTCGACGACGCGCAGCTCGCGGCCTTCCGCGAGGCCACGGCACCGGTGCATGACAAGTTCGCCGAGCAGATCGGTACCGAACTGATGGACGAGTTCAAGCAGGCGATCGCCGCCGCGCGCTGAACTTCCGCGGGGTCGGCCACCCGTCGGCCCCGCTCTTTTCCCGCCTTTCTTCCGGAGTCTTCCGATGCGGAAACTCGACCTCTTGGTGTCGCGTTCCGAGGAAGTGCTCATTGGCGTGCTCATCCTGAGCGCCTCGGTGATCCTCTTCTCGAACGTCGTCGCACGCTATGCCTTCAACGCCGGTTTCGCCTGGGCCGAGGAACTGGTGCGTTATCAGATCGTGTGGATGGTCTTCCTCGGCGCCAGCGTCGCGGCACGCCAGGGCATCCACATCGGCGTGGACCTGCTCATCAAGTTCAGCCCGCCGGCCATCGCCAAGCTCATCGATCTGCTGGTGCACGCCATCGCCGTGGCCTTCTGCGCCGCCCTGGTGTACTACGGCGTCGAACTGGTCGCGCAGACACGTGCCTTCGGCCAGGTCAGCCCGGCGCTGCAGATGCCGACATGGATGGTGCAGCTCGCGATTCCCGTCGGCGCCGCCCTGATGGGCGTGCGTTTCACGCAGCAGTTCTTCCGCACACTGCTCGGTCGCGAGCAGGAAGCGGCCCACCTCGAACAGATCGGGTGAAGCCATGGTCACGACCTTCCTGATTCTTCTCGTCGTGCTGCTGATCCTCGGCGCGCCGATCTTCATCGCCCTGTCCGGCTCGGTCATGACGGCCATGGGCACGGGCAGCCACGTGCCGCTGGCCATCGTCATCGAGCGCCTGTTCGCGGGCCTCGACAAGTTCTCACTGATGGCCATCCCGTTCTTCATCCTCACCGGCAGCCTGATGAGCGTGGGCGGGCTGTCGCAGCGCATCGTGCATTTCGCCAACCTGCTGGTGGGGCGCTTCACCGGCGGCCTGAGCATCACGGCGGTGAGTTCGAGCATGTTCTTCGGCGCGATCTCGGGCTCCAGCCCGGCCACCGTGGTGGCGGTCGGCGGCCTGCTGTATCCGGCGATGCGCCGCGACGGCTACTCGGGGCCGTTCTCGATCGGCGTGATCATCGCCTCGGGTTCGCTGGGCATCATCATTCCGCCGTCGATCGTGATGATCGTCTATGCCGCAGTCACGGGCGTGTCGGTCGGCGCGCTGTTCATGGCCGGCATCGGCGCGGGCGTGCTCTATGCCGCGTGCTTCATCCCCTACTGCGTGTGGCGCGCCCGGCGCGACGGCGTCAAGCCGATGACGCCGCCGACGCTGCGCGAGCTGTGGCTGGGCCTCAAGGACGCGGCCTGGGGCCTGGGTGTGCCGGTGGTGGTGCTGGGCGGCATCTACGGCGGCGTGTTCACCCCCACCGAGGCCGCAGCGGTATCGGTGATCTATGCCCTGCTGGTCTCGGCGCTGATCTATCGAGAGAAAACCCTCGGCCAGCTCTTTCGCACGATGATCGACGCGGCGACAACAACCGCGCAGGTGATGATCATCCTCGCCGCGGCCTCGGTGCTGGCGTGGTTCCTGACCAGCAACGGGCTCGCGGTGGCGGTGGCCAATGCCGTGCTGTCGCTGTCCGAGAACCCGTACCACATCTTCCTGCTGATCAACGTCACGGTGCTGATCGTCGGCATGTTCCTCGATGCCGCTTCGATCATGGTGATCCTCGCGCCGCTGTTCTACACCATCGGCATCAAGGTCGGCATCGACCCGGTGCATCTGGGTGCGGTACTCACCGTCAACGGCGCCATCGGCATGTTCACGCCGCCCTTCGGCCTGAACCTGTTCGTCGCCAGCTCGCTCGGCGGCGTGAGCTACCTGCAGGCGGTGCGCGGTTCGCTGCCGTTCATCGGCATCGCCATCGCGGCCCTGCTCCTGCTCACCTATCTGCCTGCGGTCAGCATGTGGCTGCCCAACGCGGTATATGGCGGCTGACCGCCACGGAAACGAGGAAACAGCATGCACTCCAACACTGTGACCGCAGCCGCTCCGCGCGGCGCACTCGCCCACTCGACCGAGGGCATGGCGACCAGCCCGCACACGCTGGCGACCGAGGCCGGACTGGCCGTGCTGCGCAAGGGCGGCAACGCCATCGAGGCGGCGATCGCGATGGGCGCGTGCCTGGCCGTGACCTATCCGCACTTCACCGGTCTGGGGGGCGACGCCTTCATGATCGTCGCCGACGCCGCCGGGCGCGTGCGCACACTCTCGGGTATCGGTCAGGCCGCCGCCCGCCTGCCCGACTACCGCGGCAGCATCCCGACGCGTGGGCCCGGCTCGATGCTGACCACGGCCGCGACCGTAGACACCTGGGGCCAGGCACACGCGATCTCGCGTGCCGAGTGCGGTGGCACGATGGACTGGGGGGCGTTACTGGAGCCGGCCATCCGGCTGGCGCGCGACGGCTTCCCGATCACGCCGTCGCAGCGCTTCTGGCTGGAGTTCCGTGCCGACGAGATGGACGCGCTGCCCGGCGTGGCCGCGCGCTTTCTGCGCGACGGCCAGGTGCCGGCCGATGGCACGACGATCCGCCAGCCGGATCTGGCGGCCTCGCTCGAATCCATCGCCGAACACGGCCACCGTGACTTCTACGAGGGGCGGCTGGCCGCACGCATCGCCGCCGGGCTGGCCGCGGCCGGCTCGCCGCTGACGGCCGACGATCTGGCTGCCACCGCGGCGCGTGTCGAGGAACCGCTGCGCGTGGCCTATCGCGGCGGCGAACTGCTCGCCCATCGGCCGCCCACCCAGGGCATCACGACGCTGGAGATCATGGGCATTCTCGAGCGCTTCGATCTCGCCGCCGTCGCCGAGGGCAGTGCGGAGCACTACCACCTGCTGGTCGAGGCCGTGAAGCTCGCCTTCATCGACCGCAATCGCCATCTGGCCGACCCGGATTTCTGCGACGTACCCATCGACCGCCTGCTCTCGGCCGGCCATCTGTCGGGCTCGGCGGCGACCATCGACCGCAGCCGCGCGCGCGCCTGGCCGCATGCGTTTCGCAACGGCGACACGGTCTTCCTCGCCGCCGCGGACCGCCACGGCAATGCCGTATCGATGCTGCAGACCCTGTATTACGACTGGGGCAGCGGTGAGGCCGTGGGCGACACCGGCATGCTGTGGCACAACCGCGGCGCGGCCTTCAGCCTGGACCCGTCACACCCGAACGTGCTCGCACCGGGCAAGCGCCCGTTCCATACGCTCAACCCTGGCATGTATCTGAAGGACGGGCGGGCGCGCCTGCTCTACGGCACCCAGGGCGCGGACGGTCAGCCGCAGACGCTCGCGGCCATCCTCACCCGTCTGATCGACTACGAAATGGACCCGCTCGCCGCACTGGCGCGCCCGCGCTTCCTGCTGGGGCGCACCTTCTCCGACAGTCGCGACACGCTCAAGCTCGAGGAGGACGCCGGCACCGAGGTCTTCGCCGAACTCGCCCGGCGCGGCCATGAGATCAGCCCGATCGCGGCGCAAAGTCCGCTGGCCGGCCATCCGGGGGCAATCGCCATCGGCCCGGAGGGCTTCTCCGGCGCACACGACCCGCGCAGCGACGGCGTCGCACTCGGCCTGTAGCCGATAGAATCCGGAACACACCACGGAAGCCCCGATGACCGAAACCGCATCGCCGCCCAAGACCACCCGACGCAGCGCGCCGCGCCCCCGCCGCAACGCCGGCGAGACGCGCGAACGCCTGCTGCAGGCGGCGACCGCGGAATTCTGCGAGCGCGGCTACGACGGCGCACGCATGGAGCGCATCGTGCGTGCGGCCGGCTGCAACATCCGCATGGCGTACCACTACTTCGGGGACAAGGAAGGCCTGTATCTGACGGTGCTCGAGCACATCTACGAGGATCTGCGCTCCAAGGAGCGGGAACTCAACCTCACACACCTGGAGCCGGTCGCCGGCATGCGTGCACTGGTCGAGTTCACCTTCGATCACATGGCCGACCATCCCGAGTTCATTGCGCTGGTGCGCAACGAGAACATGCTCGGCGGGCGCATGCTCAAGAAATCCGGCAAGGTCGCACAGCAGACCACGCCGCTGGTGGGCATGATCCGCGACACGCTTGTGCGCGGCGAGCGTGCCGGGCTGTTTCGCGCCGGCGTCGATCCGCTGCAGTTGTATGTCTCCATCCTGTCGCTGTCGCTGACCCACATCTCCAACCGCTACACGCTGTCGACGATCTTCGAGAAGGATCTGGCCGACCCGGCCTGGCTGGCCGAGCGGCGGCATCACGCGGTCGAGGTCATACTCGCCTACCTGCAATCGAAACCGGCCGTGCAAGCGGCCGGCTGAAACTCACTCCTCGGACGACCCCGCACGCGACCGCGCCAGCTCGCTCTCGAGCTCGGCCACGCGCGCCTCGAGCGCGTGCAGGCGCTCGCGCGTCTGCGCGAGCACTTCGCGCTGTACGTCGAAATCCTCTCGCGTGACCAGGTCCATGCGCTCGAAGGCGCTGCCAAGCAGTGCCTTGGCGTTCTTCTCGATGTCCTTGGCCGGACTGGCTTCAGCCAATTGGGCGAACTTCGACGCAATCTCGTCGAGGAAGCGGGGGGCGGTCATGGAACTCTCCTTTGCATGCGGTTTGCGGCTCGCGCCGTGCTTGCAGGCAGTGTAGCACCGACATCGGGCGGCACTGGGGCACCTCGATCAGCGCGCGCACCACTGTGGTGCATTTGCTGCGTCTCATGCATCGAACATGCGCCGGAGATGCCTTTTTCCGGCGCTGCGCTTATCCCAATGCATTGTTTCTTCAAGGATTCACAAATCTGGCATGGAACGTGCACACCGGTTGTCGCGAGCACGACTTCTTGGAGAAGTGACATGCATTCCCCGACAACCGCAGCACCGTCCGACGACGACAGGAGAATCCGATGAAATTCATCACAGCCATCATCAAGCCCTTCAAGCTCGACGAGGTCCGCGAGGCCCTCTCGGCGATCGGCGTGCAGGGCATCACCGTGACCGAAGTGAAAGGCTTCGGCCGCCAGAAAGGCCATACGGAGCTGTATCGCGGCGCGGAGTACGTGGTCGATTTCCTGCCCAAGGTGAAGATCGAGGTCGCCATCCGCGACGACATGGCCGACCAGGTCATCGAGGCGGTCGAAAAGTCGGCCGCGACCGGAAAGATCGGCGACGGCAAGATCTTCGTCTTCGAACTCGAACAAGTCATCCGCATCCGCACCGGCGAGACCGGCGCCGATGCGCTGTAAAGGGAGCGCGCACATGAAAACAGCCCTCAAGACCCTTCTCGCGGCAGTCGCGGCCGGCTCGGCCGCTCCTGCGCTGGCGCAGGACGCCGACGTCATGACCAACGTGTTCCATCTGCAGTACGCGATGGACACCTTCTACTTCCTGGTGTGCGGCGCGCTGGTGATGTGGATGGCCGCCGGCTTCTCGATGCTCGAGGCCGGTCTGGTGCGTGGTAAGAACACTGCCGAGATTCTGACCAAGAACGTCGCGCTGTTCTCGATCAGCTGCGTCATGTATCTCGTGTGCGGCTACGCCATCATGTACGGCGGTGGCATCTTCCTGTCCGGTATCGACGGCGGCGAGAGCCTGGTGCCCGACGCTCTCGGCGCTTTCACGGAGCGCGGCGACTTCACCGGCGACTCGGTGTACTCGGGCGCGTCCGACTTCTTCTTCCAGGTGGTGTTCGTCGCCACCGCGATGTCCATCGTCTCCGGCGCGGTGGCCGAGCGCATGAAGCTGTGGGCCTTCCTCGCCTTCGCGGTGGTCATGACCGGCTTCATCTACCCGATGGAAGGCGCGTGGACGTGGAATGGCGACGACGTGTTCGGCATGTACAACCTGGGTGATCTCGGTTTCTCCGACTTCGCCGGCTCGGGCATCGTGCATATGGCCGGTGCGGCCGCGGCGCTGGCCGGCGTGATCCTGCTCGGCGCACGCAAGGGCAAGTACGGCCCCAATGGCGAGCCGCGCGCGATTCCCGGCTGCAACCTGCCGCTGGCCACGCTCGGCACCTTCATCCTGTGGATGGGCTGGTTCGGCTTCAACGGCGGCTCGGTGCTGAAGCTCGGTGACATCGGCAACGCCAACGCGGTGGCGATGGTGTTCCTCAACACCAACACGGCTGCCGCCGGTGGCGCGATCGCCGCGGTCATCGTCTCCAAGCTGATGTTCGGCAAGGCCGACCTGACCATGCTGCTCAACGGTGCGCTGGCCGGCCTGGTGACGATCACCGCCGAACCGTCCACGCCGACCCCGCTGCTCGCCACGCTGTTCGGCGCGGCCGGTGGCGTGCTGGTGGTGTTCTCGATCACGGCGCTCGACCGCGTGTTCAAGATCGACGACCCGGTGGGCGCGATCTCGGTGCACGGCACCTGCGGCCTGCTCGGTCTGCTGCTCGTGCCGCTGACCAACGGCGATTCGACCTTCTTCGGACAGATCGTCGGCGCGCTGACCATCTTCATCTGGGTCTTCGGCACCAGCCTGATCGTGTGGAGCATCCTCAAGGCGGTGGTGGGCATCCGCGTCACCGAAGAGGAAGAGTACGAAGGGGTCGACCTCACCGAGTGCGGTCAGGAAGCCTATCCGGAGTTCGTCAGCAAATGATCGACTGCTGAGTCACGAATGCACAGGGGCGCCACGGGCGCCCCTTTTTCTTGCCCGCTACGTCGGGCACGGACCCTGCGAACCACGCTTGCACCATTTTGGCGCAGCGATGCACCACGGCGCTCGCACAATCCCCTCTCATGCTGCGAACAACACGGAAATGCACCCAGCCAGAACGCACAACACATTGTTTTTACTACACAAGCGTCGACATTTGGCATCTGGCACGGGAAGTGCTTTTACACAGTCGCGGAAGCACAAATTTTCAAAGGAGAAAACCATGCAGAAACGCATCATCGCCGCGGCCCTCATCGCCGCCACCCCGTTGTTCGGCGCCAAGCTCGCAATGGCTGACGAACTGCCGATCTCGGCCAACATCAGCATCGTGTCCGACTATGCCTTCCGTGGCATCAGCCAGACCGACCAGCGCCCGGCCCTGCAGGGCGGTTTCGACTACGCGCACGAGAGCGGTTTCTACGTTGGCGTGTGGGGCTCGAACGTGTCCTGGCTGCAGGATCTGGGCGCCTCGGGCAGCAGCCTCGAGATCGACCTCTACGGCGGTTACGCCACCGAACTCGGCCCCTTCGGCGTCGACGTCGGCCTGCTGCAGTACTACTACCCCGGCAGCTACGGCGGCAGCTACAAGGCCGACGGCAACGAGAAGCCGCACACGCTGGAAGGCTACGTCGGCCTGTCCTACGAATTCGTCAGCTTCACCTACTCGCACTCCTTCACCGACCTGTTCGGCATCGCCGACTCGAAGAAATCCAAGTACTACGATCTGTCGGCCTCCTACGAGATCATGGAAGGCCTCACGCTGGACGCGCACTACGGTTACTCGAGCATCAAGAATGCCGACAACTACAAGGACTGGAGCCTCGGCCTGACCAAGTCCTGGGGCGGCTTCGACTTCGGCCTGCACTACGTCGACACCAGCGAGAACAGCAGCCTGATGGACGAGCGTTACGTCGTGTCGGTCAGCAAGAGCTTCTGACCGACACGCCTGAGCAGCAGCGCCTCGGCGTGGTTTTTCTCCTCCTCTCCCACGCCGGCCCGGATGGGCACCTACGGGTGCCCATTTTTTTCGCCCGCAGCCGCACCCAGCGTCACCCGGGCGATCAATCCGCCTTCAGGGTGGTTGGTCAGCCTCACGTCGCCGCCCTGCGCACGCAGCAGGTTGCGTGCAATCGCCAGGCCCAGGCCGGTACCGCCGGTATCGCGGCTGCGCGATGATTCGGTGCGGTAGAACGGTTCGAAGACCTTTTCGAGTTCGTCTTCCGCCATGCCCGGCCCATGATCGCGGATCTCGAGGACGATGCGCTCACGCGCCGCGTGAACAGTGATATCGACTCGTTCGCCGAACTTGATCCCGTTTTCCACGATATTCCACAAGGCGCGTCGCAGCGCCGGGGGGCGCGCCGGACAGGGCCGCCCCGCGCGCCCCGACACGGCAACCTGCCAGCCCAATTCGCGCGCGTCCTCGGTGATCGCATCGAGCAGGCCGTCGATATCCACCGGCTGCAGCGATGTGGCGTCGTCGCGGCTGCGCGCGAAATCCAGCCCTTCGCGGATCAGCGTCTGCATGGCGTCCAGATCGGCGTTGAAACGCTGGCGCAGTGCGGCATCGTCGATTTGCTCGGCACGCAGGCGCAGCCGAGTCACCGGCGTCTGCAGGTCGTGTGAGATCGCCGCGAGAATGCGCGTGCGCTCGCGAATGTGTTCGCGCACGCGCTGCTGCATGCGATTGAACGCCGTGGCGGCGGCGGCGACTTCGGTCGGACCGCCGGTGGGCAGCGGCGCGGCACGCTCCGGATCGTCGCCCAGTCGGTTGGCCGCCTCTGCCATCGCGCGCAGCGGGCGCGTGGCCAGTCGCACCGCGATCCAGCTCAGCACCAGCACGCCGCCGACCAGGGCCGCCAGCGCGGCGAGCAGGCGCGCCGGCGCGGGCGCGCGGAACTCGGGCTGGGGCGGGATGCCCGGCATGTAGACGTTGAGCGGCGCGCCATCGGCCAGACGCACCGACACCAGCAACACGAAACGCGACTCGCCACGGTGATGGTCGCCGCGCGAATGCTCCGAGCGCGGCAACAGATAGGCCGACGCGCGGCGTTCGGGCATCGCTTCCTGCAGCGCGCGCACAAACGGATGATCGGCGTCGAGTTGCCGTGCATTCGAAGGAAACGGGCCGAGCGCCAGGCGCAGGCGTCGCCGACCGAGTTCCTCGATGCGCGCCGCACGCTCGGACGGACCCAGGTGGTCGAGCACGTCGGCCGTGGTCGCGACCTCCTGGGCAACGCCTTCGAACAGTGCCGCGCGACCGACGCGCTCGCGCTCGCCGACGAACAGCGCGAAGCTCGCCGCGAGCACCAGCGCAATGCCGAGCAGCCAGATCGCCATCAGGCGGGCAAAGAGGCTGCGCGGAATCAGATTCACGACGCGTCCGCCGTGACGGCGCGGACTTCGCTGGCGAGCACGTAGCCCTCGTTGCGCACGGTCTTGATGATGGCCGGCTCGCGCGCGCTGTCGCCCAGACGCTGGCGCAGGCGGCTGACCTGCAGGTCGATGGAACGGTCGAACACGTCGGCCTCGCGACCGCGCGTGAGCTCCATCAACTGATCACGGCTGAGCACGCGCTGCGGATGGGCGAGGAACACGGAAAGCAGGCGGTACTCGGCGCCGGACAAGGGCACGACCGTGCCTGCCGCATCGACCAGGTGACGCGCGACGGTGTCCAGCCGCCAGTCGCCGAAGCGCAGTTCACGCACCGCAGCCGACGCCGCGGCGTCGAGGTTGGGCGGCAGCGCGCGCGTACGCCTCAGGATGGCGCGGATGCGCGCGAACAGTTCGCGCGGCACGAAGGGCTTGGGCACATAGTCGTCGGCGCCCATCTCCAGCCCCACGATGCGGTCCATGTCCTCGCCGCGCGCGGTCAGCATCAGTACCGGAATGCCCGCCCGCGGACCGCCGGACGCGCGCAGATTGCGGCACAGCGTCAGCCCGTCCTCGCCGGGCATCATCAGATCGAGCACGATCAGATCGATGCGGTGCGCGTCGAGCGCGGCGCGCATCTCGCGCCCGTTGGCCGCGAGCGTGCAGCGCAGCCCCTGCTTCTCGAGATAGTCGGCGAGCAGTTCGCGAATCTCGCGGTCGTCGTCGACGATCAGGACATGGTCTTGGGCGTGGCTCATCGGAATCTCCTCGACACGCATCTTAAGCCGGCCGGGGCACGGCTTTGTATCCCAGCGTATCGCAGTCAGTACCGGACAAAGAGCGCTGCAACAAGGCCACCTGCGGACAAACGCCGCTTACATCGCGGTGATGCAATGGCCGTGTCGCCCGAACCCGGGCGCCCAACGCAACAGGAGTACACCATGAAGACCTGGATCAAGACCACGCTCGCCGCCTCGCTGATCGCCGCCACCGCAGCCGGCGCCGGCACCGCACTGGCCCGCGGCGGCGACTGCGCCGCACGCGGCAGCGAAGACCGGCCGCACGCCCAGCGCATGGCGCCCGAAGAGCGCGCCACGCACATGGGCGAGCAGGTGGAACTCAAGCTCGCGCGCCTGGAACTGGCGCTGGCACTGACGCCGGAACAGCGCCCCGCCTGGGACGCGCTGGCCGCCACCGTGCGCGCCCGGACCGGCGCCATGGCCGAGCGCATGCGTGAGCATCGTGACGCCGGCCGGCCCGACACCGCCGTCGATCGCATCGCCCGCATGGAGCAGATGAGCGGGCGCATGCACTCGGCCAGCGGCGAGCTCCGCCAGGCCGTCGAGGGCTTGTACGCGAAGCTGTCCGACGCACAGAAGATCGTCTTCGACGCCGACTTTGCCCTGCCCGGCCACGGCCGCTTCGGCCCGCAGGCCAGGGGCTCGCGCGGCGAACACCACGGCGACGGCGCGCGCCACGAACAGCGTCGTCACGGCGGCCACGAGCACGGTCACGGCCGCGGCTGAGCAAGCGTCACAAACGCAACGGCCACCCCGAGGGGTGGCCGTTTTTCGTCGCGCCGACCGGCTTCAGGCGCGCGCGAAGGCCGCGTCGATTTCGGCGCGCAGCGCTGCATAGTCGTTCGTCACCGGATACTGCGGGAACTCGCGGATGACGTTCTCGGGCGGATGGAAGAGGATGCCGCCGTGAGCCTCGCCGAGCATCGCCGTGTCGTTGTACGAGTCGCCCGCCGCGACCACGGTGAAGTTCAGTTCCTTGAAACGGCGCACCGCCTCGCGCTTCTGGTCGGGCATGCGCAGATGGTAGTTCACGACCCGGCCGGCCTCGTCCGCCTCCAGACTGTGGCAGAACAGCGTCGGCCAGCCGAGCTGGCGCATGAGCGGGTGAGCGAACTCGTAGAAGGTATCGGACAGGATCACCACCTGGTAATCCTCGCGCAGCGCGTCGAGGAAGGCGCGTGCACCGTCCATCGGCGCCATCGTCGAGATCACTTCCTGGATCTGCGGCAGGCCCAGCGACTGCTGCGCCAGGATGTCCAGACGATAGCGCATCAAGGTGTCGTAGTCCGGCTCGTCACGCGTGGTGCGGCGCAGCTCCGGCACACCCGCGCGCTCGGCGAATTCGATCCAGATTTCGGGGACGAGCACCCCTTCGAGGTCGAGGCAGACGATCTTCACGTTCGGGCCTTGTGTTGGGAAAAAAGAGCGCGCGATTGTAGCACCGCGGCGGCACCGCTCATCCGCGCTCGCTGCCACGCATGCCGCGCTCGACGCCTTCCTCGCCGACTTCGGCGGCCAGGCGCCGCAACAGGGTCTTGTCTTCGTCGAGCGCGAGCGCGGCCTCGGCGTGCGCGCGGGACAGGCGCGCCAGGCGCATCGCCGGCTCGCGGAAGTTCGCGCCCATGCGCGCGAGCATCGCCAGTGCCTTGAGCAATCGCATGTGCACTTCGACCAGCGACGCGCCGTCGCGCGCGATCGGCGCGAACACGTCATTGAAGAAGTCGCCCACGTCCAGCGTCGGCACGTGCACCCGCGGGCACGGCACCTCGTCTCCCGGACGACCGTCGAAGTCGGCGCACGCGGCAAGCGCGCGCACCGCGCGGCCGATGACGTCGATCGCGGTGGCCGGGTCGTTGACGGCGGGCGATAGCGCGCGCGAGGCGATCTCGGCGAGCACCGACAGGCCGAAACGCGGGTCCTGATAGAAGGAGCGGCCGTTGTCGACGACGAAGGCATCGAGCAAAAGCCCGGCGCCGTCGTCCGTGTCGTCTCCGGTGATCCATGCCACCGGCCGGCTCGGCTCGACATAGCTGCCTGGCACGGCAACGACGTAGATCTCGCCCGAGTGAGCCTCGGCCCAGTCCTGCAGCACACCCACGTCGATGTGCTGCACGTAGCCGATGCGCGCATCGAACAGCGCCGTCGCATTCTCGGGAATGTCGTCCGGGTCGGCCAGCAGGCGCGCACCCAGACAAGGCGCCTCGACCCAGTTGGCGAGTGCCTCGCTCGCGGCCTCCTCTACACGGCGCGTGGTGTCGTCGACGCGGCCGAAGGCCGACAGGTGCTGGATCCAGCGCAGCAGCGTGACCACGATCAGCACGATCACCCCGATCGTGAACACGAACAGGGTCACCCGCCCCTGTTCGCCATACAGTTCGGTGGCCAGTGCGACGATGCCCAGCAGCGCGAACAGGAAGCTGCCGATGAAGGTCGCCAGCACGTTCTGCGTGGTGGTGTCCTCGCGCAGCAGCCGGGTTGCGCGCGGCGTGACCTGGCTGGTCGCCGCACCATAAGCCGAGACCATCGTGGTCAGCGAGAACGTGGTCACGGCCAGCATGCTGCTGGCCAGAATCGACAGGATGTCGTCGACCGATCCGGCGCCGATCATCGCCGCGAAGTCGTCCGGGATGCGTTCGCGAAACAGGCCGGCCAGGCCGACGGCGACGACGGCGAGCAGCGAGATCAGCGCAGCGCGCACCCACAACCTGCGCGTGAACTGCATCCACACCCATTCCCAGCGCGAGGTCATGGCATTACTCCGGATTTCGGTCCCAGCGGCGATTCTTCGTCATCCGCGCGCGCAATACAATCGCCGCGCACCACGGAGGGGCGCTTTTCAGTCGGCCGGCATCGCCTCCAGGCGTTCCTCGATGTCGAGCCAGCGCGCCTCGGCCTCGTCGATGCACGTGGCCAGTTCCGCCTGGCGTTTGAGCAAGGCCTCGAGGTCGGCCGAAGGCGTTCCGCTATAGATGGCCGGATCGGCCAGGCGTTCGTCGATCTGCTTCTTCTCGCGGTTCCAGGCCTCGAGCTTGCGATCGAGTTGCTCACGCTCCTTGACCAGCGGGCGGCGTTCCGCGAGGCGTGTCTTGCGCTCGGCCGCGGCCTGGGCGCGATCCGCCTTGCGTGCGGCCTTGTCGGCCGCCTGATCGGGACACTTGTCGGCGGCGGCCGCCTCGGCGCGACGCGCGCCGAGCCAGTCGCGGTAATCGTCCAGGTCGCCATCGAAGTCGCTCACGCGCCCGCCGTCGACAAGCACGAAACGGTCGCAGGTCGCGCGCAGAAGCGCGCGGTCGTGCGAGACCAGCACCATGGCGCCGTCGAACTCCTGCAGCGCCAGCGTCAGCGCATGACGCATTTCGAGATCGAGGTGGTTGGTGGGTTCGTCGAGCAGCAGCAGGTTGGGCCGGCTCCAGATCAGGATGGCCAGCGCCAGACGCGTCTTCTCGCCACCCGAGAAGGCACCGCAGGGGGCGGTGGCAGGCGTCGCCGTGCCGCCCTCGCCGTCGCCGCGAAAATCGAAGCCGCCCAGATAGTCGCGCAGGTCCTGCTCGCGCGCGGCCGGGTCGAGCCGCATCATGTGCGCCAGCGGCGATTCGTCCGGGCGCAGCGTCTCGAGCTGGTGCTGCGCGAAATAACCGGTGGCCAGCCCCTTGCCCTCGCTGCGCGTGCCAGCCGTCAGCGCCAGATGACCGGCGAGCAGCTTGATCAGTGTCGACTTGCCCGCGCCGTTGCGCCCGAGCAGGCCGATGCGCTCGCCCGGGCGCAGCTGCATGCGCAGCCCGGCGAGCACGGTGGTCTCCCCGTAGCCGGTCGCGCCCTCCTCGATCTGCAGCAACGGATCGGGCGCCGGCGGCGCGTCGCGGAAGGCGAAGGTGAACGGCGAGTCGACGTGGGCCGCGGAGATGCGCTCCATGCGTTCGAGCGCCTTGATGCGGCTCTGCGCCTGACGCGCCTTGGTGGCCTTGGCGCGAAAGCGGCGCACGTAGTCTTCCATGTGCGCGATCTCGCGCTGCTGGCGCTCGAACATGGCCTGCTGCTGCGACAGACGTTCGGCGCGCTGGCGCTCGAAATCGGAGTAGCCACCCGAATACAGCGTCACGCGCTGGTTCTCGATGTGCAGCACGTGACTCACGCAGGCGTCGAGAAAGTCGCGATCGTGCGAGATCAGCACCAGCGTGCCGCGATACGAAGCCAGCCACTGCTCCAGCCAGATCACGGTATCCAGATCGAGGTGGTTGGTCGGCTCGTCGAGCAGCAGCAGGTCGGAGCGGCACATCAGCGCCTGCGCCAGATTGAGCCGCATGCGCCAGCCGCCGGAGAAATCCGACACCGGCCGCGCCAGATCGGTCGGCAGGAAACCCAGACCGTCGAGCAGCGCGGCCGCGCGCGCATGCGCCGCATAGCCTCCTATCTCGCCCAGACGCGCGTGCAGCTCGCCGATGCGCGTGCCCTCATGCGCAGCTTCGGCTGCCGCCAGTCGCGTCTCGATCCCGCGCAGCTCGGCGTCGCCGTCCATGGTGTAGTCGAGCGCACTGCGCGCCAGCGCCGGCGTCTCCTGGGCGACATGGGCGACCGTCCAGCCGGGCGGCATCTCCAGGTCGCCCTGATCCTGATGCAACTCGTCACGCAGCAGCGCGAACAGGCTGGACTTGCCGCTGCCGTTGGCGCCGGTCAGGCCGACGCGCCAGCCAGGGTGAATCTGCAGGCTGGCACCTTCGAACAGGGTTCTGGCGCCGCGAGCGAGGCGCAAATTGCGAAACTGGATCACGTGGACCGCATGCAAAGCGAGGCAAAGGCGGTATTCTATCGGTCTTGGACGCTGCGGTCCCGATCGGACCGCCCCGACCGCGTGCGGAACCCACACCTCACGGACCCATGATGCCCAAACGCCTACTGCTCGCCGTCCTGCTCACCCAGGCCCTGTTCGCCGCCAACGTCGCCTTCGCCGACGAGGAATCCGAAGCCGTGCTCGAGCGCGCACGGGACCTGATCGAGCGCGGCGAGGCCCTGCGCGAGAAGGCCGAGGCGCGCTTTCGCCGCGCCGAGGTGATCTGCTACAAGGTCTTCCTCGTCAATTCCTGCCTGAGCGCAGCGCGCGAAAAGCGTCTCGAGATGATCCGCGAGGCACGCGACCTGGAGATGGCCGGCAAGCGCCTCGAGCTCGAGGAGAAGCGCCGCCAGGCCGAAGCACGCGGCGCGCCATCGACGCTCGAGGACCGCCCCGTCCCGCAGCCCACCGAGATCCCCGCCGCCGAGCCTGACCCGGAGGCGGAGCGCGTACGCGAGGAACGCCGTCGCGCCGCCGAGGAGGCCGAGGCACGCGCCGCCGAGGAGCGCGCCCGCCGCGAGGCCGAGCTGGCCGAGGAAATCGAGCAGCGCGAACAGCGCCTGAAGGAAGCCGAGCCGGCGCCCGAGGCGGATGAACTCGCTCCGCTGATGACACCCGAGGAAGCCGATCGCCTGCGCGAGGAGCGCCGCCGCGCCGCCGAGGAAGCCGAACGTGCCGTCGAGCCCCCCGGCATGGAAGAGGCGGAGGCCGAACGCTTGCGCGAAGAGCGCCGCCGCGCCGCCGAAGAGGCCGAAGCGCGCGCCGCCGAAGAGCGCGCCCGACGCTTCGGCGAAGACGGCGAAACCGAAGCGGTGCCGGAACAACCGGTCGCGACCCCGGCGGACCCTGACAAGCTCACGGTGGACCCGGCGCTGATTCCCGACAGAACGCCGGATCCTGCTGCGGAACGCGAACCCAGGCCTGCACCGCAACCCGTTCCGACGCCGCAGCCGAAACCCGAACCGGCGCCGATGCCCAAAGCCGCTCCCGAACCCGCGCCGGCGCCTGCACCCAGGCCCGAGCCTGCGCCCGTGCCGGCACCGGCGCCGACGCCCGAGCCCAAGCCCGAACCCGCGCGCAAACCGGAGGCCGCGCCGATGCCCGAGGCGGTGCCGACCCCCGAGCCGGCGCCCGCGGCACCGACCCCTCCCCGACCCGAACCCGAGCCACTGCCCGAGGCACCGCCTGCGCCGACCGAGCCACCCGGACTCGACGACATCACGCCATCGCAGCTTCCGGAGCCCCCGGCCGAGCCCAAGGCCCTGCCGTTGCCAATGCCCGCGCCGGGCGAGGAGGCGCGCCTGGCCAAACCGCGCACGGGTGGCGCCAATCCGGGCTACGGCATGCCGCTCAATCCGCCCGAGTTCGAGACCGAACCGGCCACGGTGATGCCGGTTCCTACGCCGCACGACGAGGTGGTGCCGCAGGAAGAGGAAATGAAGCCGCTGCTGCCCGGCAACTGAGCGCCGACGGCGCGTTCAGTCGACGACGCGTACCGGGCCGACGCCGGACGGAATCTTGAGCCGCGCGTTCAGTTCGCGCGTGACCTCGATGCGCCCGTCGTCGGCCACGCGCAGGCCATGCTCGATGTCGTAGGCGCGCAGGTAGCGCAGCCAGTCGTCGCCGGCGATGAACGGCGACTTGCTGGCCGCATCCGACCACGTTCCTGCGCGCTCGCGCGGCGTGACCAGCACGGTCAGCGCCTGCGTACCCTCGGCCGGATAGCCGGTGCGCGGATCGAGCAGGTGGGAATAGCGCTCACCGTCGATCTCGAAGAAGCGCTGATAGTCGCCCGAGGTGCCGATGGCCTCGCCGTCGTATAGCGGCAAGGTGGCCAGCGGGCGCGGCTCGCGCGGATGCTGGATGCCGATGCGCCACGGCAGGTCGCCCTTGCCGCCCAGCGCCATGACGTTGCCGCCGATGTTGATGAGCGCATTGCCCACACCCATCTCGCGCAGGATGGCCGCCGCCCGGTCGAGCGCATAGCCCTTGGCATAGCCGCCCAGATCGATCTGCACCGCCGGGTTCTCCGTACTTACCGTCGTGCCGTCGATGGTCAGGTCCGACATGCGCGGACGCGCCTCCAGCACCGTTTGCAGCGCGTCGGCGTCCGGCAGTTCCGGCTCGAACTCCTCGTCGTGAAAGCCCCACAACGCGATCAGCCGACCCAGCGCCGGATCGAACAACTCGTCGCCGCGCTCGGCGATCTCGGTCGCGTCGGCCAGCAGCGTCGCCAGCTCCTCGGACACCTCGGCCGGATCGCCCTGCGCGAGCGCCTCGTTGAGCCGTGTGACCTCGGACGGCTGCCAAGCGTGCAGCGCATGGTGCAGGCGGTCGAACTCCTGCAGCACGGCGGCCATCGCCGCCTCGGCCTGCTCCTGCGAGTTTCCGTAGACGGTGAGGTCGACCCGCGTGCCGAAGACGTAGGCCTCCTGCTGGAACAGTTGCGGCCGGGCGCAGGCGGTGAGCAGCGCGACGAGCAGGCAAAGCGCGACCGCGCGGGCCGCGGCTCGCGGGCGGACTGCGAAGGGAAGGCTCATGCGCAGGCCTGTTCGAGCTTGTCGACGAACAGGGCGGCGACCTGGAAGTCGCTCTGGTCCTCGATTTCTACGAAACAGGTGGGGCTGGTGACGTTGATCTCGGTGAGATGCCCGCCGATCAGGTCGAGCCCCACCACCATCAAGCCGCGCTGCCACAGGATGGGCGCGAGATGCTCGGCGATCTCGCGCTCGCGTCCGGTGAGCGGCATCGCCACACCACGCCCGCCAGCAGCCAGATTGCCGCGCGTCTCGCCGGCGGCCGGGATGCGCGCCAGCGCGAAGGGCACGACCTCGCCGCCGATGATCAGCACGCGCTTGTCGCCCTCGGCGATGCCGGGCAGATAGCGCTGCGCCATGATGGTGCGCGTACCCTCGTGGGTGAGCGTCTCGAGGATGACGTTGCGGTTGGGGTCGTCGGCACGCACGCGAAAGATCTGGCTACCCCCCATGCCGTCGAGCGGCTTGAGCACCACGTCGCCGATCTCGTCGATGAAGCCCTGCACCTCGGCCGGATCGCGCGCGACCAGCGTGGTCGCGCAGAAATCGGGAAACTCGGCGATCGCCAGCTTCTCGGAGTGGTCGCGGATCGCGCGCGGGTCGTTGAGCACGCGCGCACCGGCCGCCACGGCACGCTCGAGAAGCCAGGTGGCGGTGACGTATTCGAAATCGAAGGGCGGGTCCTGGCGCATCACGACTGCATCGAAGTCGGTCAACGGCGCCTCGGCGCAGTTACCCGGCGCATACCAGGGGCTGTTCTCGACCGACAGCCGCAATTCCAGCGCCCGCGCGCACACCATGCCGTCGCGCCAACACAGGCCTTCGCGGCCGATCGCGAAGACCTCATGACCGCGCGCAGCGGCCTCGCGCATCATCGCGATGCTCGAATCCTTGTAGGGCTTGAGGTGGTCGAGCGGGTCGAGGATGAAGGCGAATCGCTTGTACATGACGTATGTCCTCAGAGCATGCGCTAGTCGGCGAGATCGGCCTCGGCCGGCTCGGTTTCCTCGATCTCGACCGAAGCGGCCAGCAGCGCCAGGCGCGCGACCACGCCGTAGGCATAGAAGCGATTCGGCGGGGCATCCGGCGCCTGGCCCAGATCCGGCAGACTGCAAAAGG
Source organism: Pseudazoarcus pumilus (assembly GCF_002872475.1). GTDB lineage: Bacteria > Pseudomonadota > Gammaproteobacteria > Burkholderiales > Rhodocyclaceae > Pseudazoarcus > Pseudazoarcus pumilus. The sequence goes on from NZ_CP025682.1 coordinate 2,970,177, forward strand.
TATCGAAGGCCAGCGGCTCGAAATGCATGCCCGGCGCGTTGAGATTCTCGTCGCGGCCGCGCTCGGTATGCACGCGGTAGAAACCACCCACGACGTAGTGGTCCATCATGTAGACCACCGGTTCGGCGACCGCGTTCTCCAGTGTCTCGAAGGTGTGCACACCCTCCTGGATGATCACTTCCTGCACCTGCATGCCTTCCTTGATCACCGACATCTTGTTGCGCTGGCGACGGTTCAGCCCGACCACTTCGGAAGCGTCCTTGACCGTCATCACGCCCATGCCATAAGTGCCGGCATCGGCCTTGACGACGACGAACGGCGTCTCGTCGACGCCGTACTCCTTGTACTTGGCGCGGATGCGCGTGAGCAGCGCATCGACCTGGGTCGCCAGGCATTCCTCGCCCGTGCGTTCCTGGAAGTTGATCTCGCCGCAGGTACGGAATTCCGGGTTGATGCGCCACGGGTCGATGCCGATGACGTCGGCGAACTCGCGCGCGACGCGATCGTAGGCGGCCGCATGCTGCGACTTGCGCCGCACGTGCCAGCCCGCGTGCAGCGGCGGGATCAGCCACTGTTCGTCGAGTCCGCGCAACACGTCGGGAATGCCGGCGGACAGGTCGTTGTTGAGCAGGATCGCGCAGGGGTCGAAGCCGGCCACGCCCAGCCGGCTGCCGCGCCGCTCGAGCGGCTCGAGCGTGAGCTTCGCGCCGTTGTCGAGCTCGATCACGGTGGGTTCGGTGATCTCGGGCAGCAGACTGCCCAGGCGCACGTTCAGCCCCGCCAGCGACAGGATGGCCACCAGTTGCGCGACGTTCTGCAGGTAGAACTGGTTGCGCGTGTGGTTCTCGGGAATCAGCAGCAGGTTGCGCGCGTCGGCACAGATGCGCTCGACCGCGGTCTGCGCGGCCTGCACGCACAGCGGCATGAACACTTCGTTGAGGTTGTTGAAGCCACCCGGAAACAGGTTCAGATCCACCGGCGCGAGCTTGAAGCCGGAATTGCGCAGATCGGTCGAGGCGTAGAACGGTGGCGCGTGATCGCGCCACTGCACGCGCATCCATTGCTCGATCTCGGTGGCGTGGTCGAGGAAGCGCGACTCCAGCTCCAGCAGAGGGCCGGTCAGCGCAGTCGTCAGATGAGGAACCATGAGGGACTCTCGGGCAGGGGAATCGCGACCGCACTCATGCCGCACGGCCGGTCTGAGAGGCCGATTCTACACCACGCCCCGCGGGCAGGAACGGCGCGAACGAGGCCGGCAGCGGGGCATTTTCGAGGCTGCGCTGAGTGAACAGATAGCGCCCGTCGCAGACGAAGCCCAGCCCCGCCCAGTCGACGCCGTTGAGCGCCGCAGCAAAGGCGGCCACGTCCACGTCCGGGTGGTGCGGAAAGAGCGCAAGCACCGCGCCGTCATAGGCGGTGCACGGATGTACGAAGAACGGATTGGGGGTGCGCGTACGACTGTTGACGTAGACTCGCGCGCGCTCCGAGCGGTGATAGCCGCGCCCCCAGCGCCACCAGTTGGATTCGTCGAAATTGCGGATGCGCCGCGCCAGCAGCCGTTCGCGCGCCGGGAGCAGCACGGCCGGCGGCGGCTCTCCTGGCTCGCACCAGATCATGCGCCGCGTGCGCCCGGTGCGCACCGTCTCGGCGCAGACGAAATCGCGGTTGCCATGCACCTCGTCGGCATATACCGCGTCCAGCCCCGACACCGCCCCGACCTTCACGGCGGCCACATCCGACAGGCGCAGCGGATAGTCCTCTCGCGCGAACATCAGGTGGCCGGCGCACTCGACCAGATGGCGCTTCTGCCAGCGCGGCGCGGCCAGATCCGGCGCATCGCCGCGCGTGCCCACATCGGCGAAGCGCACGCGGCGGTCGAGCGCCCCGCGCTCGAAGCGCCAGATCAGGCAATTGGGCAGCGCATCATCGAACAGGCGCGCATCACCCAGTTCGATCGCGTCGGTGATCGTGCCCTCGACGAACAGCCGCCGGTTGAGCGCCACCGCCGAGGTCGACTTGAGGAAGTCGCGCGGCGTGATCAGGATCAGCTCGCCGCCCGGCGCGAGATGACGCAGACACTTGGAAATGAAGTACAGGTACAGGTTGGCGCGCGCATCCAGCCCTTCGCGGTCGAGCCGCGCGCGCGTGGCCTCGGGGATGTCGCGGTAGCGCACATAGGGCGGATTGCCGATGATGGTGTCGAAGCGCTCGGACTCGGGATACGCGAAGAAATCCGCATTGAGCGCACCGGCCGGACAGTGCGTGGCGTCGAGTTCGATCCCCACCGCATCGGGCAGGTGGCGCAGGAAGGCACCGTCGCCGCAGGACGGCTCGAGCACGCGCCCGGTGTTGCGCCGCAGTTCCAGCATCGCGCGCACCACGGCCGGTGGCGTAAACACCTGACCGAGCGAGGCGACATCGAACACACGCGGGGGGTACGGCAGATTCATCGGAAAGCGGCCAGCCTCGGGCATATGTAAGGCCGGAGTTTAGCGTACGCCGCCCCCGCGCAGCGCCCCCGTGTGTCGATAGAATGGGCCCCATTCTTCACTTGTGGAGCAACCGCATGAACCCTCTCGCCCTCGTCACCGGCGCCGGCACCGGCATCGGCCGCGCGCTCGCCCTGCGCCTGATCGCACGCGGCTGCGACGTGCTCGCACTCGGGCGTCGCGCCGCGCCGCTCGAATCGCTCGTCGACGAACACCCGGGACGCGTCGCGACACTGGCGCTGGACGTGTCCGGGCGCGAGGCGCCGGCACGCATCGTGGCCGCGCTCGGCGAGCGCACGCTGCGCTTCGTCGTGCACAACGCGGCGACGCTGGAGCCGGCCGGGCCGCTGGAAAAACTCGACCGCGGCGCCTTCGCCGCGCATCTGGAAACCAATCTCGCCGCACCGCTGTTCGTCACCCAGGCGCTGCTGCCGCGGCTCGAGGCCGGGGCGCGCGTGCTGCACATTTCCTCCGGCGCGGCGCATCGCGCGCTCGCCGGCTGGGGGCCGTACTGCATGTCCAAGGCCGCGCTGCACATGCTCACGCAATGCTGGAACGCGGAACTGGGTCCGCGCAACGTGCTCGTCGGCAGCGCACGGCCGGGCGTGGTCGACACGCCGATGCAGGAGACCATCCGCGGGCTGACTTCGGAGGACTTCCCGGATGTGGAAGCTTTCCGCCGCATGAAGCGCGAGGGCGCGCTGCTGCCGCCCGAGGATGTGGCACGCTTTCTCGCGTGGATGCTGCTCGACGCCAACGCCGAACAGTTCGCCGGCGCCGAGCGCGATATCCGCGACGCCGACATCGAACCATTGTGGCGGGCCTAGTCGCGGCGCACGATCAGCCCGCTTCGAGCCGCTTCAGCAGCGCGTCCCAATCCACGTCACGCGAAGTGTCGATTTCGATGGTGACGGCGCGCTCATCGTCGGCGATCGGCTCGCGCGTGGCGAGCTGGTGTTCGAGCACGGTCACGTCTGCATCGGCCGCATCCGTTCCTTGGTCGGCCCGTTTCGCGACCCGTTCGCGCAATACCTCGGGCGGCGCATCGAAGGCGAGGATCACGAAGGGAACGCCCAGCTCGGTCGCCAGCACGTCGAACTGGTCGCGCTGCGCGCGCTTGAGGAAGGTCGCGTCGACCAGCGCCGGACGGCCGGCGGCCACCACCACACGCACGATGTCCTCGAGTCGCGCATAGGTGCGTTTCGTCATCCCGGGGCTGTACAGGCCTTCACCGACCGCGGCCGTGGCGCGTTCGCTCGCCGCGAGACCGGCCAGACGCTTGCGCTCGACGTCCGAGCGGATGCGGATCGCACCGCAGCGCTCGACCAGCACCCGTCCCTGCGTGCTCTTGCCGGCACCGGACGGGCCGCTGGCGATCCACACGTGCCCGGCCCGCGGTTCGATGCGCGCCAGCGCGTAGTCCAGGTACATCGCAAGCTCGTCGCGGCAGGCGCGCGCGGCCTCGCCGCGCTCCTGACCCATGCGGATCGCCGCGACCTTGGCACGCACCATCGCGCGATAGACCACGTAGTAGCCCAGCAGGGCGAGGCCTGCGTAATCGCCGGAGGCCTCCAGATATGCGTCGAGGAAGCGGTTGGCCAGATCGTCGCGACCGCGTGCCTCGCAGTCCATGACGAGAAAGGCGATGTCTGCGACGACGTCGTTCCAGCGCAGTTGCGGGTTGAACTCGATCCCGTCGAACAGGCGCGCGCGCCCGTCCAGCCACACGATGTTGGCCAGATGCAGGTCGCCATGACACTCGCGCACGAACCCGCCCGCGAGCCGTGCGTCGAACGTAGCCGCCAGACGCCGCGACTCGCCCGCGCTCCAGGCCTCGAGCCGGTCGATGCGCTCGAGCAGCCCCGACTCCACGACCAACTCGCGCATCTGGTCGAAGTTCTGCTGCACCGGGAAGACAACCGCCTCGGCCGCGCCGAACTCCCCGCCGGGCCGGGCGACATCGGCACTGGCGTGGAACTGCGCGACGTGATGCGCCACCGCCTCCATGTGCTCGCCGCCCAGGCGACCGGCATCGAGCAGGCGCGCAAACAACGCGGACTGGTCGAAACGGCGCATGCGCACGGCGAACTCGTCGGCACCATCGGGCGCGCACAGTTCGGGCACATCGCCGTCGCGGATGCCGACCACGGCCTCGTAGATCTCGGGCGCACTGCGCCGGTTCAGGCGCAATTCCTCCTCGCACATCGCGCGACGGCGCTCGGGCGTGGAGTAATCGAGAAAGCCCAGGTCCAGCGGCTTCTTGATCTTGTAGGCATGCTCGCCAGCGAGCACCACCCAGGAGGCGTGGGTCTCGATGCACTCGACGTGCTCGGCCGGATGCGGGAAGCGGCCGTGCCCGGCCAGGCGGGCAGCGATGGAGGGCGAATCCGTCATGATCTCGGGTCGTCGCGACAAAGCCCGATTGTAGCGGGCAGGACAGCGCCGCCGCGACGCGCTACGCTTGGCACTCCCACGTGCAACGGAGCCTCTCTTGGCTGGCAACAACAACACGGCCCGCATCATCGCGGGCCTTCTCGGTCTGGTCTTCCTGCTGCTGATCCTCGCCTTCGTCACGATGGCACTGATGCCGCGCGACGAGGTGCGCATCAACGCCATCGGCCCGTTCGGCCCGACAGCCGGCGCCGAGCGCGGCGGCGTGCGCTTCGCGGGTGCGATCCATGTGTGGGAGATCAACGGCCATGTCGCCATCGACGCCGCGCGCAACGCGACCGTGACCGCACACCTGCGCGGCCCCAACGGCCAGCCGCCCGGCGCCGGGCTGGATCTGAGCGCCGCCTTCAATCGGCCGGACGGCGACGCCGCGGCGATTCCCGCGCGCCTGCGCCGCAGTGGCCCCGGCGTCTATTCCGGTGCGGCCGCGCTCCCCGCCGACGGGCCGTGGCAGCTGCACCTGAAGGTGCCGGAAGTCACCGGCGTGATGGCCTTCACGGTCGACCCCTGAGCCAGGGTGCGAACAGCGCCTCGGCATTGCGCCACAACATGCGCTCGCGCAGTTCGGGCGACAAGTCCGCCGTCCAGCCACGGATGCTTGCGACGACCTCGCCGTAGTTGCGCCAGCGGTTGGTACTGAAGGTGTCGACGGCGACCACGAAACGCTCGGGATGGGCCTCGAACAGCGCCCGCCATTCGGGCAGCAATTGGCCGTCCGGTGCGATGCGCTCGTCACGCACCGAAGTGTCCACCCACAACGCGCGCCCGGCGTGGCGCTCGAGCGTGCGCCCGACCAGCCCCGGCGTCGGCACCGTACCCAGGTGCGCCCACAGCACGCGCAGCCCGGGGGCGATCTCGAAGGCGCGGTCGATCACCTCCGCATCGCCGTGAATCAGCAGCATCAGGCCGTGCGCGTCGGCCAGCCGCACCAGCGCGGCGAACACCGGGCTGCCGGCGTCGCGCGCGAACAGGTGCAGCTCGCCGATGCCGGCCCACTCGCCCTCCGCCAGACGCGCCTCGACGCGCGCGGGCAGATCGGCGTCGTGCATCCACATCGCCTTGCCCAGATGACTGGCATACACACCGAGCAGCGGAACGACGCGATCGGGCGCATGTTCGTGCAAGCTCAGCACGGCATCCCAGGGCGTGCCCGAGACAACGAGATGCGACACGTTGGCCGCATCCAGCGCGGCAACCACCTGCTGCGGCGACAGCGCCTCGGCATTGTCGGCGGTGTAGTGCGAATGCGCGTCGAGCATCGGCGTGGCGAACACCGGCGCGCCGATGATCAGGCTCGCCCAGCACAGGATCGGGATCAGTTTGCTCATGCCTCGTACCCAGTACCCCAAGGCAGTGCCGGACGCAAGCACGGACGGGAACGAAGCGCACCCGCGACGGACAAAGCAGCGCATACCCAAGCGGTCGCAATCGCGGCATCATTGCGGCGTCGCGCCGCGCGGCGCATCTTCGGCAGTGGAAAAAGAACATGAAACGCATCGCCCTCTTTCTCGCCACCAACCTGGCGATCATCGTGGTGCTCAGCATCACGCTGCGCCTGCTCGGCTTCGAACGCATCCTCGACGAGCAGGGCGTGAATCTCGATCTGAACTCGCTGCTGATGTTCGCGGCGGTGTTCGGTTTCGGCGGCTCGTTCATCTCGCTGGCGATCTCCAAATGGACCGCCAAGCGCATGACCGGCGCGAAGGTGATCGAGCAGCCGGGCAACGAAGTCGAACGCTGGCTGGTCGAGACCGTGCGCCGCCAGGCACAGCAGGCCGGCATCGGCATGCCCGAGGTGGCCATCTTCGACGCGCCCGAGCCCAACGCCTTCGCCACCGGCATGAATCGCAACGCCGCGCTGGTGGCCGTGAGCACCGGACTGCTGCGCGCCATGAACCCCGACGAGGTCGAGGCGGTGCTCGCGCACGAGGTATCCCACGTGGCCAACGGCGACATGGTCACGCTGGCGCTGATCCAGGGCGTGGTGAACACTTTCGTGATCTTCCTGTCGCGCGTCATCGGGCACCTGGTCGACCGCGTGGTGTTCAAGACCGAGCGCGGCCACGGGCCGGCGTTCTGGATCACGGCCATCATCGCCGAGCTGCTGCTGGGCATCCTCGCCAGCATGATCGTGATGTGGTTCTCGCGCCGGCGCGAATTCAGCGCCGACGCCGGTGGCGCCAGCCTCGCCGGCCGGCAGAAGATGATCTGCGCACTCGAGCGCCTTGCCGGCTCGCGCACCGAGCCGTTGCCCGACAAGATGGCCGCCTTCGGCATCGCCGGCCTGCGCGGCGCCGGCATCAAGCGCTTGTTCATGACTCACCCGCCGCTCGAGGAGCGCATCGCCGCGCTGCGCGGGATGCGCTGAAACAGGGCGTCCATGCGCCTCCGGTACACTGACGCCCATGGACGCCACCTCACACACACTGCCGCTGCCGCCATGGCGCAGCAACCCCCAGGGCCAGCCACGCCGCATCGGCGTGGAACTGGAGATGAGCGGGCTCACCCTCGACGCGCTCGCACGCGCCGCGGCTGACTACCTCGGCACCGAGATCTCCGTCAAGGGGCGGTACGAGCGCACGCTGCGCGGTGATGCGGCGGGCGACTGGACGATCGAACTCGACTTCCACCTGCTCAAGACCATGGGCCAGGAAGATCGGGCGCCGGGCGACCTGATGCAGTCGGCCGAGGACATGCTCGCCTGGGTCGCCGAATCGCTGGTGCCGCTGGAGATCGTCAGTCCGCCGCTGCCGATGAAACGCCTGGGCGAAGTCGAGGGCCTGATCGCGCGCCTGCGCAAGGCCGGCGCCAAGGGCACGGGAGATCACCCGGTCAACGCCTTCGGCATGCAGTTCAATCCGGAAGTCCCGAGTGAGGACCCGGCCACGCTTCTCGCCTATCTGCGCGCCTTCCTGTGCCTGTACGACTGGCTGGTGCGACGCGCGGACATCGACCTCACGCGCCGCATCACCTCCTACATCGACCCCTTTCCGGTCGACTATGTGCGTCTGGTCACCGCACCCGGTTACGCGCCCGATCTGGCCGGGCTGATCGACGACTACCTGTACTACAACCCCACGCGCAATCGCGCGCTCGACCTGTTGCCGCTGTTCTCCCATCTCGATCCGGAACGCGTGCGCGCGATCACCGCCGACCCGCTGATCAAGCCGCGTCCGACGTTCCACTACCGCCTGCCCGACTGCCGCATCGACCGCCCGGACTGGGGCCTGCATCTGGCCTGGGGCGACTGGCTGCAGGTCGAGCGCCTGGCCGCCGATCCCGAGCGTCTGGCCGGCTGCTGCTCGGATTTCCATGACTTCATCTCGCGGCCGGCGATCGAGCGCTGGCTGGGCGACTGGGCCGACGAGGTCGAGGGCCGATGGCTAGACCTGTAATTGCCATCACCGGTCCGCAGCGTGGCGCCTTCGGCCCGCGCACGCTGGTCGCGCTGGCCGTTCGCCTGTATGGCGGTCGCCCCTTGCAGCTGCGCCCCGGCGACGCCGGTCGCGTGCATCGCTTCGACGGCGTCGTCATCACCGGCGGGCACGACGTGAACCCGGTCCTGTACGCCGCCGCACCCGAGGTCGAGCCGCGCTACGACGAGGCGCGCGATGAACTCGAAGTGGCCATCATCGACGAAGCGCTGGAGCGCCGTCTGCCGCTGCTCGGCATCTGTCGCGGCGCGCAACTGCTCAACGTGCGTCTGGGCGGCACGCTGTTCCAGGAACTGAAGTCGCGCCGCCGCAGGACGTCCAACCGCTGGACGGTGCTGCCGCTCAAGACCCTGTGCATCCGCCCGGGCACCGTGCTCGCACGCCTGATGGGCGAAGGCACGGCACGCATCAACAGCCTGCACAATCAGGCCATCGACCTGTGCGGACAGGGCCTGCAGATCTCGGGCACCGATCTCGACGAGCTTCCCCAGGCGATCGAAAAGCCCGACCACGGCCCGCTACTGCTCGGCGTGCAGTGGCATCCGGAATTCCTGATCTTCATGAAACGGCAGCGAGCGCTGTTCCGGGCGCTGGTCGAATCCGCCCGCGAGACGATGCAGCGGACCTGATCCGCATACGCAGTCAGCGCGCCAGTCCCACACACACGATCCCCGCCGTAATCACCGTCACCGCCGCCAGCCGGGTGCGCCAGTGGGCACGCTCGCCGAAGGCGAAGATGCCCAGCAGCGTGGCCAGTACCAGGCCTGCGTTGGTGAAGGTCACGACGTAGGCCGCGGGCAGGTATTGCATGGCGTGGATCACCAGCGCATAGGAAGTGCCGACAAACACGCCACCGGCGGCGACGGAACGCCAGCGCGGACGCACCGCCGGCACGATGCTGCCGGATTCGCGCAGATTGGCGAGGCTGAGCGCCGTGAGGCTGAACAGGAAGCAGGCCGACACCATGCCCAGCTGGCTGCCGAAAGTCGGCAGGTACGCGACGGCGACCTTGTCCGAGAGCGAGTAGATGCTGGTGCACAACGCTGCCAACGCGGCCCACGGCAGCGCGTGGCGCGGCTCGCCCTCGCGCGCGGTCCAGCCCAGCCACACCAGCCCGACCACCGACACCAGAATGCCTGTCCAGCCGAGCGCGGACAGCGATTCGCCGAAGAACAGCACGGACCACAACGCGATGAGCAACGGCGAACTGCGCGCGATCGGATACACCAGCGCCACGGGCGCACGACGGTAGGCGCCGCGCAGGCCGGTGAAGTACAAGGCGTTGGCAACGCCGGTGACGACCATCGCGGCCACCAGCGTGGTGCTCCATTGCGCGTCCTGCGCCAGCCGCCACAGCGACCACGGCCCCAGCAGCACCAGATGGCCGGCCACGCCCCACCACAGGAAGTTGCTGCGCGGGTCGGTGTGGCGCGCAAGCAGATTCCACGACACGTGCATCAGCACGGAAAGCCCGATGGCGGCGAGGGCGATGGACATGAAGGCGCGACGCCTCAGGCGCGGCGTGAGTGCCGCATCACGCCATGGCGACGCACGAACACGTCGAGCAGGGCGTCACCTGCTTCGGACAGTTCGCCGTCATTGTGGAACAACTCCAGCGCCGGGTGCTCGGGCCGCGGCAGGGCGCGGTTGCGTGCGATGCGGGCGCGGATCTCGGCAGGCGCCTCGCGCCCGCGGGCAATCAGTCGCTCGGCCAGCACCTCATCAGACACCTCGATCAACACCGGACACAGCGTCGGATAGCGTCGCGCCGCCTCATCCAGATAGGCCCGTGAGCCATTGACGACCACGTCCAGCCCGGCCACCAGCCAGGCGTCGATCTCGACTCCGATGCCGTATTCCAGACCGTTGGCCCGCCAGTGCAGCGCGAACAGGCCGGACTCGAGCATGCGCGCGAATTCGGTCGGAGATACCGCCACGTGCTGCTCATCGCCGGCGTCGGCCTCTCGCGTGATGTAGCGGCGGGCAAAACGCACCGGCGCGCCGCCGATGCGTTCGCGAGCGTACTCGATCAGGCTGTCCTTGCCGGCGCCCGATGGGCCGATCAGGTAGAACAAGCAGCCGGGTGGGGGGAGACTCGCGTCCATGCTTCCAAGCCTACGCTAGCGATGCTGCGCAAGCATTACATCGTGTGCGATCACATCGCTCAAGAATGCACATTGCGCGGGAATGCACGCGAGGAAACGGTCATCACTCGGTGGCAATCCACACCACGACAGCACGCCGCGACGAACGCCTCGATCGTCGCCAGCTCTGTCGAAACGCCCGCATCCCGAACGACTACAGTATGAGTCGGTGCGTTGCCGTCTCCCACACAAGTGCCCTGCCCACTCCCCCGCGAAGGAGCGTGTGATGAAGTACCTGTGCCTGATCTATGTCGACGAGAAGAAGCTCACGCAAATGAGCGCGGACGAAATGGAGGCGGTCGCGCGCGAATGCGCGGTGCACACCGAGGCGCTGAGCGCGGCCGGGTGCTACATCGCCGGCGAGCGGCTCGAATCCGTCGACGTCGCGACGACCGTGCGGCACGCCAATGGCAAGCCGATCATCACCGACGGGCCGTTCGCCGAGACCCGCGAGCAGCTCGCCGGCTTCTACCTCATCGACGCGCCCGATCTGGACGAGGCGATCCGCATCGCCGAACACATCCCACCGGGTCGGCTGGGCTGCATCGAAGTCCGACCCGTCATGGCCGACAAGGAGAGTACATCGTGAACCGCATCGTCCCCTGCCTGTGGTTCGACGGCGCCGCCGAGGACGCCGCGAATCTCTACGCCTCGATCTTCCGCAACGCGTCGCGGGGCCGCGTCGCGCGCTACGGCGAAGCCGGCCACGACATCCACGGACAGCCTGCCGGATCGGTGATGACCGTGGAGTTCGCGCTCGACGGCTACCAGCTGCTCGGCCTCAACGGCGGCCCGCTGTTCCGCTTCACGCCGGCGATCTCGTTCTTCGCGATGTTCGAGACTGCGCAGGAGGTCGACGCCGCCTGGGCCGCGCTCAGCGAGGGCGGCTCGGTGCTGATGCCGCTCGACGCCTATCCGTGGAGCCCGCGCTATGGCTGGCTCAACGACCGCTACGGCGTGTCCTGGCAGATCGCGCTCGGCAAACGCGCTGACATCGGTCAGCCCATCGCCCCGGCACTGCTTTTCGTTGGCGAGCAATGCGGCCGTGCCGAAGAAGCGCTCGAACACTACACGTCGGTCTTCCCCGACTCCCGCGTGGAAGGCATCCTGCGCCACGACGGCAGCGGCCCCGACGCGGCCGGCACCGTCATGCACGCCCAGTGCTACCTCGGCGGCGAAACCTTCATGCTCATGGACAGCGCCCACCCGCACGACTTCGGCTTCTCCGAGGCGACGTCCTTGATCGTCAACTGCGACACCCAGGACGAGATCGACCACTACTGGAACGCGCTGTCCGCCGTGCCCGAGGCCGAGCAATGCGGCTGGCTCAAGGACCGATTCGGCGTGTCATGGCAGATCGTGCCCAGGATGCTGCCCGAACTGCTGACCGACCTCGACAGGCAGAAGGCCGAACGCACGATGCAGGCCCTGCTCGGGATGAAGAAGCTGGATATTGCAGCGCTGGAACGGGCGCACGCGGGCGGCTGACCCCTGCCGCAACCGCCTGCCCGGACGATCGAAGCCCATTGCCGCCACCGCCCGAACCAAAGGACAATGCGGCCATGGAAACCTTCGCACTCTTCATCGCGCTCGCCCTGGGCGCCTACATCCTCGCCTGGAAAGCGCAACAGCAGCGCATCGCGCTACTGGGCGGCCATCTGCAGAACTACCGCATCGAAAAGCTGATGGCGGATCTCAACGAGGGCTACATGCGCGCCCTCGGCGAGGAATCGCCGCAACGGCGCGAACAGATCCTGGAACTGATGCAGTCCAACGAGGCCTCGCTGAGCAGCCAGTTCAGCCGCTTCGCGGCGGAAGTGGCAAAGGTCGACGCGGAGGCCGCGCGCGTCAGCCGGCTGCCCGGACTCATCCCGTTCGCCGACCGCCTGTTCCCGGGCGCGACCTTCGATCTGCGCAAGGCACTCGACATCCACGCCCGCGGCATCGCCAACGTGGTCGAGAACGCGGACAACCGCGAACCGAAGGACCGCGCCTTCGTCCTGTCGGCCGAAATGCTGCTGATGCAACACACCTGCCACTGGTTCTGCAAATCCAAGACCGTCGCCTCGGCCCGACTCATGGCCCGCCACAAGACCACCCACCAACAGGTCATCGATGCCGTCTCGCCGGAGACGCGGCGAGCGTATCTTCAGCTGATCGGGGGCTGACAGATCCCCGCAGCCGCGCAGCCTTGATCTCCGACCCACTCGGTACTACCTTGGTAACACCCGACGTGAGGCACGAGCATGACGACCACTTCCCTCAAACTCTCCGACGAACTCAAGCAACGCGCCGCGCGCGCTGCCGAGAGCGCCGGGCTGTCGCCTCACGCCTTCATGGTGCAGGCCATCGAGCAGGCCGCCACCAACGCCGAACGTCGGGCGAGCTTCACCGCCGTAGCGCATGCCGCACGTGAAGACGCACTCGCCACCGGACAGGGCCACGATGCAAAAGCCGTGCACGAGTGGATCAAGGCTCGCGCATCGGGCAACAAGACCGCCAAACCCAGGGCCGTCGATTGGCGCGGCTGATCTACACGGCCAACGCGCTGGCCGATCTCGAACGACTGACCGACTTCCTGCTCGAAGCCGACCCGCCAGCCGCACCCGAGACAATCGGACTCATCACCGAAGCCATCGACATTCTCGAACGCCACCCCGAAGTCGGTCGGCCAGTCGACCAGATACTGCGTGAGCTGGTCATTTCACGCGGCAGAACCGGATACGTCGCGCTGTACAGCCATGAAGAACGGGAAGATTGCATCCTGATCCTCGCGATCCGGCATCAACGGGAGGCGGGGTACGACTCGATCCTGGAATGATCCCCGATAGCCACATTAGCCCGCGTACGACGCAATAAGCGAAGCGCATTACGCCGAATTAACCCTCGATCAACACAGAACGCGCACCCAGAGCGAAATCACGCGTTTATCATGCGACGACCGTCCCACTGAAACCGACGCGCGCATGAGCCTCATCCTCCTCTTCGCCCTGTTCGTATTTCCGCCGCTCGTCGTCGCGGGCACGCTGTTGCAGTGGCGCCGACGCCGAATGCGGGCAGCACGAAAGTCTCCCCTGACATCCGATCTGCTCCGGCCACCCGGACAGCGCCTGCGCGAACAGCTCGACGCACTCGGGGATGAAGTCGACCTGTACCTCATGATGGTCGTCGTTGGTCCGACCCTGGTATTCGCCGCACTTGTCGCACCCGCGGGCGAAGCCGGGGCCATCTCCCCCATGTCCTTCGGCGTCGCAATCGTGCTTGTCGTGCTCGTCGTCGGATACAGCACCCGCAAGTTGCTCAAGTTTCAGCGCGAGCAGGACCGCCTGCGCGTCGGCTACGACGCGGAACTCGCCGTCGGCCAGGAACTCGACCAGCTCATGCGACAGGGCGCAGCCGTCTTCCATGACTTCCCCGCAGACAAGTTCAACATCGACCACGTCGTGATCAGCCCAGTGGGAGTATTCGCAGTCGAGACCAAGGGCCGCGCGAAACCCATTCTTGAGAAAGGAAAGGCGGCGCAGGTTGAGTACGACGGGAAAGCGCTGAAGTTTCCAACCTGGATCGAAACCGAACCTATCGCGCAGGCGGAACGTCAGGCGATATGGCTGCGCAACTGGCTAACCAGCGCAACCGGAGAACCCATAGCCGTGCGTGCCGTTCTGGCAATCCCAGGTTGGTACGTCAAACGCACTGGACGAGGCGCAGTCAACGTCTATAGCGGACGAGAGCTTGCAACGTTGGTCAGCAGGGGCGGCTTCGACACAATCGCCGAAGACAAGATGCAGCGCATCATTCATCAGGTTGAACAGCGATGCAGGACTATTGAGCCCACGTTCAACCGATCAGTAAAGAAATGAAATAGCTATTTTTTAGATGATTGCGGCCGTGTAACGAAGCTGGACTTTTGGAGTTACGATGGGAAAATATTATCCGATTAACTTCATGCCTCTAGGAAAGCCTGATACCGGCGTTCAAGTGCCGTTTCATCCGGCTTGAACTCGGTGCGCTTGGGCACAATGATTTTTTGGCCGTGCATTTGCTGAAGACCGAAGCGCAACATCGGACCATCTACCTCATCAAGAATGTCCCTGCGAATCTGAACAACGTGATCCGGGCGGATACCGAGGATATTCTGGTCGAACGCCGCATGATGAATTTTGCATAGCGCAACTCCATTTCTCACCATCGGTTCTCCATCAGAGCTGGAGTCCGGGATTATATGCGCCGCATCCAACAGCGAAGCGTGCCGCAATCGACAAAGGGCGCACTGCTCCTGATAGGCCGACAACACGCGCTCGCGAAAAAGCCGCTGGTGTAGCCGGACTTTTACAGCGGCGGTAACGTAGCGACGGCGGGCATCTGCTCCATCGTCCAATACCCCTGTGGTCAATTGCTCCGACAAGCTAGGTTCTGTTCACATATAGCGATATGAAATCACCGCACACACAACGCGCACGAATGCCAGATAGCTGCGGGCGAGTTTGTCGTAACGCGTGGCGATCCGTCGAAAATGCTTGATGCGATTGAAGAAGCGCTCGATCAGGTTGCGTTCGCGGTAGGCGCTGCGGTCGTACTGCCTGGGTTCGATGCGGTTGGAGCGCGGCGGAATGACCGCTTGCGCACCGGACGCTTCGACGCTCGTTACCAACGCGTTGGCATCGTAGCCTTTGTCGGCCACAAGGCTGGCGCAGGGCAACTCGGCAATGAGCTCGTTCGCACACTCGATGTCGGCAACCTGTCCGGCGGTCAGAATCATGCGCAGCGGTTTGCCCAAAGCATCGACCGCGAAATGCAGTTTGGTCGTCAGCCCCCACGCGAGCGACCCAGCGCCTGCGGCCCTACTTTTTTTGGGCGCCACAGGCGTGCTGGTGGGCACGCACGATGGTCGAGTCGATGAACACCCGCGCCAGATCGCGCTCACCGGCCAACGCAAAGGCGATTCGGTCCCAGACGCCAGCATCGCGCCAACGCGCAAAGCGTACGTACGTCGAGTGCCAGTTACCAAACTCGGGCGGAAGGTCGCGCCAAGGGCTGCCCGTGCGCGCCAACCACAGCACAGCCTCGACGAACAACCGATTGTCCTTGGCCGTACGCCCACGATCGCTTGGCTTGCCGGGCAACAGATCTTCGATCGACGCCCACTGTTCATCCGACAGCACCATCCGAGCCATCCTGATCTCCGCTCAAAGATCAGAATGTGAACATAAAACTTCAAATGTGAACAGAGCCTAGCGCGATCATCAACAGCGATCGAAACTGACAAACCGTGCGGATCATCACCAACGACGAACGCGGGCCACGTTGCAACATATCGACCCGGAACGATCCCATGGAAATAGATCAGCGGCTTGCGCTGCATCATTACAGCGCGCAGCCCAGCGTTATCTCGGTGATTTGGATCTGTTCCTCGATACCGATAACGCACCAGGTTATCCACCGTAAACGAATCGTCGTAAGGGCTATTTGGTGAAGTGGTGATTGAGATCGGCAGATCAAGGATCTTCGGCTTGAAGATTCCTTGCGGCCCGAGCAGCGGTACCCGATGACCTTGGAAGTTAATTCCCTGCATCAATGGCTCACGTGGCAAAACGTCACCATATCGATTCGAGAGTTGGCGCAGAAACTCGAAAGCCTGCACCCGAACAAGTTGATCGAAATCGGACGCGCTCACGTTGTCGACCTCGCTTTGACACAGGGGAAATGAGGGGCAAAAAACGAACTGTTGTGGAAGAAGCTTCGTCGTTTCACGCGCCCCATGCAATGCAGACTGCGGATTCAGCTGGTACCGATTCAAATATCGAAAAGGCGCTGACAGGACAAGTGGAGCGCCCACATTAACTGATTCGACCTCCAGCGCTTCGTGGCCATTTTCGTGGGCGTCGCCCATCGACGAGTCGAATGCCGAACGCGTGAGTGAATGACGTGAGCACAAGTGTGCCGCCCTCGCACACATGCGGCAAGGCATTCGGCCGCGAATCGCGGCCGAGGACGTCGGGGTGTGGTTTCCGTAGGTCAGGCAAGCGCCGAGAAGCTGCGCGCACCTGGCGCGCGACCGATTGAGCGTGAGATGGCAGGAGCGCTTCGCTTACCTGCCCTACGTCGGACGGCAGTCGGGTGCATCGGCTGAAGTGCCGATGCGGCGGTTCAGCGGCGGGCCCTCTCCGGCAACGGCGGCGGATAAACACGGCCGCAGCAGCGGGAGAGGATGTTTTCGGCCTGGGCGGGGGCGAGGCGTTCGACGCGCAGGCGGGCGGCGGTTTCCGCCGGGTCGCCGACGGGGAGGACGAGCAGCACGGTTTCGGCGGCCTGGGCGGCGGAGCCGCCCTGTTCGAAGCCGTCGTCCATCCACACCGCGAGATAGGTGATGCTGTCACGCCCGAGTTGCAGCGTCATGCTGGTGCGCCACAGGTCCGAGCCGCCTTCGGACGGGATCATCGAGAGCGTGTGGCGGCCGGGCGGGACCTGAATTTCGGCGTAGGTCGCCTCGGGCAGCGCCGTGATGCCGGCGTGGCCGACGCGCAGCACGGGCGCCTCGTGCCGCAGGGCCTGATCCTCGAACTTGGGACGGAAGACGTAGATGCGAGCCTGCCCCGGCGCGGGCGGACGGGCGCCTTCGAAGCGCGGCAGCGTGGGGGTAGCCTGTGTGGCGTCAGGAGCAGGGGCGGAAGTTGGCGGCATTGCGCAGGCCGACAGCAGGGCGGCGAGAATCACGGCGACGGACACGGTGCGCAACATCTGGGATTCCTTGGCTGGCATTTGTTAAAGATTGAAAAACGTGAATGCTGGACGCGCATCGGCTTCGGCGCAAGGGTCGAGCGAGGTGCGTTGTATGTGGCAGGAGCGGCAGGCGCGCGAAGCTTGCCTGCCCTACGCAGCCCTACCGGAGAGCGGGTTGCGGATGCGCGGTCAGGCGGTGACGCGGAACACGCCGCCCATGCCGCCAGCGTGGTGCTCGAGCACGTGGCAGTGGATCATCCAGTCGCCGGGGTTGTCGGCCTTGAAGGCGATCTCGACGCGCTCCTGCGGCCCCATCAGTACCGTGTCGCGCAGCGGCAGATGCGGCTCGGGCTGGCCGTCGCGGGTGAGCACGCGGAAGTGGTGACCGTGCAGGTGAATGGGGTGAAACCAGCGCGTGTCGTTGATGAGCGTGAGGCGACAGGTGGCGTCGCGCTCGACGGCGAACAGCGGCGCCTCGTGGCGGTGGGCGTCGGGCGCGTGCGGCTGGCCGTTGACGGTCCAGGCCATGCCCTGGCGCATCAGGCCGATCATCTCGTCGCGCGGGAGGCTGCCCATCATGCCGCCCTTGAATTCGATTTCGTGATTCACGGCGTCGGCCAGCTCGGGTTCCGGCACCGGGTTGGGGGGCAGCGCGGGCGGCACGCTGTCGAGCGCGGCGACGCGCACCGACTCGCCGGCCACCTGCAATGTGATCAGGCGGAAGGCCGCGGGGGCGTAGAAATCGTCGATCACGTCGATGCCCATGTCGGCCGATGCTGCGATGTCGAGCACCACGTCGGCGCGCATGCCGGGGCCGAGGGTGACGCGGCCGGCTTCGAAGGGCGCCACCGGCTGACCGTCGAGCGCGATGACGTGGGCCGGCAGATCGCCGAACTTCAGGCGGAAGATGCGGCCGTTGGCGGCGTTGATGATGCGCAAACGGATGCGCTCGCCGGGGCGCACCGGCTCGTCATCCTGCAGGCGGCCGTTGATCGTGACGGTATTGCCGATGCGCCCGTCGTGGCTGCGCGCATGCATGTCGTCGAAACCGCCGACGAGATTGGCGTCGCGGTCGAGCATCCAGTCATCGAGCAGCCACAGGATCTCGCGGTCGGCCGGATACGGCTCGGCCTCCTCGACGATGAGCGCGCCGGAGAGCCCGCGCCCGAGCTGTTCCGGCGCGTTGGCGTGGGGGTGGTACCAGTAGGTGCCGGCATCCGGCAGCGTGAAGTCGTACTCGAAGCGCCCACCCGGCGCGACCGGCGCCTGCGTCAGATGCGGCACGCCATCCATCGCGTTGGGCAGGCGGATGCCGTGCCAGTGGATGGTGGTGTCCTCGGCCAGCGCGTTCTCCAGCATCGCCCGCAGCCGCGCACCCTGCTTCACCCGAATCACCGGCCCCGGCACCGTGCCGTTGTAGCCCCAGCAACCGCCCACCTCGGCCGGGCCATAGGGCTCCAGCGAGAACGAAGCCTTGCCGGCCGACAGCCGCAAGGCCTCATCAGCCCTGGCCCAAGCCTTCATCGGCGGCAGCGCCGCCCAGGCGAGCATGGCGCCGGAGGCGGCGAGGAAGTGACGGCGAGTGAGACGGGGTGGGCGCATGGGTGATCTCCGGATGGGGCGCTACGCGCCTACTCGACACAGACGCACAAAGCGCCGATCGGTTCGCCCCGCCTCAGGCGAAATCCGCATCCAGCACGATGCGATAGCGCGCCTTGCCGGATTCGAGGTGGGCCAGCGCGTCGTTCACGCGGCTCATCGGGAAGCGTTCGACCTGCGGCAGGATGTCGTGGCGGGCGGCGAAATCGAGCATGGTGGCAATCGTCGCGGGTGAGCCGATGGGCGAGCCGGAAATGCTGCGCTGCGCGCCGATAAGGTCGAAGGCATTCACCGGAATCGGCTCCAGCACGGCGCCGACCACGTGCAGCCGCCCCTTGGGCGCCAGCGTGGCGACCAGCGCGTTCCAGTCCATTGGCACATTCACGGTGACGAGCAGGAAATCGAGCGTGCTCGCCAACCGTGCCAGATCGGCGCTGTCGCGGCTTGAGACCACGTGGTGCGCGCCAAAGCCGCGCGCCTCTTCAAACTTCGACGGGCTGGAGGTGAAGGCGGTGACTTCGCAGCCCCAGGCGCGGGCGAACTTGACCGCCATGTGGCCGAGGCCGCCGATGCCGACCACGCCGACGCGGTCGGTGGGCTTGACGTCGAATTCCACGAAGGGGGTGAACACCGTCACGCCACCGCACAGCAGCGGGCCGGCGCTGGCGGCGTCCAGCCCGTCGGGCAGCGGAATGGCCCACGCAGCGTGCGAACGCACGCGCTCGGCGAATCCACCATGGTGGCCGATGATCACCGCCTGGGTCTGGTTGCACAGGTTGTGGTCCCCGCTCATGCATGAATGGCAGTGCATGCAGCTGTCCGACGCCCAGCCCACACCGACGCGCTGGCCGACGCGCAGGTGGCGCACTTGCGAGCCAACGGCGACGATGCGCCCGACGATCTCGTGCCCCGGCACCACCGGATACACCGAGTTCATCCACTCGTTGTTCAACACCGACAGGTCGGAGTGACACAGGCCGCAGTTCTCGACCGCGACTTCCACGTCGTCGGCCGCCAACGGACCGGGGTCGTAATCGAAGGGGGCGAGAGGCTGGCCGGCGGCTTGGGCGGCCCAGGCGCGGATGCGTGACATGGCGGATCTCCTGTGACAAGCGACCATGCTACCGCTGCCGCAACGCACCGTGAAACCCACACTTGCGACCGAGGTGCCAAGCACCGACCATTCCGGGCGACGCTGCAACTTGCCCGCGCATGACGACACCATCTCCCGACGCCGACCAACCGGCCCTGATCGACGCCGACACGCCGGCCTTTCGCCGCGCCAACGTGGCGCTGTTCATCGGCGGCTTCGCCACCTTCGCGCTGCTCTACGCCACGCAGCCGCTGCTGCCCGAACTGTCGCGCGAGTTCGGCGTCGGCGCAGCGTGGGCGAGCCTGGCGGTGTCGGCCGGCACCGGGGCGATGGCCTTCATGCTGATCCCGGCGAGCATCCTGTCCGACCGCTACGGCCGCGTGCGGCTGATGAAGTGGTCGCTGGCACTGGCGGCGGTGATCGCGCTGGCAGGCGCCTTCGTCACGGACTTCACGCAGATGATCGTGCTGCGCGCCTTGCTCGGTGCGGCGCTGGCCGGCCTGCCGGCGGCTGCGATGGCGTATCTGGGCGAAGAGATTTCGCCCAACGCGCAGGGCCGGGCGATGGGTCTGTACATCGGCGGCAACGCGCTGGGCGGCATGAGCGGGCGCGTGCTCGGCGGCCTGCTGGCGGATGTCGGGTCGTGGCGCGTGGCCCTCGCGGTGCTCGGCGTGCTGGGCATTCTCGCGGCGATCGCGTTCTGGCGCGCACTGCCCGCTTCCAGCCACTTCCGCGCGCGTTCGGTGTCGCCGCGCGCGGTGTGCGACGACGCCCGCGTAATCTTCGCCGACAGCCATTTGCGCTGGCTCTTCGCCTGCGGCTTCCTGCTGATGGGCGCCTTCTTCGGGCTCTACAACTACGCCGGCTTCCGCCTGGAGGCGCCGCCCTACAACCTGGCGCAAAGTGCGATCGGTGCGATCTTCCTGCTCTACCTGATGGGCAGCCTGTCGTCCGCCTGGGCCGGGCGGCTATCCGACCGCTACGGCCGCCACAACGTGCTGTGGGCGATGATGGTGGTGGCACTGGTCGGGCTGGCGACGACGCAGTTCGAGCACCTGCTGGTAGTCATCCTCGGCATCGCGCTGTACACCTTCGGCTACTTCGGCGCCCACAGCACCTGCAGCGGCTGGGTCGGCCGGCGCGCCGGCGAACGCCGCGCGCTGGCGTCCGCGCTGTACCTGTCCGCCTACTACCTGGGCAGCAGCCTGGTCGGCACCTTCACCGGCCTGGCATGGGACGGCGGCGGCTGGACGGGCTTGAGCCTTGCGGTGGGCGGCTGCCTGCTGGCGGCGCTGGGGCTGGCGTTGTGGATGCGGGCAATGACGCGCAAATCGTAGGTCAGGTAAGCGTCGCAGACGCGCACCTGACATCCAGACTCAACACAGTTCCAAACGCCCAATGGTAGGTGCGCTGCGCGTACCTGCCCTACGAAAACGCGGCTGTGCAGAAGTGCTGTTATGGTTTGCATTCCGCACACCCGGCCACCACCATGAGTTTGCCCATCGCCCAGATCCTGGCCCCGGTCTATACCGGCGCACTCATACTCTTCGTACTGGCGGCCATCATCGCCATCTTCCGTCTGCCGGTTGTGAAAGGCTGGTTCGGCGAGGCGCAGGGCGCGCTGGCCAAGCATCTCCTGCTCGACAAGGAGATTTACACCACGCTCAACAACATCACGATTCCGACCTCGAACGGCACGACGCAGATCGATCACATCGTGGTGTCGCGCTACGGCATCTTCGTGATCGAGACCAAGAACATGAAGGGCTGGATCTTCGGCGACGAGAAGAGTCCGCAGTGGACACAGAACGTGTTTGGCCGGCGCTATCGCTTCCAGAACCCGCTGCACCAGAACTACCGCCACATCCGCGCGCTAGCCGAATTCCTGCAACTGCCGGACGACCGCTTTCATTCGGTGGTGATGTTCTGGGGCAATGCGAAACTGAAAACGCCACTGCCCGACAACGTGCTGACGCGCGGCTATACCGGCTACATCAAGAGCAAGCAGGAAGTGCTGATTCCCGACGAAGAGGTGAAGGCCATCATCAATGCCGTCCAGTCGGGCATGCTGCCAAAAACGCGGGCGACACACCGCGACCACGTCGCCTCGCTAAAGGAGCGACACGAGAGCACCACGACCTGCCCGCGCTGCGGCAACGCGCTGGCGCTGCGCACCGCCAAATCCGGCGCGAATGCCGGAAAGCAGTTCTATGGCTGCTCGACGTTTCCTGCGTGTCGCTTTATGCGTAAGGTGTAATCGGAAATGGAGCCCTCGATGAAGTACGGAAAGCCACACACCGATAGCGAAGCACATCCGAAGTCATTCCTCGAACGTGGGCTGATCGCTCGCGCTCAGGCAAGAAGATCGGGACACTATGTCACTGCAGAGCAGGTCATCGAAAAGTTGGAAGAGATCCTCCGCCAAGCCCACGCCAGGCAGTGAGGAGGGAACGACTAGGCCGAGAACGCGTGAATCAGCGGTCGTGCACCTTCTCCTGCAACCACACCTTGATCAAGGACTGATAAGGCACGTCGCGCGCGTTGGCGGCAGCCTTGATGGAATCGAGCAGATGCTGTGGCAGTCGCAGCGAGATCGTTTTCGTAGTTGGTTTCAGGTTCGGCAGAACAACACTCTGCGCCGCCGACCAATCTACATATTCGGCGGAATCATGAGCTTCCCAGAAGGCGCGTTCGTCTGCTTCACTTGAGAATTCAGGAATCAGTTTCTTTGGCTTGCTCATAAATCGCGCGTTCCTTTCGGTGCATGGAGCGAGCCGAAATCACCCGGATCAGCGTCCCTCCGGCCCTCAGAGTGAACGTGATGTGCAGCATGCGCCGCTCGTCGCTGCAGCCAAGGGCATGAAAACGCTGCTCGCCCCGACTGTGCAGATGATCGCCGAGCAGCAAGAGCGGCACATTGAAGAACACCTGCTCTGCTTCAGCCATCGAAACGCCGTGCTTGTCGTTTTTTCGGGCGTTTCCGACATCCCAGTCAAAGCCGATGATGAGTTCAAGATCGATCATCTTTTGTATATGGTGATGATATACAGCGGAACGCCCAGAATCCAGCGGAGCGCCTCAGAAAATCGTATGAGACCAAGCCAGATTATGTCTTTTTCAACAACTCGGTGGGGATGTTAGCGCGAGCCTTTGACGAATCCCACCACCTCCTCCAGCGTCGGCGCGAACCCACGCAGCGGTGGCGACAGCGAGCCGATCAGCGTGGAGTGGCCGACCCGGTCGTAGTAGCGCTCGGTCACCGGGACGCCAGCCGCGCGCAGCTTGGCAGCCATGGCGCCGGTGTTGCGCTCGGGCTCGACGAGCAGGTCCGGCGTGGCGGCGATCAGCAGCGCCGGCGGGGAGGCGGCCGACGCATGCACGATGGGCTGCGAATCGGGTGGCGTGTCGGGGTGGTGGAACACCGGCTTCACGCTGGGGTTGATGATGGGCAGGAACTCGTAGGGGCCGGCCAGGCCGAGCCAGCCGGCCAGCGCGTCGGTGCTGCTGCCGGCGGCTTCGAGCCAGCGCGCGTCGAGTGCGAGCATCGCCGCGTTGTAGGCGCCTGCGCTGTGGCCCATGACGAACAGGCGGTGCTGATCGCCGCCGTATTCACCCGCCGCGCGTTGCGCCCAGGCCACGGACTGCGCGCTGTCGACGAGGAAGTCCGGGTACGTGACTTCGGGGTACACGCGGTAGTCCGGAATGACCGTGACGATTCCGCGCGCGGCCAGCGCGTGGCCGACGAAGGCATAGTCCGCGCGTGCGCCGCCGCGCCAGCTGCCGCCGTAGAAAAACACCACCACCGGCGCCCCGCGCGCATCCATAGGCGCATACACATCGAGCCTGCGCCGCTCGCCCTCGCCCTCGCCATAGGCGATGCCGCGCACCTCGCGCACATCCTCACCGGTACCGAGCGCGTTGATGAGGCTCAACGGGGAACAGGCCGCGAGCGTGAGCAGGATGCTCGCAACCAACAACTTGCCGATCGTCATCGTCGATTTCATGACTGGCGCCGCAACCTGAACAACTCGATCAGAGTTGCGCTTGGCACCACCGGTTCCAGGGCACTCAGTGAGTACGGCGCATGGCCGCAAAAACGGTGCGCATGATTTCCAGCCCGAGCCCGGCCGCCAGCGCCCAGGCCGGGTTGAAGACGAAGGCGACGGCGGCGGTGATGCCGATCACCGGCCAGCAGTCCGGGCGCGTGGCGAAGAGCCGCTTCGAAAAGGCCAGATCAGCGCCGGCGACGACCAGCAGCGCACCGGCGATTGGCAGCGGGAAGGCGGCGAGCAGGGCTGCGGCCGACTCACCGGCGAACAACGCACTGGCGAGCAGCACGACGCCGAGCATTACGGGGGCTGCGGCGCTGCGCGCGCCAAAGCGGTGCTGCGCGACGACGCCGCCGGCACCATGGCACATCGGCATCGCGCCGAAGGGCGCCAGCACGAGGTTGCCCAGCCCGGTGGTCAATGCCAGGGTGCGCTCATTCGCGCGCGCCGCCCGCTCGTGGAACAGACTGGCGGAAACCGCCGCGGTGACGATGATGGCGTTCGACAGCGTGAGCGGGATCTGCGGCAGCACCGCGTATTCGAGCGCGCGCGGAAGATCCGACCAGGACGGCAGCGCGAACTGCGGCAAGGCCGGACCGAGGCCGGCGAGCGTCGGCACCTCATCGGTCAGGCCCAGCCACGGCGCGGCCAGCACCACAATCACGCCCAGCGCCAGGAGCGGCACGCGCGTCAGGAACATGGCCACGACGGCGAAGGCCAGTGCGCCGACCCCCAGTAGCGGGGCATCGGCCATCAGCGCCCCACCCAGCCACATCATCGACAGGCCCAGACCCAGCGTCAGGCCCAGCGTGACCGACTGCGGAATGTGGCGCGCGATCCACGAAAGGCCGCCGGTGAGCGCCAGCACCAGCACCGTGGCGCCGATCAGCAAGCCCGCCATCGCGACTTCGCCGGGTGTGAGCCCCGAGGTCAGCAGCACGGCCGACACCGCCTTCATCGGCTGCACCGCCATGGGGATGCCATAGAACAGCCCGGCTGCGATCAGGGCGACGCCGAAACCGAAGAAGACGCCGACCGCACTCAGCCCGCCGACCGTGACCGCACCAACCGCGTAGGGCAGGAAGGTGCCGAGGTCGCCGCAGGCGCCATTGGCTTCGCGCATACCGCTTTTCACAATGCCATGCGCCACGGCAACTCACCCTGGATGAACAGACGCGCCTCCTCCGACGCGGGACGCGAGAAGAATCGACGCATCGGCGTGTGTTCGCGCACGGCGCCGGCGCTCATGAAGATCACGTCGTCGCCCAGCCGCGTGGCCTGACCGAGGTTGTGCGTGGTCATGACGATGCGCGTGCCGTCGGTACGGATCTCGCGCACGATGCGCTCGACCTCGGCGGTGGCCGAAGGGTCCAGGCTGGCGGTGGGCTCGTCGAGCAGCAGCAGGCGTGGGTTGGTCAGCCAGGCGCGCGCCAGCGCCAGGCGCTGCTGCTCACCGCCGGACAGGTGCCGGGCGCTGTCTTCGGCCCGATCGGCCAGCGCGACGCGTTCGAGGATCTGCGCGGCGCGGCGGCGGCGTTCGGCGCGCGGCACGCCCAGCGGCTTGAGACCCAGCGCGACATTCTCCAGCACCGAGGCGCGGATCATCATCGGGTGCTGGAAGACCATCATCACGCCGCGCTCGGGACGCGGACCGCCGGCCCATTCGAGGGTTCCGGCCGAAGGCTCGATCAGTCCGCACAGCGTGCGCAGCAGCACGCTCTTGCCGGCGCCGTTGGGGCCAAGCACGAGAGTGATGCCCTCGGCGCCGAGTTCGAGGTCCACGCCGTCGAGCACCGTGCGTCCGTTGGGCTCGAAGCGCACACCGCGCATGTGCGCCGGAAACATCGTGGCCTCAGCCATAGCGGCGCATCGCCCAGCCACGCATCAGATGCGCCACGGCATTGAGGATCAGGATGACGCCGAGCAGCACGATGCCCAGCGCAATCGCCAGCGGCAGGTCGCCCTTGCTGGTCTCAAGTGCGATGGCGGTGGTCATCACGCGGGTGACGCCATCGATGTTGCCGCCGACGATCATCACCGCGCCGACTTCACTCATCGCCCGGCCCAGCCCGGCCAGCACGGCGACCAGCAGGGAATGACGGCAGTCATAGAGCAGCGTCGTGAGGCTGTGCCACCAGGAAAAGCGCATCACGAACAGTTCCTCGGCGTAGCGCTGCCAGGCATCCTCGACCACCTGGCGCGAAATGGCCGCCATCAGCGGAATGACGAGGATGGTCTGCGCGATGACCATGGCCGTGGGGCTGAACAGCAGGCCGAACTGGCCGAACGGCCCGGAGCGCGACAACAACAGATACACGACCACACCGATGACGACGGCCGGCGCACCCATCAGCGCGTTGACCAGCACCGTGCCGACCTGCTGACCGGGCCAGCGGCCGATGGCGAGAATCGCCCCCAGCGGCAGGCCGATGATCGTACCCAGCACCACCGCCGTGCCGCTGACGCGGATCGACAGCCACACGATCTCGGCCACACGGGCGTCGAAGGTGGCGAGCAGGGAGAAGGCGTCGGAAAAGGTGGCGGCGAAGGACATCGGATGCGGCGGTGCGCGTTACGCGCAGGGAACGCCGCACTCTACGGTGCGCCGCAAACGCGGACAATATGAAACGCCGTGCATAGGGGCGGCACGTCGGCCCGAACAACTCAATCCTGATGCCGGATCGCGGATTGTCCTTCGTGCGACGTTGCGGAACTCGACAGCTGCTCCAGGCGCTCGGCCAACCAGACCTTGATGATCGATTGGCGGGTGACTCCGATGCGGCTCGCTTCGCGGTCGAGCGATTCGATCATCCACGTGGGGAAATCGACATTCACCCGCTTCTGGAGCTGATTCGGACGACGTGCGCTCGACAGGTCCAGATCGTCGATCACATCGTCATTCCCGTCGTCGAACTTCTTGTCAAACTTATTTGCTTTCATAGAGTTCCACCTCCCGCGGACGGGATCGCCGCACCGAAATGATCCGGACCGTCCGCCCGCGATAGGTAATCACTGCCGACCAGCACTTGCCGTCGATTCGTCCGATGACGAGCGAGCGCGGCTCGTCCGTGGAGCGCGCCGCGATCTCGACAAAATCAGGGTCGTTCCACAAACGCCGGGCAACGCTGAAATCGACACCGTGCTTGGTGAAGTTGGCCCGGCTCTTGTTCTCGTCGAACTCGAACGCGTACATAAGGATAGAAACTATACCTTAATCGCACACGCGCAAGGCTCAGAAGGCCGCGACGATCTCCACGGCGCGTTCGACGTCCTCGCGGTCGACGTCGAGATGGGTGATCCAGCGCAGACGCTGAACCTTCTTCGACGACGACTGGTAGGGGCCGCCGGAAACCCTGACCTTGTGGCGGGACAGGTGGGCCAGGAATTTGGGTGCGAGCTCGGGATCGACGTCGATGAAGAGGATGTTGGTGCTCGCGTCCGGTACTTCGATGCGTCCGGCAAGCTTGTCGTTGGCGGCCACGGCCTCGCGCAGGCCGCGCGCGAGGTGGCGGGCGTTGTCGTGGTCCTCGCTCATGCGCACGACGTTGTTCTCCAGCGCGTAGATGCCGGCCGCGGCCAGCATGCCGGCCTGGCGCATCGCGCCGCCGAGCATCTTGCGCACGCGCTTGGCCTGGCGGATGAACTCCTGATTGCCCAGCACCAGCGAGCCGACCGGCGCGCCCAGGCCCTTGGACAAACACAGCGACAACGAATCCCAGCCCTGGCAGATCTCGTTGGCGCGGTCGAACGGCTGACCGCCATCGCGCTCGACGCGATCCATCGCGGCGTTGAACAGGCGCGCGCCGTCGATGTGGGTCTTCAGGCGGTGGCGCTCGGCCAGGGCCAGCACCTCGCGCATGTAGGCCGGGGGCAGTACCTTGCCGCCCGTGGTGTTCTCGAGCACCACCAGCCGCGTGCGCGCGAAGTGCGGGTCGTCGATCTTGATCGTGCCCTCGATGTCGGCCAGGTCGATGGTGCCATCGGCGCGGTTTTCCAGCGGCTGCGGCTGGATCGAGCCGAGCACCGCCATGCCGCCGGTTTCCATGCGGTAGGTATGCCACTGCTGGCCGACGATGGCCTCGTCGCCGCGGGCGCAGTGACACATCATCGCGATGGTGTTGGTCTGCGTGCCACTGGGCGCGAACAGCGCGGCCTCGAAGCCGAGCATGTCGGCGGCCATCTCCTGCAGGCGGTTGACGGTGGGGTCGTCGCCCAGCACGTCGTCGCCCAGGGGCGCGTCGATCATCGCGCGCTTCATCTCGGGCGAGGGCTGGGTGACGGTGTCGCTGCGAAAGTCCATGGTCTTGGTCATCGGCGGATCACTCGAATGTTGCGGTGCAATATCAGTGTAGCCCAACGCGGCCCCGCGTCGAGACCGAAAATGCCTGATGCTTGACCGCGGTCAACCGAGTTCGATCGCACCACTGGCGGCGAGCGCGTCGATCTCGGCGTCCGCGTAGCCGGCGTCGCGCAGCACCTCGCGCGTGTGCTGGCCCAGCGTCGGCGCGGGCGTGACGACCTTGCCCGGTGTCTCGCTGAACTTGATCGGCAGTCCCAGCGCGCGCGTCCGCCCGGCCCTGGGGTGATCGAGTTCGACCACCATTTGGCGCGCGAGCGTCTGCGGGTCGGCGGCCATCGCCGCGATGTCGTTGATGGGGCCCGCGGGAATGCCGGCGGCGTCGAGATCCTCGAGCCAGTCGGCGGTACTGCGCTGCTTCAGGTGGTCGCCGAGCAGGCGGGCGAGCTCCTCGCGGTTGGCCATGCGGTCGCTGTTGGTCGCAAAGCGTGCGTCCTCGATCAGCTCCGGCGCGCCGACCAGGGTGGCGATGCGTTCCCAGTTGGCCTGATTCGCCCCGCCGATGTTGATCCAGCCGTCAGCCGTCGGAAAGGCCTGATACGGCGCAGCCAGCACATGGGCGGAGCCGGTGGGCTTGGGCGACACGCCGGTGGCGAAGTAGATCGCCGACTGCCAGAAGGTCTGCTGGATGCCGGCTTCCATCAGCGAGGTGTCGACAAACTGGCCCTCGCCGGTCTTGAGGCGATGCACATAGGCCGAGACGATGCCGATGGTGGCCAGCAGGCCGGCGTTGATGTCGGTCACCGGCGGGCCGGACTTGACCGGCGGGCCGCCAGGATCGCCGGTGATGCTCATGATACCGGACACGCCCTGCGCGATCAGGTCGAAGCCGCCGCGCTCGGCGTACGGGCCGGTCTGGCCGTAGCCGGAGATCGAACACCAGATCAGCGCCGGGTTGATCTTGCGCAGCGCGTCGTACCCCACGCCGAGCTTTTCCATCGTGCCCTTGCGGTAGTTCTCGAACAGCACGTCAGCGTCTTTCACCAGCCGCCGCAGCACTTCGCGCCCGCCCTCGGTCTTGAGGTTGAGGGCAATCGAGCGCTTGTTGCGGTTGAGCATCATGAAGGCGGCCGATTCGCCATTGACCTGCGGCTCGGCATAGCGGCGCGAGTCGTCGCCGCCGGGGATCTTCTCGACCTTGATGACGTCCGCGCCCATGTCGGCCAGCAAGGTGCCACAGGTGGGGCCGGCCATGATCTGCGCGAGTTCGAGAACCTTGACGCCGGCCAGCGGGCCGGTCTTTTGCTTGCTGCTCATCACTTGCCTTTCCATTCGGGACTGCGCCGGGCGATGAAGGCTTTCACGCCCTCGCGGAAGTCGTCGCTGCCGTAGCAGGTGTGAATCAGATCCTCGCCGCCGGGCAGGCTGTGCATCACCAGACGCCGCAGGCCTTCCTTGACGGTGCGCTGGGTGACGGGGGCGAGCGCGCTCAGGCGCGAGACGAGCCTGGCGGCCGCGGCATCGATCTCGTCGGGCGCGCATACCTGCTGCAGGAAGCCGCATTCGAGCGCCTCATCGGCGTCGGGCATTTCGGCGAGCATCAGCATGCGCTTGACGCGCTGCTGACCGAAGGCCGCGACCAGACGTGCGAGGTTGGCCACCGACAGCGTGTTGCCCAGCGTGCGTGCGATCGGCACGGCGAAGCGCGCGCCCGGCGTTGCGATGCGAAAGTCGCAGGCGGTGGCGATCGCCAGGCCGCCACCCACGCACCAGCCTTCGACGATGGCCACGGTGGGCATCGGCAACTGCTCGACCAGCGCCAGGCAGGTGTCGATCTTGTGTTCGTAGTCCACCCCGGCGTCGCCGTCGAAGCCGCGGAACTGCTCGATATCGGTGCCGGCGACAAAGGCCTCGCCACCGGCGCCGCGGAAGGTCACGACGCGCACCGTGGCGTCGTCGCGCACGCGCTCGCAGATCTCGCCCAGTTGCGCGTACATCGCCCAGGTCATCGCATTGCGCGCCTGCGGACGGTCGAAAACCACCGATGCCACGCCGGGATCGATGGTCAGATGAACGCTGCCTTCACTCATGGGAATCTCTCGGAAGACGGCCCGGGGGCATGGCCCCGGGCCGGGTTTGCATCAGCGGTAGAAGTACTCCACCAGGAACATCGGGATGGCCGGCACGTAGGTGACCATCATCAGCAGGAAGAACAGCACGCCGATGAAGGGCAGGTTCACCTTGGTGACCTTCCACATGTCGGCGCGTGCAATCGAGCACGAGGTCGCCAGCACCGAGGCCACCGGCGGGGTCTGCTGGCCGATGCCCAGGTTGAGCGTGACCACCAGTCCGAAATGCACCGGGTCGATGCCTACCGCGTTGACCAGCGGCAGCACGATGGGCACGACCAGAATGATCGCCGCCGCCGAGTGCAGGAACAAGCCGCAGATCAGGAAGAACACGTTGAGCATCGCCAGCACGACGTACTTGTTGTCGGTGAAGGACGTCATCGCGGCCGCGATCTGTTGCGGCATCTGCAGTTCGGTGAGCAGGTGGCCGAGCAGCGCCGAAGCCGCCACCAGCAACATCACCACCGCGGTCTGGATGCCACCGTCGAGCATCGACTCGTACAGGTGTTTGAGATTGAGCTCACGGTAGATCACGCCGCCGATGAACAGCGCCGCCAGCACCGCCAGCGCCGCGCCCTCGGTGGCCGTGACCCAGCCGCCGAAGATGCCGCCGAGGATGATCAGCGGCAGCGTGAAGGCCCAGCCGGCTTCCTTGCCGGTGTCCTTGAGCTTCTTCCAGCTGAAGACTTCCTCGACCGGATAGTTGTAGCGCGTGGCGTACCAGTAGGCCAGGCCCATCATCATCACGCCGCCGAGCACGCCGGGCACGATGCCGGCGACGAAGATCTGCACCACCGAGGCGTCGGCCATGACCGCGTACAGGATCATCGGGATCGACGGCGGAATGATCACCGCCAGCGTCGCCGAGGAGGATGTGACGGCCGCGGCGAACTCCTTCGGATAGCCCTTCTTCTTCATCGCCGGGATCAGGATCGAGCCCATCGCGGCCACGTCGGCCACGGCCGAGCCCGAAATCTCGGCGAAGAACAGCGAAGTGCCGATGTTGACCATCGCCAGGCCGCCCTTGATGCAGCCGAAGATGGCCGAGGCGAAGGCGATGAGGCGGCGCGACAGGCTCGACGAGTTCATGATCGCGCCGGCGAGGATGAACAGCGGGATGGCCAGCAGCGGGAAGTTGGTCGCCCCCGAGAACATCGTGATCGCCGCCGAGAGCAGCGAATCCATGCCGTGGGTCGAGATCATCACGACCATCGCGACGACGCCCAGCGCCACCCCGATGGGCACGTTGATCAGAATCAGGGCCACCAGGCCCAGGAGCATCAGGAGACCGGTCATTTTTTCAGTGCCTCCATCAGCTCGCGCTCCTCGGCATCGATGATGCCCTGGCCGCGCGCCTGCTCCAGCACTTCGGGCAGACTCAACAGTTGCGCGATGATGAACAGCACGGCGCCGATCGGGATGACCGACTGGGTCAGGCTGGTCGGGATGTTGCGCATCGTGACCATGGTGTCGCCCTCGAGGATCACGAGCACCTGATAGCCATACCAGGCCAGCAGCGCGAAGAAGGCGATGATGATGGCCTCGGCCAGCAGCACCACCGGCACACGCATGGCCGGCTGCAGCGAATTGACGAGACCGGGAAAGCCGATATGTGCGCGCTTCAATGCGGCGAGCGCGGCGCCGTAGTAGGTGAGCCAGGCGAGCAGAATGGATGCCCCCTCGTCATACCAGACCAGCGACCAGCCCATCTTGCGGTAGAAGACGCCGGTCAGTACGACGACGGCGAGCGTGCCGAGCAACGTGATGACGATGCCGGTCAACACGCGATCGAATACGGTTCTTAGCGTGGAGAACACGTTGGTGAATCCTGTTCAGTTCGTTCGGGAGACGCGAAAGCGAGGGGTAAACCGGACCGGCCCTGCATGCGGGGTTGCCACAAGCAGGGCCGGTGTCGCGGCAGTTACATGCCCGCGCCCAGTTCGATGGCCTTGTCGACCAGCTTTCCGCCTTCAGGGACTTCCTTGCCGAACTCCTCATAGACGCCCTTGCTGGCGGCGATGAAGGCGTCCTTGTCGGCCTCGTTGACCTGCACGCCGGCCGCCTTGATCTTCTCGAGCAGCTCGCCGTCCAGACGCTCGGCAGACTCATACACGAAGGGCTGCACGTCCTTGGCCGTTTGCGACAGGATGTCCTGCACTTCCTTGGGCAGCGACTCGAACTTGCGCTTGCCCGCGGTCAGGTAGGCCGGGGTATAGACGTGGCCGGTCATCGACAGGTACTTCTGCACTTCCTGGAACTTGGACGAGTAGATCTGCGTGAGCGGGTTCTCCTGACCGTCCATCACGCCGGTCTGCAGCGCGACGAATACCTCGGACAGCGCCATCGGCGACGGGTTGGCGCCATAGGCCTGGAACATCTTCACGCGCCACACGCCCTTCGGGGTGCGCAGCTTCAAACCCTGCAGATCTTCGGGCTTGTTGATCGGGCGTACGTTGTTGGTGATGTTGCGGAAACCGTTCTCCCACACGCCGAGGATCTTGTAGCCCTTCTCCTCGGCCATCGGCGCGAGGCTGGGCCACACGACCTCGCTTTCGATCTTCTTCATGTGGTCGCGGTTCTTGACCAGATACGGCATCTCGAACATGCCGAAGGCGTCGACCGTGGACGACATCACCGACGAGGGCAGCGACAGTTCCAGCGTACCCAGACGGAGCTTCTGCATCATCTCCGAGTCCGAACCCTGCTGGCTCGAGCCGAACACGACGACCTTGCCGCGATTGCCCAGACGCTCATTGGCGACGCGGGCGAACTCGTTGGCCGAAACCTCGAACAGCGAGCCCGGGCCGCCGACGTGACCGAGGCGGATTTCAACCTGCGCATGGGCGGTCGCCGTCAGGCCGGCGGCCACCAGCGCAAAGGCCCCTGCGGTGACGATCCTCTTCATCTTGAACATGGTGCTGTCTCCTCTCTTTGTGAAGTCGTTTTTTTAGTCGTTTCCGACTGCCGCGCCGGGGCGAAGCCCGGCGAGGTTCCTGCACGGGGCGGGCAGGCGCCCGCCCCGACCGGCCACTGTTCTTACGCCGCGGCCCTGAGTCCGGATTGTTGCGGGTGCGCCATGAAATAGTCCATTGCGGCTTGTACGCCACTGCCGGCGATCTTCACGCCGGAGAGCTTGAGCCCCATCTCGGCACCCGAGAGCGTCGCCATCAGCGTCAGATCGTTGCAGTCACCCAGGTGGCCGATGCGGAACATGCGCCCCTTGACCTTGCCCAGACCCATGCCCAGCGACATGTCGAAGCGCTGATAGATGAGGCGACGGATGGCGTCGGCATCCACGCCAGCCGGCGTGATTACACCGGTGAGCACCGGCGAATACACGGCCGGATCGGCACACTGGATGGGCAGACCCCAGGCATTGACGGCCGCACGCACGCCCGCGCCCCAACGCTGATGACGCGCGAAGACGTTGTCCAGCCCTTCCTCGAGAATCATCTCGATGGCCTCGTGCAGGCCGTAGAGCAGGTTGGTGTTGGGCGTGTAGGGCCAGTAGCCGGTCTTGTTCGACTCGAGGATCTCGTCCCACGCCCAGTAGGACTTGGGCATCTTCGATTGCTTGCTGGCCTCGATCGCCTTGGGCGAGATCGCGTTGAAGCTGATGCCCGGCGGCAGCATGAGGCCTTTCTGCGAACCCGAGATGGTGACGTCCACGCCCCATTCGTCGTGGCGGAAGTCCGCGCAGGCCAGGCCCGAGATGGTGTCGACCATCAGCAGCGCCGGGTGGCCGGCGGCGTCGATGGCGCGGCGCACTGCGGCGATGTCCGAGGTCGCGCCGGTCGAGGTCTCGTTGTGCACCACGCACACGGCGCGAATCTGGTGACTGCTGTCCTCACGCAGACGCTTCTCGATGAGGTCGGCCTGCACGCCGTTGCGCCAGGTCACCGGCAGACCGGTGTCGTCGGTGCCAGGCAGGGACAGGAACTCGGTCTTCACGCCCAGGCGCGTGGCCATCTTGTGCCACAACGAGGAGAAGTGGCCGGTTTCGTACATCAGCACCAGATCGCCCGGACTGGCGACGTTGGCCAGCGCGGCTTCCCACGCGCCGGTACCGGAGGCCGGATAGATGATGACCGGGTGCCTGGTCTTGAAGATCTGCTGAATGCCGGCCAAAAGCTTCTGGCCGAGCACGCCGAATTCGGGGCCACGATGGTCGATCGTCGGCAGGCTCATGGCCCGCAGGATGCGATCGGGGACGGGGCTGGGGCCGGGAATCTGCAGGAAATGCCGGCCGCTGGGATGTGCATCGAGTGTCAACATTGCGAGAGTTCCTCCAAACGGTAGGTTTAGTTTTGCATACAAAATACGTTTGTCAACCAATAGCTGCTTTTGAGGCGCTATAATGTGGTCATCGCAACGCTGCATTTTGCATACAAAACCAGCGAGCCCATGAACAACATCATCTCCATCCCGCGTCAGTCGCTGCACCAGGAAGTGGCCAACCGCCTGCGCCAGCGAATCATCGAAGGCGAACTCGACCCCGGCACCAAGCTCAACGAGCGCGAGCTGTGCGAAGTCATGAACGTGTCGCGCACCCCGCTGCGCGAGGCGGTCAAGATGCTCGCCGCCGAGGGCCTGGTGGAACTGCTGCCCAACCGCGGCGCGGTCGTCGCGCGGCTCAGCGAGCAGGACGTGCTCGACACCTTCGAGGTCATCGCCGGGCTCGAAGGCCTGTCCGGCGAACTGGCCGCAGCACGCATCACTGCGGAAGAGCTGACCGAGATCCGCGCACTGCAGTACGAGATGCGCGCGGCCCACGCGCGGCGCGACCTGCCCGCCTACTACGGCCTGAACGCGCGCATCCACGAACTCATCAACGCCGCCGCGCGCAACCCGGTGCTCACCCAGACCTGGCGCAACGTCAACGCCCGCCTGCAGGTGATGCGCTTTCGTTCCAACCTCGACGGCACCAAGTGGGATCAGGCGCTCGAAGAGCACGAACGCATGGTCGAGATGCTCGCCGAACGCGACGCAGCCGGCCTGCGCAAGTTGCTGATCGGCCACCTGATGGTCAAGCGCGACACCGTCATCGAACTGATGCGCGCCGGCAGGCTGTATCAGAAGCAGAAGGAAAACGCATGAACAAGCCGCTGCCGCTCAACGTCACACGCGAGAACGCGCACACGGCCAGCGAGGAGATCGCGCGGCGCGCCACCCCGGAAGCGGCCGATCTGGCGCGCCGTCTGGCGCGCGAGACCACCGGCGAGGTGCTCTTCGATGCGGCCTCACGCGGGCGCTACGCCACCGACGCGTCGATCTACGAAGTCATTCCCGCCGGCGTCTTCGTGCCCAAGACGCAGCAGGACGTCGCGCTCGCGATCGACATCGCGCGCGACCTCAAGGTGCCGCTCACCCCGCGCGGCGGCGGCACCTCGCAATGCGGCCAGACGGTCGGTGCCGGGCTGGTCATCGACAATTCCAAGTACCTGCGCAAGGTGCTCGACTTCGACGCCGAGGAAGGCGTGATCGAAGTCGAACCGGGCATGGTGCTCGACCATCTGAACGGGCGGCTCAAGCCGCACGGGCTGTGGTATCCGGTCGACGTATCCACCGGCGCGCAGGCCACGCTCGGTGGCATGGCCGGCAACAACTCCTGCGGCAGCCGCTCCATTGCCTACGGCAACATGGTGCACAACGTGCTGGGCATGAACGTCTGGCTGGCCGACGGCGGCGAGCTCGCCCTCGGCCCGGTCGATACGCTGGGCGAGCGCGAACGCGAACTCGCCGGCTTCGTACGCAACCTCGCCGACGAGTTGCGCCCCGAGATCGAGCAGATGTGGCCGCGCGTAATGCGTCGCGTGGCCGGCTACAACCTCGACATCTTCCATCCGATGAGCGAGAAGCCGTACACCGCCGACGGCAGCGTCAATCTGGCGCACCTGCTGGTCGGCTCCGAGGGCACGCTGGCGGTGACCCGCAGCCTGCGCCTCAAGCTCTCGCCGCTGGCCGGCTCCAAGGTGCTGGGGGTGGTGAATTTCCCGACCTTCCACAAGGCGATGGACTCGGCCCAGCACATCGTCAAGCTGGGTCCCACCGCGGTGGAACTGGTCGACCGCACGATGATCGAGCTGGCCATCGCCAACCCGGCCTTCCGTCCGGTCATCGAGACCGCGTTGATCGGTCGCCCCGATGCCATCCTGCTGGTCGAGTTCGCCGGCGACGACCGCGCCGCCCTGCTGCGCCAGCTCGACGGGCTGGTGGAACTGATGGGCGAACTGGGGCTGCCCGGCAGCGTAGTCGAGATGCCCGAAGAAGCCTCGCAGAAGGCCCTGTGGGAAGTGCGCAAGGCCGGGCTCAACATCATGATGAGCCTCAAGGGCGACGGCAAGCCGGTGTCCTTCATCGAGGACTGTGCGGTGCCGCTGGAGCATCTGGCCGAATACACCGACGCGCTCACCGAAGTCTTCGCCCGCCACGGCACGCGCGGCACCTGGTATGCCCATGCCTCGGTGGGCACGCTGCACGTGCGCCCCATCCTCGACATGCGCCGTGACGGCGCCATCAAGATGCGCGCCATCGCCGAGGAAGCGGCCGAACTGGTGCGTCGCTACCGCGGCGCCTACAGCGGCGAACACGGCGACGGCCTGTGCCGCGGCGAATGGATCGAATGGCAGTTCGGGCCGCGTATCAATGAGGCCTTCCGCGCCATCAAGCGTCACCTCGACCCGAACGGCCTGATGAACCCGGGGCGCATCATCGATCCGCCGCGCATGGACGACGCGCGCCTGTTCCGCTACCCGCCCGAGTACCGCACGATCCCGCTGACGCCGGTATTCGACTGGTCCGCCTGGAACGTACAAAACGACCCCAAGACCGAAACCACCACCGCACCGGGCACCGGCGGCGACCTCACCGGCGGCTTCGCCAAGGCCGTCGAGATGTGCAACAACAACGGCCACTGCCGCAAGTTCGACGTCGGCACGATGTGCCCGAGCTACCGCGTAACCCGTGACGAGATCCATCTGACGCGGGGTCGCGCCAATACCCTGCGCATGGCCCTGTCGGGCCGCCTGGGCGAGGACGCGCTCACCGGCGACGCGGTGAAGGAGGCACTCGACCTGTGCGTGGGCTGCAAGGGCTGCAAGCGCGACTGCCCCACCGGCGTCGACATGGCGAAAATGAAATACGAAGTGCAGGCGCAGCGGCGCGTGCGCTACGGTATCGCGTTCAAGGACCGGCTGATCGCGCAGATTCCCGACTACGCGAATCTCGCCAGCCGAGTGCCGTGGCTGTTCAACCTGCGTGACCGCATTCCCGGTCTGGCGAAACTCACCGAGCGCTGGCTCGGGCTGTCGGCCAGACGCAGTCTGCCCAAGTGGCGACGCGACACCTTCTGGCGCGAGGCGCGCAAGCTGCGGCTTGCCAGCCGTGACGAGGTGCTGGCCTCGGACAAGGGCGTGGTGCTGTTCGTCGATACCTTCAACGGCTTCCTCGATTCGGAGAACGCCGTGGCCGCGGTGCGCGTGCTGCAGGCGGCCGGCTACAGCGTGCATGCCGCGCGTGCCGGCAGTGGCGCCAACCTGTGTTGCGGCCGCACCTATCTGGCCGCCGGCATGGCCGACGAAGCGCGCGCCAAGGGGCGCGAG
Source organism: Pseudazoarcus pumilus (assembly GCF_002872475.1). Taxonomy (GTDB): domain Bacteria; phylum Pseudomonadota; class Gammaproteobacteria; order Burkholderiales; family Rhodocyclaceae; genus Pseudazoarcus; species Pseudazoarcus pumilus. The sequence goes on from NZ_CP025682.1 coordinate 3,008,183, forward strand.
CTGATCGACGCGATGCTGCCCTTCGCCCAGCGCGGCATGGCCATCGTCGGCCTGGAGCCCTCCTGCCTGCTGGCCCTGCGCGACGAACTGCTGGTGATGGGTTTTGGCGAACCGGCGAAGATCGTCGCGAGCCGCGCCGTGCTGCTCGAGGAATTCATCGCGCGGGAGGCGCGCGAGGGCCGCTTCGCCGTGAAGCTGCGCCCCGCCGCCAGGCCGATCAAGGTGCACGGCCACTGTCACCAGAAGGCCTTCGCCGCGGTCACGCCGATCATGGAGGTGCTGCGCCTGATCCCGGACGCGCAACCCGAGCTGATCGAATCCTCCTGCTGCGGCATGGCCGGCGCTTTCGGCTACGAGGCGTCGCACTACGACGTGTCGATGAAGATGGCCGAGTTGTCCCTGCTGCCAGCGGTGCGCTCGGCACCGGACGCGATCATCGTCGCCGACGGCACCAGTTGCCGCCACCAGATCGCCGACGGCGCGGCGCGCGAGGCACGTCACGTCGCGCGCGTGCTCGCCGATCACCTGAACTGAGGTCGTTTCGGGCGCGCACGGTTTGACCACGCGCGCCCGGCCGATCGATACTCCGATCCCCGGAAACGAGAGCCCCTGCCCGAGATGTCCGATCAGAACCTGTACCTGACCCTCAAGAGCGGCTTCCCCGCCTCCCCCGACGCGCCGGCCCTGGAAACCGAATCCGGCGCCGTCCACAGCTACGGCGATCTCGAGCGCGCGAGCGCGCGCTACGCCAACATGATCGCCTCGCTCGGCCTGGTGCCGGGCGACCGCGTCGTGGTGCAGATCGAAAAGTCGCCCGAGGCGCTGTTCCTGTATCTGGCCTGTCTGCGCGCGGGCGTGATCTTCGTGCCGCTCAATTCGGCCTATCGTCGCAAGGAAATGGCCTATTTCCTCGGCGACGCCGAACCGCGGCTGGTGGTGTGCAGCCCGGCGCACGAGGACCAGTTCCTCGATCTCGCCGCCGAGGCCGGCAACCCGGCGGTGCTGACCCTGGGCGACCACGGCGACGGCTCGGCCTCCGAGCGCGCCTCGACCATGCCGGACCATTTCGACACGGTGGCGCGCAGCGGTGACGATCTGGCCTGCATCCTGTACACCTCCGGCACCACGGGTCGCTCCAAGGGGGCGATGCTGACCCATCGCAACCTCGCATCCAACGCACAGACCCTGCACGAATACTGGGGTTTCGTTCCCGGCGACGTGCTCCTGCACGTGCTGCCCATCTTCCACGCCCACGGTCTGTTCGTGGCCTGTCACTGCGCACTGCTCAACGGCAGCCTGATGCTGTGGCAGCCGCGCTTCGACGTCGACCGCGTGATCGAGCTGCTGCCGCGCGCGAGCGTCTTCATGGGCGTGCCCACGCTGTACACGCGACTGCTCGAGCAGGAAGGCTTCGATCGCGCGCTGTGCGGCCACATTCGCCTGTTCGTCTCCGGCTCGGCGCCCCTGCTGTCGGAAACCCATCGCGAATTCGAACGACGCACCGGCCAGGCCATCCTCGAGCGCTACGGCATGACCGAGACGGTGATGCTCACTTCCAACCCGTATGAGGGCGAACGCCGCGCCGGCACGGTGGGCTTTCCGCTGCCCGGGGTGGAACTGCGCATCGTCGACAACGATGGCAAGGAAGTCCCGCAGGGCGAGACCGGCCACGTGCAGGTGCGCGGCCCCAACGTGTTCCCCGGCTACTGGCGCATGCCGGAGAAGACCGCCGAGGAGTTCACCGACGACGGTTTCTTCCGCACCGGTGACCTGGGCACCATCGACGAGCGCGGCTACGTGCATCTGGTCGGGCGCAGCAAGGACCTCATCATCACCGGCGGCTACAACGTGTACCCCAAGGAGATCGAGGGCTGGATCGACGATCTCGACGGCGTCAAGGAATCGGCCGTGATCGGCCTGCCGCACCCGGACTTCGGCGAGGCCGTGGCCGCGGTGATCGTGCCGGAAGCCGGCGCCGGGCTCGACGAGGCCACGGTCATCGCGCGACTCAAGGCGGATCTGGCCAATTTCAAGGTACCCAAGCGCGTGTTCTTCCTCCCGGAGCTTCCACGCAATACCATGGGAAAGGTGCAGAAGAACGTATTGCGCGATACCTTTGCACGACAGATGAACTGAGCCGGATTCACCGGCGGGGAGACACACATGGACAAACAAGCAATCCAACAGGCGGCCCAGGCATTGCTCGACGCGCGTGCGCGCGGCGTGATGCTGCAGCAGCTTCCGCGCGGCTGCGAACCCGCGGACTTCGCCGAGGCCTACGAGATCCAGGACGCCGTGTCCGAGGCACTGGGCGCGGTCGGCGGCTGGAAGGTCGGCGCCAAGGAGCCCGGCGCCGAGCCCACCTGCGCGCCGATTCCGACCTCCGCGATCCACGAGTCGGGCTTCAAGATGCCCGCCTACACGGCCGGCCAGTGCGGCATCGAATGCGAGATCGCGGTGCGCATGAAGCACGACCTGCCGCCGCGCGGCCGCCCCTACGAGCACGACGAGGTGATGGCGGCGATCGAATCGGTGCATCCGGCCTTCGAGATCGTCACCTACCGCATCGCCGCCCATGCCCACGTGAGCCGCGTGACGCTGGCCACCGACGCCTTCGGCAACGGCGCCTTCGTATACGGCGACGGTCGTCCGGATCTGGTCGGCATGGACCAGACCACGCAACAGGCGATGCTCGACGTCGACGGCGAACGCTGGGTGGAGAAGACGGGCGGCAACCCGGCAGGCGACGTGTTCCGTCTGGTCACGTGGCTCGCCAACCACGTCGTGGTGCGTGCCGGTGGCCTCAAGGCCGGCCAGTTCGTCACCACCGGCAGCTGCACCGGCATGCTCTTCGTCGACGGCGGCGAGGAACTGCGCGCCGACTTCCCCGGCCTGGGCGTGGTCGAAATGTCGATCGGCTTGAAGTCCTGAGCGTTGCGGGCGCGGGCTCGTCCCGCGCCGCCCCCGTGGAGGCGAGCCGATGCCCGTCCGACCGATCCTGAAGATGGGCGATGCGCGCCTGCTGGTGCCGGCCGAGCCGGTCACCGAATTCGACACGCCCGAACTGCACGCGCTGATCGCGGACATGTTCGACACCATGGCCGATGCCGGCGGTGTCGGCCTGGCCGCACCGCAGATCGGCGTCGGCCTGCAGCTCGTCATCATGGGTTTCGAAGAAAGCGAGCGCTACCCCGACGCCGAGCCCGTGCCGCAGACCATCCTGCTCAACCCGGTCATCACGCCACTGTCGGACGACATGGAAGATGGCTGGGAGGGCTGTCTGTCGGTGCCGGGAATGCGCGGCCTGGTGCCGCGTTACACGCATGTCCGCTACACCGGCTTCACGCCGCAGGGCGAGCCCATCGACCGTACGGTGGATGGCTTCCACGCACGCGTCGTGCAGCACGAATGCGACCACCTGATCGGCATGCTCTACCCCATGCGCATCCGCGACATGACGAAGTTCGGCTTCACCGAGGTGCTGTTCCCGTCCCGCAGGGACTGAACCCTCTGCGCAGCAGACACTCCACCCAGTCCCTGCGCTACGGCGTGACCACGCACCCAAGCCTCGCCGATGACTGCCTATTTCGGGCTGTTCCTGTCCGCCCTCGTCGCCGCCACCATGCTGCCGCTGCAGTCGGAGGTCGTGCTCGCCGGCCTGCTCGCGCTGGGCGAGCAGCCCGTGTGGGCGCTGATCGCGGCGGCCACTGCCGGCAACGTGCTCGGGTCGGTCATCAACTGGCTGCTCGGCCGCTACATCGAACACTTCCGCCACCGTCGCTGGTTTCCCGTGCCCGAATCGCAGCTCGACCGCTTCCAGCGCATGTACCACCGCTGGGGCCGCTGGTCGCTGCTGCTGAGCTGGGCGCCGTTCGTCGGCGACCCGCTTACGGTGATTGCCGGCGTGCTGCGTGAGCCGCTGTGGAGCTTCACGCTGATCGTGCTCGTCGCCAAGCTCGGCCGCTATCTCGTGGTGGCCGGGATCACGCTCGGGATACTTGGCTGATTCCAGGCATTTCGTGGGGCGAATTAGCGCAGCGTAATCCGCCGGATGAGACTCAGCCGGCCAGCAGCGTCCACCCCAAGCCCAATAGCGCACATACCGCCAGCACCCGCAGGATGTCCTGCTTGAACTTCCACAGCGCGATGAATGCCGCCACCGCCACCACCGCGGGGAACCACTCGAAGCCCCCCGCGAACGGCGCTTCCATCGAGGCGCGTGGCCACAGCACGTGCCAGGCGAAGAACAGCGCCAGATTCAGGATCACGCCCACCACGGCGGCGGTGATGGCCGACAGCGGCGCGGTGAACTTGAGGTCGCCGTGGGTGGATTCCACCAGCGGGCCGCCGGCGAGGATGAACAGGAAGGACGGCAGAAAGGTGAAGAAGGTCGCCACGCTGGCGCCGACGAGCCCGGCCAGGAACAGGCTCTCCGAGCCGAAGATCTGGTGCGTCCACGCGCCGACGAAGCCGACGAAGGCGACGATCATGATCAGCGGCCCCGGCGTGGATTCTCCGAGCGCCAATCCGTCGATCATCTGCGCGCCGGTGAGCCAGCCATAGGTATCCACACCACCCTGATACACGTACGGCAGTACGGCGTAGGCGCCGCCGAAGGTGACCATGGCGGCCTTGCTGAAGAACAGGCCGATGTCGCTCAGCGTGCCGGCCGGCAGCAGCCACATGGCCGCGGCCCACAGCGCCAGTCCGACGCCCAGCAGCTTCGCCAGATGCGCCGTGTTGTACAGCGTGTGCGGCAGGCGGGTGCCGTCGTCGATGACCGAAGCGCCCCAGCTCTTGCCGTCCGCGCCGTGGCCACCGCCCACTGCGAACTTGGCGGGCAGCCACTTGCCGCCGGCCATGCCGAGCAGCGCGGCGCCCAGCACGATGAACGGAAACGGTACGCGGAACACGAAGATGGCCACGAAGGACAGCGCGGCGATGCCCCACATCACGCCGTTCCTCAGCGCGCGGCTGCCGATGCGCCACGCCGCGAACAGCACGATGGCGACCACCGCCGGCTTGATGCCGGCGAAGATGCCCTGTACCAGCGGCACGTCGCCCCAGGCCAGATAGATCCAGGTGAGGATGGCGAGGATGAACAGCGACGGCAGCACGAACAGCGCGCCGGCCACGATGCCGCCCCAGGTGCGATGCAGCAGCCAGCCGATGTAGATCGCCAGCTGCTGCGCCTCCGGGCCGGGCAGCACCATGCAGTAGTTGAGCGCATGCAGGAAGCGCCGCTCGGAGATCCAGCGGCGTTTCTCCACCATCTCCTGATGCATGATCGCGATCTGCCCGGCCGGCCCGCCGAAGCTGATGAAGCCGAGCTTGAGCCACCACAGGAAGGCCTCGTAGAACGATGGGTGGGGCGGGGCCTCGGCGGCTTCGGCTTGGGTCATGTCGATCTCGCATGGGTCGGAGGTGTTGGCGAGGATACCCGCTCGTTCCTGCACGGGGGTCACTCCCGCTCGCCCGATGCCCCGTTTGATTTTCCGCTCGGAATCGCCGCTACTTGCCACCCCGGTTGGCGAAAATGCGTTCAACCATCGGCTTGAAGAACGAAAGCGGCAGACTGTCGTAACCGGGGTCGAACGAGCACTGGTCGTAGCGCTCGCAGAACTCGACGGTCATGTCGTAGTACGGGCTGTCGCGGTATGCGTCGCGCCGGTTCGCATCCCGGCCCAGGGTCCCGTAGAAGTGATGCTGCTGAAACACCGGGTGCTTTTCCACCATCCAGCACAGCGATTCGTCGACGAAGGGCCGGAGCATCATCGCCGCGAGTACGGCATGGTTGTGCGGGCAGATCACGTCGCCGATGTCGTGCACCAGCACGCAGACCACGTAGTCCTCGCTGCGGCCATCCCTGAAGGCCCGGGTCGCGGCCTGCAGGCAATGCTCCAGTTGCGAGACGGGATGCCCGTTGGGTACATGGTGGAGTTGCTCGAGTTGATCGAGGATGCGTCGGGGCAGGTCGTCGTAGAGCGCCACTTCGGCCTCGCGAACGAGCGCCAGCTCCTCGCGCGTGGCCGAATCCAGTGCGGTGAAGGATGCGCGACGGCGTGCCGTGGTGGAATCGTTCGTCATCGGTCGTCCGTGTCGGTGCGGGCCTGCGACCGGGGCTGGCCCCGTCACTGCCCGAAGCTTACTGCGCGGCCGGGCGGCTGTCATCGCGCGCACGCCGCGCATCGCCGCGAAGCCTGCGGCAGAATGCGTCCAGTACCGGCCCCCGCCCCGCGAGCGCGGCGAATCCTCCCTTTCCCTGGCGCGCCATCATGAAGGTCGTCGACATCGATGCATCCACACCCGCCCCTGCACTGCGCGAGATCGGCGAAGAGGCCTTGCGCGCCGACGGAGCGATCGTCTTTCGTGGGTCACTCGGATTCCACGAGTACCTGGGCATCACCAACGCCTTCTGCACCGATTTCCTGCCTTATCTCGGTGGCTCCAATCACGGCCGGGAACTGGTCGACGAAGACGCGCAGATCATGACCGCGCCCGGTGGCGTCAACAATCACGCGATCGCCATGCACGGCGAGATGTATTACCAGCTGATCCGGCCCGACCTGCTGTTCTTCCAGTGCCACACGCCCGCCAGGCGGGACGGCGAAACCCTGCTCGCCGACGGCTGCCGGGTGTTCTCCGAGATGGGCGGCGCGCTGCGAGAAGGCCTTGCCGAACGCCGTGTCGCCTATCACCGCCGAAGGGACGAACGGGTGTGGAGCAGGCTGTATCGCACGTCCGATCGTGAAGTGCTGCGGTCGTACTGCGCGCAGATGTCGGTGGATGCACGTTTCGACGACGACGGCTGCCTGTGGACGCGCTTCACGGACGCCGCGTCGCATCGCAGCCGCGGCGGGGCGCCGGCCTTCATCAACAATGTGCTGACCTTCGGTCTGCAGGCGCTGCGTTGCGAGGGGCAGCCGTTCAGCTGGGTGACCTATGACGACGGCGAGGCCATTCCGCCGGAGCTTCTGCTCGAAGCCGAACGTCTGGTTGCCGCATGCACGACGCCGATCCGCTGGCAGCGAGGCGATGTGCTGGTCGTGGACAACACGCGCATGCTGCACGGCCGCAACGCGTTCGACGACCCGGCGCGGCGCATCCTGCTGCGCATGGGCATGGCGCGCGTCTGATTCAGCCCGGATGGCGCGCGCGTGCGCTCGCCTCCCACCTCCCGGATGCCTCCAGCTGCGCCACTTGCCGCGCGTCCAGCGGCACATCGCGCAGCCGGCGCAACACCAGGCCGGACGCGGTGCGTGCGGGTCCGATGTCCAGGTTCAGGAAGGCCTTCAGCGTCAGCCGCATCTCGTCGAAACCCAGCGCCGTGCGTGCCGAGGTGGTGCCGTTGAAGCGGCCGTTGACCTCGAAGGGGACGTAGCCGCTGCCGACGCGCTTGGTCTGGATGTTGAGCGGCCCGCGCCATCCTTCCCGCGCGAGGGCTTCGCCGAAGCGCAGGCCGAGCGTGCGCAGCGCAGCGTCCTCGTTGGGAACGACACGCCAGCTTCTTCCCGCCCGCATGTCCGAGCGCATGCCGAATGCGCCGAGCAACTCGCCCCGCGGGCCGATGAGCACTTGCGCCACGTCCTGCACCACATCCGACGCCGTGCTGTGCAAGGGCACGCCCTGGCGGAAGTCGCGCAGCCAGGCCAGCAGCGACGGCGTGCAATCGAGGTAGGGCTGCACGACGTAGCCGACCCGGCCGCACCATGGTTCCAGCCGCGCCAGATCCTCGATCAGCCAGATCTCCTGTGACCCCTGGCCGTCCTCGGGCTTGATCAGCAGCGGCCAGCCGTGCGTGGCGATGAAAGCCCGTGTTTGCGCATCGACGCGCAGATCGACGGTCGCCAGCGTCTCCGCGAATGGCAACCCGTGCGAGCGGGCGAAGCACGCCATTGCCAGCTTGCTGCGCAGCATCCGGCTCACCGATGCGCTACCGGCCAGGATACGGGGCGCGAGCTGCGGGTCGGCCGCGGCCAGTTCGGCCAGCAGCACGATGTCGTCGTCGCGGCCGGGAAGGATCAGGTCCGGCTGCTCCAGCTCCATGATCTCGCCGAAGCGCACATGGAAGCGCTCGCCCTCCCGCGCCTGCGGCACCAGATGAACGCGATCGCACGCATACAGCGAAGGGCTGCGCGCCTCGCTGTTGATGCCCACCACACGCAGATCCTGCCGGCGCTCAGCGAGCGCGACGAGAATGCCTTCGCCGACCTGGCTTCCTGCACTGGTGATCAGGATCGTTTTCACGGAGGTCTTCCGGATGTTGGGGAGGTCGGCTGCCAAGCCCGGCTCGCCGACGTCGCTGCAAGCCGAGGGCATGCAAGCAGTTCGGCAATCGCCCAGCACGCCCCCCTATGCAGAGTAGTTCATTTCGTACTTGCCCTGATGGTCCCTGTGCATGGGCGCGCTTAACATCAGCCGCCTGTTCCCAACGGAGAAGACGATGAACCCCGCCCTGCTCACCTGTGTGATGGCCAGCTGCCTGTACTCCGCCGCGGCGTCGGCGCAAGCCACCCCAGAGGCCAACCTGTATGCCGCCGGCAGTCTGCGTGGCGTGCTCACCGAGGTTTCCAAGAGCTTCGCCGACACGACCGGCAAGCCGGTTTCGACCACTTTCGGCCCGTCGGGCCTGCTGCGCGGGCGCATCGAGAAGGGCGAGCCGGCGCAGGTCTTTGCGTCCGCCAACATGAAGCACCCCAGGACACTGGCCGATGCCGGCGGCTGGAGCCAGCCAGAGGTGTTCACGCGCAACAACCTGTGTGCGCTGGCGCAGCCGGAAGTGAAAGTCAGCAGCGCAAACCTGCTCGACGTCATGCTCGACGCCGACATCAAGCTTGGCACTTCCACGCCCAAAGCCGACCCGTCCGGCGATTACGCCTGGGCGCTGTTCGAGAAGGCCGAAAAGGTGCGCGCCGGCTCGTTCAAGGCACTGGATGCCAAGGCACTCAAGCTCACCGGCGGACCGGATTCCGCCAAGGCGCCGGAAGGCCGCAACCCCTACGCGTGGGTCATGGACGAGGGCAAGGCGGACGTCTTCCTGACCTACTGCACCAACGCTGTCGCCGCCAAGAAGGATCTGGCGAAGCTGCAGATCATCGAGATTCCGGCCGAGCTGTCTGTGGGCGCGACCTACGGCATGAGCGTACGTGACGGAGCGCCCGAAGCGGCACGCGCGCTGGCGGACTACATCCGCTCATCGACTGCGCAGGAGGTGTTCCGGAAGTATGGGTTTGGGGCGATTTGAGTCTTAGCCCTTTCCTGCTCGTTGGAACATGGGGCGCAATGCCCTTGGGCTATTTCGCCCCATGAGAGCGGATGCCCAAAGTAGTCTTTTCGCATAACATTCATCCGCGTGACCAAGAAGCGTTTGGCTTGCTCAGCTCAAACGCTTGTCTTGTCTCCAGCACCAAGCTTTGTGCTGATCGTCCAAGGGAGGCGCGATGAATCCTTGCCCGGCCGCAACGCCGCTGCTGGCCTCGTGCGTACCCCGTGCATCCAACCTACCGACATCAATACACATGATATGCCAGTACTTGTATAACCATGCAAGTACTGGCATAGTCGTCGCATGAAGCCGCTGCGGTTTGTCGGCTCCAGTCTGGATGACCTGCGCAGCATGCCGGCTACCGTGCGGCATGCGCTGGGTATCGAACTGATGACCGTCCAGTACGGCGGCGAGCCACGCGACTTCAAGCCCATGAAAGCGGTGGGCGCCGACGCGTATGAAATTCGCTACCGGGACATTCACGGCGCCTTTCGCGTGATCTACGTCGCAAGGCTGGCGGATGCGGTCTACGTGCTCCACGCCTTCCAGAAGAAAACGCAGAAAACACCCAAGTCGGACATCGACCTCGCCGCCCGGCGCTACAAGTCGATCGGAGAATGAACCATGCAGAACAACGACACCCGTATCACCGAGAGCAGTGGCAACGTCTTTCTCGATCTCGGTTTCGATGCCGCTGAGGCGGAAGTCATGAAGCTGCGCGCCGAGGTCATGATCCGCACCGCGCAGCACCTGAAAGAGCGCGGCTGGACGCAGGCCGAGGCCGCACGCCACCTCGGCATCACTCAGCCCCGAGTCTCGCGGCTCATCAAGGGCAAGGTGGAGGACTTCAGTCTCGACATGTTGCTGACCTTGGCGGCCAGGGCGGGGCTGCATACGGAATTGCGGCTAACGGCTTGATTGCTGCAAACGTCCGTTTGCGTGCCGACGCATGTTGTCCATGAAGCGATAGAGGCGCACAATCGCTTCACATCATGAAGCGATAGAGGCCCGTAAATGCCTCACTGGATCTGGCAGCAGGCCGACTGGCCGAAGTTTCGCTGGGACGAGCGCGCGCTGCTCACACCGCTCGCTCAGGCACGCCTGAAGCAGGGCAAGCTCTTGGGCCTGAAGGGTCTGCTCGATGCCGGGCTGTCCGACGAGGCACGGGCGCAGATCCTGATCGAGGAATGCCTAAACACCAGCGCCATCGAGGGCGAGCGCTTCGATGTCGACGCCGTGCGCTCGTCGGTCGCCCGTCATCTCGGCCTGCCCACCGCCGGCTTGCCCCGGCCGCCGCGTGCGGTGGATGGGTTGATCGAAGTCCTGCTCGACGCCACGGGTGGCTTCGATCGCCCGCTGACGCCGCAGCGCCTGTTTGGCTGGCAGGCGGCGCTGTTCCCCACCGGCTACTCCGGCCTGGTCGAAATCCGCACCGCGAGCCTGCGCGGTGACGCGCCCATGCGCGTGGTGTCTGGCCGCGCAGGCCGCGAGAAGGTGCATTTCGAGGCGCCGCCGCGTGACGGGCTGGAGCGCGAACTGCAGGCCTTCATCGACTGGTGCGAGCATCCGCCAGCCGGGCTCGACGGCCTGTTGTTCGCGGGGCTCGCCCATCTGTGGTTCGTCACCGTTCACCCGTTCGAAGACGGCAACGGCCGCCTCGCCCGCGCCATCACCGACATGGCCTTGTGTCGGGACGAAGCCCAGCCCTTGCGCATGTTCTCGCTCTCTGCCCGCATCATGCACGAGCGCGACGCCTACTACACGGCGCTGGAACGCACGCAACGCGGCGACCTGGACGTGACCGACTGGCTGCAATGGTTCCTCGCCGAAGTCGCCCTCGCCTGCGAACAGGCAGAAGTCACCGTCGCCCGCGTCATCGCCAAGGCCCGCTTCTGGCTGCGCCACCAGGGAACACCGATCAACGAACGTCAGCGCAAGGCTCTCAATCGCCTGCTGGATGCAGGCGAAGGTGGCTTCGAAGGCGGCATGAACACCCGCAAATACGCCAGCCTCAACAAGACCAGCCGCGCGACCGCCTATCGGGAACTGGCCGATCTGGTCGGTAAGGGGTGCCTGGTCCAGACCGGTGACGGGCGGAGTACGGGGTATGAGGTGTGCTGGGAGGGGTAGCCGGAACTGAAGCCCGCGATGGACCAGGTATAAATTCAAGACCTGACCCCGGCGTCTTGCACAAGACCTGACCCCGGCGTCTTGCAAGACCAGCCGCGCGACTGCCTATCGGGAACTGGCCGATCTGGTCGGCAAGGGGTGCCTCATCCAGACCGGTGACGGGCGGAGTACGGGGTATGAGGTGTGCTGGAAGGGGTAGCCGGAACTGAAGCCCGCGATGGACCAAGTATAAATTCAAGACGGTATCTGACCCCGATGGCCGGTATCAGCATGCTGCAAGACTAACGATAAATAGAAGTACTGCGACCCCTGAAATGAATGCGTAAGGCATCCAGAAAATATACTCTTCTTTTGATAGAAACGCCCTTACGTCGGATAAAGTAATTGCAGATAACTGGGTTCCAACGCTAGGCTCTGTTCACATTTGAAGTTTTATGTTCACATTCTGATCTTTGAGCGGAGATCAGGATGGCTCGGATGGTGCTGTCGGATGAACAGTGGGCGTCGATCGAAGATCTGTTGCCCGGCAAGCCAAGCGATCGTGGGCGTACGGCCAAGGACAATCGGTTGTTCGTCGAGGCTGTGCTGTGGTTGGCGCGCACGGGCAGCCCTTGGCGCGACCTTCCGCCCGAGTTTGGTAACTGGCACTCGACGTACGTACGCTTTGCGCGTTGGCGCGATGCTGGCGTCTGGGACCGAATCGCCTTTGCGTTGGCCGGTGAGCGCGATCTGGCGCGGGTGTTCATCGACTCGACCATCGTGCGTGCCCACCAGCACGCCTGTGGCGCCCAAAAAAAGTAGGGCCGCAGGCGCTGGGTCGCTCGCGTGGGGGGCTGACGACCAAACTGCATTTCGCGGTCGATGCTTTGGGCAAACCGCTGCGCATGATTCTGACCGCCGGACAGGTTGCCGACATCGAGTGTGCGAACGAGCTCATTGCCGAGTTGCCCTGCGCCAGCCTTGTGGCCGACAAAGGCTACGATGCCAACGCGTTGGTAACGAGCGTCGAAGCGTCCGGTGCGCAAGCGGTCATTCCGCCGCGCTCCAACCGCATCGAACCCAGGCAGTACGACCGCAGCGCCTACCGCGAACGCAACCTGATCGAGCGCTTCTTCAATCGCATCAAGCATTTTCGACGGATCGCCACGCGTTACGACAAACTCGCCCGCAGCTATCTGGCATTCGTGCGCGTTGTGTGTGCGGTGATTTCATATCGCTATATGTGAACAGAACCTATCAGGAAACCTTGGAAATTCCTCGCCAGCAACAATATCGTTCAAAGCAATCTCAATTTCTGCATATTTTTTATGTAATGTCTTTGGTAGAACTTAAATACACAATCCATATAAATAAAAACTGTGCTCATAAGAGGAGCGACCAAATAAATCCACCCTCCTTCGTTAGTGAAGGCATACGAAAATATTGCGGTGGTCATGGCGAAAAAAATGGATCTCAACTTCCATGAATTGTCACCCATTGCCCTGATCAGATCCTGATGGACCTCTCACGCCTTTAGCATTATTGAATTGCGCTCGTTCACGACCAATCACCTCCACAAAATGTCGTAAGCTATTCTCAATAAAGGATCTGACCGATGCTTTGTGACTTAAGTAGTTCTTGTCGAACAAGTGAGTGTCGTCACGAAGCATCTGTCGAATTGCCATGTCGATTTCACTCGGATGTTCTTCGTCATTTAAGCGAACCCTGAGCTGCATCCGGGTCTGCATTTGTTCTTCGAACTTGTGATAGTAATACTCACCAAGCATTTGATCATAAGCTGCCTGAATACGAAGCCTTGCAGGTCCGGATTCAAAGTCTTGAGGGCTTCTGACCGCCTCAGCCAATATACCGATCAGAGAGCTAGATATCACGGCAAAATCTCCTTATAAGCCTCCCTTCAACCTCTTTCCAAGTGACAGAGAACTCTTCCAGTTCTTTTATTTCTGAGGGGGGGGGGTAGCAAGCTAAATCTTTCGTAGCATTGATTGGCGCGCAAGAGCATTTCAGCATCCCTTAGTTCGATTCCACATCCGTTCACCAACGCCATTTTCTTATCAAATACGAACACTTTATTGCTCGCAAGATGGAATATTCCAATATTTTTAGCGGCTTTGAATGCTGTTGAAAGATAGGGGATTACTGCTTTCCTATACTCGATAAATGCGCTCGAAAATAGCAATAGCTCTGCGTACTTTCTTATCTCTTCATCGAATACTTCAGCGACTTTAAAGTTTTCTTTTATGGACAACCATTCATCATGACGTCCTTCAAGAAGAATTCCTTCTTGAAATACGTGCTTCAAGAACAGGGAGCCCGAATCATAGAGCTCAGTAAAAAGCACCTGGTCGTAATCGATAAATGATTTGACGCCATCCTTTGGTATGAATATTGGGAGTGGCACTTGCCGGACGTGGCCTATACGCAGTATGTCCACATCACTATCTAAAGTCGCTGTTCCCCGAGCGTAAGAACCAATTAGAACGGAGAATTGTCCAGCTATAACGTTCTCTTTCATAACTCGTCGCTTCTCTGCAGCATGTCTCGGAGTCAAGTTTCGAATCTACACTTATCAGTAGCTCATGTAGATCCTTACGGTACTGGATGGGTGGGTTGAAAGGTAATTCGCAACCCCAACGCCTTAGCCACCTTCGCCACCGTTGCAAAGCTAGGGTTCCCTTCACCCGACAAAGCCTTGTCGAGCCCTTGGCGACTCATGCCGACATCCCGTGCAAGCTGCGACAGATTGCGGGCGCGTGCGACAACACCGAGCGCACGCGCGACGAACACGGGGTCGTCACCGCCTTCTTCCATCACCGCTTCGAGGTACGCGGCGATGTCTTCTTCTGTCTTGAGGTAGTCGGCCGTGTCGTAACGGCTGAAAGTCTCTTGATTCATGGTTCAGTCCTTCCAAAGGGCGGCGATGGCCTTGGCCTGTTCGATGTCGCGTGACTGCGACGACTTGTCACCACCACACAGCAATACGATGACGAGCGGCCCGCGTTGCGTGAAGTACACACGGTAACCCGGCCCATGGTCGATACGCAGTTCCGAGATGCCTGAACCAACCGGCTTCACATCGCCGGGGTTACCTGCGGCGAGGCGGTCCAGCCGCGCCTGAATGCGGGCGACGGTGCGGCGGTCGCGCAGCGCTCGCAACCAGGCATCGAAGGTGCTGGACTTGATGAGTTCGACCATGTGACAACTGTAGTTGCTATATGCGCATCTGACAACCACAGTTGTCACAGGCGCCGATTTGCCGAAGCAGTGTCATTACGAGCGGAGCGAAGCAATCTCTGCCCTGACTGTGAGGGCCGTGATGGGCGGGGAGATTGCTTCGTCGCTTTGCGACTCGCAATGACAGCGGGTGTGCGGGGTTCGGTCGCTGGGCGATGTGCTTGCCGTGGTTGTTGTAAACGCAAAAGCCGGCGTCTCCGCCGGCTTTGTCATTTCAGTACCGCAAGCATCTTAGCCCGCATCCCCACCCCCCGCAGGGCCCTTCCACTGTTCTTCCTCGTCGATGTTCGCTTTGCCGCCGAGCAGGGCGGTGCGGTTGCGGTCGAGGGCGGCGGCTACGACCGGCAGCAGCTCTTCGTCGCCGTAGGCGTCGACGTGCTGGATGAGGGCGTGGCGCATGCGGGGGTCCCAGAAGCGCTTGATGTGGCCAGCGGTGTCGTCGGCGGCGACTTCGATGGCAACTTCGGGCTCGAAGAAGGTGCCGATCTGGTTAGCCATCTTGATGAGGGTCTGGACGTTCATGGTCAGGCGGCCTCGAGGTGCGGGGTGACCGAACCGAGCAGCGTGTCGCGGTGGCGGGTGAGTGCGGCGGCGACGACGGCCAGCAGCTCGGCATCGCCGTTGGCGTCGACGTGGGCGATGAGGGCGCGACGCATGCGCGGGTCCCAGAAGCGGTGGATGTGGTTGGCGGTGTCGTCGGCGGCGATCTCGAGCGCGACTTCGGGCTCGAAGAAGGTGCCGATCTGATTGGCCATTTTGATCAGGGTCTGGATGTTCATTCGGTGGTTCCTGATTGCGTTGTGTCGAGCCGCGCGGGGTGCGAGTAGGCAACGTGGCCCTGGCCGCGGGTGAAGCCGAGCAGGGTTACACCGGCTTCTTCGGCAATGCGCACGGCCAGCCCGGTGGGGGCGGAAATGGCGGCGACGAGAGCGATGCCCCGCGTCGCGGCCTTCTGCACGATCTCGTAGCTGGCGCGGCTGGTGATGACGATGAAGCCGGTAGCGTGGTCGACGCCCTCGGTCGCCATGGCGCCGAGGAGCTTGTCGAGCGCGTTGTGGCGGCCGACGTCTTCGCGCACGAGTTGCAAACTGCCGTCGGGATGGGCCCAGGCGGCGGCGTGCACGGCGCCGGTGATGCGTTGCAGGGTTTGCGCTTCGGCCATGGCGGCCATGGCGCGATGCACGGTTTCGGCCGGGACCTGCAGACCGCCGGCGACCGGCGCCGGGTGGCGCACGGCCTGTTCCAGCGTCTCGACGCCGCACAGGCCGCAGCCGGTGCGACCGGTGAGGTTGCGGCGGCGTTGCTTGAGGCGCATGAAGCACTCGGCGGCGATGCGCATGTCCACCTGGATGCCTTCGCCGCGCTGTTCGACTTCGAGGTCGTACAGCTCGCTGGCGTCGCGCAGGATGCCTTCGGACAGTGAGAAGCCCAGCGCGAAGTCT
Source organism: Pseudazoarcus pumilus (assembly GCF_002872475.1). Taxonomy (GTDB): domain Bacteria; phylum Pseudomonadota; class Gammaproteobacteria; order Burkholderiales; family Rhodocyclaceae; genus Pseudazoarcus; species Pseudazoarcus pumilus. The sequence goes on from NZ_CP025682.1 coordinate 3,024,254, forward strand.
TCCAGGTCGGCTGGCGACGCCAGCATCACCGCGTGGGAGATGCCGTTGTACACCAGCGCGACCGGGACTTCTTCGGCGACCTGGTCGATACCGTCGGTGGGCCGGCCGCCGGACCAGCGTTCGACCCGGCGGGCGGACCACGGGCGCTCGATCACCGGCCGTGCGGCGCGCACGCTGCAGATGCTCATTTGGCGCCTGCGGTGCGGGCTTCCTCCAGCAGCGCGAGCTGCTGCTCGGTGAAGCGGGCGAAGCCCTGCTGCCACTCGGACGGCTGCGACACCGGCAGCACCTGCACCGCGGTCACCTTGTACTCGGGGCAGTTGGTGGCCCAGTCGGAGCTGTCAGTGGTGATCACGTTGGCGCCCGATTCCGGGAAGTGGAAGGTGGTGTACACCACGCCCGGTTGCATGCGCTCGGTGATGGTTGCACGCAGCACCGTCTCGCCGGCACGGCTCTGGATACCAACCCAATCGCCGTCCTTGATGCCGCGGTCCTCGGCGTCGTGCGGATGCAGTTCCAGCCGGTCTTCGCTGTGCCATGCATTGTTGGCGGTACGGCGGGTCTGCGCGCCGACGTTGTACTGGGACAGGATGCGGCCGGTGGTCAGGATCAGCGGAAATTTCTGCGTCACGCGCTCATCGGAGGCCACGTAGCGGGTTGGGGCGAACTTGCCCTTGCCGCGTACGAACTCGTCGATGTGCATGGTCGGCGTACCTTCCGGCGCCTCTGCGTTGCACGGCCACTGCACCGAACCGAGGCGGTCGATGAGGTCAAACGACACGCCGTGGAAGGTGGGCGTGAGGCGCGCGATCTCGTCCATGATCTCGGACGGGTGCTTGTAATTCATCGGGTAGCCCAGCGCGTTGGCGAGCAGCTGGGTGGCTTCCCAGTCGGCGTAGCCGGCCAGCGGCTTCATGACCTTGGTGACGCGCGAGATGCGGCGCTCGGCGTTGGTGAAGGTGCCGTCCTTTTCGAGGAAGGAGGAGCCCGGCAGGAAGACGTGGGCGTACTTGGCCGTTTCGTTCAGGAACAGATCCTGCACGATCAGGCATTCAAGATTCTCCAGCGCCTCGGTGGTGTGCTGGGTGTTGGGGTCGGACTGCACGATGTCCTCGCCCTGCACGTACATGGCCTTGTAGGTGCCTTCCAGCGCGGCGTCGAACATGTTGGGGATGCGCAGGCCCGGCTCTCCTTCCAATGACACACCCCATTCGGCTTCGAACAGCGCACGCGCGGTGGCATCGGAGACGTGGCGGTAGCCCGGCAGCTCGTGCGGGAAGGAGCCCATGTCGCATGCGCCCTGCACGTTGTTCTGACCACGCAGCGGGTTCACGCCCACACCCTTGCGGCCGATGTTGCCGGTGGCCATGGCGAGGTTGGCGATGCCGATGACGGTGGTCGAACCCTGCGCGTGCTCGGTGACACCCAGACCGTAGTAGATGGCCGCATTGCCGCCGGTGGCGAACAGGCGGGCCGCGCCGCGCAGCACGTCGGCCGGCACGCCGGTGACGGCTTCCATGGCTTCCGGGCTGTTCTCTTCGCGGGCGACGAACTTCTTCCAGATCTCGTAGGACTCGAGGTCGCAACGCTCCTGGATGAAGGATTCATTCAGCAGGCCTTCGGTGACGATGACGTGGGCCATCGACGTGACCAGCGCCACGTTGCTGCCGGGGCGCAGTTGCAGGTGGTAGTCGGCCTTCACGTGCGGCGACTTTACGAGGTCGATGCGGCGCGGGTCGGCGACGATGAGCTTGGCACCGGCGCGCAGGCGACGCTTCATGATCGAGCCGAACACCGGGTGGCCGTCGGTCGGGTTGGCACCGATGACGAAGATCACGTCGGAGTGCAGCACCGATTCGAAGGTCTGCGTACCGGCCGATTCACCCATGGTGACTTTAAGGCCATAGCCGGTGGGCGAGTGGCAGACGCGGGCGCAGGTGTCGACGTTGTTGTTGCCGAAGGCGGCACGCACCAGCTTCTGCACGAGGTAGGTTTCCTCGTTGGTGCAGCGCGACGAGGTGATGCCGCCGACCGCGCCACGACCGTAGTTGGCCTGGATACGCTTGAGTTCGGAAGCGGCGTAGTCGATGGCCTCTTCCCACGACACTTCCTGCCACGGGTCGGTGATCTTCTTGCGGATCATCGGTTTGGTGATGCGATCGGAGTGGGTGGCGTAGCCCCACGCGAAGCGGCCCTTGACGCAGGAGTGGCCCATGTTGGCCTGGCCGTTCTTGTTGGGCACCATGCGTACCACGGTCTCGCCCTTCATCTCGGCCTTGAACGAGCAGCCCACGCCGCAGTAGGCGCAGGTGGTGACCACGCTGTGCTCGGCCTGACCGAGTTCGACCACACTCTTTTCCATCAGTGTTGCGGTCGGGCAGGCCTGCACGCAGGCGCCGCAGGACACGCATTCGGAATCCATGAAGTCTTCGTTCTGGCTTGCCGCGATGCGCGACTCGAAGCCGCGGCCGTCGACCGTCAGTGCGAACGTGCCCTGGGTTTCCTCGCAGGCACGCACGCAGCGGTTGCACACGATGCACTTGGACGGGTCGTAATTGAAGTAGGGGTTGGAATAGTCGGTGGTGTCACTGAGGTGATTCTCGCCCTCGTAGCCGTAGCGCACCTCGCGCAGGCCCACCACGCCGGCCATGTCCTGCAGCTCGCAGTTGCCGTTGGCCGAGCAGGTCAGGCAGTCGAGCGGATGGTCGGAGATGTACAGCTCCATGACGTTGCGACGCAGGTCGGCGAGCTTGCCGGTCTGCGTGTTCACGATCATGCCTTCGTCGACCGGCGTGGTACATGAGGCCGGCGTGCCGCGACGCCCCTCGATCTCGACCACGCACAGGCGGCACGAGCCGTAGGCCTCGAGGCTGTCGGTGGCGCACAGCTTGGGGATGTTGATGCCCGCTTCCACCGCCGCGCGCATCACCGAGGTGCCTTCCGGCACGGTGACGGCGACGCCGTCGATGGTCAGCGTCACGAGGTTTTCGGAGACGCTCGCCGGCGTGCCGTAATCGATGTCGTTGAGTTGATAGAGCATTGGAGACCTCCTCAGGCTGCCTTGTCGGCGGGTTCGGCCAGGCCGAAATCCTCGGGGAAATGGTTCAGCGCGCTGAGCACCGGGAACGGCGCCATGCCGCCCAAGGCGCACAGCGAGCCGCTGAGCATGGTGTCGCACAGTTCGCGAAGCAAAATGACCTGCTTGGGGCGATCCTTGCCCTCGACCATGCGGTCGATGACCTCGACGCCGCGCGTCGAGCCGATGCGGCAGGGCGTGCATTTGCCGCAGGATTCGATGGCGCAGAACTCCATGCCGAAGCGCGCCATCTGGGCCATGTCGACGGTGTCGTCGAACACCACCAGACCGCCGTGGCCGAGCATCGCGTCGTTCTTGCCCAGTTCCTCGTAGTCCAGCGGCAGGTCGAACTGCGATTCGGGCACATACGCGCCCAGCGGGCCGCCGATCTGCACCGCGCGGATCGGCCGGCCGGTGCGCGAGCCGCCGCCGAAGTCGTAGAGCAGTTCGCGGATGCTCAGGCCGAAGGCCGCTTCCACCAGACCGCCGTACTTGATGTTGCCGGCGAGCTGGAAGGGCAGCGTGCCGCGCGAGCGGCCCACGCCGTATTCCTGGTAGTTGGCGCCGCCCTGGTCGAGGATGATCGGCACGCTGGCCAGCGAGATCACGTTGTTCACGACCGTGGGCTTGCCGAACAGGCCTTCGAGCGCCGGCAGCGGCGGCTTGAAGCGCACCATGCCGCGCTTGCCCTCGAGACTCTCGAGCAGCGAGGTTTCCTCGCCACAGACGTAGGCGCCCGCACCGCGACGTACCTCGAGGTGGAAGGTCTTGCCCGAGCCGAGAATGTCGTCGCCCAGATAGCCGCGCGCGTTGGCCGCGGCGATGGCCTCGTTGAGCGCGACTTCCGCGTAGGGGTATTCCGAGCGCAGATAGATGTAGCCCATCGTCGCACCCACCGCGAGGCCGGCGATGGTCATGCCCTCGATCAGCACCAGCGGGTCGCCTTCCATGATCATGCGATCCGAAAACGTGCCCGAGTCGCCCTCGTCGGCGTTGCACACGATGTACTTCTGGTCGGCCTGCGCACCCAGCACGGTGCGCCACTTGATGCCGGTCGGGAAGGCCGCGCCGCCGCGCCCGCGCAGGCCGGAGGTGGTGACTTCCTCGACGATGTCGGCCGGCGTCATCTTCAGCGCGTTGGCCAGACCGCGGTAGCCGTCATGCGCGAGGTAGTCGTCGATGGACACCGGGTCGGTGATGCCGACACGCGCGAAGGTCAGGCGCTGCTGTTTGGCGAAGTAGGGAATGTCCTCGGTCAGGCCGAGGTTCAGATGGTGCTGGCCGCCGTACAGGAAGTCGGCCTCGAACAGCTCGGCGACATCGTCGGGCTTGACGGGGCCATAGGCGACGCGGCCCTCGGGCGTGCTGACTTCGACCATCGGTTCGAGCCAGAACATGCCGCGCGAGCCGTTGCGCACCAGTTCGATGGTTGCGCCACGCCTGGCCGCCTCGAAGGCGATGGCGCGGGCGACCTTGTCCGCGCCCAGCGAGATCGACGCCGAATCGCGGGGGATATAGACCTTGATCGTCATGGCTGGCTCCTCAGGGTGCCGACGAGTTCGTCGAAGGACTCCTGCGACACCGAGCCGAGCAGTTCGCCGTCCACCATGACGGCCGGCGAACAGGCGCAGTTGCCGAGGCAGTAGACGGCCTCCAGCGAAATCGCGCCGTCGGCGGTGGTCTCGTGGAAATCGACGCCCAGCGTCTTCCTGGCGTGGGCGACGAGGCGGTTCGCGCCCATCGCCTGACACGCTTCGGCGCGACAGATCTCGAGCTTGTGACGACCCGGTGGCGTGGTGCGGAAGTGATGGTAGAAGGTGATCGTGCCGTGCACCTCGGCGCGCGACAGGTTCAGCGCCTCGGCCATCAGCGGTACGGAATCGGGCGGCACGTAACCGATGCTGTCCTGGATGCCGTGCAGGATCGGCATCAGCGCGCCGGGCTTGTGCTTGAGCGCATCGATGATGCCGAGGACCGTGTCGCGGTCCCAGGCGGGCTGGGTGGAGTTCATGTGCACCTCTCGAAAACTTGATAAGCGGTCGATTCGGGGTAAGCTCAATTGGTCGTGTGAATCTCATATGCACGGATAAACATATGAACGACAACCTGCTCCGAATCCCGACACAGCCAAGTTAGCAGAGGGAAATAAGCCTCTCAATATGATATGAATTGCACATGAAGTTCAACGTCACGATCAAACCGGCGTGGCACGTCTCGCGCGACGGCGACGCGCATCTGTCCCTGCCCGGCCTGCTCGCGCTGCTGGCGATGGTGGATGAACTCGGCCAGATCGAGCAGGCCTGTGCGCAGCTGGGCGTGTCCTACCGCCACGGCTGGGGCCTGCTGCGCACCGGCGAGGAGGTGTTCGGCAGCCCGCTGGTGAGCAAGGCACGCGGACGCGGCACCACGCTCACCGCGCTGGGAAAGAAGCTGCTGTGGGCGGACAAGCGCATCGCTGCGCGGCTGGCGCCGACACTCGACAGCCTGGCCTCGGAACTCGAGGCCGAACTGCTCAAGAGCATCGAACACAAGGAGCACATCCTGCGCATCAACGCCAGCCACGGCTTCGCCGTCGAGACGCTGCGCGGATTCCTCGTCGACAACGACATTCCGGTGGATCTGAAGTACCGCGGCAGCCTCGACTCGGTGGCCTCGCTGGCGCGCGGCGACTGCGACGTGGCGGGCTTTCACGTACCACTGGGCGAGTTCGAGAGCGCCGCCTGGGCGCAGTACATGAAATGGCTGCGCCCGCGCAAGCACCGCCTGATCCATCTGGCCGAACGCCAGCAGGGTCTGTTCGTGCTGCCCGGCAACCCCAAGCACATCACCGGGCTGGCGGACCTGACGCGCGAGGACGTGGCCTTCGTCAACCGCCAGCCCGGCTCCGGCACGCGCATCCTGCTCGACCTGTTGCTGGAGGCGCGCAGCATCGACAGCAGCCGCATCCGCGGCTTCCAGAATTCCGAACTGACGCATGCCGCGGTGGCCGCCTACATCGCCAGCGGCATGGCCGATGTGGGTTTTGGCGTGCGCACCGCGGCGCACCGCTTCAAGCTCGACTTCATCGGGATCGCGCGCGAGCGCTACTTCATCGCGTGCAACGCCTCGGCCGTGAAGTCCGCCGCCGTGCGCGGCATGATCGACATCATGCAGCGCGAGGACTTCCGCACGGCCGTCTCCGCCCTGCCCGGATACGACGGCACCGACACCGGCCAACAACTGACGCTCGACGAGGCCGTTCCCTCCGGTTGAAGCGCCTGCCCGCGGCAAGCGCACGAGGCTTCGGCTCGTTTGCCGGAGCATGGGCGCCTGCGGTGGTCGCCGCGTCCTTTCAACGGGAAGGCAACGCTGACGTGAGCGACGACGGAGCGGCTTTCGTGGTCGGCAAAAAAACGCCACGGTGCGGCCGTGGCGTTCGCGTGCGGCAGCGCGGAGCCGGATCAGAACTTGTCGGTCACCGCGCCCAGCGAAGCCGAACTGACCGTGTGAGCGTACTTGGCGAGTACGCCACGGCTGTAGCGCGGCGGCATCGGCACCCAGGCGGCGCGACGACGGTCCATCTCCTCCTCGTCGACGTGCAGGGTGATGAGGTTCTCATCGGCGTCGATGGTGATTTTGTCGCCGCTCTCGACCAGCGCGATGGGGCCGCCCTCGGCCGCTTCCGGCGTGATGTGGCCGACGACGAAACCGTGGCTGCCGCCGGAGAAGCGCCCGTCGGTAATCAGCGCCACTTCCTTGCCCAGACCCTTGCCCGTGATTGCCGAGGTCGGGCTGAGCATCTCGCGCATGCCGGGGCCGCCCTTGGGGCCCTCGTAGCGGATCACCAGCACGTCACCGGCCACCACCGCGCCGTCGAGGATGCGGTCCAGCGCCTCTTCCTCGGAATGGAAGACGCGCGCGGTACCGGTGAACTTCGTGCCTTCCTTGCCGGTGATCTTGGCCACCGAACCGGTCGGCGCGAGGTTGCCGTAGAGGATGCGCAGATGGCTGTCCTTCTTGATCGGATTGGACAGCGGCCGGATGATTTCCTGCCCGTCCGGATACGGCGCGACCTTGGCGAGGTTCTCGGCCAGGGTCTTGCCGGTGACCGTCATGCAGCCGCCGTGCAGCAGGCCGGCGTCGAGCAGCATCTTCATCAGCGGCTGGATGCCGCCGATCTCGACCAGCTCGCTCATCATGAATCGCCCCGATGGGCGCAGGTCGGCAAGCAGCGGCACGCGCTTGCCGATCTCGGTAAAGTCCTCGAGTGCGAGTTCCACGCCACAGGCATGGGCCATCGCCAGCAGGTGCAGCACCGCGTTGGTCGAGCCGCCCAGCGCGATCACGACCGTGATGGCGTTGTCGAAGGCCTCGCGCGTCATGATGTCGCGCGGCTTGATGTCGCGTTCGAGCAGATCGAGCACCGCGGCGGAAGCCGCGCGACAGTCGGCCATCTTGCTGTCCGACACGGCGTTCTGCGCAGAGCTGCCGGGCAGGCTCATGCCCAGCGCCTCGATCGCGCTGGCCATGGTGTTGGCGGTGTACATGCCGCCACAGGAGCCGGGGCCGGGAATCGCGGTGTCCTCGACGTCCTTCACTTCCTTGAGCGTCATCGTGCCGCGCGCGTGTGCGCCCACCGCCTCGAACACCGAGATGATGTCGGTGTGGTTCTTGCCGGGCAGGATGGTGCCGCCGTAGACGAACACCGACGGGCGGTTCAGGCGCGCCAGACCAATGATGCAGCCGGGCATGTTCTTGTCGCAGCCGCCGATCGCGACCAGACCGTCGAAGCCTTCGCAGCCGGCCGCGGTCTCGATGGAGTCGGCGATGACCTCGCGCGAAACCAGCGAATACTTCATGCCTTCGGTGCCGTTGGCGATGCCGTCGGAGACCGTGATGGTGTTGAAGATCACGCCCTTGCCACCGGCCTCGTCCGCGCCGCGCGAGGCTTCCCGCGCCAGCCCGTCGATGTGCATGTTGCACGGAGTGAGATTGCTCCAGGTCGAGGCGATGCCGATCTGCGGCTTCTTGAAATCCTCGTCGCTGAAGCCCACGGCGCGCAGCATGGCGCGCCCGGGCGCCTTGCTGATGCCGTCGACGACCTGGCTGGAAAACTGGCGGCGTTTGTCGGTGGTCATGGCGTTGTCCTGAACGGAAGTTGTCGGGAACGGCCCGCGGGCCGCGAAACCTGTGATTTTACCCAAAGCACGTGGCTCGGCGCTGAATTCGGTGCGCGCCCTGCGTCAATGCGCTTCAGGCATGAAGCTGTGCACCACCGCGCCTGCACTGCGCGATGGCGCGACGACCAAAAGAAAAGGCCGGGAAGCCCCGGCCTTTCGGATTCTGCGCGCCGGGAGCATTCCCGGCCGGGCGGAATCAGGCGATCTCGACGACCTCGATCTCGAAGGTCAGATCCTTGCCCGCCAGCGGATGGTTGGCATCGACCTTGATCGAGGCTTCCTCGACCTCGACCACGCGCACCGGAACCGGCTTGCCGTCCTGGCTCTGCATCTGCAGCTGCTGACCGACTTCCGGCGTGATTTCGGCCGGGATACGGTCGCGCGGCACCTCGATGATGCCCTCTTCGCGGTGCGGGCCGTAGGCCTCGTCCGAAGGCACCAGGGCAGTGGTCTTGTCGCCCGGCGCAAGGCCGGTGACGGCGCTCTCGAAGCCCGGAATGATCTGACCCGAACCGACGGTGAATTCCAGCGGATCGCCACCGGCGGAAGAATCGAACACGGTGCCGTCGTTGAGCTTGCCCGTGTAATGAACGCGGACGGTGTCGCCCTGCTTGATCTGTGCCATTTCGCACCTCCTTGCATACGTTTGCGTTTGCGGTTCTCCACCGGTCGCGCGTTGCAGTTGGTGAAGCACTGAGCCGTTTACCATACAGGAAGGCATCGGCCTTGACGACCCGGCCGCCCTTCACATTCCGTCAGTTGGATGTCGTTTCGACGTTGATCGACGCAAGATCACGCTGTTATGTGCTCGAAGACGACATCCTGTGCGCCGCGCCAGAGGCAGGATTCGCCGATTTCGCGCAGATGCTCGCGGCCTTCGACGACGCTCAGAAAGTGATTGCCGGCGAGCGGCCCGAGCTTGCTCGCGAAGGCACACGCGCCGTAGGCGAGGATGATCTCGGTCTCGCTGTAGCCGCCCGGATAGAACAGCACGTCGCCCGGCGCCGGATGGGCCGTAGCGTTCTCGAAACCGAAATCCACGCGTTCGTCGCCCAGCGGCACCCAGCAACCCTCGCCGCTCCAGCGCACGTGGATGAGTTGCGTCTTCCACGGCAGGCGCGCGAGAAAGGCCGCCACCGTCCTGGGTGCGGCATCGACGGTCTCGGCGACGAGCACGCGCTCGCCGACGGTGATGCGTACGCGGCTCACGACTTGCGTCCGATCAGCGCGCCGAGCGCCGGCGACAGGCCACTCCACTCCTTGACCGGTGGCGGCGCGTAGCTGCCGGCCAAAGCGCCACGCGGGGCAAGCGCGGCAAGCGATTCGGCATGGCGCACGGCGCTGGACACGCCATCGACCACCGGCACCGGAATGCGGTCGGCGATGCTGCGCGCCAGCCCCGCCAGCGGCGCCCCGGCGATGATGATCACGTCGGCGCCGTCCTCGTTCACAGCCGCCTCGCACAAGGCCTGCAACTGCTCGCCCTTGTCGGTCTGCACGGTGCCGATGTCACGCAGGCTCTCTTCCAGGCAGCGGATGCTCGCCAGCCGGCCGGCAAGACCGTGCATCTCCACGGTTTCCTGATACCAGGCGCGGATGCGGCGCGAGATCGCGACGATGGAGAAACGCCCGCCCAGCATCGCTGCGCTCATCAGCGCCGCCTCGGTGAGCCCCACCACCGGAATCGGCAGCATCTCGCGCGCGGCCGCCAGGCCCGGGTCGCCGAAGGCAGCGACGATGGCCGCGTCATGCCCCTCGTGATGTTCGGCCAGCTCGTTGAGGGTGGCAAAGGCGCCTACGGCCGCCTCGGCGCGGGTCTCGATATAGGCCACGCCGAAGGGCGCGGTACGCATCGTCAGTTCGGTGCCGGGGGAAGCGGCGCGGCGCGCTTCGGCCTCGATCAGATCGGTGACGCTGTGCGAGATGTTGGGATTGACGATGAGCAGTTTCATTGCGTTCGCGTTCCTTGTCAGAGCTGCGCGCGGGCACGCGCCCACAGCGCCTCGGATGCGGCCTGGCCGTCGGCCAGGATGGTGTCCAGATCGGCGTGGGCGAGATGCCCGTCTTCGACGACGACGCGCCCGTCGCACACCACCATTGCCACGTCGCGCCCCTGCGCGGTGTGCACCAGGTTGCCCAGCGTGTCGATGTGCGGCACCAGGTGCGGCCGGCGAAAGTCGAAGGCCACCAGGTCGGCCCTCTTGCCGATCGTGATCGAACCGATCTGGTCATCGAGGCCGAGCGCCCTGGCTCCGCCCAGAGTCGCCATCTCGACGACGTGATGTGGCTGCCAGAAGTCGTCGATGCATTCTTCCTGCAGGCGCCCGACCAGCAGCGCCCAGCGCATCACCTCGACCATGTCGCCGTGCATGTTGTCGGTGGCCAGCGCGAGGTTGGCGCCGGCGCGGCGCAAGGCGCTGGTGGGCGCGATGCGTCCGCCCTGCGCGTTGCCGCGCGGCACGTGCGCGACGTTGATGCGCGCGCGGCCAATGCGCTCGATGTCGGAATCCGACACATACATGCAGTGCGCGGCCGTGTAGCGGTGATCGAGCAGGCCCACATCCTCGATCAGTTCGGTCGGGCTCATGCCGTCGCGCTCGCGCACGCGGGCGTTTTCCTTGCGGCTTTGCGACAGGTGACCGTTGACGTTGACGCCCAGCCGGTCGCGCTCGGCGGCGACTTTCGCGAGCAGCGTGCGCGAACACGTGTCAGGCGCGTGCGCGGCGAACTCGAAGCCCAGACGGCCATCGTACCTGCCGCGCCAGCGCTCGCATAGGGTCACGGCCTCGCCCAGCGTGCGCTCGCCGATCTCGTCACGGTGCTCCCACACACCTTCGTGCACGCGCGTGAAATCCACGTCGTGGATGCGCCCGCAGGTGATCACGCGCATGCCCAGCTCACCCATCGCCGGCAAGGTCAGGTCGGCGTGCACGTAGCTGTCGTTGATCAGCGTGGAGCCGAACATCAGGCACTCGGCCGCGCCCAGGCGGGCGAGCGCCACGGCCTCGTCCTCGGTGACTTCGTGCCCGTGCGGCACGCCCGGCGTGTAGGCCGGGGCGAAGCCCATGTCCTCGGCCACGCCGCGCACCATGGTCAGGATGGTGTGGGTGTGCACGTTGACGAATCCCGGCGTGACGACGTGGCCGGCAAGGTCCACGGTGCGGTGCGCCGCAGGCAGCGGGCGGGACGCGTCACGCGGACCGATCTGGGCGAATCGCCCGTCGCGCACGACGATCACCGCGTCGGCGATCTCGCCCAGCGCGGGGTCGACGGTGACCACGCGCGCACCATGCAGCACCAGATCGGCGGGAGCAGGTTCGCTCATGAGCTCCTCCTCAGAATCCCAGCGTCTTCGGCAACCAGGTCACCAGCGGCGGAAAGACGATGCACAGCGCCAGCACCACGAACTGCCAGACGACGAACGGAATCGACTCGCGCACCAGCTTCATCAGCGGCACCTTGGTGATGCCGCTCATGACGAAGTACAGCACGCCCACCGGCGGCGTCATCATGCCGATGACCAGATTGAACATGAACAGGAAGCCGAACCACAGCGGGTCGATGCCGTAGGCCACGGCCACCGGCGCGAACAGCGGCACCAGCATGATGTAGGCCGCGTTCGACTCGATCAGCATGCCGACGAAGATCAGCAAGAGCATCGTCAGCAGCACGTACACCATCGGATCCTGGGTCATCGACTGGATCCAGTCCGACAGGGCCATGGGCACCATCTCGATGGTGAACACGAAGGTCACCGACGCGGCGAACGCGATCAGCGCGCCCACCATCGCCGAGGTGACGGCCGCGCGGTACAGGCAGCCCGGCAGGTCGGCGAGCTTGAGCCGGCGCGTGATGACGAAGCCGATCAGCGCCGAATACACGACGGCGATGGCCGCGCCCTCGGTGGCGGTGAAGATGCCGCCGACCACGCCGCCGACGACGATCACCGGCATCAGGATGATGATGATGGCGCGACGCGCCTGCACCAGCACGTTGCGGATCGAGAATCCGTCGCCGGTCAGCGCGTAGCCGCGCCGGATCGAAATCCACGAGGCGATGCCCATGAAGCCCAGCGCGAGCAGGATCCCGGGCACGATGCCGGCCATGAACAGGCCGCCAACCGAGACGGTGGAGCCGGCCATCAGCGCGTAGACGATCATCGCATTGGACGGCGGAATCACCGGGCCGAGGTTGGCCGCCGAGGCGATCACCGCGCCGGCGTAGGCGTCCGGATAGTACTTGCGCAGCGAGGGCACCAGCGTGCTGCCCATCGCCGAGGCACTGGCCACGGCCGCACCGGAGACCGACGCCAGAATGGTGCCGGAGACGATGGTCACGTGCGCCAGACCGCCGTGCACGCGTCCGATCAGGCTGTTGGCGAAGGCAATCAGGCGATCCATGATGCCGGCGCGCACCATCAGCTCACCGGCCAGCATGAACAGCGGGATGGCCATCAGCGGAAAGCTGTTGACCGCATGCATCATGCGTTGCGGCATCACCACCAGTTCGAAGTCGAGCAGATACAGCGCTGCCAGCGAGCCAAAGCCCAGCGCGAACGCGAGCGGCATGCCGAACACGGCCAGCAGCAGGAAGATTCCGATTGCGACCCAGGTCATAACTCGCCCTCCCAGGTACGCGAGCCGCCCCACGCGAGCAGCGCCAGGTGCAGGAGCGAATGCGCACCGGTGATCAATACGGCGAGGTAGTAGATGCCGGACGAGACGGGAAGGGTCGGCATCAGTTCAGGCCAGCGGTCGACGGTGGCGACCCAGCCGCCGAACATCACCATGATCATCAGCAGCGTGCCCAGACCCGCCATGACGCGGAACAGCACCTCTTCGAAACGATCGGGCATGAGTTTCACGAACAGATCGATGCCTACATGCACGCCATGCTTCACACCGTGCGGGATCGCCAGGAAGATGGCCCACACGAAGAACAGGCGCGACAACTCGTCGGCCGAGTCGAGCGAGGACTCGAAGCCGTAGCGCAGCAGCACCTGCAGCGAAACGGTGATCGCCATCGCCGCCATCGCCACGACGATGCCCCAGAAGGTCACCGCGTCGATGCCGCGCACCAGCCCCTTGAACGCGCGAAACGCCCCGCTGCCGGGCGGCGGCGGGACGCTCGCGGCCCCGCCCGGGGGCGGGGCCGCGGCCGCTTGATCCTGCGAACTCACTTGGCCGCCTGCGCTTCTTTCAGGACCAGATCGATCACCGCCGGGTCGACGCGCTTCTTCAGCTCTTCGACCACGCTCGCGGTCGCGCCACGCAAGGCATCACGCGCCTCGTCCGACAGCGGCGTGAACTCCATGCCCTCGGCGATCAGCTTCTCGCGCCATTCGGCCTCCTCGGCAGCGGCCTGCTTGCGCTGCCACATCATGGCCTCGGCCATGGCCTCGTCGACGATCTTGCGATGCTCGTCCGACAGGCGCTCGTACTTGCGCTTGTTGGCCGCGACGTTGATGAAGTCGTAGAAGTGGCCGGTATCGGACAGGTGCTTCTGCACCTCGTTGAAGCGGCGGCTGGCGATGATGTTGTAGGGGTTCTCCTGCGCGTCGAGCACGCCCTGCTGCAGCGCCGAATACAGCTCGGAGACGTCCATCGACTGCGGGTTGGCGCCCAGCGCGCGGAAGGTCGCCAGGTGCACCTCGTTGGGCTGCAGACGGATGCGCATGCCCTGGAAGTCTTCCACCGAGGTGATGGGACGCAGGTTGTTGGTGACGTGGCGGAAACCGAGTTCGCCATAGCCCAGGTTCACGAAGCCCAGTTCGGCCATCTTGGCGTCGAAGATGTCGCCGACTTCGCCATCCATGACCTTGAAGGCCTGCTCGCGGCTGTCGAACAGGAAGGGCAGGCTCACCGCCTCGTACTCGGGCACGGTGCGCGTGAAGTAGGCGATCGACGTGAACACCGCGAAGATCGTGCCCGAGCGCACCTGGTCGACGTTCTCGGTCGCGCCGCCGAGCTGCATCGCCGGGAACAGGTCGACGCGGATGTCGCCGTTCGAATCCTTTTCGACCTTCTCCTTGAATACCTCCATCGCGCGCGAGACGCTGTGGTCCAGCGGGAAGTTGCCCGCCACGCGCAGACGCTCGGCCGCGGACGCGGCCGTGCTCACCACCATGCCGGCGGCCAGGGCCGCGGCGATCGCTACGAGTTTTGTCTTGCCGAACATGTCACTCTCCTCCTGATCAGACTATGGACCGAAGCCAACTGTGTACATTTTTGAACACAACAAATGCACCGACACCTCGGCGCACGCAGCTGTGTTCAGCATAGTTCCTAGCAACTGCAATGCCAAAAGCTTTGCGCCGGCCGCCGCGTCGTGACGCAATCGCCGGAAAACCGCCTGTTTGCGCGGCCGGCCGTCGATCCCGTTCTTGCGCAGCGGCATTCATTGAACTATTTTGTATTCAATACCGCACACAGTAAATGCACTATAGACGTGCAAAAAAACGCTGTAAACGTTTAGTTTGGTGCATACACTCGTTCCCGCATCCCGCACACAACGTCTCGGGCACGCGCGCAAGGTCACAGCGGAGGCGCCGAAGACAACGACGTTACGGAACGGCGCGGCCGGACGCGATAGCGCTGTCGCATGCAGTGCATACACAAAAATCAGCACAGGGGTGCGAATAAAATGCGTAAACTCCATCCGGACAAGAACAAAGCGAATCCCGAACGCATGGAAGCCGCCTTCGCCAAGCCCGATGTCGAAGACATCGCCGACCGCATCACCAACGCCGTCATGGAGCATCGCCTGCCGCCCGGCATCAAGCTCGCCGAGGAGCGACTCGCCTCGGCGTTCGGCGTGTCGCGCACCAAGATCCGCCAGGCCCTGACGATGCTCTCGCGCGAGGGGCTGGTAAAGCTATTCCCCAACCGTGGCGCCTTCGTCACCAGTCCGACCGTGCAGGAAGCGCTGGACCTCTTCGCCACGCGCCGCCTGATCGAGCCGGAGATCGTGCGCAACGCCATCGCACGTTCGGACAAGGCCGACCTCAAGCGTCTGCGCGCCCACCTCGCGGCCGAGGAAGACGCCCGCAAACGCGGCGACCGGCGCACCATCATCAAGCTCTCGGGCGCCTTCCACATGCTGCTTGCGGAAGTGGCGGGCAACAGCTTCATCGAGAAGCTGATGGCCGAACTGTGCCCGCTGACCTGCCTCATCATCTCGCTCTACGACGCACCGCAGACCCCAGCCTGCCCGGAAAACGAACACGTGCAGATCGTCGACGCGATCGAGCGCAAGGACGAGGCCGAAGCCGTGCGCCTGATGCTGCGCCACCTCGACCACGTTCGCAACGAACTGCGTCTGGGCGAAGCGGAGAAGCAGGACATCGACTGGGACCAGATGTTCGGCTGAACGCCACCGTAGCCAGGGCATCGTCCCTTGCTACGCTCGCCCCGACCTGCGGTGCGCGGCCCGCTGAATGCGGATGCTCAGTGCGTTGGCGCTCAACGCCGCGGCGAT
This sequence comes from Pseudazoarcus pumilus, assembly GCF_002872475.1. Lineage (GTDB taxonomy): Bacteria > Pseudomonadota > Gammaproteobacteria > Burkholderiales > Rhodocyclaceae > Pseudazoarcus > Pseudazoarcus pumilus. The sequence goes on from NZ_CP025682.1 coordinate 3,039,965, forward strand.
CGCCCCGACGAAGGCCAGCGCCAGCGGCACGACCGGCAGCAAGGCCGCCAGCGTCACGCAAAAGCTCATCATCGCGAAGTTGCCCCACAACATCCCGCGCAGCAGCACCACGACGAAGGCCGCGCCCGAGGCCCGATGCGAGAACACGGTGAGCACCGTGCCGAGCACCGGAAACAGCGCCAGCACGCCGGCCGCGCGCGGCCCCAGCGATTCGGCGAGCCAGGTGATCAGCAGCACCAGCGCCACCCCGCACACCATGCGCAACTGCAGGTCGAAGCGCATCGGACGCGGTGGCGGCTGCGCCGTCAGATCGCGTGGCATCGCGCGGATGCACGTCACCAGCACCACGACGTCGATCGCCGCATGCGCCCACACCGACCACGTCGATTGCGTCGCCAGCCAGGCGACGACGCCGTAGGCGGCATAGCCACCGAGCAGGCACAGCGGCCACGCGAAACGCGTCGCCAGCCACGAATAGACCAGAGCATAGGCCGCGAAGGCCGCCACCGCCGCGACCGTGCCCGCACCGGCAGCGGCTGCGAAGGGCGCCCCTTGTTCGATCGCGACGAACAGCAGGATCGGCCCGGCCACGACCGGAAAGGCCGACAGCCGGCCCGCCACCCGCGCACCCCAGCGCCGCCCGGCCAGCGTCACCGCATAGATGATGGCCGGCACCAGGGTGAGTTTGAGCGCGAGCAGCGCCAGCGCGGACGACATGGCGAGCCTCAGCGCAGGCCGTAGAGCCCGCGCAGGGCCTCACGCACGGCACTTGCGGCCGCCGGCGCTTCGGCGGAATGTGCGCTTCGCGCGGCCCGCGCGGTTTTCGCCGCCGCGTCGCGCACGGCGACGGCGTCGATGCCGGGCCACACACCGTCGCGCCAGCGCACACGACCGGCAACCATGGTCATCGCCACATCTGCCCCGCGCGCGCGCTGGGCGACGGCCTCGAGCACGGGGGTATCGGCATCGCGGTAGACGCCCTCGATACGCGTCAGCCGCAGCGCGACCAGATCGGCCTGCATGCCGGGCGCGATGCGTCCGCAACGATCCTCGACGAACGCCGCACGCGCACCGGTGGACGTCACCATGGTGAGCAGGCGCCGCGCGCGCGCGCCAGCAGCTTCGGACGGCCCGCGCCGCGCCAGCAGATCGGCCAGATGCAGCTCGGAGAGCAGATCCTCGTCGTCGCTCAGCGCGCAGTTGTCGGTGCCGATCGCCACCGGCACGCCGGCCGCGACGAGTTCCGGCAACGGCGCGATGCCGTTGGCCAGTCGCAGGTTGGAACCGGGGTTGTGCACCACGCTCGCGCCGGACTCGGCCAGGGCCGCGATGTCGTCGGCGTCAGCGTGCACGCAGTGGGCGAGCGTCGTGCGCGGCCCCAGCGCGCCCAGCCCGGCGAGCGCGCGCATCGCGCCCTGCGGATACAGGCGGCGCGCGAGCTCGGCCTGGGTGGGCGACTCGAGCGCGTGCAGATGCAGGCCCAGACCATGTTCGGCCGCGTCGCGCGCGAGCGCTGTGAGCAACGCGTCCGACACCCATTGCGGCCCGGCCGGCCCGTAGGCGAGCGTGAGCTGCCATTCGCCCGCGTAATCGGCCTGCAGGCGACGCATCAGCGCGATCGTCGCCGCGGCGTCACCCGCATAAGCGGGCGGAGCGGCACGGCGCACGTGCTGCGCCGCCTCGCGCGGCAGGCCGGCGATGAAGGCCTGCGCGTCGTAGCCGGGGTAGACCAGCTCGCCGCGGTCCATCGCGCCGACGCAGAAGGTCACGCGGACGCCGGCTTGCAGATAGGCCTCGATGGACGCGCGCGCCTCGGCCTCGTAATCTCCGCTGCCATAGCTGTAGTTGGCGTGCACGGTGCACGTCGTGCCGTTGGCGAGCAGGTCCAGCGCCGCGAGCGTCGTGAGCGCACCGGCGTCCGGTGCGCCGCGCGCGCGGCGCTGCGCGATCCACGGCTCGAGCCGGTCGTCCGGGTAGCCGAGCAGCACCTGGCTGATGCCGCGCCCGTGCTGATGGGCGTTGACCAGACCCGGCATCAGCAGCGCGCCGGGCAGGTCCACCACCTCGGCCGCGCGCGGCGCCAGCCGCGCATCCGGGCCGACGTCGATGACGCGATCGCCGTCGACCAGCACCGACCAGCCCGCGTGCACCTCCCCCGCCGCATCGGCGAGCAGGTAAGCCGGACGGATCAGGAGCGGCCGATTCATTTTCCGTACATCACGTCGGGCACGAACAGCGCCACCTGCGGGAAGGCGATCAGGATCGCGACCATCAGCAGCATGATCAGCGTAAACGGCATCGCGCCCCACACCACGTCCATCACCGAGCCGCCGTCGGGTCGCACCCCCTGCACGATGAACAGGTTCATGCCCAATGGCGGCGTGATCAGGGCGATCTCCATCATCAGCACCAGAAAGACGCCGAACCACACCGGGTCGATGCCGAAGAACAGGACGATGGGCATCACGATGGGGATGGTCGTGATCATCATCGACAGCGTCTCCAGGAAGCAGCCCAGGATCAGGTAGAACACGATGAGCATCAGCAGGATCTGCAACTGCGTCGCACCGGTGTCGGCGACCAGGCCGGTGATCGCCTGCGGGATGCGCAGCACGCCCATGACGAAGGACAGCAACTGCGCGGCGAGCACGATGAGCATGATCATCGCCGTGATGCGCACCACCGCCAGCACCGATTCGTTGAGCATCGCGATGGTGAGCCGCCGTCGTGCGGCGGCCAGGATCAGCGCGGCGATGACGCCCACGGCGGCCGACTCGGTGGGCGTCGCCCAGCCGGTGTAGATGGTGCCCATGACCAGCGCGAAGATCAGCAGCGGCGGCAGCAGGTCCTTGAGACGCGCGAGCTTCTCGGCCAGCGGCACCGGCGGCAGCTCGTCCCCGCCCATCCTGGGACGCAGCACGCAGACCACCGCGATGAAGATCATGAACAGCACGATCAGCAACACGCCCGGCACGATGGCGGCGAGGAACAGTCGGCCGATCGAGGTGTTCGACATCGAGCCGTAGATGATCATGTTGATCGACGGCGGAATCAGGATGCCCAGCGTCGCACCGGCGGCGATGGTGCCCAGCGCGAGGCGTTCGGAATAGCCGTGCTGCTTCATCGACGGCAACGCCACGGTGCCGATCGTCGCGGCAGTGGCCACGGACGAACCCGACACCGCCGAGAACAGGCCGCAGGCGCCGATGTTGGTGTGCAGCAATCCGCCCGGCCAGCGCCGCATCCAGTCCGACAGCGCGTTGTACATGCGGTCGGTGATGCCACTGCGCACCAGGATCTCGCCGAGCAGGATGAACATCGGGATGGCGGTGAGCACGAAGTCGTGCAGGATGCTCCACATCTGGTTGCCGAACATCATCAGCGTCGGCGTGCCCAGATACAGGAAGGCGCCGAGGATGGCGACCGCGAACAGCGCGCCGGCCACGGGCAGGCCGATGAGCATCAGCCCGAGCATGATGAAGAAGCCCACGAAGGCTTCGGTGACGGTGATCATCGTTCGCCCTCCGCGGCCGGCGCACGCTTGTCCGCGCGCACCTCGTCGAGTTCCTCGTTGAGCGTGCGGATGCCGTACCAGCGATTGATCGCGCGCCATTCGCCGAAGACCAGGCGCAGGCAGTGCAGCGCGGTGACGCTGGCGACGGCGGCGAACAACACCATGCCGACCACCCAAACCGCCTGCGGCATCCACAGCGGCGTCATCAGCGGCGTGCCCGACAGGCTGCCGTACTCGACGCTCTCGAGCATCGCGACGGTGGCGCGCCAGGCGAGGAAGACGGCCATCACGGCCATGAATACGGCCGAGACGGTATTGAGCACCGCACGCAGCGACTGCGGCAGGCGCTCCATCAGGATTTCGATGCGGGTATGGCCGCGCTCGAGCAGCGCGTAGGCCGCGCCGACCGCGGTGACCGTGGCGAGCATGTAGCCGCCGTATTCGTCCGCGCCCTGCAGGGAGAACCCGAGCAGGCGACGCAGCAGGATCTCCAGCCCGATCACCAGCGTGATCGCGAGTACCGCGTAGCCGGCGACGAGCGAGAAGACACGAACGACCGGCGCACACCAGCGTTCGACGGGATTGCGATTCATGAGGTTGCCTCCTGCAGCGGCGGGCCGCGAAACGGCCCGCCGCGCCGGTTTCAAGCGATCACTCGATGGTGATGCCGAGCGCCTTGCCGACGGTGTCGTTCCAGGTCTGCGAACAGGTCGGATCGACCGCGTTGCACGACTTGGCCCAGATCGGCAGCGTCACTTCCTGGGCCGCCTTCTTCACGCGCTCGCGATCCGATTCGGCAACCTCGACCATCTTCATCGAGAACTTCTTGTGATCCTTGCACGGCTCCTGGCCGGTGGAGCAGTTGGCCGCATCGCCGTTGGCCGTCAGCGCGACGTCCCACAACGCCTCCTCGAGCTCGCGGAAGGTCGCTTCCAGCTTGGCCTGTTCCTCGGGGCTGAAGCGATTCCAGGCGTCGAGGTTCATGAAGTGGCCCTGCACCGAGCCGGACACCGCGATCGGCAGGAAATGGGTCGTCACCTCGGGCCAGCTGCCGGAGTTCGACGAGGTCGGCGAGGTCACGCCGCACGAGGCCACGCCACGCTGCAGCGCCGTGTACACCTCGCTGAACTGCAGCGTCACCGGCGTCGCGCCGAAGTGCTCGAGCAGCGCCGACATGGTCGGCGTGAAGCTGCGCACGCGCAGCCCCTGAAGGTCGTTCAGGGAATTGACCTCCGCGTTGCACAGGAAGACCTGCGGACCGAACGGCCACAGCGTCAGCACCTTGGCGTTGAAGCGCTTCTGCAGGCGCTCGTCGAAGGCCGGGCGGTAGGCCTCGACAGCCGTCTTCAGGGTGTCCATGTCGGTGGCCACGCCGACCACGTCGATGCCCTCGAAGAACGGGTCGTCACGCGAGGCCATGCCGATCTGCACCGACATGATGTCGAAGGCACCCGAGCGCAGCATGCGCAGCGCGTCGGGCGCACGCACGCCGACCACGTCCATGGGGTTGTAGTTGACCGCGACGTCGACGCCGGACTTCTCCTGCAGTTGCTCGAAGAACTCGGTTTCGACGGCGACGTGCTTGACGTTCTGCGCAAAGTTGCCGGTCACGCGCAGGTTCTGCGTGGCGTGGGCGGCGGTGGCGACAACGGCGCCACAGGCGAGTGCGGCGACGAGGCGGGTGAGACGACGGGTACTGTGCTTCATGACTTCCTCCTGGGTGGTTGAATCAACACGTTGTGACGACCGCAAACTCGCAAGCGAGCCGAAGCGGCCAGAACCTGCGTTCGCGCAATCTCCGTGCCACCCCACGGGCGGGGAGCCACGGTTGCGACGCGAGTCGCAGTCGTGCCGGGCGTTCCACGCGTTTCTGACCGAAGGAATCGACTCGGGCGAAACGTTTTTATGAATATTTTGCACACAATGCTGAACGCACGTTTTGCACTATAGGTGTGCATATCCACGGTGTAAACACTTCAATTTGGTGCATGGCAACACGGCAGAACCCATGTGGAAGGCCGCATATCCTCGACTGCGGCAATCCGCTCATGCCGCCAAGTTGTTGCAGAAACCGGCGAACTGAGATCGCAGCCGTCGCGCTTCCGGCCTCATTCCATGTGGTACGCGCGCCCGGCACAACTGAGTCTTTATTTTGTGCTTCATGTTGTATACAGTTAATCTCATACCACGCTCCGAATTCCGTCACTTCCGTGCGAACAAGGCACGGTTTGTGCTCAGGCGGGTCGATGTCGAGAAGACGTGGCGTACATATGGAGACCCTCAATGCCCGACACGCGAACGCTGCTCGGCGTACTCACGCCGTCCTCGAACACCGCGCTCGAGCCGCTGACCTCGGCGCTGGTCGCCGGCACCCCCGGCGTCAGCGCGCACTTCTCGCGCTTCACGGTCACCCGCATCACGCTCGACGACGCGGCGCTGGGCCAGTTCGACGACTCCAAGATCCTCGCCGCCGCCCAACTGCTCGCCGACGCGCGCGTAGACGTCATCGGCTGGAGCGGCACCGCCGCCGGCTGGATGGGCTTCGAACAGGATCGCCGGCTGTGCGAGCGCATCCAGGAAGCCACCGGGATTCGCGCGACGACGTCGATTCTCGCGCTCAACGAGATCCTCGAACGTTCCGGCCGACGTCGTTTCGGCCTGGTGTCGCCGTACACCGCCGACGTGCAGCAGCGCATCGTCGCCAACTACGCGCGCGAGGGCTTCGAGTGCGTCGCCGACAGCCGGCTCGACATCTCCGAGAACTTCGCCTTCTCCGAGGTCGACGCCGACACGCTGACCCGTCAGGTGCGTGAAGTGGCCGCCGCCAAGCCGGAGGCCATCGCCACCTATTGCACGAATTTGCGCGCCGCACACCTCGTGCCGCAATGGGAGGCCGAGTTCGGCATCCCGGTCTTCGACACCGTATCCACGGTGGTCTGGTCGATGCTGCGCATGACCGGCCACGACCCGGCCCGCATCACCGGCTGGGGCCGCATGTTCCAGGAGGTGAAGTGATGAACGATTTCGATCTGGTGATCCGCAACGCACATTGCGCGACGGCCGCCGACGTATTCGACGCCGACATCGGCATCAAGGACGGCAAGATCGCCGCACTCGGCCAGGGTCTGCCCGCCGGGCGCGAGGAGATCGACGCGGCCGGGCGCTGGGTGCTGCCCGGCGGCATCGACGGTCACTGCCACCTCGACCAGCCCATGGGCGACAACTCGGTGATGGCCGATGACTTCCTCTCGGGCACGCGCTCGGCCGCCTGTGGCGGCACCACCACGGTGCTGCCCTTCGCCTGCCAGTTCAAGGGCCAGAGCCTGCGCGACGCGGTCGACGACTACCACCGCCGCGCGGATGGCAAGGCGGCCATCGACTACGCGTTCCATCTGATCGTGTCCGACCCCACGCCGGATGTGCTCGAACGCGAGCTGCCCGAACTGATCCGCGAGGGCTACACGTCGTTCAAGATCTACATGACCTACGACGACCTCAAGCTGGCCGACCGCGAGATCATCGACGTGCTCGCGGTGGCGCGCGACGAGGGCGCGATGGTTATGGTGCACGCCGAAAACATCGATTGCATCGCATGGCTCACCGAGCGCCTGCTCAAGGCCGGCAAGACCGCGCCGCGCTACCACGCCGAGGCGCGTCCGATGCTCGTCGAGCGCGAGGCCACACACCGCGCGATCTCGTTCGCGGAACTGGTCGACGTGCCCATCCTGATCGTGCATGTGTCGGGACGCGAGGCCATCGAGCAGATCCAGTGGGCGCAGAACAACGGACTGCGCATCTACGGCGAGACCTGCCCGCAATACCTGTTCCTGACCGCCGACGACCTCGGCCTGGATGACGACCACCATCACCATGGTGCCAAGTGCATCTGCAGCCCGCCGCCGCGCGACAAGGGCAACCAGCAGGTGGTTTGGAACGGGCTCGAATCGGGCGTGTTCCAGGTGTTCTCGTCGGATCACGCGCCGTTCAGGTTCGACGGCCCGAGCGGCAAAAAGGCGGCCGGCCCGAATGCGAGCTTCGACAGGATCCCCAACGGCATCCCGGGGCTGGAAACGCGCCTTCCGCTGCTGTTCACGCACGGCGTGCTGTCGGGCCGGCTGGACATCTGCCAGTTCGTCGCACTGACCTCGACCAACGTGGCCAAGATGTACGGCCTGTATCCGCAGAAGGGCTCGATCGCGGTCGGCGCCGACGCCGACCTGACGATCTGGGACACCGGTCTGGATCGCGTGATCCGCAATGCCGACCTCCATCACGAGGTCGATTACACGCCTTACGAGGGCATCCCGGTGTCGGCCTGGCCGGCGGTGACGTTCTCGCGCGGCAGCGTGGTGTGGCGCGACGGCGAATACCTGGGCCGCGCCGGGCGCGGCGAATTCCTGCGTTGCGACCTGCCCCAGCCGGCCCGCCCCAAGGTACGCGGGGACAGCCGATGAGCGCACTGCCGCCGCGCAGCCAGGAGCTGGCCGCGAAGCTGGCCGACGCCTGGCGTGATGGCCGCGCACTGTCCGCGCTCGAGGCCACGCGCCTGGCACCGCCGGATGACGCTGCGGCCTACGCCATCCAGGACACCGTGGGCGCGGCGCTGGGCTGGTTCCCGGCAGGCCGCGCGCGCGCCTGGAAGATCGCCTCGACGCCGCCCACGGCCGCGCCGGTGCCCGACGCCTTCATCGATGACGCGCCACAGACACTGCGCCCGGAGGACTTTCACACCCTCATCGGCATCGAGGTGGAACTGGTGTTGCGCCTGGGCAGCCCGTTGCCGGCCGGCGCGGATGAGGCGCAGGCGGCCGCGGCGATCGACGGCATCTTCGCAGCCATCGAGGTTTTCGACGTGCGCGCAGCGGACTGGAACACCCTGCCGCGCACCTTCCTGCTCGCCGACCAGCAGATGCACGGCCGCCTCCTCCTCGGCACGGGCATCGACGGCGGCTGGCAGGAGTCCTTCGCCGAGACGCAAGTCGTACTGAGCGTCGACGGCGAGGAAACGCTGCGCCGCCACGGAGGACACGCACTGGGAACCCCGGTGGCGATCCTGCCGTGGCTGGCCGGCCATGTCGCCTCGCGCGGCGCGGAACTGCGTGCCGGCGACCTGATCGCATCCGGCACCTGGATCGGACTGCACGTGGCACGGCCGGGCGAGCGCATCGAAGCCTCGTTCAAAGGCATTGGCCGCGTTCGCGTGGACGTCGCCTCCGACTGAGTCAGTCCGCCGGGCGCTCCCCGGCGGCGGGCGTCTCGACCGCTTGCGGCGCGTCGCCCTCCGGCTCGTTGTCCGCCTCGGGGGTGGCCTGCGGCAGGTCCGCGTCTTGCGGCGCCGGCACTTCCGCAGGCGCCTCGGCCCCCGGCTTGGCCGAGGCAATGCGCTCGAGCGCGGCTCGTTTCTGCATGTCGCGGAAATCGTTCTCCAGACCGCCGGCCGCGAAGGCCTCACGCAACTGTGCGAAGACCGGCCGGATCGTGCCTTGCTCGAACAGCTTCCACGACACCGCGCGCGCGGTGTCGGCGTCGCCCAGCGCGAGCGCGGCGAGCACCACGTCCACGCTCGCGCTCAGGCCCAGATCGGCCGCCACCATGCCGGCGCTGCGCGCGGCGAAGCTCGCCCGCCCGGCCTCCGGGTCGAGTCGCACACCGAGCGCGATATGGCTGGTCTTGTCATCGAGATCGGCGGTTTCCAGTTCCACCGGCTTGATGGCCTGCATCGCCTGTTCGGCGGCCAGCGTGTCGCCGGCCTCGAGATGGCTGCGCACCAGCATGAGGCGATCGGCGATCGACGGCGGCCCACCCAGCACGTCGATCTCGAGCACTTCGGCGATGGCCTGACGCGCCGTCTCGGCGTCACCGTTGCGCAGGGCGACATCGGCCAGCAGACGCTTGCGCGCATGGTTGCGCACGCTGCGTCGCGAGGCATCCTCGACCGTACGCTGCGCTTCTGCGTGATCCCCCATTTCCATGCAGATCCTGGCCTTCAGGTCGAAGGCCTCGAAATACAACGGCGCCTGCTCGACGACGCCGTCGACCAGCTCGCGCGCCTCGGCCAGCCGGTTCTGCTGCAGCAGCGTGCGCGCCAGCCCTGCACGCGCCCATGGAAAGGGATGCAGTTCGAGGATGTCTCGATACGCCTGCTGCGCGCCATCGGCATCACCCTGCGCCAGTCGCAGTTCGGCGCGCTGGCGCATCAGGTCGAAGCGGTAGGGCTTGCCTTCCTCGCTGTCCAGATGACGCTCGATGAAGGCATTGGCGGCATCGAAGTCGCGCTCGCGCCTGGCCTCGAACAGCGGGCGGAAGAACTGCTTGCGCGTGAGCGCCCGGTCGAGTCGGAACTTCAGCCGGTCCGGAGAGAAGGGCTTGATGATGTAGTCGTCGGGGCCCAGTTCCACGGTGGCGACGACGTTCTCGTAGGCCTTCTCGGCGGTGACCATGATGAACACCGATTCCTCGGGCAGCAGGTCGTCGCGGCGCATCTCCTCGAGCAGATGCTGACCGTTGCGCTTCTCGCCAAGGTTGTAGTCGCACAGGATCACATCCGGCACGGCACGACGCACGCGTGCGATGGCGTCCTTGTAGCCGCTCGAGAACTCGACCGAGAAGGCGCCCATGGTCTGCGCGCAGGTGCGCAGACCGTCGCGCGCCGCGGGCTGGTCGTCGATGACCAGGAACCGCAGCTTGCCGTAGCGCTGTCGCCCGGAGTCGCTCATGGCAGCACCAGCCGGAACGCGGCTCCGCCGAGCGCGCCGCCGTTGCTCAGTTCGAGCCGACCGACCGCATCGCCCCGCCGGTGGGCCCGGGCAATCGCACGCGCGACGTACAGTCCGAGACCGCGACGGGTCATTTCCTCGGCATCGGTGGTATCGAAACCCGGCCCGTCGTCCTCGACCATCAGGTGCAGGCCTTCAGCATCCTGCCCGGCGCGCAGCCTGACGCGCGTGCGCGCGTAGCGCGAGGCGTTGTGCACGGCATTGGACAGCACGTCGAGCATCAGCTCGCGGTCCATCGGCCATGGCGGAAGCTCGGCCGCGCACGCGATGTCGAGCGTCAGCCCGGCCGCACGCAGATGGGCATCGTTGAGCAGCCGCAGTTCATCGAGCAGGTCGGTGATGTGCACGATTCCGATGTCGGGTGCGAGCAGGTCGCGCTCGCAGCGATAGGCGGTAAGCACGCGCTGCAGGCGGCGCGCGGCATGCTCGATGGCAAAGCGCGCCTCGTCGAGGACGATGCCATGCTCCATCTCGGCACGCACCACCGCGCTCTCTGCAACGAAGAGCTGGTTCTTGGCGTCGTGCACGCCAGAGGTCAGCATGTCGAGTACGCTTTGCATCCTTTCGTCCTTCTCGCTGCGCTTCTGCCGTTCCGACGACGATTCCGTAGCCGGTCCAGTGTAAGCATTTTTGCGCAAAGGGTCAGCACTGTTCCGGGCTTGCGCAAACTGCATCACGGTCGCTGCATCCCCGCCGCAGGGGCATGACGGATTCCTGCTGGTAATGCACGTGCCGGGCTCCTGCGGCGATACCCCTTGGCTATACTGGCAGTGTAGCGAGGATGCCTACCACCACCGGCCCAGGCGGCCGCCATACGGATCTTGCGGATGCCCCGGCAGCACGACCCCCTACAGAACCACCTGCTCGCGGCGCTACGATCCGAGGATTTCGGGCCACTCGCCGACCAACTGGAACTGGTTCATCTGGCACTCGGCGAGTCGCTCTACGAGTCGGGTACGCAGATGCATCATGTGTACTTCCCGACCGACGCCATCGTCTCCCTGCTCTACGTCATGGAAGATGGCTCCTCGGCGCAGATCGCGGTGGTCGGCAACGATGGCATCGTCGGCGTATCGCTGTTCATGGGGGGCGAAACCACCCCCAGCCGCGCCGTGGTGCAAAGTGCCGGTCACGCCTACCGCCTCAGGGGGCAGATCCTCAAGGATGCCTTCCACCGCTTCGCCGGCGCCTACGAAGGCGCCCTGCATGATCTGCTGCTGCGCTACACACAGGCGCTGCTCACGCAGATGGCGCAGACCGCCGTGTGCAATCGTCATCACGCTCTCGACCGGCAGCTTTGCCGCCTGCTGCTGCTGTCACTCGACCGTCTGCAGTCGAACGAGCTGGTGATGACCCAGGAACTGATCGCGAGCCTGCTCGGCGTACGTCGCGAGGGCGTCACCGAAGCCGCCGGCAATCTGCAGAAGGCCGGCCTGATCGCGTACCGCCGCGGCCATATCAGCGTCATCGACCGTCCCGGCCTGGAGAAGCGCAGTTGCGAGTGTTACCGGGTGGTGAGAACCGAAACCGACCGACTGCTACCGCCGCACCTGTTCCAGCGCGCTTGAATCGCGCGGCGCCACGCACCACCCGATCCGTCCACCCGAAGGGCTTGGCCCGACAGGCCCGCATCCGCCGCGTTGCAGCTCCTTGAGAGCCCCCGGTCCTGCTGCGTCGCGCCCTGACCTGCGGGCCAATCCGGGCAGGCGCGACCGCCGTGGCTAAAGCGAACAGACCCTATGTGCGCCAACAGACAGACGCGGCGCGCCCCCGCCCCTATCCTCGCTCAATCGGGACAGTCAGACGCGCGACGCCCACTGGCAGCATGGGTCACTGCAGGATTCTGACCTCGCAAACGCGCCCCAACCCTTCTCGCCTGACCCGATGACCTGCTCCGCGAGCCGGCCGCGCACACTCCGCCCAGTGCAGGAAGGGCTGCACAAGACTTGCGCCAGTACCCTCCCACACCAACCATTGATGAACGAGGCAATACCATGAAAACCAATCACAGACTCACCATCGCCACCCTGGCTGTCGCAGCAGTACTGGGCCTGAGCGCATGCGGCGGCATGTCCTCGCGTGACAAGAGCACCGCAGTCGGTGCCGGTGTCGGTGCAATCGGCGGCGCGGTACTGACCGGTGGCAGTGCAGTCGGGACGGTCGGCGGCGCCGCGGTCGGCGGCATCATCGGCAACCAGGTCGGCAAATAAGCATCTCGCCGGCAACGCATTCGTGCGCAGGCCGGCATGCGGACGCAAGTCCACCACGCCCGCCTCGGCGGGCGTGCACAGAGTCAAAAAACATGAAACCTGGCAACACTTTGCGCATCACCACCCTATTGCTCGCCGCCACCATGCTCGCCGGCCTGTCCGGCTGCGAAAGGGAAGGGCCGATCGAGCGCGCCGGAAAGCAGGTCGACAAGGCTGCAGATGCGGTCGGCGACTCACTCGAGAAAGCCGGTCAGAAGATCGACGACGCGGTCCGCCCAAACTGAGGGCTGGATCACCGCAGGTCGGCACTTCCCGGACCTGCGCTCACCCCTCGATTTCAAGCCCGTTGCGCTGCAACGGGCTCGTTCGTTTCAGTGCCAAGCCCGGGCCGGCACGTCCGGCGCTTCCCGGCAAAAACCGCCCACCGACGGATCCATGAATCAGCGACGCGTTGGGCCTCGCACACCTGATGCACCTCCGCATTCATGCCGACGAGCTCGACGCAGTCGGGCCCGCCTGAAACAGACGCGCCCTAGCGTTGCGAACCGAGCTGCAAGAGCCTACCTCCTGCCGATCCCTCCCATTACGAGCGAGGCGACGAACAGGACGATGAAGATGAAGAACAGTACGCGCGCGATGTCGACTGCACCGGCGGCAAGGCCGGTGAATCCGAACAGACCGGCGATCAGCGCGACGACCAGAAACACGACAGTGTAGTAAAGCATCGAAATCACTCCTGCATTGAAGCCACATGATCCACGCAACAGGTCCGAGAGGACTGGTACGCAACCCCCTCTGCCTGCGTATCGATCGGGTGTATGACAGCTGCTCTCGTCTTACGCCTACTTGCGACGCATGTCGTTGCGCACGTCCTTGACACCCTTGACTCCGCGCGCCAGTTCGACCGCCCGATTGATGTCGGAGCGCGAATTGACAAAGCCGGAGAGCTGCACCACTCCGTCATAGGTCTCGACCGTCACATCGGTCACGCGCAGCACGGGATCATCGAAGATCGCAGCCTTGACCTTGGTGGTCAGCACGCTGTCGTCGAAGTACTCGCCGGCCGTCTGCTTGGGACCCGCGGAAGTGGAGCAACCCACCGTCAATGCCACGGCCGAAGCGAGCAGGATCGGCATCAGATACCGGGACGGTTTTTTCATGACTGGAACTCCTTGATGGAAACGGTGCGGGGCCGAGTGGTTGCCAAGCTGCACCCCGCCCTGAAGCGGGCACCGGCGGCGCCGCATTACCCCGCTGATATCCAGCATGCGCGAAGCGATTGCCGGGGTCTGTGCGGCGACGCACACACATGCGCGCCAGGCCCCGGCGGCCAGCGCAGGCTCACCCGGCGAAAGTGCGCTGCGGGATCGACCGCGCCCGGCCCGGGCGAGGCGGCAAGCGGTCACGATTCCGGATCACCAGCAGCACGCGTCCGCTCGCTGTAGCGCATTGCGTTGCTCGGCGCGCATTCCGCGCGCGGTCGCCACATCGGCGTGGCACTTTTACAACGGCCGGGAACCGCGCCACGACGGGCTTCGTCCAATTCAAAACACTTGCTTACAGACACCGCAATGACACCCGGCCGCCTCCGGCCCGACAATTCGTAACAAGCCGAAATCCGGCAGCGTGGCCTGACTCCGGTCCGCTGGCCCGTACACTCCGAGGAGTTCTCAATGTTCAGAAAGAGGATCGTGCTGTTGCTCGCCGCGCTGGGCGCGACGAGCGTATCCGCACAATCGAACATCACGCTCTACGGCATCGTCGACGCCAACGTCAGTTTCTCGAAAATCGGCGACAACCGCTTCCGTGGCGTGCAGTCGGGCGGCCTGTCGGCCTCGCGCATCGGCTTTCGCGGCACCGAGGACCTGGGCAACGGCCTGAAGGTCCTGTTCACGCTGGAATACGGCATCAGCACCGACACCGGCGACGGCATTACCGGCGCACGCCAGTCGTGGGTCGGCCTCGAAGGCGATTACGGCTTCGTCGGCATCGGTCGCCAGTATTCGCCCGGCTACAACGTCTCGGGCCTGATCGATCCGTTCGCCAGTTCGGCGGCACTCTCGCCGGTACTGCTCGCGCAGGGGGTCAATTATCAGGGCAGCGTCTTCCCGGTCAGCACCGCCGCGACCATCCAGGGCGGCGGCGGCGGGCGCTTCGACAATTCGCTGCTGTATCGTTCGCGCGACTTCGGCGGCCTGCGCTTCGAGGCGATGTACGCCTTCGGCGAGAACGCCGACCAGGGCGACATGCTTGGCAACCGCGACGCGGGCAACTTCATCGGCCTGGGCGGGACCTACCGCAACGGCCCGCTGACGCTGGGCATCGCCTACCACCGCAGCGAGAGCACGCGTTTCAGTTTCATGGGCTTCGACGGCCGCCAGCTCGACAAGAGAGAATGGTATCTGGGCGGACGCTACGATCTGGGCCCGGCCGAGCTGGCCGTCTCCTGGCAGGAAATTCGCAGCGGCGCTTCGTTCTCAGGGGTTGGCACGGACAACTGGCGCGACCGCATCTGGCAGGTGTCGGGACTGGTTCCGATCAACCAGGCCGGCTCCATTCTCGCCGGCTACGCCCAACTGGACGCCGAGTACGGAGACGAGGACGTCAAGGTGTGGACGCTGGCCTATACCCATGCCATGTCTCGGCGCACCACGGCCTATGCCGGTTACCGTCACGTCGACAATCGCGACGCGGCCGGCACCGGCGCCCTGCCGGGGCTGCGGGTGGACGACAATTTCGGGCGCAGCAGCCAGGGGCTTGTGCTGGGTGTGCGACACGCGTTCTGAAGCACCGACCGACACGACGCGAAACGGGCACCCCGCGAGGTGCCCGTTTTCGTTTGCGGTGACAGGAGTCCGTGCCCGGCTCAGCTCGCCAGCGCCCTGTCGATCACCTGCTCCTCTTCGGGCGTGAGTTCGGGGCCGTCCAGCGTCACGCGCGAGTCGTCCACCCGGAAGCGCTCGATGATGGGGCGCAGGTCCTTCTTCACGTGCGACTCGTCATAGCCGTTGAACAGCGTGCCGAGCAGACCGCGATCGAGGTCGCTGGTGCCCATGAACCAGTCGGCGATCGGGAAGGTGAGGTTCATGTTGTACTTCATCATGATCCCCTGGTTGTGATGCGCCGTGTGATGGCGACGGATGGTGTTGATGAAGGGCATGTTGCGCACGAACCAGTTGTCGTGGCAGTGGCAGCAATAGTGGAAGGTCTCGTAGGTCAGGTATTGCGCGACCATGGTCATGAACAGCACGTAGCCCGCGTTCGGTCCGAACAGCCAGCCGGCGATGAAGGCCAGCGGCAACCCGGCCGCACCCAGCGTGGCGAGCACGCGCCACGGGAAGAACACGATGCGGAATTCGCGCGAGGAGTCGATCGTCGCCTCGTTGTCGGTGAAGTACTGGTGGTGCTGGCGTGTGTGGCGCTCGTAGATCTGGCGCAGGCCGAACACGTTGATGCGCCGATGCATCACGTAGCGGTGCATGAACCACTCGACGAAGTTGCCGGCGATGAACACGGGCACGGCGATCAGCCATTCCCAGCCCAGATTCTCGATCTGACTCACGCAATACCAGATCGCGGCAATGCCCACGCCGTACATCACGATGATGTGTACCAGGCCGTTGTACATCGGGCTGATGTCGGCCTTGTACTGTTCCCGGAACTTGCGTTGCTTCTCGGTCATCATGTCGGGTCACCTCCGTGGCGTATATATGACTAATATATTAGTTGTCCGGGCAGTCTCAGTCAAGGAGAAATTCCATCCTGTCTTCCTCGTTTTCGCGATCTGACCCGTCAAAAAAATACCCCGGCGACAGCCGGGGCAGCGAACGGCGTTCAATGATCGCTCGACGCGCCAGCGGCGGCGCGTGACGGGGAGGAAATCCGGCAAGCGTCACCATCTCCTGTGCGGGGATTACGCGTCGACGGCGAGCCGCCCATGCCAGGCCGCATCGACGATGCGGCGGTAGCTGGCCGGCACGTCGGCGACCGGAAAGGCCTTGGCCAGACGCGCAACGCCCAGCGCATCTTCGGTGAGCCGGTCGATGTCCTCGCGCGCGATGCCGAAACGCTCCAGATCGTTCGGGATGTCCAGCTTCCCGACCACTTCGCGCATGCGCCGCGGCGTCTCCAGCAGCACGGCGTCGTCGTCGCCGGTCAGCCCGAACATGCGGCCAACGTCGATCAGTTCGGCGCGACGCACCTCACGCATCGCGTCCAGCACATAGGGCAGCATCACGGCGTTGGTACTGCCGTGTGACTTGTGCGTCTGACCAGCCACCGCGTAGGCGATGCCATGCACCGCGTTGAGTCCGGCGCTGCCGTAGGACAGCGCGGCGTAGTAGCTCGCGTAGGCCATGCCGATGCGCGCCTCGCGGTCGTCGCCGTGGGTGTAGCTGCGCTCCAGGTACAGACCGCACAGCCGGATGGCCTCGCGCGCGAACATCATGGTCAGCGACGAGCGTCCGCTGTAGCCCGGATCGGGGTTGCCACCACGGTCGAATTCGGCCGAATCCATGGTCATGTAGGACTCGACCGCATGGGTCAGCGCGTCGATGCCGGCATCGGCCGTGACGCGCGGCGGGCAGGTGTAGGTGAACTCGGGGTCGATCAGTGCGACAACCGGGCGCAGCACGTTGTCCATCACCGCCACCTTGGTGGCGTTGTCCGGGTCGATCAGGATCGCCCCCGGCGTCGCCTCCGAGCCGGTACCGGCGGTAGTCGGCAAGGCCACCAACGGCAGTGCCTGCGGTTGTGCCGCGAGCGCGCCCGCGAATTCTCGGATGGGACGACCGTCGACCAGCGTCAGACACAAGGCCTTGGCCAGATCGATGTTGCTGCCACCGCCCAGCGCGATCACGTGATCGATGCGTTCGTCGCCCAGCGCGTCACGGATCTCGGCCGTGGCCGTGTCGCACAGGACGGTCGTCGGATCGGGCTCGCCACCGGCGTAGACATGGGTGCGGATGCCCAGGGCGTTGGCGGCCTCGACATACTCGCGCACCCACGGCGTGTGCCCGGTAAAGAAGGTGTCGGTCACCAGCACGCCGCTGCGATGGCCCATGCGCGCGAGCAGCGCCGGAAGATCGGCGCGCGTGCCGCAGCCGAAAACGGTGCGCGCCGGCGCGCACCAGTGGATCAGGTCTTCGCTTCTCATCGTTTCCCCGTCAGGTTCAGGCTTTGCAGAAAGTCGCGCACTTCGCGCGCCACGTCCCCGGTGGCGTCCTTGAGCACGCTATGGCCAATGCCGGCAAGCCCGCACAGCCGTGCGTCGGGCAGGCCGGCGGCCAGCAACTCGGCATGCGCCCATGGCGAATCCGCGTCGTCGCGACCGTGAATGATCAGTGTCGGTATCGTGATCGCCCTCAGCAGACGCGTCTGGTTGGTTCCGCGGATCGCCTCCCAGGTCCACGCGGCAGCGTCGCGGTCGGCTGCCTCGACCAGACCCAGACGCACTTCACGCTCGGCGATCTCTTCGATCAACGCCGCACCGCGCTCGCGGAACCATTGAGCACGATCGAGCGTCGGCGTACCCGACATCAGCACCAGACCTTGTGGGCGTGGCACGCCGCTACGCGACAGGTATTCCAGCGACACCGACACGCCCATGCTCCAGCCGGCGAGCACGAAGGGCGCGTCACTGACGCGCTCCCGGATGACCTCTTCGAGATCGTCGGCGAGGCATTCGAGACGGTAGTCCTCGACGCCAGTGCCACGACGGGCCGCTGCGCGTCCGCGCAGATTCGGCAGCACGAAGCGTGCCTCGCCGCACAACTGGCTCGCCAGAGCGTTCCACGCGGCGCGCGTACCCTGGATGCCGTGCACGGCGACGATGGTCACCGGACCGCTACCGGTGTCGACGACGTCCATGATGCACTCCTCATGAATATTTGTTGTATATTACTGATATCCCGATCGCCGCGCAAACCACTCCACAAGCCGCGCCGGCACGACCCATTGATCAGGAGGCATGCACGCCCGATGTCCGCAGCCCGAGCTCCAGCAAGCGCAAGCGCGCCCGCCCCTCTCGCCGGCCGGCCTCGTCCGACCCTCAAGGAACAGGCCTATACGCGCATCGAGGAAGCCATCGTCACGCTGGAGCTGCCACCCGGCCGCGTGGTGTCGGAGTCGGCGATGAGCGAGATGACCGGCATCGGCCGCACGCCGATCCGCGAAGCCATTCAGCGTCTGGCGCAGGAGAACCTCATCATCGTGCTGCCGCAGCGCGGCCTGCTGGTGGCCGAGATGGATGTGCGCAAGCAGTTGCGCCTGCTCGAGACACGCCGCGAGGTCGAGCGTCTGATCGCGCGCAGCGCCGCGCGACGCGCGACAGCAGCCGAACGCCAGCGCTTCGCCGAACTGGCCGCCGAATTCGAGGCCGAGGCGGTGGCCGATGACGACACCGGCTTCGTACGCAGCGACCGCGACTTCAACGAGCTTTGCCTGAGCGCTGCGCGCAACGAGTTCGCCGAGGGCGCGATGCGGCTGATGCACGGCCTGTCGCGCCGCTTCTGGTACGTGCACTACAAGCAGGCCGCGGACCTGCCCGAAACCGCCAGGTTGCACGCGGCGATCGCGGACGCGATCGCGCGCGGCGAGGTCGAAGGGGCGGGTCGCGCGCTCGACCGCCTGCTCGACCAGATGGAGGAGTTCACACGCTCGACTGTGCTTTCCGACCTGTAGCCACGACGCGGCGTCGCCCCGCCAAACCACCATAGACCAAGGCGTTGGCGCGATAATCGAAGGGCATTGCGCCGAATGGGGCTCACATACGGCGGATTACGCTACGCCAATCCGCCCTACGCCATCTGCGGCCATGGGCTCATCGCCGCTCGAACAGCGCGTTGGCCTCGGCATAGGGAATGGTGTCGGCGAGCATCGCGTCGAAGCGCCCGTGCTCGAGCAGGTCGATGCCGATGCGCCGCGTCAGCGCCATGATCGCGCGCGCCGGGCCGGAACCGACACTCACGCGTGCGACACCCAGGCGCGTCATGCCCGCGATGTCCGGACAACCCGGTCCGGCCAGCACGTTGAGCGGGCAGGCTGCACCGGAGACCAGCGCGGCGATGGTGTCGGCATCGGTCACGCCGGGCACGAACACCCCGCTCGCGCCCGCGTCGCGATAGGCGCGAAGCCGAGCCAGCGTCGCCTCCAGGCGCGATTCCGCCGAGCCCAGCCGCAGCCAGAACACGTCGGTGCGCGCATTGATGTAGAGGTCGATGCCGGCCTCGCTGGCGAGCGCACGCACGGCCGCGATCAGCCCCGCCTGTTCAGCAGTGTCGCGTAACTCGCCCGGACGATCCGTTGGCGCGTCTTCGAGGTTCACCCCCACCGCACCGGCATCGATCACCGCACGCACGGTCTCGAGCACGGCCTCGCGCGTCGCCCCGTAGCCGGCCTCGATGTCCACCGTCACCGGCACATCCACGACGGCGACCATGCGACGCACGACGTCGATCATCTCGGCCAGCGGAGTGCGCTCGCCGTCCGGGTAGCCGCGCGAGAACGCGATGCCCGCGCTGCTGGTGCCGATGGCCTGCGCGCCGGCCGCCTCGAACACGCGCGCGCTGGCCGCGTCCCAGGCGTTGGGCAACGCCAGCGCGGTGCCGCTGTGGTGCAAGGCGGTGAGGCGTCGCGCGCGCTCTCGCTGCGCGGGCGAAATCGTCGATACGCTCATTTGTGGACTCCCGGCCGGCGGCGCTCGCCGAGCACCGCGCCCTGAGACATCGGCTGCACGAGCTGACGATACATCGAAAGCCAGCCCGGCTTGAGATCGAGGACCGGCGGCACGAAGGCCGCCAGGCGCGCGGCCAGTTCGTCGTCGGTCACGTCAAAGGCCAGCACGCGGCGCGTCAGGTCGATCTCGACCATATCGCCATTGCGCACCACCGCCAGCGGGCCACCCTCGGCCGCCTCGGGCATGACCTGTCCGATGGTGATGCCGCTGTTCAGGCCCGACAGTTCGCCGTCGGTGACCACCGCCACGGTGTCACCCAGGCCCGCACCGACCAGTGCGGCCATGAAGCTCGCCGCGAACACCGTGCCCGGCCCGCCCCTGGCGCCCATCATGCGCAGCACGATGACATCGCCGGCACGCACGGTGCCGTCCTGCAGACCGGCGATGGCTTCGTTTTCGTCCTCGAACACGCGCGCGACACCGGCAAAGCGGCGCACCGCCTCGGGCACGGCCGAGAGCTTGACCACCGCACCTTCGGGCGCGAGATTGCCGCGGATCACGATCAGCCCCGGCTCGCGACGAAAGGGGTTGGATGCCGGGCGGATGAAGGCTTCGTCGGGTTGCGGCACTTCGGCGAGGTTGGCTTCCAGCGTCGCGCCCGTGACCGTGAGCACCGACAGGTCCAGGCGCGCGCGCAGCTGGCGCATCACGCCGGCACAGCCGCCGCCGGCGTCCAGATCCTCGATGCGGTGCGGGCCGTTGGGACGCACCAGGGTGAGCTGGTCTACATCGGCCGCGCGTTCGAACTCGGCCAGAACGTCGACCGCGCACTCGGCCTCGATGGACGTGGCGATGAGGTGACGCACGCAGTTGACCGAACCGCCCATCGCCACGGCCACCGTGACCGCGTTGCGGAAGGCCGCCGGCGTGAGGATGTCGCGCGGACGGAGGTTCTTGTTCACCAGCTCGACGATCTTGGCGCCGGCCTTGTCCGCCTGCTCGGCCAGGCGCGGCCCACCGGCACGGATCGGCGCACTGTGCGGCAAGGCCATGCCCAGCGCCTCGGCCATGCACTGCATGGTGTTGGCGGTGGCAAGGCCCGCGCACACGCCCGGGCCCTTGATCGCGTGGCGGGTCATGTCTTCGAGTTCGATCAGCGTCATGCGGCCGGCCTTGACCGTACCCACCGCCTTGTACACCTCCTCGATGTCGACATGGCGCCCGCCGCACTCGCCGCCGAGCTGGTAGCCGCAAGGCAGGATGAGCGCCGGGATGTTGAGCCGCGCGCAGGCCATCAGCTGCCCCGGCGTGGTCTTGTCGCACGAGGCGAGCAGGATCATGCCGTCCAGTTCCGCGCCTTCGACCTGGACCTCGACGTCATTGACCAGCAGGTCGCGCGTGGGCATCAGATAGCGGCCCTGCTTGCCGGCGCTGGTGACGAAATCCGAGGGGGCAACCGTGCGGATCTCGAAGGGCACGCCGCCCGCGGCGCGAATCGCCTTTTCCACCTGGCGTGCGACGTCGTCGAGATGCGCGTAGCACACCGACAGCTTGCTCGACGAATTGACGATGGCGATCTTGGGCTTGTCGAAGTCTTCCTCGGGGATGCCCATCGCCAGCCATTGCGCGCGGCGCACTGCCCAGCGCGTCGTGCCCGGTTCGAAGTTGCTGCGCAGTACTGGATCGGCCATGTCGGCTCCGTCGTGTCGGGGTGGATGCTTCATTCGTCGAGGCGCGCGCCGTCGCGGTTGAGCACGTCGCGCAGGTCCTCACCACGGATCGCGCGCGGCGCAACGCCATCACGCAGCGCGATCGCTGCCGCATGACCGATGGCATGGCCGTAGCCGAAGCACTGTGCGGTCACGCGCGCCGAGGCCATGGCCTCGTGCTGGGCGGACAGGCAGCGCCCGGCCACCAGCAACGACTCGCCGCGCTGCGGCACGAAGCAGCCGTAGGGCACTTCGTAGTGATCCTGGAACAGCCACGACAGTCGCGGCTTCTCGCCCGAATGCAGTTCGATCGGCCACGGGCTGCGCGCGATGCCGTCGGCGCGCTTGACACCGGTGACGACGTCCTCGTTGGCGAGCGTCGTGATGCCGTCGACCTGGCGCGTCTGGCGCACACCCACCTGCACGCCGGTGTCGTTGACGAAGGCCTGCTCGCAGCCGGCCAGCCGGTCGCGGAAGAAGCGCGCGTATTCGCGCACCTGGCGGCGGCCCTCGATCTCGGCCTCGGTGATGTCGGCCACATTGATGGGGTTGAGTTCGCGCCCGTCGCGCCCGACGATGCGCGTGGCGTTGCACAGCAACTCGCCGGGGCGCGGGGTCTCGAACAGGAACACCTTGGCGCGCGGCAGGCGGTAACGGCCCGAGGCGTTGGCCTCGACGATGGCCTGCATGACGTCGGCGCCGAGAATCGAATCCGGGCCGTAGGTCGCGACGAATCGCTCCACGTCCACCCCTTGCAGGCGGAAGATCATGGTCGGATTCTGCACCTGGCCCTCGTGCCCGACCGAGAACGGCAGGCCGGCCATGGTCACCAGATCGGCGTCGCCGCTGGCATCCACGGTGATGCCGGCGCGCACCTCGATGCGACCCTGCTTGGTCCACGCCACGACGCCGGCGATGCGCTCGCCGCCATCGGTCAGCACATCGGTGACCAGCGTATGCAGCAGCACGTGCACGCCGGCTTCGGCGAGCAGCTCGTCGGCCGATTCGCGCCACACCAGCGGGTCGTGCACGCGGGTGAAGGTGCGTCCGTAGCGCACCGGTCCGGTGAGGCCGTTGCGCGCGCTCATGGTGCGCACGAACTCGTCGGCGAAGCCGAACACGATCTGGCGTGGTGGCGCGGTGTCGGACTCCGCCGCTTCGTACAGCCCGCAGATCGTGCCCGACAGGCCGGCCACCGCACCGCCACCGCAGAAGCCGTAGCGTTCCAGCAACAACACGCGCACCCCCTGGCGCGCAGCGGTCACCGCCGCCGCCACCCCGGCCGCACCGCCGCCGACCACCAGCACGTCGGTATCGATGCGGCTGGCCGGACGGGCATCGAGAATGGTCTCGTTCATGTCACTCCCTCCGTGTTCTGCCGGCTAGAAGCCCAGCACCTTGGACGGCAACCACAACACGATCTGCGGAAAGGCCATGACTACGCCCGCGACCACGAGCTGCAGCAGGATGAACGGGATCACGCCGCGATACATGTCGGGCAGGGTGATCTCCGGTGGGCTCACCCCGCGCAGGTAGAAGATCGCCGGCGCCATCGGCGGCGTCAGGTAGCCGGTCTGCAGCATGATCATGAAGAGGATGCAGAACCAGACCACGTCGAAGCCGGCGGCTGCGACCAGCGGCGCGAAGATCGGGATGAAGATCAGCGTGACCGAGGCCCATTCGAGGAAGAAACCCGCGATCAGGGTCAGGAACAGCACCAGGAACAGCAGCCCCCAAGGACCCAGGCCGAGCGCGTCGATCAGGTTGTTGACCACCATCATGCCGCCCGTGCCGGCGAACACGCCGGTGAACATGTTCCCTGCGAGCAGGATCAGCATGATCATCGAGGTGATGCGCAGCGTGGCCATCAGTGCGTCGCTGAACATGCGCATGTTGAAGCGGCGGTAGAACACCGCCAGCCCCACCGAGCACAACGCGCCCAGCGCGGCTGCCTCGGTCGGCGCCGCCCAGCCCATGATCATCGAGCCGAGCACCGAGAAGATCATCACCAGCGGCGGCACCAGCGCGTAGACGGTGAGACGGATCTTCTCCCACAGGCCGGGGTCGTCGGGCGAGGGCTCGCTGCTCGGACCGTACTCGGGCCTGATCACGCAGATGGCGATGATGTAGATGGCGTAGAGGGTCGCCAGCAGCAGGCCGGGGAAGACCATGCCCATGAACAGGTCGCCGATCGACACGTTGGCCAGCGGGCCGATCACCACCGCCACCACCGACGGCGGAATGATGGTGCCGAGCGAGCCGCCGGCGCAGATCGTGCCGCTGATCAGCGCCTTGTTGTAGCGATGCTTGAGCATCGGCGGGATGGCGAGCAGGCCGATCACGGCCTCGGCCGCGCCGATCACGCCGGTCGAGGCGGCGAACAGGATGGCCATCAGGATGGTACCGACCGCCAGTCCGCCCGGCAGGCGCTTGGTCCACAGGTGGATGGCTTCGAACAGTCGGTCAGCGATGCCGGAACGTTCCAGCATCGAGCCCATGAACACGAACAGCGGAACAGCCGCGAGCACGAAATTCGAGCCGACCTCCTCGATCTTGTCGATGAGCAGGAAGATCAGGTTGTCACCGAAGGTGACGAGGCCGAAGATCAGCGTCGTCGCCATCAGCGAGAAGGCCACCGGGAAGCCGATGAAGATCAGCACCAGCAGCACCGGGAACATCAGCAGGGCGAGGTATTCGGACATCAGGCAGCCCCCCCGGTGGAGGACTTGCCGGTCAACACCTGCACACCCTTGATGATTTCACCGACGATCTGCAGCGTCAGCACGACGATGGCGATCAGGAACACCAGTCGGTACGGCCACACCACCGGATTCCACGACGAGTGTCCGGAAGTCTCCATGTCGACCCAGGAAGTTTCGAAGTAATCCCACAACCCCCAGCTCAACCACAGCATGAAGGGCAGGATGAAGAACAGGTAGCCGGCGACGTCGATGATCGCGCGCGTCTTCGCAGAGACGCTGCCGTAGATCAGGTCGACGCGCACGTGCGAGCCCTGGCGCAGCGTGTAGGCCGCGCCGAGCAGGAAATGCGAGCCCATCATCATGTAGCCAATCTCGAAGGCCCACACGGTAGGGGCGTTGAGCAGATAGCGCGAGAACACCTCGTAGGCCGTCGCGAGCACGAGCGGCACCACGAGCCAGGCGGCGATCACACCGACGTTGCCGGTGATGCGCTCGATCAGGCTCAGCAGCTTTTGCATGCTTGAAATCCCGGAAGCGTGAAAAGAGAACGCCGCAGCCGGCGCCACCCACGAACGGGGCGGCGCCGGTGCGGCGCGCGAAGGCGATCAGTTCTTGCCGTCGACCTTTACGTTGCGATAGCGGTCGGCGTCGGCCCAGAGCTTTTCGAACTCTTCCTGGCTCTTGAGCACGCGCGCGAACCATTCGCTTTTCTCGGCCTGCTTGCCGGCCCACTCCTTGCCGACGCGGCGCGCCTCGTACTGCACTTCCGGCTCGAGATCGATGACCTCGTTGCCCTGCTCGCGATAGAACTCAAGCGACTTGGCGTCTTCCTGGCCGATCTTCAGCCACGACTCGTAGGTCACGAGCTTGGCGGTGGTCTCGATCAGGGCCTGGTCGGCCGGCGTGAGCTTGCCCCACATGCGCTTGTTGAGCACCAGCTCGAACGGTGCCGTGGGCTGATGCACGCCCGGGATGATCAGGTACTTGGCGACCTTGGAGAAGCCCGGGGAGATGTTCTCCCACAGCGTGCCCCATTCGGTGGCGTCGATCACGCCGCGCTCGAGCGCGGCGTAGATCTCGCCGCCCGGCGTGGTTACCGGCGCCGCGCCCATGGCCGCCGACATCTCGATCCATGCACCGGCCGTGCGCAGCTTCAGGCCCTGCAGGTCTTCCAGGGTGCGCACCGGCTTGCGCGAGTGCAGGAACACTTCCGCCGTGCGGATGAACAGCGGGAACGAGATCACGTCGAATTCCTTCTCGCGGAACTCGCGCTGCAGCTCGACGCCGCCACCCTCATAGAGCCAGTGCAGCATGCGCTCGGAATCGAAGGAGCCGGCATAGCCGCCGAACAGCACCGTGGTGGTGTCCTTGCCCCAGTCGTAGCCCATCCAAAGGTGGCCCATGTCGGCAATGCCGTTCTTGACCGTCTCGCTGACCTTGAGCGCGCCGCCCAGCGCACCGCCCGGGAAGACCTGGACCTGCATGCGACCGCCCGAGAGCTGCTCGAGCCGCTCGGCGAAGGCCTTGGCGCCGATGTCCATCAGCGGTCCGCCGGCCCAGCCAGTGGCCATCTTCCACTTGCACGAGCCGACCTCGGGACAGGCCGTATCGGCCGCGACGGCCGACTGCGCGCCGAACACCGACATCAGGCCCACGGCCAGCGTGGCCAGTACCGTATTGCATTTCTTCCGCATCTCAGTCTCCTTCGGTTGGATGGTACTTCGCTTCGACCGCTACCGTTTCCGGCGCACGATTCTTGATTGTTCAACGCATTGTCGTAGCTGTCATTCCGGCCGAACATTGCGTATATGGGTAATATACTAGTTGTATGGTCGGCACTGTCAAGCACTTCGTCCGCCCCGCCCTCGACGCTTCGGCCATGGCCGTATAATCGAACGCGATGCCATGCAGGAGCTTGCAATGCCGAAGCACACGTCCGCTGGTGGTGCGCGCATGACGCGCGCCGCCGCTCCCGGCGAGCCGCGCACGACCCTCAAGGAACAGGCCTACCGACAGATCGAGGAGGCCATCGTCACGCTGAAACTGGCGCCGGGTGCGGTGGTGTCCGAACAGGCGATGAGCGAGATGACGGGCATCGGCCGCACGCCGATCCGCGAAGCCATCCAGCGCCTGGCGCAGGAGCGTCTCATCGTCGTGCTGCCGCAGCGCGGCCTGCTGATCGCCGAAATGGACGTGCGCAAGCAGCTGCGCCTGCTCGAGACGCGTCGCGAGGTCGAACGCCTGACCTGCCGCAGCGCCGCGCGGCGCGCGACCGACGCCGAACGCCAGCGTTTCGCGGAACTGGCTACGGAGTTCGAAGCCGAAGCCACGGCAGATGACGACGAGGCCTTCATGCGCAGCGACCGCGAGTTCAACGAACTGTGCCTGGTCGCCGCGCGCAACGAGTTCGCCGAGGGCGCCATGCGGCTGATGCACGGCCTGTCGCGCCGCTTCTGGTACGTGCACTACAAGCAGGCCGCAGACCTGCCGCAGACCGCGCGGCGCCACGCGGCCATCGCACGCGCGATCGCGCAAGGCGACGCGAATGCCGCCGGCGAAGCGCTCGACCGTCTGCTCGACGACATCGAAGCATTCACCCGTTCGACCGTACTATCCGGTTAAGCGCGCGACCTGTCCCAGAAATTAGGCATGTTCGGGCTGGCATAGCCGGAGATGAACTCCTTGGCAGCGCCGGTCAGCGGATCGAACACATGGCGGCGCACGCCGCCGATGTTGGCGCCATACACATGGATGCTGATGCTGGCGCGATCGTCGAAGGCGTTGGACACGCGGTGGATGTCGCCGATGCGCGGCGAAACCGCCTCGATGCCGCCGGCCTCCAGGCGCACCGTCCCGGTCGCACGCGGCGGCGAGCCCTCACCGGCCAGCTCGAAGCCCTCGCACACCTCGGCCCCGCGCAACATGCCGATCAGCCCCCACACGGTGTGATCGTGAATCGGCGTGCGCTGCCCCGGCCCCCACACGAAACTCACCACCGAGAAGCGCTCATGCGGATCGCAGTACAGCAGGTACTGCTGATAGTGCTCTGGATGCGGCTGGGCGAATTCGTCGGGCAACCAGTCGTCAGACGAGATCAGATCGGCGAGCAGCGGGCGGGCGCGCTCCATCAAGCGTGGCTCGTCATGGGTATCCCCTGCGACCGCGTCCGTCATTCCACGGATCAGGTGGCGAATCGACGAAAAGTTGGACATTGTTCCCCTCCCAAGTCGTTCATGCGGCTTCGAGCGCGGCGCGCCGCCTGCGCCACTGACGCTGGAACTGGCCGTAAAAGCCGTAGATCAGCGAAAGCGCGCTCAACGCCAACAGCGTACCGGCGATCGGTCGCATCAACACACTGCTCCAGTCAAAGCTGCTCAGCATCAGTGCGCGACGCAGGCTGATTTCGGCGACCGGACCGAGCACCAGACCGATGATCAACGGTGCGATCGGGTAGTCGAGCTTGCGCAACAGGAAGCCGAATGCGCCGAAAACCAGCATGACCACCACATCCATCACATTGTTGCGCAACGCATACACGCCGGTCATGCACAGCACGACGATGCTGGGACCGATGAGCGCATACGGCGCATCGAGAATCTTCGCGAAGTGACGTGACGCCTTGAGACCGAAGAAGATCATCAGCAGGTTGGCGATGAACATGCCGATGAACACGGAATAGACCAGTTCCTTGTTCTGCACCAGCAGCATCGGTCCGGGCACGATGCCGTGGATCGTCAGGCCGCCGATCATCACCGCCGTCGCCGCACTGCCGGGAATGCCAAGTGCGAGCAGGGGCACCATCGAGCCGCCCACCGCGGCGTTGTTCGCGGCCTCGGGTGCGGCGATGCCCTCCGGCTCGCCGGTACCGAATTTCTCCGGGTGGCGCGACCAGCGCACCGCTTCGCTATAGCTCATGAAGGCCGCGGTGGTGGCACCGACACCGGGCAGGGTTCCAATGATGGTACCCAGGACCGATGAGCGCGCCAGCGTGCCCTTCATCGCCATCATCTCCCTGAACTTGGGCAATGCCGTGGAGACTTTGGTGATCGCCTCGCCCTCCGGCACGCGTTCGCTGAAGCGTACCAGCACCTCGGACAGAGCGAACATGCCGATGATGGCCGGAATGAAGCCGATGCCGGACAGCAACAGGTCGTTGCCGAAGGTGAATCGGCTGCCTCCGGTCAGCGGATCGATGCCGACCGTGGCGATGACCAGCCCGAGAATGCCGGCAATCAGTGCCTTGGTGACCGAGGTCGTGCCGATGGATGCGATCGCCGTGATCCCCAGCACAGCCAGCGCGAAGTACTCCGCCGGGCCGAAGCTCAATGCGACCTTGGCCAGCGGAGGTGCGGCCAGCATCAGCACCACGGTACCGAAGATACCGCCCACCGCCGATGCGGCGAGCGCGATTCCGAGCGCTTTCCCGGCCTGCCCCCTCTTCGCCATGGGATAGCCGTCGAGCCCGGTACAGGCCGCTTCCGGGCTACCCGGCGTGTTGAACAGGATTGCCGAGATGGAACCGCCGAAGGTGGATCCGACATACACGGAACCGAGCAGCAGAAGACCTTCGATGGGGCCGAAGCCGAAAGTAAATGGAATCAGCAGCGCCACGCCGACCACGCCCGTCAGCCCCGGCATCGCACCGAAGATGATGCCCCACATCATTCCGAAAACGATGAACAGCAAGGTCGTGGGGTGGCTCGCCATGTATTGCGCAGCCGTCAGAAAGCCGTCCGTCACTTCATTTCTCCTTCGCGCCGCTGATCACGCCGCTGCGCCTGCGGCAGACGTTGGCAGCGCGTGCACGCACATACATCAGTAGATCAGCCTGCTGAAGGTCTCGAAGATCCCGGCGCCGCGCGGCAACGGCATCGACAGGACCTTGACGAAGACCAGCGTCACCAGACCGGTAAACACGAACGGGTAGATCAGTGCGATGCGCCAGTTGCCGTAGCCGATCAGCCGTGTCGCCAGCAGCAGGAAGATCACTGTCGCCAGGATGAATCCGATCGTCTGAAGGCCGACGAAATAGCCCAGGATCAGCACTGCGGCCCCGCCAAGCTTGCGCCAGTTCACAACGGACGCCTCGCCGTCATCCGTTCGGACGTTGCGGACTTCGCGGGTCGCGAGGTAGGTGAAGAATTGCTGCAGGAGTTGCACCAGTGCGATAACGGCGACCACCGCCAGCAGGATCTTGGGCCAGAAGTCGGAGTCGATCCCCGCATAACGGGCGAACTTCTGAAAATCGTCCGCAGCGAACCACAGGTAGATGGACCCCGCGAACAACAGCAACGAGAAGGCGCCATCGATGGCAATCCGGCTCATCTGGAAGTCTCCTTGAGGATGTCTTTCACGCGCCTGTCCGCGTCGGTCACCAACCGACATTCGTGGCGAATCGGTGGCCGAAGCGACCCCACCGCACGCCGCAGGTCCGAACGGGTCAGGACTGCGGCGGGCAAGCGGGGGTCAGGTCAGGTGAATCAGATGTGGCCGAGCTTCTGCAGCACTGCGCGATAGGTCTCGATTTCGCTCTCGAGGAAGGTCTTGAACTCGTCCGGTCCGAGCAGCACGGAACGGTACTGAAGGCCGCTCTTCGACTCGATGTCCTTGTAGCTCTTGGCCTGGACTGCCTGCTCGAACACCGAATAGAGCGCGTCGGCGTGGGCTTCTTCATCGCCCTGCTTGAGCGCGAAACCGCGCCAGCGTCCGAGCGTCACGTCCACCCCCAGTTCGCGGGCGGTCGGCACATCCGGCAGCACCGGCAGACGCTCCTCGGCGAACACCATCAGCGGACGCAGGTCACCCGCCTCGATCATCGAGCGCGTCGGGCCGTATTCCTCATACATCACGTCGACGTGCCCGCCGAGCACGGCCGAGATGACTTCAGCACCTGAGTCGAACGGTACGGCACTCAGTTCAGCGCCGGATCGCAGGTTCCACAGGCCCACCAGGGTTTCGTCGAAACCGGCCGCACCGGTCATCGCGATATTGAGCTTGCCCGGACTCTTGCGAGCGTGGTCGATGAGGTCCTGGGCACTCTTGATCGGGCTGTCGGATTTCACGTAGAACAGACCCTGGTCGTACTGCACGCGCGCCACCGGCATAAACTTGGTGGCATCGATGCGGCCCTTGGCGTGGTTGATGACTTCTTCAGGCCCGATCGCCATCATCGTGTAGCCGTCGGCGCGGCGGCTGAAGAACTGCGTCGCGGCAGGAATGCCACCACCACCGGTAACGGAGATGCCCACCAGCGACTGGCCGGTGATGTCGCCAAAAGGCTGGCCGATCGCGCGGATGAACAGGTCGGTTCCGCCACCGGGGCCGAACTGGTTGATCACTTCAACGTTACGCGCGGGATAGTCCTTGGTGTCGGCAATGGCCGCCTGCGACACCACGCCGAGGCTGAGCATCATCAGCGCCAGGCACTTCGAAATTCTGATGTGCATCTTCGTCTCCTTGTTCTGTTGGTATTTTCGTCCTGCACACGCCAAGTCAAAGGGCTTCGATTTGATCTAGGTCAATGCACGCCCTGAACTAATATATTAGCGGTGTACGAGGTGCATGTTACTAACGTGCGCGACCTTGTCAAGCAACGCGTAGCGGACGTAGTCAAAAAATTGGGAGAGTGTTCAGCCGTTTCGTGCGAGCCACGCGGCAGAACCGGCGACCGAACGGAATTCATCGCTGGCGCGCGCGCGGATGCCGGGAAAATCTTCCTCGATCATCCGCGTCAGGGCGCGCCCGGGACCGATTTCGAGCACCACATCGACGCCGTACTCGATCATCGACTGCAGGCAGTCATGCCACTGCAGTGGCTCACAGATCTGCCGCGACAGCCACGCAACGGTGTCCTCATGGCGCATCAAGGCACGACCATCGAGGCCACTGAGCAAAGTCGCCCTGGGGCGTGCCCAGTTCGCGGCAGACAATGCCGCTGCAAAAGGCGGCACCGCCGCCGCAATGAAGTGCGTATGGGATGCAAGGCTCACCGACAGCCGGCGCAGGTGGGTCGCACCGTACTCCGGCGCCTGCCGCTCGAACCGTTCGACCGCCTCCTCGGGACCGCCGATCACGACATGGCGCGGCCCGTTGACGATGGCCAGCGCCGCCCCGTGCGCCGGCGCAAGCGCTTCGGCCTGCACGGCGTCGATGCCGATCACGGCGCTCATGCACAGGGGGCCGCAAGCGGCCGCAGCGGCGGCGTCCATGTTCTGAGCGCGCAGCGCCGTGAGTGCCAGCGTGGTCTGGGCATCCCACACGCCGGCCGCACCATGAGCAGCCATTTCGCCCACGCTGTATCCCGCGCACAACGCCGGCCGAACGCCCTCGGCACGCAGCGCGGCGACCGTCGCGAGCGCATGACCGACGACCAGAAGCTGGGCGATGCGGTTGCCGCACAGCTCCGACTCGGTGACGCGCTCGGCCATCGTGCGCACATCGAAGCCGAGCTGTGCCGACACGAGGTCGAGCACCTCGCCCGCCGCCGGTTCGCGGGCAAGCTGCCCGAACATCGCGGGATGCTGCCCGCCCTGTCCTGCGCAGATGAACGCTATGCGCACGCGTCACGCCCGAAGTCTTCGCAAGCGGCAACGAACAGGGTCGCCGCAAGCAGGTCGGCGGCACCCCCCGGACTCAGGCTGCGATCGACTGCCCGAAGATGCGCCACCGCCACGCTCACGCCACGACGCCCGAACGCACGGCCACGGCGATCTCCAGTGCGTGCGGTCGTCCGCCGCGCTCGGCGCCCAGACGCCGACGCGGATCGTCCTCGGCGTCGACATGCGACAACGCCTTCGCCAGTTCGGCGCGCAGGTCGTCGGCGAACACGCCGTGCAGGCCACCGATGCGCACGAAGTTCACCACCCCCGGCCCCAGCACGGGAAGGCTGCGCGAGAGCTCGACAAGGCGCTCTTCGGGGATGCGCGTGACGCGCGACATCGCGCTTGGCGCCATCAGGCGCAGTTCCGCATCGGGCAATGCATAGCACGCACCGGTCGCCATGCCGGTGGCCATGAAGCCGCCACTGATGGCCAGGGTGTGCACCAGACCGATCACGCGATGACCCCCGCGGCGCGCCGCGTCGAGACATTTCGTGAGGTGCGCGATGCAGCCGTTGTTGCCCATCAGCTCGTCCCAGCGCGACAGGCGCTGACCCGAGTTGTCGACGATCAGCACGATTGGCCGGCCGGGTGCGCTGCGCATCGTGTCCAGCACGCGACGCGACATCGCGAGCGCCAGATCGACGCCGATGTGGGCCTGATCGGTAGTCCCGATCACGGTCACGGTCTGGCCATCAACGCTTGCAGTGCCGGCAAGCAGCTTGCCCTGGCGCACGACCGCATGTTCCTCGCCGAAGAGCTCGACCAACAGGCGTTCGGACGGATGGGCCGCAGTGGTGGCGTTCATCGCGATGTCTCCTCCAGGGTGCCGAGCAGCCGATTGAAGGCGTCGGGCTCGAGTTCCGGCACGCGTTCGGGTGCGTCCACGCCCAGGGCGGCCCACACGTCCACCCCGTCGCGGCATTCGGCAAAGCGGGTCACGCGCGCCTCCAGGCGCGCCTGTTCGGTCTCCAGCGAATCGAGATCGTGCGCGCGCGACCGGCCCAGATATCCGGCGATCGCATCGCGAAAGGCGTCCATTCCGTCGGCGACCAGCGCGTCGGCCTCGCCGAGCAGGCGACGGTGCTTGCCGCCCATCGTGCGCCACACCAGCGCGCGATCGCGCGAGTCGAATTCCTCCACGCCCTCGACGGCCTCGATCACTTCTGGCCCCGAGATGGAAAGACGGCCTTCCTCGCTGATCACGATCCAGTCGCAGGACCGCGCGATGATGGACATGCCGCCGTAGCAGCCGTTCCTGCCACCGATCGCGACGATGACCGGAATGCCGGCCGCGCGCACCGCAAGCACCGCACGCTGGATCTCGCCCATCGCGATGAGGCCGGCATTGGCCTCCTGAAGACGGACGCCGCCCGAATCGATGAGCAGGATCACCCCGTCGGGACGCACGTCGAGCGCTCGTTCGATGAGTCCGGTCAGTTTCGCGCCGTGCACCTCGCCGACCGAGCCGCCCATGAAACTGCCCTCCTGCGCGGCAATCAGCACCGGCCGCCCGGCCAGCAGGCCTTCGCCGACGACGACTCCGTCATCGAAGGCCACCGGCATGTCGAGCAGCGGCAGATGGGGGCTGGTGCGCCGCGCAAGCGGGCCGCAGAACTCGCGGAATGTGCCGGCGTCGAGCAGGCCGCGCACGCGCGTGCGGGCACCGGCTTCGAGAAAGCTGTGACGCGCTATCTTCATGCCGGGGCTCCCTTGAGGTCGGCCGCGGCCTGGTCGAGGCGCAGGCACACGACCGCCGGCGTCGCACCCCCGTCGTTGATCGAGATGCGCACGTCGGCCAGCCCCTGGCGCGTGACGAAGTCGCTCAGCACCTTGTGCCAGGTGCGCTCGTAGCCCCGGATGGCGGTGTCGACGACCGCCTCGCAGCGGCCCGACAGCTCGGCGCGCTCGAGCAGTACTTCGAGATTGCCCGAGCCGACGACGCCTGCATGGGCAAAGTCGTTGGCCGGTGCCATGCTGCCGTGATCGAAAGAGAATTCCAGATGTTCCATGTTCGTCTCACCAGTTGCGGAAACGCGCGGGGGGATCGTAGAGCCCGCCCGACCAGCGCACCAGATCCTTGATCGAGCGTGCCGCGAGCAGGTCGCGCGTCGCCAGCCGCTTGTCCACGCCGAGGTCCTCGGGATAGCTCACGGCGCCCTTGGCCCGCAGACGACGCACCATTTCGGGATCGCGCGCCATACCCACCTCGGTGTAGCCGGCCACGCCACGAATGGCCTGTTCGCGCTCTTCGGGGCCGTCGCACAGCAAGAGGTTGGCGATGCCCTCTTCGGTGACGATGTGGGTCAGATCGTCGCCATACACCATGACCGGCGGCAGCGGCAGCCCGAAGCTCTCCTGCAGCTTCCAGGCGTCGAGCCGCTCGACGAAGGTCGAACTGAGCCCTTCGCGGAAACTCTCGACGATCTGCACGACGAGCTTGCGACCGCGCGGCATGCCGTTGCCACGGTGTGCCTCGCGTCCGGCCATCAGCCAGCTTTCGCTGCCGTGGCGGCGCGCCCGCGACTCCGAACCGAAGTTCGGCGCGCCACCGAAGCCCGTGATGCGCGAAAGCGTGGCGGTCGAGGAGTTGCCTTCGAGATCGATCTGCAGGGTCGAGCCGATAAACAGATCCGAATAATGGCCAGCGATCTGGCAGAAGATGCGGTTCGAGCGCATCGACCCGTCGCGTCCGGTAAAGAACACGTCCGAGCGCTCGGACACGTAGTTTTCCATGCCGAGTTCCGAGCCCGCGCAATGAATGCCCTCGACGAAGCCCGACTCGATCGCCGGAATCAGCGTGGGGCAGGGATTGACCGACATGTATTTGCAGATCTTGCCGCGCAGACCGAGATCCGCGGCGTAGGTCGGCAGGATCAGCTCGATCGCGGCGGTATCGAAGCCGATGCCGTGATTGAGCCGCGCCACCCCGTACTTCTCGTAGATGCCGCGAATCACCATCATCGCCATCAGGATCTGGACCTCGGTGATGGCGGCCGGATCGCGCGTGAAGATGGGCTCGATGTAATAGGGGCGCGGCGCTTCGACCACGAAGCTGACCCAGTCGCCGGGGACATCCACACGCGGCACGCGGTCGACGATGCGATTGACCTGCGCGATCAGGATGCCGGACTTGAACGCCGTCGCCTCGACGATGGCCGGCGTGTCCTCGGTGTTGGGCCCGGTGTAGAGGTTGCCTTCGTGATCGGCGGCATCGGCGGCAATGAAACTCACGTTGGGCGTGAGGTCGCAGAAATACCGACCGTACAGTTCGAGGTAGGTGTGGATCGCGCCGACCTTGAGCCGCCCTTCCTTGACCAGACGCGACAGGCGCAGCCCTTGCGGGCCGGAGTAGCAGAAATCGAGCCGTTCCGCGATGCCGCGCTCGAACACGTCCAGATGCGGGGCGAGCGCGATGTTCGACTGGATGATGTGCAGGTCGTGCACGCGCTCGGGCGACACTTCGGCCAGACATTCAGCGAGAAAATCGGCATGCTTCTGGTTGTTGCCTTCGATGCACAGACGGTCACCCGGTTCGATGACGGCTTCGAGCAGGGCCACCACATCGTCCGGCGCGACTACCTTGTCCTTCGCGAGCGCCGCGCCGCGCTGCATGCGCGCACAATAACGCTCGCGCAGCGTTCCCCAGTCCCGTACCGCTCCATCGATCGCTGTCCCGGAATCACCCATCGTCATCACCACCTTGCTTTTTTCCGCCGACATCGGCAACGCAAACGTGCGCTACATCTAAAATACTACTAATATATTAGCAGCCTGCATTCTGCCCACCATACACCGGGGACGCAAGCATGCGTCTGTTCGAACCACGCACGGCGGCGCAAACCACACTCGAACGGACGACCGAAAAACACTGTCATTGATTGCGGAGGTTCAACGTGACCAGCTCGCCAACCAACGAACGCCAGACGCGCGAGGCGCTCCCCACCTTCACGGACTGTCACGCGGGCATCGTCGGCCATCTGGACGCGCTGGGCGAACTCGACGCCCTGCTCGCCTCGGCCGCGCGCGCGCGGAAAATCGCGCAACAGGCGGTGGAATTCTTCGACGAGATGATTCTCGAACACCACGAGGACGAGGAGCGCGAACTGTTTCCCACGGTGCGCAAACATGCCGCCGCAGGCGAAGAACGCGAACTCGTCGATTCGCTGTGTGACCGTCTCACGGCTGACCACCGTTCGCTCGAGAAGCAATGGCGTGCGATCAAGCCGCAACTGGCGCGCATCGCCGCCGGCAAGGATACCGCTCTGGACTCCGAAGCCACCGCCGCGCTGATCGCCGGCTACAAGGCGCACGCCCACTTCGAGGAAACCCGCCTGCTGCCGCTCGCCGCCGAGATCCTCGGCCGCAGCGACGCCGAACTGGCACGCCTGGGATACGCGCTGCACATCCGCCACGCCACGCGCACGGCCAAGCCCTTCGGCTGATCGCGCCGCCCGCTGACATCAGCGCCAGCGCGACTCGTTCTCGCGGCGCGTGAATTTCACCATGCGTCCGTCGGTGAGCACTTCGCGGATGCGCCACGGCACGCCCTCGGCGTCGATCTCCACCAGGCCGACGCCGGCGCCGTTGAGCAGGCGGCGGCCGTGCGGCGTGCCTTCGGGCTTGCGCGGGATCACGCGCATGTTGCGTCGGCGAGTGAACCAGTTGAGCGGCGAGCGGGGCGAGTACAGCCAGCGGTTGGCGCGGTCGAGCCGGTCGAGCAGCTTTGGGGGAAATTCGTTGCGCAGGCCGCTGCTGCAGATCTGCCAGATGTCGGGGCCGTGCTCGCGCCCGCGCAGTTCGACGTCGTAGACGAAGGAGTAATGCACGTCGCCGGAGAGCACGACGAAGTGCTGCGGCGTCTTGGGATGGCGGAACACGTTGAGGATGGCGTGCGCCGCGCCCGGATGGGCCATCCAGTTCTCGGCATCGACGGTGAGCGGATGGCCGCACCAGGTGACGATGCGCTGCAGGGTCTCGATGAGCTTGACGCCGAAGATCGGCGCGGGCGAGACCATCAGCACCGCCGGATGGTCGCGCAGTTCCTGCTGCAGGTCGGTGATCGACTCCCAGTCCATCAGGCCCGACGGGCGGCGTGCGGCGGTCTCCGAGCGCCAGCGATGGGTGCGCGTGTCGATCACCACCAGCGGCGGCGTGGTGGGCCAGGTGTAGTGCCAGTCGCGGAACTTGAGCAGGCGGTCGATGCACGTTTCGTGCGCCTCGCCGCCGGGACGCGCGAGCGTGTCGGCCACGGCGTCGAGCACCGCGTCGTCGAAGGCCTCGGGCCGGTTGCCCCAGCCCTGATGGATCAGATAGCCCACAATGGCGTTGCCCACCACGCGGCGCGAGAACGGGTGGCCGTAGGCCACCTCCTCCCACTCACGCGACAAATTCCAGTCGTCGGTGACGTCGTGGTCGTCGAAGATCATCGCCACCGGCAGATGGGCGAACAGCCGGCGCACCGCCGGCAGCGCACGCACGAAGCCGTCGAGCAGGCCGCGCTCGCGCTCGAACAGCGCGCGTGATTCGGCATCCAGCCAGCCCTGCGCATCGAGTTCCAGCCCCTCCCACACGCTCGGCGACCAGGCCAGCAGATACATCGCCAGGACCTCGGCGAGCGCGATCAGATGGTTGTGCGCGCTGTCCGTGGTGAAGATCGGTTTCTCGACCCCGCCGAAGAGGATCTCGACGAGTTGTGCATTGCCCTTGCGCCGCGGCAGCAGGCGCTCGCGCCGATAGTAGCCGTCGGGGTGGGCGTAGAGTTGCTCGGAATCGCCCACGCCGCACTCCTCGGTGCCGTCGAGCGTCTCCGGCGGCAGACCCAGGCGGGGGATGAGGGCGTGGATGGCGCGCAGCATCGGGCCGGCGACATCGTCGCAATACACCTGATCGCCGCACAGCACCAGCGCCGAGGGCCACGCGGGCAGTTCGCCGGCGGCCTCGCACGGCGGGCCGTCGTGCGCGATGCGCCGCGCGAGCAGTTCGTCTGCCGCCGCCAATCCGTCACCGCCGTCGAAATGCGGCTTGCGGCACGAGCCATACAGCAGCGAGGCGACCTGCGGCGCGAACACGAAGCCCGGTCCCTCGCGCCCCGGGTAGCACAGGTCCGGCGCCCATTCGCGCCAGCCCTGCCACGCGGCGTCGGGCGCGTCGAGCGGCTGCACGGCGATGTCGTAGCCGATCCAGCGCTGTTCGGGCAGAGCCTCGTCGAGGGTCAGATCAAGAAGCAGATAGTGCAGATGTTCGCCGGCCGCAATCTGCCGGCAGCCCGCATCACCCGGCGCCAGCACCCGCTCGCGCGGGCCGCGGTCCGCATCCAGGCGCACGCGCAGCCGCAAGGGCCGGCTTGCCGCCAGCCACCACACCACACGCTGCGCCTCGACGCGCCGCAGGATGGGCCCGCACAGGACCAGCGGAAGTTCAGACGACATGCCCACCCCGATGACAAGCTTCGAACACGGCCGCAGCGGCTGCGCGGCGACAGAGCGCAGCCGACCCTATCATCGGGCGCATCAGCTCGCCCACCCTTGCGCGCCGGCGGCGTCGGCACCGCCCTGGTGCTGCGCGATCCAGGCCGGCACTTCTTCAGCCGCGACGGGTCGCGAAATCAGATAGCCCTGCAGATAATCGCAACCGAGCTCGCGCAGCAGTTCGCGGCTGGCCGGGGTCTCGACGCCTTCTGCGACCACCTCGAGGCCGAGGTTGTGGCCCATCTCAATGGTCGAACGCACGATGATCGCGTCGTCGCCCCCGTCGTCCAGGCGCAGGATGAAGGACTTGTCGATCTTCAGTTGCTGCACCGGCATGCGCTTGAGCTGAGCGAGCGAGGAATAGCCCGTGCCGTAGTCGTCCACCGCAATGCTCATGCCCGCTGCGCGCAGCGCCTCGAGCGTGCGCAGGGCGAGTTCGGCGTCCTGCATGATCGCGCTTTCGGTGACTTCCAGGCTGAGGCGCTCGGTGGTCAGCGCGTGCTTGTTGAGCACCTCGAGAATGCGTGCCGGCAGAGCAGTGTCGATGACATCGTGTGCCGACAGGTTGACCGCCACGCAGACACGCTGCCCCTGTGCCTCCCAGGCTGCAACGTGCGCGCACACCGCCTCGATCATCCAGCCGGTGAGCAGATGGATGTTGCCCGAGCGTTCGGCCAGGCCGATGAACTCGTCGGCCGGAATGAAGCCCAGTTCGGCGTGCTGCCAGCGCATCAACGCCTCAAATTCCACCAGTTCGCCGTCCGCGGCGCGCAACTTGGGCTGGAACACCATCGCCAGTTGCCCGCGACCCACCGCCTCCTGCAGATCGCGGATCAGCGTGAGCTGGCGCAGGTGCTGCTCGTCCTGCCCCATGGCGTAGCGCTGATGGTGCACGCGCGCGCTGCGCGCCGCTTCCAGCGCGACCTCCGCGCGGCGCAGCAGCAGCGTCGGGCTGTCGCCGTGCTCGGGAAAGCCGACTTCGCCCACCGACACCGACGGGCGGATGGGCGAGTCGCGCAGGTCGATGGGTTCGGCCATCTCGCGCTGCAGGCGCTGCAGCCACTGCGGATCGATCCCGGCGCCATCGAGCAGCAGCAGGAACTCGTCTCCCCCCAGGCGATACGCGGTGCGCGCCGGCGGCGGCATTCCCGCGAGCCGGCCCGCGAGCGTGGTCAGCACGCGATCGCCCAGCGCGTAGCCGAAGGTATCGTTGATGGCGCGAAAGCCGTTGATCGCCAGGCGCAACAGCACGAAGGGCGCGCCTGCGGCGATCGCCACCTCGATGTCCTGCTGGGCGGAACTGCGGTTGGCCAGGTCGGTGAGCTGGTCATGACGCGAACGATGCAGCAGCGAAGCCTCGCGCTCATCGATGTCGTCCTGCATCACCAGCATGGTGTCGGCCAGCAGGGCGATTTCACTCTGCCGCGGGACTTCGATACGCTCGAGGCGCTCGCCGCGACCGATGCGCCGCGCCGCGTCGGCGAGTACGCCCAGCGGCCGGCTCACGCCGCGCGCACTGAGCATCGCCACCGCCGCGGCGAAGGCCAGCGTCAGCGCGAAGATGCCCAGCAGCTGCCAGCGCAGTTCGCGATAAGTGGCGAGCAGGCGGTCACGCGCCACGCTGGCGACAGCGTAGGCGCGACCGTCGTCTCCTTCATGCAGCATCGCGGCCCGGTTGAGGTAGTCCAGGCGCGCATCGAAGCCGCTGCCGTCGAGATAGTCGCCGGCGGCCAGCGCGGCGCGCAGTGCACCGGGATCGAGCCGGGCACCCCCGTCATCGAGCGAGGTGACGAACCACGGCTGTGCCGAGGCCCCGCTGTCGACCACGAAGCTCGCCGACAGGCGGGTGAGGTTGGCAATCTCGCGCGCCAGCGCCTCGTCAAGCAGAAAGCCCATGCCCACCCAGCCGATCAGGTTGGGCGCCATCACCGGCAGCAGCACGAACTGATAGGGCCGGCCTTCCTCCAGCACCACACCCACGCTGCCCGCCTCGTCGCGCGCCTGCCGCCAGGCGGCCTCAAACGGCAGCGCCGTGCCGCGCGCATGGTGACTGCCCGCCAGCAGCGTGCCCTGCGGGTCGGTGAGCAGGACCATGTCGGCCCCGGCACGATCGCCATGGTTGGCCAGCACGCTGATCAGGGTGTTCGCATCCTCGGTCGCGACCGCGCTGCGAAAGCCGAAATCGGCGGTCAGGATGGAGACGTTGTCGCGCAACTGCTTGCCGCGCTCGTCGAGCAGTTGCCTGAGCACGCTCAGGCCGACATCGAGCTCGCGGCCGCCGCTGCTCAGCACGTCGCGCTCGATGGTGCGCAGGATCGCCACCGCGCTGACGAGCTGCGAGACCAGCACCACGGCGAGCATCACCAGAAGCAGCCGACGACCGAAACTCATCGTACGCGGCCTGCCTCGCCGGCCTCGCGCAGGCGTTGCTGCAATGGCGAGGTGCGGCGCTCGAGCGGCGCGCTGGCACGCAGTTCCAGCGCCACATCACGCGTTGCCCCCGCCTCGACGCGACCCTCCCACCACTGCTGATGGGTGTCTTCGAGTCGCGGGTGCCATACGCGCAGGCGATGCTCGCCCGGCGGCAGCGCGTCGAATCGCGCGCGCCCGTCGGCGCCCGTCACGGCATGGGCGGTGGCCTCGCTGACCACGATGAAGGCGAGCATGTGATCATGGATGTTGCAGCCCAGCACCACCACCCCGGCACGCTCGAAAACGATGGCCGGCGGCGTATCCTCGAGGTAGAGCTTGATCTCGAAGGTCTTCGCCGGCGAGAAGGAGAATACGTGGTGGCGCGTGGTGTCGCGGTTCGGAAAAGCCACGGCACCGCCCACGGGCACGACCGTGACATGGGGGACGAAGGTCTTGTCGCGCTGGATCACCTGAGCTGCTGAAATATCAGCTTCGGACGCCTCCCGGTCGACGAAAATCTCGACAACGGCGTTCTCCAACGGCTGTCCGCTGGCCACATCGCGCACGGTCACCTCGGCAGCCGAAGCGTGCAGCGCGCCGCCCGCCAGCAGGAGGACGAGCCCGCAGTGCCGTGCCAAGCCGGCCACCCGTGATCCCTTCGTTCGACAATGGCCGCTCACACCCTCTCCTGAAAATCCGGCTGCCATGACAGGGCGCGGATCGACCGTGCCGTGCGCGATTGCCGCGACGACAAGTCTAGCATCGCGCACTCGGCCCACGATTCAGGCGAACGACGGCGCGCGAAAGCGTGCGAGGACCGCCGCCACGCGGGTCACGAAGGCGCCGATCATCGTCGCGACCACCGCCAGGAACAGATTCTCGGGATCCAGGTGCGGCGTCTGCCACGCCAGATAGGCGGACAGCAGAAAGCCCCAGATCAGCGGTACTTCGGCATAAAATTCGCCCTTGAGGCTCGCGATGTTGCCCGACTGGCGCACGAGGTCGCGCAGCATGCCGCCACCGGCCGCGGTGATCATCGCCAGCAACGGCCCCCACATCCACAGCGGCTCGGTGCGCTCGGAAACGGCCACCGCCACACCGGTCACCGTGAAGGCGGCGATCCCGACCGCATCGGACAGCTCGTAGAGATTGCGCAACACGCGATTGCGGCCGAAGGCCTCGAGCGCCTCACCAAGGCGCCCGCGTCGCCGCACCAGACGCAGGATACGGATGAGCACGAAGCCGACAACCACCGTCGCGCCCACCAGCCCGAGATACAACGGCGTGCCGAGCACCGCGAGCGGCTCGCGGCCGACCACCAGATCGCGCATCGCACCGCCGCCGACCGCCGGCAGGGCGGCGAGCACCAGCGCCCCGAGCAGGCTGTAGCGCTCCCGAAAGGCGATCAGCAGCCCGGACAGGGCGAACGCCACGGTGCCGACGATATCGAGTACGCGAAACCAGTCGGTGTCGAGCGTCTGCGCCAGCAGGATGGGCGAGAGGAAGGCGCTGATGATGCGCCGCATCTCGCCGCGCTCCTCGAGCCGCACGATGGCCTCGTCGAAGCGCTGCACGACCTCGGGCGAGACGCTTTGCTTGCTGAAGATGAAATGGATGTCGGTCGAGAAGCGCAGCGGATGCTCCTCGACCTGCTCTCGCCAACCCCCGCGCCAGGCCGAGGTAGTCGCCACCAGACGGTCGGCGATCACCGCGTCGACTCGCTTTTCCAGCAGGTTGCGCAGGTTCTGGTAATCGTTCTCGGCGGTGACGATCAGCGCGGCGTTGGCAGGATCCGAGATATAGCCGTTGACCGCCTCATCGGCATACGCGAACCCGTCCACCACGCCCAGCCGCAACCCGGAGCGGCGGAACCCGTCGAGCATCTGCGCGATGTCGTCATGCGGAT
This sequence comes from Pseudazoarcus pumilus, assembly GCF_002872475.1. Taxonomy (GTDB): domain Bacteria; phylum Pseudomonadota; class Gammaproteobacteria; order Burkholderiales; family Rhodocyclaceae; genus Pseudazoarcus; species Pseudazoarcus pumilus. The sequence goes on from NZ_CP025682.1 coordinate 3,082,937, forward strand.
GCAGCCCGGCCTCACCCCGGCGCAGATAGAAGACGTTGGTCTCCTGCCGGTACGGGCGAGAGTAATGAACATACTCGGCGCGTTGCGCAGTCCAGGTCGCGCCCGATGCGATATCGGCCCGTCCGTCGCGCAGGCGCTCATGATGTTCGGCCCAAGCCAGATAGGGCTGCTGCACCGCGAAGCCGGCCTCGCGCGCAACCGCACGCATCAGTTCGATATCCACCCCGGTGAGCACGGTCGAGCCGTCGTGCGTCTTGGTGAACTGGTAGGGATCCCACAGATACCAGCCCCCCTGCAGGACCTGCAGATGACGGCCCGCCGCATCGATCTCGCGTTCGGTGCCCTGCTCCTGGGCCAGCGCCGCGCACGCGACAAGACCGCCGGCGAGCACCACCCCGGCCTGTACGACGCACACGCCGAGGACAGCGCGCAGCGACGCCAAGCAACGCGCAACGTGTGTCGATATCCACCTTGCTTCGGCCATCGCTCCCCCGCCCGGCGCATGCGCAGTCGATACGAATCGTAAGCCTAACAGGCCGACATGCGAATACGGCACGGGCGCGACTCTCGCTACGACAACGGCGACCTCTGTCTCAGGGGAAAATGACGGTTGTGCGACGCTGCAATCGGGATAGGGGCGGTCAGCTTACCTGACCGTTCCCCTCCCACACCACCCGGCATGCGGGTCCGCACCGGGCGGTTCGAGCAGTTGAGGTCATGAGAGCCGGGGCACTCCGATCCGGTCGAAGTAGGCGATAGGCATTGCCCGGTTCAGCGCCATGCGGCTGTTGCGCCACCAGCACCGACTGTTCGCGGCCACCTTGCGAGCGTCCGCCTCCGAAGCGCCCAGCGCTTTCAACTCCCGATACATCGTCGTACTCCGGCGCCAGTGCTTGAGCTGCACGGCACGCAGCCGGTGTCGAATCCACTCGTCGAGTCCGCGGAACACTTGCGGCGTCTGCGCGAGCTGGAAGTAGGCCTTCCAGCCCGGCATGTAAGTCCGGAGTTGTTCGGCGATCTCCGGCAGGCTACGCCCACCCGAGCGACGCGTCATTTGTCGGATGCGTTGCTTGAAGGTCTCTTTGGCCTTGTCCGCCACCTTGCATTTGACCTGACCGCCTCGGCCATACCAGAAGGCATAACCGAGAAACTTCCGGCCAGATGCGGGCGCGACGGCCGTCTTGGCCTCATTGACCTTCAGATGGAGTCGGTCGTAGAGCTTGCGCAGCCCGTCCAACACGCGTTCGCCCGCACGACGGCTGCGTACATATACGTTGCAGTCGTCGGCGTAACGCACGAAGCGGTGACCGCGCTGTTCCAACTCCCGATCCACCTCGTCGAGCAGCACGTTGGCCAGCAGCGGCGACAATGGCCCGCCTTGCGGCGTGCCCTCGTAGCGTTCCATGACCACTCCACCCTCCATGATCCCGGCCACGAGGTAGCGACGAATCAGCCGTAGCACGGCTTTGTCGTTGATGCGCCTCGATAACCGTTCCATCAGGATGTCGTGATTGACCCGGTCGAAGAATTTCTCCAGATCCACATCGACCACCACCCGGTAGCCGTCCTGCACGTAGCGCTGTGCATCGAGCACCGCGTCATGCGCACGGCGTCCCGGTCGAAAGCCATAGCTATGTTCGGAGAACGTCGGATCAATCTTGCGCTGCAAGACTTGCAGCAGGGCTTGCTGGATCAGCCGATCCGTCACCGTCGGTATCCCCAATTCACGCACGCCCCCGTCGGGTTTCGGAATCTGGACACGGCGCACCGGCGCGGGCCGGTAGCTGCCGTCCAGTAACGTTTCCCGAATCCGGGGCCAGTGCGCTCTCAGGTAGTCCGCCGTCTCGGCAATCGACCGACCATCCACCCCTGCACTGCCGCGATTGGATTTGACGCGCTTCCACGCCGCCTCCATGTTCGCGCTCGCGAGCACCTGCGCAAGCAGGCCCTCTCGCCCCGGGCTTCCAGTTGCATGCCGCGCCGTCCGTGCTTCATCACGCATCGCCTCAAGCGCGGCTTCACCCCGCCCTCCCGCGTTGCGCCCCGCATGACCGGGCTTCTGATGCACTGCACGTTCGAGCGACATGGCCTTCGGCCCTCCTACTCGTTCGGCCCTTCGCCCCAGCACGGCAGCTACTACGGCCTCTGCTGACTTCTCGCTCCGGCTCGGCGCCGTCGCCCTTTCAGACACAAAGCGAGATCTCCCCAGGTAAGAACGCACTCCTTCGCTGCACAACCGCCGGATCTACGCCGCTTCGCCTTGATCACGAGAGCTTCGCGGTTTCATGCCCGCTCGCCCTGCTCGGCAGCGCCTTCTATCCGATTCTTGTTCATCGGCTCGCAGCTTATGCTCCACGCTTCCTCCCCACACTCGGTCACCCTCATGCAGTTGCGCTTCACTTCGTTCGCTGTGATCAACTTACGGCGGGACTCGCACCCGCAGGAGTGCGCCCATGCTGGGCGCACATGACAAAGGGCCGGACCTTTCGGTCCGACCCTTTGGAAAACTGGCGCGCCTGGCGCCTTGATCATCTGGGGGCGTGGGTTGCACGGCGAGCTCTTTTCAGTGGGGCAATTCGTAAGCGATCCCGAGCCGGGCAGTGACGCTGCCGAGGCGCCGATCGCGCGTCCAGAGCCGGGTACCCGGTGATAGCTTGGTAGCTGCCAGCAGGTGAGCATCGGTATAGCCGACGCCCAGCCCGAAGAGGGCGTGATCGTCGATGAAGCGAAAGACTTCGTCGTCGGTGGCCACGATCGCAGGCGGAAGATTCTGCATTGCCTCGAGCACGACTGCCCGATGGTTGAGACTGCCGAGTGCGATCTCGCCCAACACATGCGGGTGCATGCACACCCGTCCTTCGTTCAAAAGTTCGGACAAGTGTGCTTCGGTGCTACGCATGTGGTCGATCCAGACCGAGGTGTCCACCAGGATCATTCCCCGTGTTCCGTCCGGCGCCGCGGGATGTCGGTCAGCTGTGGTTCTGAGCCGCCCAGCAGGGCCAGCCGGCGGGCGCTTTCGCGTTGGATGAGCGCTCGCAACGCCTCCTTCACCAAGGCAGATTTTTCGGCCATGCCGGTCAGCGCCTGGGCCTTGGCCAAAAGTTCATCATCGAGCGCGAGCGTGGTGCGCATACCGTATCTCCCAACAAAAGGCATACCCTACTATAGCATCATCAAGTGATGCGCTTTTTCGTGCGGATGGGCTTCTGTGACGTCCCGCAAAGCGGATAACCTATTATCTGGCTGACCGCACAAACCCCGCGCGCAAGCCGTCCTCGAGCAAGTCCTTGGCGCGATGCCACAGAACGGGATCGCCCTCGCGCAAGACCTCGAGCAGCAGCGCTTTCTCGGGGAGGTAGATGCGGGCGAATCCGCGGTCGTAGGCGAGGATGGTTGAACTGTTGTCGATGAGATCGGCGAGTTTGATCGTCTTGGCCGTTGCGGGAGCCTTGGCGATGCGCTCGCGATCGAGCGCCTTTCGTGCGGCCCGGTTTCCGCCTTCGGGGCGTGAGACATCGGTGAGCCAGCCTACCAGCGTGGCGACCTCGCCGCCAAAGGTAGCTTCGACCTCAGCGCGGGTACGTCGCGTGTCCTCGAGTACGTCATGTAGGAGCGCGGCGGCGAGCATCTGAGGGGTGTGCTCAACCGTTGCGACGAGTTCGGCGACGGCGACCGGATGCACGATGTATGGCTCTTACAAGCCTACTCGAAAGTGTCCGTGATATCGGGGTAGAACCCCATGGCAATATCACGAGTGTGCATGGCGCGGTACAGGACACTACCGAGCGTCATCGCTTGTTGAAGACTCTGGCCGAGAGCGAGGAGCGTTTCAGGCAGATCGCGGAGAGTATCGACGACGTCTTCTGGATGGCGACGACCGACAGGTCGACGATGCTCTACGTCAGCCCTGCGTACGAGCGCGTTTGGCAAAGCCGCCTTCATCATCTGTACGAATCACCAAAGTCCTGGATGGATTCCATCCTGGATGAAGATCGGCCTGCGATCCTCCAAGCGAATGAGCCGAATCTAAGGCAAGGTTGGACGGTCGAGTACCGCATTCGGCGACCGGATGGGAGCGTGCGATGGATTCTCGACCGGGCGTTCCCAGTGTTCGATGCGCAAGGCGAAGTGATCCGGATTGTCGGGGTGGCGCGCGACGTGACCGAACAGAAGGAAGCGGAGAACAACCTACTTATTGCTTTGGATCAAGTGCAGCGCAGCAATCGTGAGTTGGAGGATTTCGCTTACGTCGCCTCGCACGACTTGCAGGAGCCGCTGCGCAAGATCAAGGTGTTTTCCGATCGTCTCGACGCGCGCTCCGACGAGTTCGACGAGAAAGGTCGTGATTATCTCTCGCGAATCTCCCGCTCGGCCGAGCGCATGCAGACCTTGATTCGCGATCTGCTCGGCTATTCGCGCGTGGCCACCCGGGCCGAAGCAATGCGGCAGGTCTCACTCGACCAGATTCTGACCGATGTGCTCAATGACCTGGAGGTCGCCATTGGTGACGCGCAGGCGAGCATCGAACGCAGCCCGCTGCCGGTCGTTACGGGGGATCCGCGTCAGTTGCAGCAATTGATGCAGAACCTCCTGGAGAATGCGCTCAAGTTCCGTCGTCCAAAGACAGCTTCCCGAATTCGAGTTTTTTCCAGAAGCGAGCGCACGAGCGTTCAGATCCTTGTAGAGGACAACGGCATTGGCATCGACGAAGAGTTTGTGGAACGAATCTTCCGCCCCTTCCAGCGCCTGCACGGCAAGGGTGAATATCCTGGAAGCGGCATCGGGTTGGCGATCGTCAAGAAAATCGCCGACCGTCATGGGGCGCAGATCGAGGTCCTCCCGACACCCGGGGGAGGCGCGACGTTTTGCGTAACGTTCGCTCGCGCCGGTGGATGAACGCGAGCAATGTGATTCCAACACGCAAAGGCATTGGGGCGCATCCCGCTCCGGAGCAGATCCCCGCCGCGAGTTGTGACTTTCTTCACGCTTGAAACGGGCCGGTCGTTGCGTTGCAACGGGCATCAGTGAATACTGATCATGCACTGCACAAAACCGGAGACCGTTACCGACAAAGGATTTCCGGTTAGTTCTGATTGACCGATGCTGCGCGATGATGTGATTTTCCATGGGCAGGAGAATCATCGTGGATCCGTGTAGCAGATATCGTCCGGAATCCCATGAACGACCAAATTCTCCCCGCGTCAGATCGGCGCGGCGGCTTCACCTTGATCGAGTTGATGATCGTGGTGGCGATTGCTGCCATCCTCGCAGTGGTCGCGTTGCCGTCCTACACAGCCTACCTGCAAAAGCAGAAAATCCGTGCAGCACAAGCTGACCTGTCGGCGCTGGTGCTGCAGATGGAAAATCATTTCCAGCAGCAGTTGCGTTATCCGGAACCGACCGCCGGCACCCTCGAGACACGCACCGTCTTTCCTGGCTGGGCGCCGTCCCAGGACGATCCCGGTTTCCAGTTCCGCATCGCCGTGTCCGCCGGCAAGGTATTTACGCTGTCGGCCTCCGGTACCGGAAAGCTTGCGGGGTGCACGCTATCGATTACCCACGAGAATGTGCGCAGCGCCTCGGGCTGTAGCCATGGATCGGAGTGGCTTTGATGCGAGCCCAACAGGCAACGCGCGGGTTCACGCTGATCGAGCTGATGATCACGCTCGGACTGCTCGCGATCCTGCTCACGCTGGGTTTGTCCTCTTCGTACTGGAGTGAGCGTTCGCGCTCCCGCGAGGCTGTTTCGCAGCTCGGCGCCGCCTACAGCAAGGCGCGCGCGCTTGCCGTGCGAAACCCGGCAATGGTCGGGCCGGGGATGGCCGCCGCGACGGTATGTTTAAGTGGCGACGCGATTCACGTCCATGTCGGACTGCCGGCCGATTGCGGTATCGATTCGCTTTGGCGCGCCACACTTTCCGGCGGGTCGCGCACCCAGGTGTTTGCTGACGCGGCGACGAGCACGGACTTTGCCTGCATCGCCGTCGACAACCGGGCGCGCATCGTCGCCGCCAACGTCGATGATGCGACCTGCACGACCGCATCGGAGATCACCGTAAGACACGGAGGCTGGAATGTTGAAGCGAGCCTCATCTAGATCCTCTCGTATGCAGTCGGGCTCGGCGTTGCTCGATGCCCTTCTTGCGACTCTGGTATTGACGATAGTCGGCATGGGGCCGTTGTTGGTCACGGCCAAGGCGCTCGTAGCTCAGCGCCAGAGTACAGTCCAGCAGCTCACAGCGGTCGAACTGCGCGAGCTGATGCAGATGCGTGGCGTGCGTAGTTGCGACGAATTGGGCACACACGAGGTGCGTGTTGGCGACAACGTCGTGCAGGTCGCGATCGATTGTCCCGAGCGTGGCCCGGTCGCCATCAACGGGGTGCCACTGACCTTGAGCGGCGCGGCCGAGCGCAACGTGCGGCTGTCGGTGACCGCGCCGGACTGGTTTGGCGGTAGCGGAAAGCTGCTGCTTGAGGAGGTTGGCGCGCCGGAGGGCGACGACGGTGAAGATGGCGGCGAGGACGGAGCATGAGGCGTCAGCGCGGCATTTCGCTGATCTCGACGATGATCGGCTTGCTCATCGGCATGCTCGGCGTCGTCACGATGACGGCCATCTATGTCACGCAGTCCACGCAGACTGAACGTACGCGCCAGTCGAGTACGCTGGACGGCCAATCCGCACTGGGCATTGTCGTGGCCCAACTCGAATTGCAGCGCGCGGGGTTCGGCGTCGCCTCAGACACCAACAGTTGTTTTGGACCCTCGGACCCCGGCCCATCCGGTACCGCCAACGAGGATTTCGTATTGATTCGCGATGCCGCGTTCGATGCGGGCGGCTTCACGGCAGGCTCGGCAGTTGACGTGCCCGCGCCGGCGGGGACCGAAGATGAGGAGCCCGACCTTGCGGTCGACGGCAATGCTGTCGCCTGGCATTGGGTCGACGCCGACGGGGGCAGCCAGTGCGCGGCACTGGTGGGCGATGGCGAGCGACTTCTACTGTTGTCCGACACAGACTGTGCAACGGCCACCGACTGGGACAGTTTGAACTGGGGTGATGACGAGATCGCAGTGGTCATGGTCAATGGCGCACCGACCTTCTCTGCTTACCGATCGGCGACGGGTTGTTCTCCTTTCGGTCGTCTGCCGCAAGGCTCTGGACTGTACGTGTCGATCCGCGTCGGCCAAAGCGTCGCAGGCATGAACTCATCGAGTACGTTATGCATTCCCAACATCTGCCAGTGAAACGCGCGTCCCGGCGGCGTCAGCACGGTGCAATCAACCTGTTGATGGTGACGTTGGTCGGTACCGGCGTGCTGGCCGCGACCGCCGTGGCGATCAACGCCATCCGTGGCGCCCAGGATCAGCAACTGGCGCTACACGCCAACACCCAGGCCGCCGCTCGCGCGTGGGATGGCGTCGAGTTGCTGCGCCACTATTTCGCGGCCATACCCGATGAGGATTTCGACGAGTTCGAAGCCTGCTCGGAGGCCAGCCCGTGCGAATTGTCGATCTCCGGCGTCGACTATCTATCGGCGGCCGTAGTGGAATACGTCGAAGAATCGGAACTGACCTCGCAGCGGCGCGTTGTCGCCAACGTGACCGGCAGCGGTGCCGACACCACGGTATCGGTGCAGGCGATCTACGAGTTCGTGCCTCCGGGTGGCGGAGGCAATGAGAATGACGGGGGCGACGACGGCAACCCGCCCGCGCCGCTGGTCAAGATCAATTCGGACCTGAACCTGACCGGCAGCATCAATGTTCTGGGCGGAGAGAACGCCAATCTCGTCGTGGATGGCAACGTGAGCATGAGCGGTTCGGTCTCGGGCATCAACGAGATCTGCGCCACCGGGAACCTGTCGATCGGCAGTGCGATCCAGGTCAATCGCATCTGCTCGAACGCAAACGTCACGTTGACCGGCGCGGCGACCTCATCGCTGGTCGAGGCCACAGGCGATGTCACGTTGTCGGGTGGGGCCGCCACCAACATCGGCACGGTTCTGGCCAATGGCGACGTTACGTTGTCGGGCGGATCGGCCAACGTCGGGAATGTACGAACCCAGGGAGACGTATCCGTGACCGGGGGCAATGCCGTGGTGTCGGGGACGGTCGATGCTCAAGGAGACGTCGTCTGGTCCTCCGGACGCTCCGCCGACACCGTGAACTCCAACGGCGACGTGCGCTATGGAGGCGATGACGGCATTACGACGATCAACGCGCGTGGTGACGTGACGCTCACGGGTGGGGGCAACGTTCGCGACGTCAACGCCATGGCGAACGTCTTCATCCAGAGCTACTGGGGGCAAGGGATCAGGAATCGATTGCTGGGCGGCGGCGCGCTGCAGTACAACAACAACGGCAACGTCGTAGGCTCCGGCTCGGTGGTCGGTCCGGTTTCCCCGACACCACTGGCGTCGGGGATCAACGTCAGCATCGATCCGGGGCTGGTCGTGGACGTGCCGTGGGTAGACGTGCCCGACGTCAGGCCGGTGACCGTACCGGAGAATGTGGTCGATGTGTTTGCCCTGAAGTCGGCGGCGAACTATGTGTTCGAGATCGAGGCGGCCACCGGAAAGAAGCGTGTGACCGTGCGCGACGTCAGCGGCATCGACGATGGCGAGTATTACCTCGGCAACTACAACACGGGCGGCTATCGAGACTATCTGTGTACCGAGGTGGTCGCCGCGGGAAACGCTTGGCGCTGCACGGAGCCGGCTCTGCCTACTGAAACTCGCACCATCTGTCAGGGCTACAGCGACTACAACACCTGCTTTTCCTACAGTAGCGCTCAGAATCGCTGGACCATCGCCGGGCAGACCATGGCGCCGGGTCTGGCCTGGTTTGACGGCAACCTGACGGTCAGCAACGGCGTCTACATCAATACCTTTCTCGCCACCGGAACCATCTCGACGGCAGGTGGCATGAAGACCTACGCACCCAACTATGCCGGTTATCAGGGGGTGTGTACCGACAATCGCTCCGCGCAAGGCATGGCTGACATCCGCACGGGACTGTCCGGACTGTATCCGACCAACCTGTGTGTGGGCGGGACCTACGAACCGAGTGACCTCGCCAACGTCGCCTTCATCGCAGGTGGCTACCGGTCCGGGACTTACGAGGGCGGCAATATTGCGCTGGGTGCGTCAAACCAGGTATTTGGCAGCGTGATTGCCGGTGGCCTGCTGACGACCGGGGGCAGCACCAACGTCGTCGGCTCGATCGAGATCGCCAACATGGCGGGTAGCGCGTCACCGACAAACTGGTCGGGCTCGACCACAATCGACTTGCGCAATCTGCCCGACGGATTCGACCCTGATCCCGGCTGTCTCGTCGATTGTCCGCAACCGGAAGACCCCGAGGATCCGGGCGGCTCGCTGCCGTGGCAGGTGTTCTGGACGCGGTACCTCTGAACCCGCATTGCGTGCGACGAGGGTGACATCGAACCGGTCACGATTCAGACCCGCCGGTCCGTCGTGACGGCGTGACCGAAACCCACGAGCCTTCAGGAAATCGGCCCGCTCGCAACCGAGCAGGCGGCCTGCCGTTGTGAGTTCCTGAACTAGCGGGAAAGTCGCAAAGGCACGCCAGCACGACTCGTACCGACCTCAAGAATCGATTCGCCCCGCCGTTAGCAAGCGTAGACGCGCTCTTGCGGCTGCCCGCCCTGAGCCGAACGAATCTTCCGGGAGGGATCGATGCGCAACAATCAGCCTGTCACCAACGTCGAGACGCCCGTTCCCGAGGGACGCTTCATCTACAGCCGCACGGATCTGTCCGGCACCATCGTCGCGGCCAATGACCTGTTCGTCGAACTTTCCGGCTTCTCCCGCGAGGAGTTGCTCGGCTCGCCACACAACCTCGTGCGTCACCCTGATATGCCCACGGCCGCCTTCGCCGACCTGTGGGGCGCACTGAAGGCAGGCAACCCCTGGGCCGGCTACGTCAAGAACCGGCGCAAGGACGGCGGCTTCTACTGGGTGCATGCATTCGCCTCGCCGGTGCGCGAGAACGGCAAGATCACCGGCTACGAATCGGTGCGCCGCACCGTGCCGGCCGATCTGAAACCCAAACTGGAATCGGCCTACCGCAAGGTGCGCGAGGGACGCACGCTGTTGATTTCCACGCAGAATTGACCCGGGGTTTTCATCTAAAACTGACCCACCGGTTTATACGTACAGTATAGCTACGCGGGGTTGGTTCCGGTTTCGGGTTGTGGTGTCTGTTCTCCTTGTGTTTTTGGGGTTCGAGTACGGCCCGGCTGCAGCCGGGCCGTACTTGTCTTGAAGCGCCAGGATTCGTTGCCGGTCTCGACGATATGGCAATGATGGGTCAGGCGGTCGAGCATGGCGGTAGTCATCTTCGCATCACCAAAGACGTTGTCCCACTCGGCAAAGGACAGGTTGGTCGTGATCATCACGCTGGTGTGCTCGTAGAGCTTGGAGAGCAGGTGGAAGAGCAAGGCGCCGCCGGCTTGGCTGAACGGCAGGTAGCCCAGCTCATCAAGGATCACCAGATCGACGTAGAGCAGCCGATAGGCCAACTGCCCCGCCTTGCCGTTGGCCTTCTCCTGCTCCAGGGCATTGACCAACTCCACTGTCGAGAAGAAGCGCACACGCTTGCCCAGATGCTGGACGGCCTCGATGCCGATCGCGGTGGCCAGGTGCGTCTTGCCGGTACCGGGCCCGCCGATCAGCACCACGTTGTGGGCCGCCGTGATGAACTGGCCAGCGTGCAGCCGACGCACCAACGCCTCATCGGCGCGCGCCTGCGTGAAGTCGAAACCGGCCAGATCCCGATGCGCGGGGAAGCGCGCTGCGCTCATCTGGTAGGCGATCGAGCGCACTTCGCGCTCCGCGCTCTCAGCGGCCAGGAGTTCCCCCATCCATTGCTCCGGGGGCAGATCACTGTGATGCGCCTTGGCCACGAGTTCCGGCCAGCACTGTGCCATGCCATGGAGCTTGAGCGCCTTGAGGCGTCCGATCAGTTCAATCGACATGTCGGGCCTCCGCACGCAGACGACCGTAGCGATGCACATCGGGCTGGGGTTGCTCGCGCACCGTGAGCGTGGTGGCAACGGGCGTGGCCGGTGGCATGCCGGATTTGAGCCGGGCGAGCACGTTCATCACATGCTCGCCGCTGGGACGGCCGGACTCGAGCGCGAGTTCGACCGCCACCAGCACGGCCTCCAGTCCGTGACGCGGGATGGCGCCGAGCACATCGGCCATGACGCGGTCGCCACCGGCCTGTTTGAGCAGATGACGCTGCAGGCGAAGCAGCGGCTCGGGCATCTGGGCAAACGGTGCGCCGTTTCTGAGCGCGCCCGGCTTGCGATCGACCACACCGATGTAGTGGGTGAAGTCGTAGAAGGTCTGATCGCGCTCGAAGCTGCGTGCATGGCACGCAACCTCGCCTGCGTCGGCGACCAACCGCAACTGGCTCGGGTAGATGCGCAGGCTCAGCACCGCGTGGGCGTGTTCGGCCGGCACACTGTAGCGGTTGCGCTGGAAGCGGATGAGCGCCGTGCTGGTGACCCGGACCGGTTTCTCGACATAACCGTCGAAGGGCTGCGGGTTGGGCAGCATCTGCATCAACTCATCCTGCAGCAGCTCGGCGATTGTCAGCGCCGGCCATTCCGGGTTGGCCATGTCGGCCCATGCCTGCCGGCACTGCTCACCGAGCCAGGCGTTCAGTTCGTCCAGATCCTTCCAGCGCCGCTCGCTCGCGTGCTGCCAAATCTGGCGACGCCGATCCTGCACGTTCTTCTCGACACGCCCCTTCTCCCAGCCGGCGGCCCGGTTACAGAAATCCGGCTCGAACAGGTAATGGCCGCACATGGCAAAGAAGCGCGGATTGATGTCGCGCGCCTTGCCCCGACCGACCTTGTCGACGGCCGTCTTCATATTGTCGTAGATGCCGCGCCGCGGCACGCCGCCAAAGGCAGCAAAGGCGCGCGCATGCGCGTCGAACAACATCTCGTGGCTTTGCGTCGGGTACGCAGTGAGCCAGAAGGCGCGGCTCGCACACAGCTTGGTGTGCGCAACATCGAGCTTTCGGCGCAGACCGCCGATGAAGGCGTACTCCGTGCTCCAGTCGAACTGGAAGGCTTCGCCCAGCGCAAAGCTCAGCGGCACGTACGCGGGGCCCGGCTTGCCCGATTCTTGCCTTCGCCAGCGCTTGATGAAGGCGCACACCCGGTTGTAGCTGCCCGTGTAGCCTTGCGCGCGGATCGCCTCGAACATCGCCCGCGCCGTGCGCCGATCGCGCTTTGGCCGATGCCCGTCCGTCCTGAGCCACTGCCCGAGTTGCTCTGCCCACGGATCGACGACGCTTCTGGCCTCGCGCCGCTTGTACTGCGGCTCGACAACATCCTTGTGCCGCAGCCAGTTGCGAATGGTGTTCCGGGAAAGCCCGGTTTGCCGCGCGATCTCGCGCAGCGGCAAGTGGTCGCGGAAATGCATCCGCCTGATCTTGGCCAACATACCCACTTTGATCACTCCTCGATCCCCCGCCCAAAACACAGCAGGGTAGTCAATCAAAGGTGGGTCAGATTTCGATGCAAATTACCCCGGCAAGTGGGTCAATTCTGGATGGACGTCAACAAGATGCAGCCTTTGTAGGCATGATGGGCCCGGGAAGCACGGGTCAAATCTGCTCGGCTTGAAAATCAGCCGAGTGGGGGCAGGCCAAGGATGGGCCAAAACTGGGCCAAGCTCGGGCCAAAAAGAAAATGGGCTAGGCCAAATCTGACCTAACCCATTGATAAATATGGCGCGCCTGGCGCGATTCGAACGCACGACCCCCGCCTTCGGAGGGCGGTACTCTATCCAGCTGAGCTACAGGCGCTTGGCGCCGAGTGTACTCGACGCGCGGGGCGCAAGGATATACCCGCGGGGCGGGCGCGTCCATCCAGGCGGGCCACAAACCGCTGTCGTGCCGTTATAATTCGCGCTTTGCCTCGTCGAGCGAAAAGGATTGAGCATGTCGAACACCCGCATCAAGACTGCCTCCGCGCAGCCCCGTCGTTTCGCCCTGCCCGTGCTCGTGCTGCTGGTGGCCGTGCTGGCCGGCTGTAGCGAGCAGGCGCCGGTCGATCCGGAGAAGACCGCGACCCTGATCCAGCCGGAGGCGCGCGTGGCGCTGAACATGGACAAACCGGCCGAGGAAGAGCCGGCCGATGCGGGCGGCCCGCCGAACGGCGAGACGATCTACAAGAAGGTGTGTGCCGCCTGTCACGCAAGTGGTGTGGCCGGCGCGCCCAAGGAAGGCGACGCGGCCGCCTGGTCCGATCGCATCGCGCAGGGTCTGGATGCCATGGTGACCTCGGCGATCAACGGCAAGGGCGCGATGCCCCCGCGCGGCGGCAACCCGAGCCTGTCCGACGAAGAGATGCGCCACGCCGTGGTGTATCTGCTCAACACCGCCGGTGGCGAGTTCAGCGCCGAATAAGCGCAACGGGTCACGGCAGAAGGGCGGCGCGAGCCGCCCTTTTTTGTCTGGAGGCGGCCCGGCGAGCATGCCGGCGCCCCCTTTCAGCCGCGCTCGAAGATCGCCATCAGGCCGGCGGCGCGGGCACGCCCGTCTTCCTTGCTGACCGGCTCGTTGGATTTGCGCGCGGCCGAGAGCACGTCGTCGCCCATCTCCTCGATGAAGCGCGAAGCCTCGCAACGGCGCCATTCCTTGCCCGACTTGCGCCGTTCGCACCACAGCACGTTGAGGCTGCGCTGCGCGCGCGTCACGCCGACATACATCAGGCGGCGTTCCTCTTCGATCTTGTCCTCGTCGATGCTCGACTGGTGCGGCAGCAAGCCTTCCTCGACGCCGACCATGAAGACGTGGCCGAATTCCAGGCCCTTGGAGGCGTGCAGCGTGGCCAGCTGCACGCCGTCGAAATCCGGGTCCTCCTTGTCGAGCATCGAGATCAGCGCGATGGTCTGGGTCAACTCGAGCAGGGTCTTGTCGTCCTCGTCGCCCTTGCGCGCGAGCCAGTCGACGAAGTCGCGCACGTTGCTCCACTTGCTCTCGGCCTCGCGCGGGTCGAGGTGCTCGAACAGCCAGGCCTCGTAGCGGATCGCGACGAGCAGGTCTTCGAGGACCTGCCCCGCCGGTTCGCGCGCGGCGCGCTGCTGCAGGCGGTTGATGTAGGCGGCGAACTCGTGCACCAGTTCGAGCTGGCGGGTGTTCAGATGCTCGGCCACGCCCTGTTCGAAGGCGGCCGCGAACAGACTCACGTGGCGCTGCCCGGCGTAGGCGCCGATCGCCTCCAGCGTGGCCGCGCCGACGCCGCGGCGCGGCGTGGTGATGGCGCGGATGAAGGCCAGGTCGTCGTCCTCGTTGACCAGCAGGCGCAGCCAGGCGATCAGGTCGCGGATCTCGGCCTTGTCGAAGAAGGACTGCCCGCCCGAGATCACGTAAGGAATCTTGTGGTTGCGCAACTGCTGCTCGATCACGCGCGCCTGATGGTTGCCACGGTAGAGCACGGCGTAGTCGGCAAAGCGCGTGCGATTCTGGAAACGGTGGGCGGAGATCTTCATCGCCACCGTTTCGGCCTCGTGTTCGGCGTCGCGGCAGGCCGTCACGGTGATCTGATCACCGGGGCCGTGCTCGGACCACAGACGCTTCTCGAACAGCTTTTCGTTGTTCGCGATCAGCGTGTTGGCCGCGCCCAGGATGCGCGCAGACGAGCGGTAATTCTGTTCGAGCTTGACCACCTTGAGTTTGGGATAGTCCTGCTGCAGCAGGCGCAGGTTCTCGACGTCGGCGCCGCGCCAGGCGTAGATGGCCTGATCGTCGTCGCCCACTGCGGTGAAGGCACCGCGCACGCCGGAGAGCTGGCGCAGCAGGCGGTACTGGGCGCGATTGGTGTCCTGGTATTCGTCGATCAGCAGATAGCGCAGACGGTTCTGCCAGCGCTCGCGCACCTCGGCGTTGTCCTCGAACAGGCGCACCGGCAGGCCGATGAGGTCATCGAAATCGACCGCCTGATAGGCGCGCAGCGTGCGCTCGTACTCGGCGTAGGCCGCGGCCGCCGCCGCGGCGATCTCGTTGTCGGCCAGCTGCGCGGCCTGCTCGGGCGTGAGCATCGCGTTCTTCCACGACGAGATCTGCCATTGCATCTGCCGCGCGATGGCCTTGTCGGCGCTCTTCGCGACATCGGAGACGATCTGCACCGTGTCGGCCGCGTCGAGAATCGAGAACTGCGGCTTGAGCCCGCAGTGCTGGGCCTCCTGGCGGATGATGCGCACGCCCAGCGCGTGAAAGGTGCACAGCGTCAGCCCCTTGGGCGCACGCCCGCCCATCAGGCCGGCGACGCGCTCCTGCATCTCCCTGGCGGCCTTGTTGGTGAAGGTGATGGCGGCGATATTGGCCGGGCTGAGCCCGCACTCCTCGACCAGCCAGGCGATCTTGTGGGTGATCACGCGCGTCTTGCCGCTGCCCGCGCCGGCGAGCACCAGACAGGGACCGTCGAGGTAGCGGATGGCTTCGCGTTGCGGGGGGTTGAGCTGGGCGGACATGTGCCGCGATTCTATCCGATCACCACGGTGTGGCGCCGAGGACGCAACCTGTCACACACTGTTCGCACAATTTGACCGCAGCGCGCGAAGTGGCCGTATGATGCAATCAGAACGGTCGCACCAGCAGGAGTAGTCGCAATGAACGCCAAGGCCAAGGCCCCGAAGGAAACGCCCCAGCTCACCGAAGAGGAGTTGCTGGCGATGTCCGAAGACGACTACATGAACACCCGCCAGCTCGAGTACTTTCGCGCGCTGCTCGAACGCATGCGCGAGGAAATCTTCGCCAACGGCCAGGTGACCATCTCCCACCTGCAGGAGACGGCCGCCACGCCCGACGAGGCCGACCGCGCCACGCAGGAAGAGGAACACTCGCTCGAGCAGCGCTTTCGCGATCGCGAGCGCAAGCAGTTGCGCAAGATCGACAGCGCGCTCGATCGCATCGCCAACCGCACCTACGGCTACTGCGAGGCCTCCGGCGAACCCATCGGCCTGCGCCGCCTGCTCGCCCGACCGACGGCGACGCTGTCGATCGAGGAGCAGGAACGGCACGAGCGTGAAGAGCGCGTGTTCCGGTAATCGCCCTCAGGCCGGGCCGGAACGCAGGCCATAGGTCTTGTCGCCGACGAACAGGTATTCCACGCGCATGAACGCCGGTGCGTCTTCCATGCGCAGGATGTAGCCGATGGCCTCGACCTCGTCGCCGACGGCCGGCTCGGCGATCTTCCACTGATTCACGCGAAACAGCGGCGCGAGCTCCAGCGTCCACTCACGCTCGCCCGCAGGCGGTGCCTTGGTGCGGCGCAGGATGTCGGCGCCATCCACCGGCGAGGCCTGCGCCGGCAGCGCACGGCCAGCCAGATCGGCCGGCACCTGCAGGCCGTCGGCAATCTCGATGGTCAGCATGGCGTGCGGGTTCTCCCACTTCACGGCCTTGATGCGGCCGCGCAGATACACCGGCGTGTCGGCGTCGAAGCCGCTCCAGCCGTGGTGGGCACGCGCCAGTTGGGGGGCGATGGCGGCAATCGCCGCGGTGAGGATGAAGTTGCGTCGGTGCATGGCGGACCTCCGTGGGTTCGTCGGACGGCGACGCCGGCGGCGTCGCGACCCGTATTCGATTGCGCCGACGCTCTCGGGTTCAGACGTAGGCGATCATCCGCCCGGCGACGATGATGCCCAGCCACAGCACGATGGACGAGACCAGCTGCACGGTGCGCGCCGCACCGTCGCAGCGCAGGCCATCGCAGGCATGGAAGGCCGCTGCATTGAGACCGGCGAGCACCAGCAACACCATCTTGATGCGAAAGGCGGGATTGGCGAGCAGGTCGAAGGCGTCGGCGGCGAACAGCATCAGGCCGGATGTCGCCGCCAGCGCGAAACCGCCCACGCTCACCGGCAAGGCCAGCCGCGCCAGCGCCTCGGCCGGCAGGGTGCGCGCGGCACCGAGCATGCGCAGTTCGAATACCACCAGGCTGCCGAACAGCAGCGCGATGCCGGTGATGTGCACCGCCTCGAGCGCGGGATAGGCCCACAGCGAGCCCTTGAGCCACGAACCCCACGCGTCGAGCGGCGTGTTCACACCACGCCGGCCCCGTGCGCCTGCTGGTCGGCCCAGTAGCTCGAACGCACCATGGGGCCGCAGGCGGCATTGCGGAAACCCATCGCAAGCGCCTCGCGCTCGAACATCGCGAAGACGTCCGGATGCACATAGCGCAACACCGGCAGGTGGCCGGGCGAAGGCTGCAGGTACTGGCCGATGGTGAGCATCTCGACGTCGTGCGCGCGCAGATCACGCAGCACCTCGAGGATCTCCTCGTCGGTCTCGCCCAGCCCGACCATCAGGCCGGACTTGGTCGGCACGTCGGGGTGACGCGCCTTGAATTCCCTGAGCAGACGCAGCGACCAGGCGTAGTCGGATCCGGGGCGGGCCTGCTTGTACAGGCGCGGCACGGTCTCGAGGTTGTGGTTCATGACGTCGGGCGGAGCCCGATCGAAGATCTCCAGCGCGACGTCCATGCGGCCGCGAAAGTCGGGTACCAGCACCTCGATGGTGGTATCCGGCGAGGCCTCGCGGGTGGCGCGGATGCATTCGACGAAGTGGGCTGCGCCGCCGTCGCGCAGGTCGTCGCGATCGACCGAGGTGATCACCACGTAGTTCAGGCGCATCGCCGCAATGGTGTTGGCCAGCTCGCGCGGCTCGTCGGCGTTGAGCGCTTCCGGGCGGCCATGGCCGACGTCGCAGAACGGGCAGCGCCGCGTGCAGATGTCGCCCATGATCATGAAGGTCGCCGTGCCCTTGCCGAAGCATTCATGGATGTTGGGGCAGGAGGCTTCCTCGCACACCGTGTGCAAGCCATGCTCGCGCAGCGTCGTCTTGATCTCGTTGAAGCGCTCGACCTCGGCGCCGGTACCCAGCCGGGTGCGGATCCATTCGGGCTTCCTGAGCCGCTCGGCCGGCACGATCTTGATCGGGATGCGGGCCGTCTTGTCGGCACCGCGCTGCTTGCGGGTGGTGGTTTCCATAGGATTCCTTGTGGTCGTCCCGGTCAGCGGTACGGACCCTGGTGGGGCCCCGCTGTCGTTGATGCGGCAGCGTGCCGCGAATGTCGGTAACTCGCAGGGCGCAATAACCGCAGGGCATTGCGCCGCATGTGGCTGGTCAAACGGCCGATCGCGCTGCGCTGACCCATCCTACGATAAAGGCAGCAAGCGCTGCAGATGTCCGATCAGGCGCGCACCGACCGCATCAAGGGTCTCATGCACGCCGAAATCCGCCAGCTGCGTCGTCACCAGCCCTTCGTAGCCGCAGGGGTTGATCCACGCGAACGGCGCCAGATCCATGTCGACGTTGAGCGCCAGGCCATGATAACTGCGCCCCTGCCGCACGCGAAGCCCGAGCGCGGCGATCTTGGCCTCGCCGACATATACGCCCGGCGCGCCGGCGCGGCGCTCGGCGGCGATGCCGTATTCGGCCAGGCAATCGATCAGCGCCTGTTCCATGATCGACACCAACTGGCGCACCTTGAGACCGCGCCGCGCCAGATCGATGAGCACGTAGGCCACGAGCTGACCCGGCCCATGGTAGGTGATCTGGCCGCCGCGGTCGGTCTTGAGCAGCGGGATGTCGCTCTCGCGCAGCAGGTGCTCGGCCCGACCCGCCTGACCCAGCGTGTACACCGGCGGGTGTTCGACCAGCCAGATCTCGTCGAGCGTATCGGGTGTGCGTGTGGCGGTGAAGGCGCGCATGGCTTCCCACGCGGCGGCGTATTCGACGCGGCCCGGGCGCTTGACGAGCAGGGCCGAACGCTCGACCACCACGGCCGCGCTCACAGCACCACCTTGACCATGGGGTGGGCGGTGAGCTCGCGGTAGAGTGCGTCGAGCTGCGCCTGCGAGTGCGCGCGCACGATGCAGGTCAGCGCCAGGTAGTTGCCCTTGCTCGACGGCCTCATCTCGACGCTGGCCGCGTCGAAGCCTTCGTCGTGGCGCAGCACGACCTCGACGATGGCCTGCGCGAAACCCTCCACGCGTGCGCCCATGATCTTGATCGGAAAATCACAGGGGAATTCGATCAGCGTCTCACGTCGTGTTTCGCTCATGCGCCACACTCCTCGATGCGCGCCTGCCGGAACCAGTCGATCATCGCGCGCGTCACCGGCCCGGGGCGCCCGCTGCCCACCGGTTTGTCGTCGAGCCGCGTGATCGGCAGCACCTCCTTGGTCGAGGAGGTCAGCCACAGTTCGTCGGCCGAGTGCACCTCCTCCTCGCGGATCTCGCGCACTTCGGTCGCCTGGCCGTGCTTCGCGGCCAGTTCGAGCACCACGTCGCAGGTGATGCCCGGCAGCATCAGATGACTCTTGGGCGGCGCGAGCAGCACACCGTCGCGGACCACGAAGATGTTCGAGGCGCTGCCTTCGGTGAGGAAACCGTCGCGAAACAGCACGGTCTCCGCGCAGCCCTGCTCGACGGCAAGCTGGCGCAGCAGGCAGTTGGCGAGCAGCGCGGTGGTCTTCAGATCGCAGCGCAGCCAGCGATTGTCGGCTGCGCTGACCGCGGACACGCCGCGCTCGAGCTGTTCGGGCGCAATCGGCGCCAGCGCATCGGCGGTCATGAACACGGTCGGCGGCAGATCGTGCGGGAAGGCGTGGTTGCGCACCGTATCCGCGCCGCGCGTGACCTGCACATACACCGCCTGCGCCGGCCAGTGGTGGGCGGCGACCAGTCGCTGCACCAGGTCCGTCCACTCGGCGTGCGAATGCGGGTTGGCGATGCCAATGCCGGCCAGCGAACGTTGCAGACGCGCAAGATGCGCATCCAGCCGGAAGGCTCGCCCGCCATACACCGGGATGACCTCGTACACACCGTCGCCGAACAGGAAACCGCGATCCATCGGCGAGATGCGCGCTTCGCTGCGCGGCACGAAGCCGCCATTCAGATAGCAGATGCTCACAGGCTCTTGATCCACAGTACGAGCGCATCCCAGAAGCGCTTGAAGAAGCCCGCCTGCTCGATGTCGGTCAGCGCGACGACCGGAAAGCGGCCGATCTCCTCGCCTTCTGCGACCAGTGTGAGCGTGCCCACCTCCTGTCCGCGCGAGATCGGCGCGAGCACCGGCTGCTTGCTCTCGAGCCGCGCCTCGATGCGGTCGACCTGCCCCTTGGGCATGGACATCACGAAATCCTCGGTAAAGCCCACCGGGACTTCGTCGGTCTTGCCCTTCCACACGCGGAAGGTGGAGACCTCCTGCTCGGCCTGGTACAGGCGTCGCGTGTCGAAGAACTGAAAGCCGTAGTTGAGCAGCTTGAGCGACTCCTGCGCGCGCGTGCCTTCGGACTCTGCGCCGAGCACGATGGAGACCAAACGGCGCGGGCCACGCGTGGCCGAGGACACCAGGCAGTAACCGGCTGCCCGGGTATAACCCGTTTTCATCCCGTCAACGGTGGAATCCAGCCACAGCAGCCGGTTGCGGTTGGGCTGGGTGATGTCGTTGTAGGTGTATTCGCGCATCGAGTACAGGCGGTAGAACTCGGGGAAATCGCGAATCAGCGCCGAGGCGAGCAGCGCCAGATCGTTGGCGGTGGTGTAGAGCTTGGGGTCGGGCAGACCATGCGAGTTGGCGAAGCTGGTATTGGTCATGCCCAGACGCTCGGCCTCGCGGTTCATCATGTGCACAAAGGCCTCTTCGGAACCGGCGACGCGTTCAGCCAAGGCCACGCAGGCATCGTTGCCGGACTGGATGATCATGCCGTGCAGCAGCTGCTCGACCGTGACCGGGCGGTTGGGCTCGATGAACATGCGCGAGCCGGTCATGCGCCAGGCCTTCTCCGAGACCTGCACCTCGTCGTCGAGGGCAATGGTCCCGGCCTTGACCGCCTGGAAGCTCAGATAAGCGGTCATCAGTTTGGTCAGCGAGGCCGGCTCGATGCGCTCATCGGCGTTGTGAGAGACCAGCGTCTGTCCGGTGCGATGATCGATCAGCAGCCAGGCATTGGCGGCGACGGCGGGCGGGGGCGGAATCGCGGCGGAGGCGGCGAGCGGAAGGACGAAGCAGAGCAAAGTGATCAGAAAGCGCATGACAGCCTGTGATGAAGATGCAGGCCCGCGAACGGGCCGGTGGGTGGAAAACGATTGGCGTGACCCAGCGCATTGACCGCGCGGACACGCCGTAATTCAGCGCATGACGAGATAGGGTTGCACTTCCAGTGTGGCGAGTACGCGACCGGCGAAACGGCGCGCCTCGTCGACCGACGCGAACGGCCCGATCTGCAGACGGTAGCGACCGTCGCCGTCGAGCAGGTGGAGCTGATCGGTGAGCATCTCGAGTTCCTCGCGCACGCGCACCATCAGGTGCGCGGCGTTGGCCGGGGTGTCGAAGGCGCCCAGTTGCAGATAGGGCGCACGCGCGGCGGCGGTAACCGAGTGGGCGAGCGAACCCGCCTGCGCCGCGTCGGGCGCATCTGCGCCGGCAGCGTGCGCATCGGCCACGTACACGGGCCGGATCTCGCGCACCGCGGCCTCGGCCACGTCGATGTCCTCGGGCAGCAGCAGCTCGACCTCGACGCGCGCACTGCCGGCGTTGATGAAACCCAGGCGGTGCGCCGCGGCATACGACAGGTCGATCAGGCGGCCACGCAGGAAGGGGCCACGGTCATTGACGCGAACGATGACCGAGCGCCCGTTTCCGGTGTTGGTCACGCGCGCGTAGCTGGGCAGTGGCAGCGTCGGATGCGCCGCCGTCATCGCATACATGTCGTAGGTCTCGCCGATGGCCGTCTTGCGCCCGTGGAACTTGCGGCCGTACCAGCTCGCGTGGCCGACCTCGCGGTACGGCCCCAGTTCGGTCATCGGCTCGAAGCGCTGGCCCATGACGCGATAGGGGCGCAGCGACGGCCGATACAGCGACTCGACGCGCGGAATGGCGTCGGGCACTTGATCGAGATTGGCCGGAATCATCGCGTGCGGGCCATCGTCCTGGTAGTAGCCGGCGCCGCGCGGCGCTGGAACCATCTCCGGTTTCTCCGGCTGCTGGCGTTGCGGGATGGTCGCGAGGAGATCGTCGAGATCATCGTCCCGGGCGACCTCGACCGGTGCCGTGCCGCAGGCGGCGAGCATCACCACGCTGCCGGCGAGTAACGCGCCGCGCGCTGCGCGCAAGGGACGAAAAATTGAAATCAGGGTAATCATGTCGTTGTGAATCAGTCCTTTGCAACATTCCGGCTGCGCGCGACGCTCATGAGCATACCGACGCCGATGCACAGTGTCACCAGCGCCGTACCGCCGTAACTGAGAAATGGCAGGGGCACGCCGACCACCGGCAGGATGCCGCTGACCATGCCGATGTTCACGAAAGCATAGGTGAAAACCATCATCGTCACCGCCCCGGCGAGCAGCCGTGCGCCCAGCGTGGCCCCGCGCGCGGCGATGAACAGACCGCGCAGCAGGAACAGCAGATAGGTCACGATCAGGGCGAGCGCACCGACGAGGCCGAACTCCTCGCCCAGCACCGCGAAGATGAAGTCGGTGTGCCGCTCGGGGATGAAGGCCAGGTGGGTCTGCGTGCCCTCCATCCAGCCCTTGCCCCACAGCCCGCCGGAGCCGATCGCGATGGTCGACTGGATGGTGTGGAAGCCGCGACCGAGCGGATCCTGAGTCGGGTCGAGCAGCGTGCACACGCGCTGCTTCTGGTACTCGCGCAGCACCTGCCAGTCCACCCCGGGCTGGCAGATCTGATCACCGAAACCGACGATGGCGACGATCCCGGCCAGCGCGACGAACGCCACTGGCACGATCAGCTTCCACGACAGGCCGGCGAAGAACAGCACATACACACCGGCAGCGGCCACCAGCAGGCTGGTGCCCAGATCCGGCTGCACGACGATCAGGCCGAGCGGGATCGCCAGCAGCAGACCGCCGACGACGAAATCGTGGAAACGGACCGCGTCCTCGCGCAACTGGAAGTACCACGCCAGCATCAGCGGCACGGCGATCTTCATCAGTTCGGAGGGCTGGATGCGCACCACACCCAGATCGAGCCAGCGCTGCGCGCCCTTGGACGATTCGCCGAAGAACAGCACTCCGAGCAACAGCACAACCCCGCCCAGATACAAGGGCAGCGCCGCCTGCAGCAGGCGCTTGGTCGGAATCGCGGCGACGATCCACATCAGGGTCAGGGCAACGCCGACATGCATCTGCATTGCCGGCAGGCGCTCGGGCGAGGCGCTGGTCATCAGCACCCAGGCGGCGCCCAGCAGCAACGCCAGCAACAGGCACAGTACCGGGTCGAGCGGACGCAGCACGGCCGCGATCAGCGCGACGGGGTTGAAGCGGCGCCCGGTCATGGTTCGAGCTCCGTCGCGACGACCTCATCGAGTTCGCCGGCCTGGGACTCGACCCGCCGGCCGAGCAGGTAGTAATCGAACAACTTGCGCGCGACCGGGGCGGCCGACTGCGAACCGAAACCGCCATTCTCGACGAACACGGCCAGCGCGATCGTCGGCGCCTCCGCCGGCGCGAAGCCGATGAACCAGGCGTGGTCGCGCAGCCGCTCGGCGAGTTCCTCCGAGACGTATTTCTGGCCGCGCAGCGAAAACACCTGGGCGGTGCCCGTCTTGCCGCCGGCGTCGTAGGGCGCATCGGCGAACACGGCCGAGGCCGTGCCGACCTTGGTGACGTCGACCATCGCACGCTTGAGTGCATCGACGTGGCTGCGCACCAGCGGCACGAAACGCTCGGGCTGGGAGGCCGGGTGACGAATCTCGCCGCTCAGGCCGTCGACGATGCGCCGCACCAGATGCGGCCTGCGCACCTCGCCGTAATTGAGCACCACCGACAGCGCATGCGCCATCTGCAGCGGCGTGTAGGCATTGTAGCCCTGACCGATGGCCACCGAGATGGTCTCGCCACCGTACCACTGCTGGTGTTCGCGTGACTTGAAGCGCGCGCGCTTCCACGCTGGCGACGGCAGCACTCCGGGCGCTTCGCCCGGAATGTCGATGCCTGTGCGGCTGCCAAAGCCGAACTGCGACATGAAGGCGGCGATGGCCTCGATGCCCATCTCGTGCGCGAGTTCGTAGTAATAGGTGTTGCACGAATAGACGATGCTGCGGTGCAGGTCCACACCGTGCTGACATTTGGACTTGCGATCGACCAGACGTTGCGCACCGACGGTAAACAACCCCTGGTTGTCGAAGCTGTCCTCGGGCATGCGTATGCCGCTGGCCAGTCCGGCCAGCGCCATGAACGGCTTGTAGGTCGAGCCGGGCGGATAGGCACTGTAGATGGCGCGATTGAGCAGCGGGTGTTCGGGAGAATCGGACAGTGCCCGCCAGTCGGCCACCGAGATGCCGTCGATGAACAGGTTGGGGTCGTAGCTCGGCGTCGACACAAGCGCGAGCACCTCGCCGGTGGCCGGCTCGATCGCCACCACCGCGCCACGCCGCGAACCCAGCGCGGCCTCGGCCGCGCGCTGCAAGCCCATGTGCAGGCTCAACTCCAGATCGCTGCCGTTGACCGGCGCGGTGCGCGCGAGCAGGCGGACCGCGCGCCCCGAGGCATTGACCTCGATCTGCTCGACGCCGGTCACGCCGTGCAGCTCGCGCTCGTAGGCCAGCTCGATGCCGCTCTTGCCCATGTACTCCGAGCCGCGGTAGTTGGCCGTCTCGCCGCGCGCGTCGATGCGTTGCAGTTCGCGCTCGTTGATGCGTCCGATGTAGCCGATTGCATGTGCCGCGGACTCGCCGTTCGGATAGTCGCGGAACAGTCGGGCACGCAGTTCGACCCCGGGCAGGCGGTACAGCCGCGCGGCCACCGCGGCGACCTCCTCGTCGTTCAGATGGGTGCGCAACGGCACGCTCTCGAAGTACTTGGTCTCCTGCAGACGACGCCGGAACCGGCGATCATCGCGCTCATCGAAGGGCAGCACCTCGCCCAGTTCGGCCAGCGCGGCGTCCAGGTCGCGCACCTGGGCAGGATTGATTTCGACGGTCCATGCCGAATAGTTGCGCGCCAACACCTCGCCGTGCCGGTCGTGAATCACTCCGCGGCGCGGCACCACCGGCAGCACCGCCACGCGGTTGCCCTCTGCGCGCGAATGGAAATAGTCGTACTGCGCGACCTGCAGGTGATACAGCCGCGCCGCGAGCACCACGAAGCACAGCGCGACGAACACCGCCGCGACCACGGCACGGCGGCGGAACCGGAACAAGGCTTCCTGGGGCGCACGAAACTCGGTCATCACCTGGCTCGATCCTCGCTCCGTGACGATGCGCCGCCCATCGTCAGATGGGCCGGTTGTCGTCGCGCTCGACCGGCTGGTACTGCGGCAACATCAGCAGGAAACTGAGCGGCCCCCACAAGACGGCCGCGGTGAGGCTCGACAGGAAGTAGGCCCAGCCCGGAAACTCCGCGCCGGCGACCAGCCGCACCAGCACCATCACGACCTGCGCAACGAGCAGCATCGGCAGCACGTGCAACGCCTGCTGCAGCGAGCCGAACCACAGCACGCGCCGCGACAGGCCGTTGGCCATGAAGGCGAGGATCACGTAGGCCAGCGCATGCTGGCCCATGGCCGCACCCTGGCCGATATCCACCAGCAGGCCGAACACGAAGCCGGTCATCATGCCGATGCGCCGGGGTTCGCGAATGCACCAGAAAACCAGCACCAGCGCGACCCACTCCGGCACGGCCGGCAGGCGCCCGGTGGGGATATAGGTCAGGACCAGCGCGGCGACGAGACTGAAGTAGATGAACCACGGGCGGGCGGGCTGGAGAATCCGGTTGGAACGATGCGTCGGTTGCATGGCGATCACTGCGCAGGCTCCGCCGCGGCGGACGCCTCCTCTCCCTTGAGCGCGCGACCGGTGCCGGGGCGCGGTGGCGGAACTTCCGAACGACCGACGGCGAGTACCTGCACGGCGCGCTCCACGCGCCCGATCGGCTCGCATTCGACCTCGAGGAAGACGCCGTCGCCGGGGCCCACGCGGCTCACCACAGCGACCGGCAGACCTGCCACGAACAGTCCGTCCAGTCCCGAAGTGACGAGCCGGTCGCCGGCCTGCACGTCGGTGCCCACCGGCACGAATCGCATGTCGAGCTCGCCTCGACCCGAACCGGCGAGCACGCCGCGCAGCCCGGTGCGTTCGATCTGCACCGGAACGACCTGTTCGCGGTCGGTGAGCAGCGTGACCTCGGCCTGTACCGGATAGACCCGCGTGATCTGCCCGATCAACCCGCGTGCGTCGACCACTGCGAGGCCGTCACGCACGCCATGGTGTGTGCCCTTGTCGAGAATCACCTTGCGCGAAAAGGGATCCGGCGCATCATAAAGGATTTCCGCACCCACACCGGTCAGCGCAACAGCCTGTGACAAACCGGCGAGCTTCCGCAGTTCGGCGTTCTCGCGCTCGAGTTGCTCGAAGCGCAGCAGACGCTGCGCGGCCTCCACCTGGCTGCGGCGCAGTTCGGCATTTTCGACCTGCACATCGACCAGCGTGGCGAAATAGACCGTGGCGTTGCGCAGGAAGCCGACCGGCGCGGCGGCCACCCGCTGCAGCGGATGAATGGCGACGGAGACGACCTGGCGCACGACCTCTAGATAACCGAAGCGGATGTCGGCGACGAGCATCGCCAGACAGATCGAGCACAGCAGCCCCAGCCGCGCCGGCGGCGACAGGCCACGACGAAAACTGGGCGGGGACGGGTGGCCGGCCAGTGACATGGATCAATACGGGGACGGCGGGAGCGGCAGCCGCAAGGCGTCCGTCCCGCGCGAGATCATTCGTGCGTGAAGATGGAGCCGAGCGTATCCATCTTTTCCAGCGCCATGCCGCAGCCGCGCGCGACGCAGGTCAGCGGCTCGTCGGCGACGATCACCGGCAGGCCGGTCTCCTCCATCAGCAGACGGTCGAGATCCTTGAGCAGCGCACCACCGCCGGTGAGCACCAGCCCGCGCTCGGCGATGTCCGCACCGAGTTCCGGCGGGGTCTGCTCGAGTGCGATCTTGACCGCCGAGACGATCTGGTTGAGCGGCTCGGTCACCGCCTCGAGCACTTCGTTGCTCGACACCGTGAAGCTGCGGGGAATGCCTTCGGCCAGGTTGCGGCCCTTGACCTCCATCTCGCGCACTTCGGAGCCGGGGAAGGCCGAGCCGATGGAATGCTTGATGTTCTCGGCCGTGGTGTCGCCGATGAGCATGCCGTAGTTGCGCCGGATGTAGTTGACGATGGCCTCGTCGAACTTGTCGCCGCCGACGCGCACCGAGCCGCTGTAGACCATGCCGCCGAGCGAGATCACGCCGACCTCGGTGGTGCCGCCGCCGATGTCGACGACCATGGAACCGGTCGCCTCGGACACCGGCATGCCCGCACCGATCGCAGCGGCCATGGGCTCCTCGATCAGGAAGACCTGGCTCGCGCCGGCGGCCAGCGCCGCGTCGCGGATCGCGCGGCGCTCGACCTGGGTCGAGCCGCAGGGCACACAGATGATGATGCGCGGGCTCGGCGAGAACATGCGCGAGTCGTGCACCTTCTTGATGAACTGCTTGATCATCTGCTCGGTGACGACGAAATCGGCGATCACGCCGTCCTTCATCGGGCGGATGGCGGTGATGTTGCCGGGTGTCTTGCCCAGCATCTGCTTGGCCTGGGCACCCACCGCCTGGATCGTGCGCTTGGCGTTGGGCCCGCCTTCGGTACGGATCGCAACGACCGAGGGCTCGTCGAGGACGATGCCCTTGCCGCGGACGTAGATGAGGGTATTGGCCGTGCCAAGGTCGATCGCGAGATCGCTGGAAAAATAGGAACGCAGAAAACCGAACATGAAGAATCCGAATACCGGTGAGGACCCACGGGCCCGACCCCCGCAAGCGCCGGAACCCGGACGGCAGAAGGCCGAAAGCGGATATGATACTCTACAAACTCCCCCGGTTTAACAGCATTTGTAAACACATGTCGCTCTCGCTCGACGAAGTTCGCAACATCGCCTCGCTGGCCCGCATCGACTTGTCCGACGCGGACGCCGAGGCCACCCGAGACAAGCTCAACGGCATATTCGGCCTGATCGAACAGATGCAGGCCGTCGACACCGACGGCGTCGAGCCGATGAGCCATCCGCAGGAAACCGCCCAGCGCCTGCGCGACGATCGCGTCACCGAAGGCGACCGGCGCGACGACTTCCAGCGCATCGCCCCGCAGACCGAAGCCGGTCTGTATCTGGTGCCGCGCGTCATCGAGTAAGCCCGAACCGCCCCCCGCCGGCCATCGCCGGCGCCACCGAACGCCCCAAATGATCGATTCCAGCCTGACCGAACTGCGTGCCGCGCTCGACACCGGCAAGACGACGAGCGTGGAACTCGCCACGCTCTTCCTCGACCGCATCGAGCGCCTCAACCCGGATCTGAACGCCTTCATCACGATAGATCGTGAGCGCGCGTTGCGCGAGGCCGCCGCAGCCGATGCGCGCATCGCGCGCAAGGATGCCGGACCGCTGACCGGCATCCCGCTCGCGCACAAGGACGTGTTCTGCACCGAGGGCGTGCTCACCACCTGCGGCTCGAAGATGCTCGCCAACTTCGTCAGTCCGTATGACGCGCACGTGGTCGGCAAACTGCGCAATGCCGGCGTCGTGATGCTCGGCAAGACCAACATGGATGAGTTCGCGATGGGCTCGAGCAACGAGAACTCGCACTTCGGCGCGACGAAGAACCCGTGGGATGTCACGCGAATCCCCGGCGGTTCGTCCGGCGGCTCGGCCGCGGCGGTGGCCGCACGCATGGTGCCGCTGGCCACCGGCACCGACACCGGCGGTTCAGTGCGCCAGCCCGCTGCGATGACCGGCGTGACCGGCATCAAGCCCACCTACGGCACGGTCAGCCGCTACGGCATGATCGCTTACGCCTCGTCCTTCGACCAGGCCGGCGTGTTCGCCGCCTCGGCCGAGGACTGCGCCCCGGTGCTCAGCGCCATGTGCGGCTTCGACCCGCGCGATTCCACCAGCCTGGAGCGCCCGGGCGAGGACTACGGGCGCGAGATCGCGCGCACGCCCACGGACCCGGAAAAGCCACTGGCCGGCCTGCGCATCGGACTGCCGGTGGAGTTCTTCGGCGAGGGCCTGGCCAACGACGTGCGCGCCGCGATCGAGGCCGCGCTCGACGCCTACCGCAAGCTCGGCGCCACCACGGTGGAGGTCGCCCTGCCCAACGCGAAGCTGGCGATCCCCGCCTATTACGTGCTCGCCCCGGCCGAGGCCTCGACCAACCTGTCGCGCTTCGACGGCGTGCGCTACGGGCACCGCGCAGCCGAATACACGGATCTGGACGACATGTACCGCAAGAGCCGCGGCGAGGGCTTCGGCGCCGAGGTCCAGCGGCGCATCCTGATCGGCACCTACGTGCTCTCGCACGGCTACTACGACGCCTATTACCTGAAGGCGCAGAAGCTGCGTCGCCTCATCGCCAGCGACTTCGCCCACGCCTTCGAGGCCTGCGACGTGATCGCCGGCCCGGTCAGCCCGACCACCGCCTGGAAACTCGGCGCGAAGACCGACGACCCGGTGCAGATGTATCTGTCCGACATCTACACCATCGCCATCAACCTCGCCGGCGTGCCAGGCGTGTCGCTGCCCTGCGGTTTCGGCGCGGACGCCATGCCGGTGGGCCTGCAACTCGTCGGCAATCATTTCGACGAAGCCCGCCTGCTCGATGTGGCGCATCGCTACCAGCAGGTCACCGACTGGCACCGCCGCCGGCCCGAAATCGCGGCGTGAGGAACTGACAGACATGAGCCAGAACACCTGGGAAGTGGTCATCGGACTGGAAGTCCATGCCCAGCTGAACACCGCATCCAAGATCTTCTCCGGCGCCTCGACCGCCTTCGGTGCCGACCCCAACCGCCAGGCCAGCGCCGTCGACATCGCGCTGCCCGGCGTGCTGCCGGTCCTCAACCGCGGCGCGGTCGAGCGCGCCATCCGCTTCGGTCTGGCCATCGGCGCGCATGTCGCGCCGAAGAGCATCTTCGCGCGCAAGAACTACTTCTACCCGGATCTTCCCAAGGGCTACCAGATCAGCCAGATGGACCTGCCGGTGGTGCAGGGCGGTGCGATCACGATCCGTGTCGGCGAAGGCGAGGCCGCCTACGAGAAGACCGTGAATCTCACCCGCGCGCACCTGGAAGAGGACGCGGGCAAGAGCCTGCACGAAGACTTCCACGGTATGAGCGGCATCGATCTGAACCGCGCCGGCACGCCGCTGCTCGAGATCGTCTCCGAACCGGAGATGAGCTCGTCGGCCGAGGCCGTGGCCTACGCCCGCGCGCTGCACGCGCTGGTGCGCTGGATCGAGATCTGCGACGGCAACATGCAGGAAGGCTCCTTCCGTTGCGACGCCAACGTCTCGGTGCGCCGCCCCGGTGACCCGCTGGGCACGCGGCGCGAGATCAAGAACCTGAACTCCTTCCGCTTTCTGCAGCAGGCCATCGACTACGAGGTGCAGTGGCAGATCGAACGGCTCGAGGACGGCGGGAGCATCCAGCAGGCCACCGTGCTGTTCGACCCCGACACCGGCGAGACGCGCGTGATGCGCACCAAGGAAGACGCGCACGATTACCGCTACTTCCCGGACCCAGACCTGCTGCCGCTGATCATCTCGCAGGAATGGATGGACGAGGTCGGCTCCGCCATGCCGGAACTGCCCGAGGCGATGAAGGCGCGCTTCATCCGCGAGTTCGGCCTGTCACCCTACGATGCGGCCACGTTGACAGCCTCGCGCGAGGTCGCAGCCTTCTTCCAGGCCACCGTCGACGCGGCAGGCAGCGCCCATGCCAAGCTGTGCGCCAACTGGGTCATGGGCGATCTGGCGGCACGGCTCAACAAGGCCGACCTGGACATCGCCAAATCTCCGGTTTCGGCCGCACAGATCGCCAGCCTGGTGCAGCGCATCGCCGACAACACGATTTCTAACAGCATCGGCCGCAAGGTCTTCGATACCCTGTGGAACGGCGACGGCGCGAGTGCCGACGAAATCATCGAGGCTCAGGGGCTCAAGCAGGTCACCGACTCGGGCGCGATCGAAGCGATGGTCGACGAGGTCCTCGCCGCAAACCAGAAGTCCGTGGACGAGTTCCGCGCCGGCAAGGACAAGGCGTTCAACGCACTGGTCGGCCAGGTCATGAAGGCCAGCCGCGGCAAGGCCAATCCGGCGCAGGTCAACGAGATCCTCAAACGCAAGCTGGGCGCCTGACGCCCGCAACGATACGGAGCCCCGACATGAAGCCCATCCTGATGCTGCCGCTGGCCGCCCTTGCAGGCGCCGCGCTCGCCAACCCGTTGCCGCCCGACCTGCCCACGCCCCGTGCCGGCCTGTGGGAGATGCAGACCAGGATGGTGGACATGGGCGGCATGTCGATGAACATGGAATCCTGCATGGACGGCAGCATCGAGGACCTGATGCGCCACCCGGAAGCCGAGAAGGCCGAGTGCACGGACATGAAGGTCGACTACTCAGGCAACCGCCTGCGCGCCAGCGCCACCTGCACGATCGAGGGCTCGAAGGCGCAGATCGTGTCCGACTTCACCGGCAACTTCGAGACCGCCTACCGCGGCGAGATCCGCAGTACCTTCACGCCGCCGCTGCATGGCATGAAGCAATCCACGGCCCAGGTCGAGAGCCGCTGGGTCGCGCCAAAGTGTCATCCCGGCCAGCGTCCCGGCGACACGCGCATGAAGGGGGGAGTGAACATCCCCGGCATGGGCAACATCGATCTGGACTCGATGATGAAGAACATGCCGGGCATGAACCGCTGACACCTTCTGCCCGGCTTGAGTCAGATCAATAACCAAACCCTAATTTAAGCGCATTCTTATACGGAAGAACCGTCCGTCCCGCACGCCGGGGAGAATGCCATGTCCGCACTCGTCGAATTCGTCGAAGCCGTCGGTGACCACCGCGCGCTGGCGCTGGCGGGTCTGGCGGTCGGCACGCTGTTCGGCTTCTTCGCCCAGCGCTCGCGCTTTTGTCTGCGCGCTGCCGTGGTCGAGGTCGCGCGCGGGCAACTGGGCGCGCGCCTGGCCGTATGGCTGTTCGCGTTCTCGGCCGCCGTGGTCGCCACCCAACTCCTTGCGCTGGCCGGTCAGTTCGACACTGCCAACGTGCGCCAGCTCGCCAGCCGCGGCAGCGTTTCGGGCGCATTGATCGGCGGCCTGCTGTTCGGCATCGGCATGGTCCTCGCGCGCGGCTGCTCCAGCCGCCTGCTGGTGCTCGCCGCAAACGGCAACCTGCGCGCCTTGCTGTCCGGTCTGATCTTCGCAGTTACCGCCCAGGCCTCGATGGGCGGCGTGCTCGCGCCGGCGCGCGAATGGATCGGCGCGCTATGGACGGTCGACGGCGGCGCCGCGCGCGACCTGCTGGCGACGACCGGAATGGGCAACGCCGGCGGTCTGGCTTTCGGTCTGGTGTGGCTGGCCGCCGGCGTGTTCTTCGCACTGCGCAGCCGCGTGTCGCTCTGGGGCTGGATCGGCGGCATCGGCGCCGGCGCGATGGTGGCCGCCGCATGGTGGGCCAACTTCGCCCTGTCGCAGGTCACCTTCGAACCCACGCCGGTGAAGAGCCTGTCCTTCACCGGCCCTGCCGCCGACATGCTGATGCTGGTGCTCTCGCCCGTCGGACAGAGCCTGAACTTCGACCACGGCATGATTCCCGGCGTGTTCCTGGGCTCCTTCGTCGCCGCGTGGTTCGCTCGCGAACTCAAGCTCGAAGGCTTCCAGGGGGGTGCTGCGATGCGCCGCTACATCGTCGGCGCGGTGCTGATGGGCTTCGGCGGCATGCTCGCCGGCGGGTGCGCGGTCGGCGCCGGCGTGTCCGGTGCGGCGGTGTTCGCACTCACCGCGTGGCTGACGCTGTGCGGCATGTGGGCCGGCGCGGCGCTGACCGACTGGCTGGTCGACCGTCGGCCGCGTGGTGCGACCACCGACGCGGCACTGCAGGGCGCACCCGCCCATCCCTGACGCGCCACCCATCTATAATCGGGGCGTTGCCTGCACCGGATGTTCCCTGATGTGTCAATTGCTAGGAATGAACTGCAATGTCCCGACGGACATCTGCTTCTCGTTCACCGGTTTTCGCGCGCGCGGTGGTCTCACCGACCACCATCGTGACGGCTGGGGCATCGCCTTCTTCGAAGGCCGCGGCGTGCGCGTCTTTCTCGATCCGCAGCCCAGCGCCGACTCGCCCGTGGCCGAACTGGTGCGCCACTACCCGATCCGCTCGCTCAACGTCATCGCCCACATCCGCAAGGCCACACAGGGGGACATCCGGCTCGACAACACCCATCCGTTCCAGCGCGAGCTGTGGGGCCGCTACTGGATCTTTGCCCACAACGGTCATCTGCGCGACTACGCACCGGTGCTGGGCGGGCGCTTCCGGCCGGTCGGCACGACCGATTCCGAGCGCGCCTTCTGCCACATCCTGCAGACACTGGCCGAGCGCTTTCCCGACGGCCCACCGGATGCGCGCACGTTGCACGCGACCCTGCGCGAACTGGCGATCGAGATCGGCAGCCGCGGGGAATTCAACTTCCTGCTGTGCAACGGGGAACGGCTGTTCGCACATTGCTCCAGCCGACTGGTCTACATCATCCGCCAGGCGCCGTTCTCGACCGCGCACCTGTCGGACGAGGACGTGAGCGTCGATTTCGACAGCGTGACCACGCCCGACGACCGCGTCGCCGTGATCGCCACGCTGCCGCTGACCGACAACGAGCGCTGGACGCAGATCGAGCCCGGCACATTGCTGAGCTTCCTGCACGGTGCCCCGGAGGCACTCGGTTCGACCCGCACCGTCGCCCAGCCGGTGACGCCGCCACATGGCGCACCCGCGCCGCGCGAGGCGTTATAATCCCGCCATCATGGATACCCGAGACGCTACCCACTGCCCCTTGTGCGACCCGCGAGGCGACCGCATCGTCTGGCAGGACGCGCGCTGCCGCGTGATCCTCGTGCTCGAACCCGACTATCCGGGCTATTGCCGCGTCGTCTGGAAGGATCACATCGTCGAGATGAGCGACCTGTCGGCCGCCGACCGTCGCCACCTGATGGACGTGGTCTTCGCCACCGAAGCGGCCCTGCGCGAACTGATGACACCCGACAAGATCAATCTCGCCAGTCTCGGCAACCTCGTGCCCCATCTGCACTGGCACGTCATACCGCGCCATCGTGACGACCGGCATTACCCGCAGCCCATCTGGGGCACGCCCGAGCGCACCCCGACCCTGCGTGCCGAGCCCGACGAGCGCGCGCTCGGCGAGGCCATCGTACGCCACCTGAGCTGAGCGTCACGCGCGCCGCCCCGCGGAGAACCGCATGAGCAAGCCGACCCCGGACGAATGCCTCGCGGCGCTGCGCGCACTGCACGGGCGTGGCGGACAGGACGTACATGGCGAGTTGCGCAGCCTGATCGACGTGGTCGGTCAATGCACGCCGCCGTCGGCAGGCTGGCTGGACGTACTCGAGGCGCTGCGCGAGCCGCTCGAGCACGCCCAGTCGGCGCTCTCGCACCAGTACGCCGAACGACCCGCAGCCCCCGGAGAGGACGCCGACCTCGCCCTGCACGAAGTCAGCGAGACCTGGCTGGAACTGGCGCAGGCCTATGCGCTGCTCGCGCGCGATACGGCGATCGGCCCCTCGGCCAGCACGCACGCGCTCCTCGCGCAACGCCGCGTGCATTACTGCGCGGCCGCGCTGATCGAGTTCATCCAGGCGCGCCGCGCGGTGCCGGCCGGCATGTGGGGCGCACTCAACGCAGCCTTCGCCGACGCCGAAGCGCGCGGTTTCGCGTGGACGCGCGCGCCCGATGCGCTCAACCGCGCCTGGCAGGCGCAGAGCGCGGCCGAGGCGCATGCCGAAGCGCTGCTCATCGACCTCTCCAACCCATTCGCCTTCGACGCCGGACAGCTTGTCACCGTGCGCGAACTGGCGCGCTATTTCGCGCCCTATTGCCGGCTGCTGCCCGAGGGCAGCGACGCCGAGGACGGCCGGCGCACGGCCTACGCGCTGGATCTGGGTTCCGACCGGGGCCTGCGTCCGCTCGACACACTCGATGCGGGCGCACCACTGCGGCGCTTCGACAGCAGCCAGCTCGTCGAGCGCTTCCGCGAAGTCGCCACACGGCTGCGCAAGAGCGGCCAGGCCGGTGACCTCGGCCTGAGCGCAGCGATCACCGCGGAGGACGTGGTGCAGTTGCTTCTGTCGCTGTACAAGCCGTGGGCACGCGGCGCCACCGGGCGCCGCTTCGCGCGCCGCCCCGGGCGCGGCACCGCGGAGCTGAACGGCGACTGGAATTCGATCGCCTTCTTCATCACCGGCAAGCCCTTCGAACAGCCGACGATGAACACCATCGAGCGCAGCATCCGCGCCGACGAACGCATGCTCACGCTGGGCGAGCGCGTCACCGACATCATGATCGACGATCGCCCCGACCGACAGCGGGTCGCGGCGCGGCATGGCCATATCTGCACGCAATGGGAAATGCTCGACCAGTCATTGGGCGGCTTCCGGCTGCGTCGGCGCGGCAGCACCGAGCGGCTCGAACACCGCGGGCTGGTCGCCATCCGGCCCAACGACGCGAAGAGCTTCATGCTCGGCGTGGTGGGCTGGGTGATGTATCGCGAGGACGGCGCGCTCGATGCCGGCGTCAAACTGATGAACGGTCTGCCGCGCGTGGTGGCGATCCGTTCGGTCGGCATCGGGCGCGAGCGTTCGGACATCGAGTTCCAGATGGCCTTCCTGCTCGAAGCGACGCCGGCCCTCAAGTCACCCGCCACGCTGGTGATTCCGGCCGGCTATTTTTTGCCACACCGCGTCGTTGAGGTGCACGACGGACGCTTGCGTGGCTATCGTCTGCTGGAGATCGTCGAGCGCGGCGCGAACTTCGATCAGGTCACCTTCGAGGCGGTCAAGGTCGTCGCGTAAGCCGCGTCGCCGGAAAGCGCACGGCGAAACGGCTTCCCTTGCCGGGTGCGCTGTCGATGCACAGTTCCGCCTGATGTCGCGAAACGATGTGCTTGACGATGGCCAGCCCCAGACCCGTGCCGCCTGTTTCGCGGGAACGCCCCTTGTCGACGCGAAAGAATCGCTCGGTCAGGCGCGAGATGTTGCGCGCATCGATGCCGATGCCGTCATCGGTCACCGAGAACTCGCCACCGTCGTCGTCACTGCGCCACGCGAGCGCGATGCTGCCACCGGCCGGAGTATAGCGCACGGCGTTGCTGGCCAGATTGGCGAAGGCCGAATGCAGCTCCTTCTGACTGCCGAGCAGGATGTCGGCGCGGGCATCGTCGTGCAGATCCAGCGTGATCGCGTGGCGACCATTGGATAGCAGTTCGGCCTCCTGCGCGATGGTGCGCAGCAGATCACCGACATCCACCCGTTCCTCGTGCGGCGCCGGCGCGCCGGTCTCCAACGCCGAGAGCGTGAGCAGATCCTCGATCAGACGCTGCATGCGCGTCGATTGCTCGAGCGCGAGATTCAGGAAGCGTTCCACGTCCTCACGCGGCAGATCGTCGAGTCCGTCGGCCACGGTCTCGACGAAGCCGGATACGACGGTCAGCGGCGTACGCAGTTCGTGCGAGACGTTGGCGATGAAATCCTGGCGCATGGTCTCGAGCTTTTCGAGCTGGGTGATGTCGCGCGAGATCAGCATCTTCTGGCCACCGCCGAAGGGCACGATCTGCACCAGCAGGCGCCGGTCGGTGCGCCGCGGCGAGGGAATCACCAGCGGCTCATCCGTTCCGCCCGCCTCGAGATAGGCCACCAGCTCGGGCACGCGCACGATCGCCACCAGAGGCAGGCCCACGTCCTTGGCCTGCGACAGCCCCAGGTGCTGCTCGGCTCGGCGATTCATCCATTCCACCGCATCGTTGGTGGACAGATACACGATGCCGTCGGGCATGGCCTCACCCGCGGAACGGAAACGCTCCAGCGTTTCCATGTGGCGCTGGCGTTCCTCGCGTCCGTCGCGCGCGCGGCATTCGAGTTCGTGGAACACGGGACGCCATGCGCCGTGGCCTTCGGGCGCCGGGGAGTCGTCGCGCAGGCGCGCCCACTGTGCGAGCCGCTGCAGGTTAGACAGATGATGGTCGAGCAGCCCCAGCAGTACGAGGATGAACACGCCGACGCCGAACCACGGGCCGAAGGCGAAACCCACGACGAGCGCGATCAAGGCGCATACCAGAATGAAGATCAGCGATCCGGACCAGATCTTGTACATGGACGGGCTAACAGTGAAGGGCGGGACATCCGCGTGAGATGCGCTGGCACGGACCCTGATGCGACGCGCCCTCGATGATTCGCGGGGCGCGCGCCCCGCGAATCATACCGCGGTGTCGATGCGGGTCGAGAAGCGGTAGCCGCTGCCGCGCACGGTCTGGATCAGCCCGTCGTGGCCGCTACCCTCGAGGGCTGAGCGCAGGCGACGGATATGCACGTCGACGGTGCGCTCCTCGACGAAGACGTGGTCGCCCCATACCTGGTCGAGCAACTGGGTGCGCGAATGCACGCGTTCCGGGTGCGTCATCAGGAAGTGCAGCAATCGGAACTCGGTCGGCCCCAGCGACAGCGACTGGTCGCCCGCCCGCACGCGGTGTGCGCCCGGATCGATGCACAGGCCGCCGAGCTCGACAGGATCATCCGTGACTTGCGGCGCGCGCCGGCGCAGCACGGCCTTGATGCGCGCGACCAGCTCGCGCGGGGAGAAGGGCTTGGTGATGTAGTCGTCGGCGCCCGTTTCCAGCCCCGTCACCTTGTCGGCCTCCTCGCCGCGCGCGGTGAGCATGATGATCGGCGTTGCACGGGTGCGCTCGTCGGCACGCAGGCGCCGCGCCAGTTCGACGCCGGACATGCCGGGCAGCATCCAGTCGAGGACGATCAGGTCCGGCAGCGCCTCGCGCACCAGTCGCTGTGCCGATTCGGCGTCGGCCACGCGCACCACGTTGTGGCCCGCGCGGGTCAGATTCACCGCGATCAGTTCCTGGATCGCCGGCTCGTCCTCGACGAGAAGGATGTTTGCAGCCATGGGGTTCGCTCCATTCGTTTCCGCGCAGTCTATTGCAGAAGCTTGAAGCTTTTGTGACAGGTAACCTGCCCCGGCTTCGCGTGGGGACCGAATACCGTGCTGCAGGCTTCGGGTATCATGATCGGTCACACAACCACGATTCGGCAAGGCACCATGGCAGGACTCGATTCGACCACTCCGAAACCGACCGGCATCACCGTGCACCGCAAGTCCAGGGAGCTCGAACTGCGCTTTGACGACGGCAACGTCTTCCACCTGCCGTTCGAGTTCCTGCGCGTGTTTTCGCCGTCGGCGGAAGTCCGCGGCCATGGGCCGGGCCAGGAAGTCCTGCAACTGGGCAAACGCGACGTCGACATCCTCGCGGTCGAACCGGTGGGCAACTACGCGATCCGTCCGCGCTTCGACGACGGCCACGACAGCGGCCTGTATTCCTGGGATTATCTGTACGAGCTCGGCACGCAGCGCGAGCAGATGTGGCGCCGCTATCTCGAAGAGCTGGAGCGGACCGGCGGCAGCCGCGATCCGGCGCTGGCGCCACCGCCTGCGCCCAAGGGCGGATGCGGCTCGCACGGGCACTGACGCATGGACGACAAACAGACCCACTTCGGATTCCGCACGGTCGCCGAAGGCGAAAAGCGCCACCGCGTGGCACAGGTGTTCTCGTCGGTGGCCGGTCGCTACGACGTCATGAACGACCTCATGTCGATGGGCCTGCATCGCCTTTGGAAGCGCTTTGCGATTGGGCTTTCGGGCGTGCGCGAGGGCTCGCGCGTACTCGACGTGGCCGGAGGCACGGCGGATCTTTCGCTGGCCTTCGCGCGACGCGTCGGCACCTCGGGGCAGGTCTGGCTGACCGACATCAACCACGCGATGCTCTCGGTCGGGCGTGACCGCGTGGTCGACGCGGGCTACGCATTGCCGGTGGCGCAGTGCGACGCGGAACGGCTGCCCTTCCCTTCGAATCACTTCGACTGCGTCACGGTGGCCTTCGGCCTGCGCAACATGACGCACAAGGACGTCGCGCTGGCCGAGATGACCCGCGTGCTGCGTCCGGGCGGGCGGCTGCTGGTGCTCGAGTTTTCCAAGGTATGGGCGCCGCTCGCACCGGCCTACGACTTCTATTCGTTCAAGGTGCTGCCATGGATGGGCGCGCGGGTCGCGGACGACGCTGACAGCTACCGCTATCTGGCCGAATCGATCCGCATGCATCCGGACCAGCCCTCGCTCGGCGCGATGATGGAACAGGCCGGGCTGTCGCGGGTCGAATGGTTCAACATGACCGGCGGCGTCGTCGCGCTGCACCGGGGCTACAAGATCTGAACGGGGCGCGCGCCGCGCGCCCGTAAAGCCGGCGCCCGACCGGCATTCCCTTGCTAGGAGCCAACATCGCAATGAAGCACTTCGTGATCACCCTGGTGGCCGTCCTGTTTACCTTCGGCATGTTCGTACCCGACGCCGAGGCGCGCCGCTTCGGCGGCGGTGGCAGCTTCGGCATGCAGCGGCAGATGTCGCCCCCGCAATCGCCGCGCCCCGCGGCGCAGGCACCGGTGCGTCCGGGCGCGCAGGCCGCGCCCAACCGCTCGTCGTGGATGGGACCGATTGCCGGCCTGGCCGCGGGCCTGGGTCTGGCCGCGCTGTTCTCGCATCTGGGGCTGGGCGAGGGCTTCGCCTCCTTCGTGCTCATCGCACTGATGGTGTTCGCCGGCGTGATGCTGTTCCGCTTCCTGGCACGCCGCGCCCTTGAAGGCCAGCAGGCGCAGAGCGCACAACGCATGCAGTACGCCGGAAACGCACCGGGCGCTTTCGGTGGCGCGGCGCCGGCATCGATGGCCGAGATGGGTGGCGCGGCATCGCCGGTGCAGCAGGACGATCTGCGCAGTCAACTCGACGAGGCGGCCTTCCTGCGCCAGGCCAAGCTCAATTTCATCCGCCTGCAGGCGGCCAACGACCGCGGCGATCTGGCCGACATCCGCGAGTTCACCACACCCGAGGTGTTCGCCGAGATCCGCATGCAGATGGCCGACGCACCGACGGGGCCGGTCCAGCACACCGATGTGATCGATCTCGATGCCGAGGTTCTCGAGGTGACCGAGGAGAGCGGGCGCTACGTCGTCAGCGTACGCTTCACCGGTCTGCTGCGCGAGGAGGCCGACAGCCCGCCGGCGCACTTCGACGAGATCTGGCATCTGGTCAAGGAGCGCGAGGGCACGAGTGGCTGGCGGGTGGCCGGCATTCAGCAGGCCGGCTGAGTCCTGCACGCGCCCATGTTCGATCGCGTTTTCGTTCGCGCAGTCGATCATCTGCTCGCCGACGCGCCCTGGGCGCGCGAGCGACTGATGCCCCATGCCGACTGCGTGCTGCACGTCGACAGCGTGCCGTTCGAGGTACGTGCCCGCATCACCGACGAGGGGCTGCTCGACGCGGCAGATGCGGATCAGGTTGCATCGGTACGGATCACGCTGCCGCTGGGCGAGATGCCTGCAGCCCTCGCTTCGGGTGGACTCGCAAAGGCCTTCGGCCGGGCGCGCATCGAAGGCGACGCGGAACTGGCCGAGACGCTGGGTTTCGTGTTTCGCAACCTCGAATGGGATGTCGAGGAAGATCTGGCACGCGTAGTCGGCGACATCCCGGCCCACCGACTGGCCGATGCGGCGCGCGCCTTGCGCTCCGGTGCAGCACGTGGCGCCGAAGCGCTGCGCGGAAACGTCGGCGAGTACCTCAGCGAGGAGTCCGGGCTGCTGGCGACGCGTCCTCAGCTCGAGGCCTTCCGCGGAGAAGTGGCCACCCTGCGTGACGCGCTCGCGCGGCTGGAGAAACGTGTGTCGCGGGTGGAGCGCAAGTTGCATCGCTAGGGCGACTCCCCGACGAAGGGCAAAAAAAAAGGTTCATCGCGCTTTTCCGGGGAAGGCATCCTTGATCTTGAGGAAGAAGTAGGCTGAGTCGCGGAATCCATAGGCCATGCGCTTGATGACCTTGATGCGGTTGTTGACGCCCTCCAGAACGCTAGTGTTGAGCGGGAAGATGGCCGAGGCGAGGATGCCGCGTAGGTACTTGCGCAGCCGTTTCGCGAAGGCAATAGCTGGGGCGATGCCACTGTCGATAGCCATGCGGTACCAATCTTTCCATCTGCGAGCACCTTCGCGCACGGTCGGTGCAAACCAGATTTCCTTGATCGCGGTCTTGAGCAGGTAGACGGTGGCCAGCGGTGCATTGGCCGCCAACAACTCGTCGAGCTTGACTGCTTGCTCGCTGCCGAGGTTGTCGCGGTTGCGCAGCAGCAACCAGCGAGAACGCTTGATCACTTTGCGCTGTGCGGGTGCGCTGCGCAAGGCGTTGGCCTGATCGACGCGCACCCGATCAACGACGTCCCGGCCGAAGCGCGCAACGGCGTGAAACAGGTCATAGACCACCTCAGCGCTCGGACAATGGGCGCGTACTTCCAGATCGAAGGCCGTGTTCATGTCCATGGCGACCGCCTCGATGCGCTGACAGCCTTGTTTGCCGAGCAACTGGAAAAACGGTCGGACCGCGGCGCGGCTGTTGCCTTCGCCGACCCACAGCACACGCATGCGCTCTGCATCCATGATTACCGTCGCGTAGCGGTGCCCCTTGTGTAGTGCGAACTCATCCATCACCAGCCGTCGCACACCCTGCGCCTCGAAAGCGCCGTGTTGGGCTTGCAGGCGCCGCTGATCGATGCGCTCGATGGTGTGCCAGTGCAAGCCGGTCAGTTGGGCTACGTGGGCAATCGGCAGGATCTTTACGAGCGCCTCGACCCAGGCCCGCAGCCGGTGCGTGATGCGCTCGCCCGCATCGAGCCAACTCAGGCGCTCGGCGGCGCGCGCACCACAGTGGTAGCAGTCGAGCCGGCGAATCGGCACATCCAGCCAGACCCGTCGGTCGAACCAGTCTCGCTCGCGCACCAGCCGTCGTCGACGTTCGTGCAGCAGCACGCAGTCACTGCCACAACGACCACATCGGGGACGGTAGGAGGGCTCTTCACACAGATGTAGAAGCAACGAGCCATCGGCACGTTCTTCGTAGGAATCCACAACATGGCCTTCCCAGAAGACCATGTCCAACATAGCATCTCGCATGACGGGGAAGAGGAAGGGGATCGGTTTGTTTGGCGACTGCCAATTTACCAACCTCCGACCCGTCAACCACTACTTCCCCCAAATCACGCGAAGAACCAAAAAAAACGACCGCCGCGGCGGTCGTTTTTTTCGTCGAGGCGCGTCGTTCAGTGACCGCGCTTCTTCATCTTCTGGATCGCCTGGATCTGCGCGATCGCCTCCATCAGTTCGGCCTGGGCCTTGGCGTAGTCGATCTGCGCGCCTCGATCGTGCAACGCCTCTTCGGCAAGCCGCTTGGCCTCCAGCGCCTTGGCTTCGTCCAGATCCGCACCGCGGATCGCGGTGTCGGCGAGCACCGTCACCAGACCCGGCTGCACTTCGAGCAGACCGCCGGCGACGAAGATCAGTTCTTCCTCATCCTTGTCGGCGAGCTTGACGCGTACCGCGCCGGGGCGGATGCGCGTGAGCAGCGGCATGTGGCCGGGCAGAATGCCCAGTTCGCCGGCTTCACCGGGCAGGACGACGAATTCCGCCAGTCCGGAGAACAACTGTTCCTCTGCACTGACGACGTCCACGTGAACAGTCATGGCCATGGGGTGTCCTTATGTTCTGCGTTGCGGCGGGTCGCCCCGCCGCAGCACGCTTTTAGAGCTTCTTGGCCTTTTCCTCGGCTTCCTCGATGGTGCCGACCATGTAGAAGGCCTGCTCGGGGAGCTGATCGCATTCGCCGCTGACGATCTTCTTGAACCCGTTGATCGTGTCCTTGAGCGTCACGTACTTGCCCGGCGCGCCCGTGAACACCTCGGCGACGTGGAAGGGCTGCGACAGGAAGCGCTGGATCTTGCGCGCGCGGCCCACCGCCAGCTTGTCTTCCGGCGAGAGCTCGTCCATGCCGAGAATCGCGATGATGTCGCGCAGTTCCTTGTAGCGCTGCAGCGTCTGCTGAACCTGACGGGCCACGTCGTAATGCTCCTCGCCGACCACCAGCGGATCGAGCTGACGGCTGGTGGAGTCGAGCGGATCGACCGCCGGGTAGATACCCAGGGCGGCGATGTCACGCGACAGCACGACGGTGGAGTCCAGGTGCAGGAAGGTCGTCGCGGGCGACGGGTCGGTGAGGTCGTCCGCGGGCACATACACGGCCTGGATCGACGTGATCGAGCCGACCTTGGTGGAGGTGATGCGCTCCTGCAGGCGGCCCATTTCCTCGGCCAGCGTCGGCTGGTAGCCCACCGCCGACGGCATGCGGCCGAGCAGCGCGGACACTTCGGTACCGGCCAGCGTGTAGCGGTAGATGTTGTCGACGAAGAACAGGATGTCACGGCCATCGTCGCGGAAACGCTCGGC
Organism: Pseudazoarcus pumilus; assembly: GCF_002872475.1. Classification (GTDB taxonomy): domain Bacteria; phylum Pseudomonadota; class Gammaproteobacteria; order Burkholderiales; family Rhodocyclaceae; genus Pseudazoarcus; species Pseudazoarcus pumilus. Next base: position 3,126,422 of record NZ_CP025682.1, read on the forward strand.
CATGGTCAGACCGGTCAGCGCCACGCGCAGACGGTTGCCCGGAGGCTCGTTCATCTGACCGAACACCATCGCGACCTTGTCGAGAACGTTGGAGTCCTTCATCTCGTGGTAGAAGTCGTTGCCCTCACGGGTACGCTCGCCCACACCGGCGAACACCGACAGGCCCGCGTGCTGCTTGGCGATGTTGTTGATCAGTTCCATCATGTTGACGGTCTTGCCCACGCCGGCGCCGCCGAACAGGCCGACCTTGCCGCCCTTGGCGAACGGGCAGATCAGGTCGATGACCTTGATGCCGGTCTCGAGCAGTTCCACCGACGGGGAGAGCTCGTCGAACTTGGGCGCCTTGGCGTGAATCGGGCGCAGCTCGTCGGACTTGATCTCGCCGGCCTCGTCGATCGGGCGACCGAGCACGTCCATGATGCGACCCAGCGTGCCTTCGCCGACCGGCACGGAAATCTGCGCGCCGGTGTCGGAAACCGACATGCCGCGACGCAGGCCATCGGTCGAACCCATGGCGATGGTGCGCACCACGCCGTCGCCGATCTGCTGCTGCACCTCGAAGGTCAGGCCCGCTTCGACGATGCCGCTGTCGTTGCCGGCGCTGTCGAGCTTGAGGGCGTTGTACACCTTGGGCATCGCGTCGCGCGGGAACTCGATATCCACCACGGCGCCGATACACTGAACGATCGAACCAGTACTCATCGTCATTTCCTTAAAAGCATTAATCCGTTACACCGCGGCTGCGCCGCCGACGATCTCCGAAAGTTCCTTGGTGATCGCGGCCTGGCGGGTCTTGTTGTAGACCAGCTGCAAGTCGCCGATGACAGTCTTTGCGTTGTCCGAAGCGGCCTTCATCGCCACCATGCGCGCGCTCTGCTCGGACGCCATGTTCTCGACCACGCCCTGATAGACGAGCGTCTCGACGTAGCGAATCAGCAACTCGTCGACGACGGCCTCCGGCGTGGGCTCGTAGAGGTAGTCCCAGGACGCGTCCGGCGTGCCGAGCTGCTCGCCGGTCACCGGCAGCAGCTGTTCGAGCACCGGCTCCTGCTTCATGGTATTCACGAAGCGGGTGTAGGCGAGATAGACGGTATCGAGCTCTTCCTCGCGGAAGGCATCGAGCACGACCTTCATCGGGCCGATGATCTTGTCGAGGTGCGGCGTGTCACCGAGCTGGGTGATGTGCGACACGACCTGCGCGCCGATGCGCTGCATGAAGCCCAGGCCCTTGTTGCCGATGCAGCACACACGGATCTCGGAAGCGCCACTGCCTTCCCACTGCTTCATCGCGTTGATGACGATGCGCTGGATGTTGGTGTTCAGACCCCCACACAGCCCCTTGTCGGACGTCACGATGATCAGGCCGATCTTCTTGCCTTCGGCCTTGCGCACGACGAACGGATGGCGGTAGTCGGCCACGTTCGCGTCGGACAGGTTGGCGGCGAGCTGGCGGATCTTCTCGGCGTAGGGACGGGCGCCACGCATCCGCTCCTGCGCCTTGCGCATCTTGGACGCGGCGACCATCTCCATCGCCTTGGTGATCTTGCGCGTGTTCTGGACGCTCTTGATCTTGGTCCGGATTTCCTTACCGCTTGCCATAAATCAGCCTCCCTCGCGGTCTCAGGACCAGGTCTTCTTGAACGCCTCGATCGCCTCGCTGAGCTCCTTCTCGCCGTCGGCATCGAGCTGCGCCTTCTCGAGAATGCTGTTGAAGAGCTTGCCGTGCTGATCTTCGACGTGCTTGTGCAGTGCGGTTTCCAGCGCCAGCACACGGTTGACCTCGACGTCGTCGAAGTAGCCTTTGCTGATCGCGAACAGCGTGATCGCGAGCTGGGCGATCGACAGCGGCGCGAACTGCGCCTGCTTCATCAGCTCGGTGACGCGGCGGCCACGCTCGAGCTGACGACGCGTCGCGGCGTCCAGGTCCGAGGCGAACTGGGCGAAGGCGGCCAGTTCGCGATACTGCGCGAGGTCGGTACGGATACCACCGGAGAGCTTCTTGATGACCTTGGTCTGGGCCGAACCGCCCACACGCGACACCGAGATACCGGCGTTGATGGCGGGACGCACACCGGCGTTGAACAGGTCGGTCTCGAGGAAGATCTGACCGTCGGTAATCGAGATCACGTTGGTCGGCACGAAGGCGGACACGTCACCGGCCTGGGTCTCGATGATCGGCAGCGCGGTCAGCGAGCCGGTCTGGCCCTTGACCTTGCCTTCGGTGAACTTCTCGACGTAGTCGGCGTTGACGCGCGCAGCGCGTTCGAGCAAACGGGAGTGCAGGTAGAACACGTCACCCGGGTAGGCTTCGCGGCCCGGCGGACGACGCAGCAGCAGCGAAACCTGGCGATAGGCCCAGGCCTGCTTGGTGAGGTCGTCATAGACGATCAGCGCGTCTTCGCCACGGTCGCGGAAGTACTCGCCCATGGTGCAGCCGGCGTAGGCCGACAGGTACTGCATGGCGGCCGATTCCGAAGCCGATGCGGCGACGATGATGGTGTACTCGAGCGCACCGTGCTCTTCGAGCTGGCGAACCACGTTGGCGATGGTCGACGCCTTCTGGCCAATGGCCACGTAGACGCAGACCATGTTCTGGCCTTTCTGGTTGATGATCGCGTCGACGGCCACGGCGGTCTTGCCGGTCTGGCGGTCGCCGATGATCAGCTCGCGCTGGCCACGACCGATGGGCACCATCGAGTCGATCGACTTGAGACCGGTCTGCATCGGCTGCGAAACGCCCTCACGGGCGATGACGCCGGGGGCGACCTTCTCGATCTTGTCGGTGAGCTTGGCGTTGATCGGGCCCTTGCCGTCGATCGGCTGACCCAGCGCGTTGACCACGCGTCCGAGCAGCTCGGGGCCGACCGGCACTTCCAGGATGCGGCCGGTCGCCTTGACCGTGTCGCCTTCGCGGATGTGCTCGTAGTCGCCGAGGATGACCGCACCGACCGAGTCGCGCTCGAGGTTGAGCGCCAGGCCGAAGGTGTCGCCCGGAAATTCCAGCATTTCGCCCTGCATGACGTCGGCCAGGCCGTGTACGCGGGTGATGCCGTCGGTCACCGAGACCACCGTGCCTTCGCTGCGCGAGGACGCGCTCAGCTTGAGGTCCTGGATCCGGCTCTTAATCAGTTCACTGATTTCAGAGGGGTTGAGTTGCATTTTGCGATAACTCCTAGTTCTTGAGCGCAGCGGCCATGTTCGCGAGCTTTCCGCGGACCGAGGTGTCGATGACGTCGTCGCCGACCGCGATGCGCACGCCGCCGATGAGCTCCGGATCCACGCGCACGTGGACGTTCAGCTTGGCCTTGAAGTGGGCTTCGAGGTCTTTCTGGAGCTTGGCGCGCGCGGCGTCGTCGAGCGGGAAGGCGGAACTGACGTCGGCTTCGAGCACCCCTTCGTGCCCGTTCTTCTTCTGCACGAACAGGTCGCGGATCTGGGGCAGCACCTGCAGACGGTCGTTCTCGACCAGGATGCGGACGAAGTTCTGCTGGTCGGCACCGAGCCCCTCGCCGGCGACGCCCGTGACCAGGGCGCACACCTGTTCGTCGGTGAGCTTCGGATCGCGGACGGCGGCCTGCATGGCCTCGTCCGAAACGATGGCGGACAGGCGATCGAGCAGGTCGAGCCACTGCCCCAGTGCCTTTTCCGCCTTCGCCTGCTCGAACGCGGCGTCCGCGTAGGGGCGCGCGATGGTGAGGTTCTCGGCCATGACTTAGTGCAGTTCCTTCTTCAGGTTGGCAAGCAGCTCGGCGTGCGCCTTGGCGTCGATCTCGCGGCGCAGGATCTTCTCGGCGCCGGACACCGCGAGCACGGCGACCTGCTCGCGCAGATCATCCTTGGCGCGCTGCATCGCCGCACCGGCTTCCTTCTCGGCCGCGGTACGCGCCTGCTCGACCATGCGTGCAGCTTCGCCACGCGCCTCTTCGATCAGCTTGGCGGCCTGCTTTTCCGCAGCCGCACGGACATCGCCTGCCGATTCGCGCGCCTTGCGCATCTCGTCGACGGCTTTCTTTTCGGCACGCTCGAGGTCGGATTTGGCCTTGTCCGCAGCTGCCAGCCCGTCGGCGATCTTCGCCGCGCGCTCGTCGAGTGCCTTCATGATCGGCGGCCACACGAACTTCATCGTGAACCAGCCGAGAATGAAGAACACAACGATCTGGGCTATCAGGGTTGCGTTCAGATTCACGTTTCTTGACCCTCGTTGGGTTGAGAGGTGGTAAGGCTCAGACGACGAACGGGTTGGCGAAGGCGAACATCATCGCGATACCGACACCGATCAGGAACGCAGCGTCGATCAGGCCGGCGAGCAGGAACATCTTGGTCTGCAGGGCGTTCATCAGCTCCGGCTGACGCGCGGACGCCTCGAGGTACTTGCTGCCCATGATGCCGATGCCGATGCATGCGCCGATGGCGCCCAAACCGATGATCAGACCAGCAGCCAGCGCGACGTAACCCAGGGTGACTTCCATGACAACTCCTTCAGAGATAGGTGACTAGGAAAAGCTCGGGATGATACAGAAAATCAATGGCCTTCATGCGCCTGACCGACGTACACCAGGGTCAGCATCATGAAGATGAAGGCCTGCAGCACGATGATCAGCACGTGGAAGATCGCCCAGATCGAACCTGCGACGAGGTGACCCAGGAAGCCGAACACGGTGGCCGTGCTGCCCAGCAGCGCAATCAGCACGAACAGCAGCTCGCCGGCGAACAGGTTGCCGAACAGCCGCAGGCCGTGCGAGACGGTCTTGGCGAGGAACTCGATCATCTGCATGACGAAGTTCACCGGCCACAGCAGCGGATGGGCACCGAACGGGGCGGTGAACAACTCGTGCACCCAGCCACCGAAGCCCTTGATCTTGATGTTGTAGTAGACGCACATCAACAGCACCGAGATCGCCATGCCCATCGGGATGTTGATGTCGGCGGTCGGAACGACACGCATGTAGGCCTCGCCGGCGTGCTCGACGAAGCCCATCGAAACGAGCGCGCCGCCCCAGGCCATCGGAATCAGGTCAACCGGAAGCAGGTCCATGAAGTTCATCAGGAACACCCAGATGAACACGGTCAGCGCCACGGGTGCCACGAACTTGCGCGACTCGGCACTGTGGATGATGTTCTTGGCCTGATCGTTGACCATCTCGATCATTATCTCGAAGAAACCCTGGAAGCGGCCCGGAACACCCGAAGTGGCCTTCTGCGCGACGCGCCACAGGATGAACACCGTCAGCGCGCCCAGACCGAAACCCCAGAACACCGAATCGAGGTTGATGTAGCTCCAGTCGACGATGGCCTCTTGCGCGTGCCCCGTCTGATTGAGGTTGGTCAGGTGGTGCGTTACGTACTCGGATGCGGTAGGAGCGTGCCCAGTAGCCATTTAAGTCTTCACCAGAAAAGCAAACAAATTCGCCTTGAGCGCCAGGATCAGCCCGATGAACAGAGCCCCCCAATGGAGATCCGGATAACCGAGACCGATCAGCACCAACAAACCCACGATCGCGACGATCTTGAAGAACTCGCCGACGACGAAGGCCATCGCGGTACCTGGCCCACCGGAGCGCGAGGACAAGGCCTTCATGCGCAACGCGAACAGTGCGTTCGGAACGACGCACACCAGCCCCCGAGGGCCGCAGAAATGGCGCCATGCACCCCGAAAAAAACGGCCGCCAGGGCCGCCGCTGCGAGGGTCGCGCAAATCTGCAGGTAAACCGCTTTCAACATGGCCTTTGGCCTGCAGGCACCGGGAAACCCCGCCACCTGCGGCTGAAAATCCGGTCAATGGTAGGGGTTAACCGTAATCAAGTCAAACCCCGGAACGCCTCACCCACAGTGTCGCGGGCGATTGCCAGCGCGTCGGAACGGCCCCAGACTGGGCACCGTCGCCACTGCCCGCGAGGCACCCGATGATCCGCACTTCCCGCGCCGGCCGCCAGGAAATCTTCGGCTGGGCGATGTTCGATTTCGCCAACCAGGCCTACACCCTGCTGATCATCACGGTGATCTTCGGTGACCTGTACACGCGCGTCGTCGTCGGCGACGCGCCCGATTACCGCATCGGCAACCTGATGTGGAGCCTCGCGCTGTGCCTGTCCTATCTGCTGGTGGTGCTCTCGGCGCCACTGCTGGGCACCGTCATGGACCATGCACGCGCGAAGAAGCGCCTGCTCTTCGCCAGCTATGTCGCGACCGTGGCGACCACCGCACTGCTGTACTTCGTGGCACCGGGCTGGATGTGGCTGGGCTTTTTCCTGATCGTATTTTCGAACACCGCCTACGCAATCGGCGAATCCTTCATCGCGAGCTTTTTGCCCTTTCTCGGCGGGCCCGGCGAACAGGGCAAGGTATCCGGCTTCGGCTGGGCACTGGGCTATGCCGGCGGACTGCTTGCCGCGATATTCGCACTGGTGTTCCTGGGTGAAGTCAGCACCGAGAACTTCGAACGCGTTCGCTGGGTCGGGCCGTTCGCCGCCGCCTTCTTTCTGGTGGCGGCCATCCCCACCTTCCTGTGGCTGCGTGAACCGGACATCGGCGTGCGGCGCCCGCTCAGCGGTGGGGTGGTTGCCGCCGGCTATGCGCGCCTGCGAGAAACCATACGCACGGCCGCGCAATACCCGGACCTGCGTCGGGTGTTCATCTCCATCCTGTTCGCGATGGCCGGCGTGTACGTGATCATCGCCTTCGCCTTCATCTACGGCGCGCAGGTCGTGGGTTGGAGCGAGGGCACGCGCACGGCAATGTTCGTCGTCGTGCAGCTCACTGCGCTGGCCGGGGCACTGGGTTTCGGCTGGCTGCAGGATCGCTTCGGCGGCAGGCGTACCTATGCGATGACGCTGGTGCTGTGGGTGATCGCGATCCTCGCGATCTACTTCGTCGCGGAACTGACGGTCCTGCTCAACACCGCCCTCGAAACGGACTTCGAAACCGAACAGGTATTCCTGGTCGCAGGCCTGCTCTCGGGCCTGAGCCTGGGTTCGAGTCAGTCGGTCGGGCGCGCGCTGGTGGGCGCATTCTCGCCGCCCGAACGGGCGGCGGAGCTGTTCGGATTCTGGGGACTGTTCTCCAAGCTCGCCGCGATCTTCGGCATCTTCGGCGTCGGACTGCTGCAGCTGGCCTTCGGCCTGCAGGGCGCGGTGCTGTTCTGCATCGTGCTGTTCGTCGCGGCGCTGGTGCCGCTGGCCGGAGTCGACGAGGCACGCGGCATCTCCGTCGCGCACGGCGAGCCGGCTGTCGACTAGCGCAGGCGCGAGAGTAGACCGTCGAGCTGGTCCAGATCGCCGAAGCGGATCGACAGCTCGCCCGCGCCCTTGCGGTTGGCGCGGATCTTCACGGTCGCGCCCAGCGTATCGGCAAGCTCTTCCTGCAGACGCAGCAGGTCGCGGTCCGGCGCCGGCGCGACCTTCTTGTCGCGCGGATTGAGCATGCGATAGACCAGCTGCTCGGTCTCGCGCACCGACGTTCCCTTGGCGGCCACCAGATTGGCGACCTGGATCTGGCTCGCCGCATCGAGCGGCAGCATGGCGCGCGCGTGGCCCATGTCGATGTCGCCGGCCATCAGCAGTTCCTGCACCTGGGTGGCGAGATTGAGCAGGCGCAGCAGGTTGCTTGCGGCCGGGCGCGAACGGCCCACCGCATCGGCCGCCTGCTGGTGGGACATGCCGAACTCGTCGATCAGGCGCTGGATGCCGGCGGCCTCCTCGAGCGGATTGAGGTTCTCCCGCTGGATGTTCTCGATGAGCGACATCGCCAGCGCGGCCTCGTCCGGAATCGGACGCACCAGACACGGCACGTAGCCCAGATCGGCCAGCTGCGCGGCACGCCAACGACGCTCACCGGCAATGATCTCGTAGCGGTCGACACCGACGGGGCGCACCAGGATGGGCTGCATCACGCCCTGCGATCGGATCGATGCGGCCAGCTCGTCGAGCGAGCCCGGATCCATGCGCGTCCGTGGCTGGTACTTGCCCGGCTGCAGGCTGCCCACGGCCAGCGTCTGCAGCTCGCCCTTGTCCTCTTCGTCGCGGTTGCCCGAGAGCAGCGCGTCCAGGCCGCGGCCGAGGCCTTTCGGTTTTGGTGGTGTCATGCGTGGTTCCGGAAGAGTGCGAAGGCGTCCGTCACAGCGTCCTCACCCGTTCGATCATTTCCTGCGCGAAGGCCTGATAGGCCTGCGCACCCTTGGCGCTGCGGTCGTAGAGCACGCCGGGAATACCGTAGCTCGGAGCCTCGGCCAGGCGGACGTTGCGCGGCACGATGGTGGTGAACACCTTGTCGCCGAAGTGCCCCTCGAGCTGATCCGAGACCTGCTGCTGCAGCGTCATGCGCGGATCGTACATGACGCGCAGCAGGCCGATGATCTTGAGATCGCGGTTGAGGTTGGCGTGCACCTTCTTGATGGTATTGACCAGGTCGGACAGCCCTTCGAGCGCGTAGTACTCGCACTGCATCGGGATGATCACACCGTGCGCGGTGCACAGGCCGTTGAGCGTGAGCATCGACAGCGACGGCGGGCAGTCCACGAGGATGAAGTCGTAATCGTCCGCATGCGGTTCGAGCAGGTCGCGCAGACGGGTCTCGCGGCGCTCCAGATCGACCAGTTCGACCTCGGCACCGGCCAGGTCGCGGTTGGCGGGCAGTACGTCGAAGCCGCCCGAGGGCGACTTGACGCGCACTTCCGCCAGCGCGGCGATACCCACCAGCGCGTGATAGACCGAGTGGCCCAGTTCGCGCTTGTCGACCCCGCTGCCCATGGTGGCGTTGCCCTGCGGATCGAGGTCGATCAGCAAGGTGCGCTGGCCGGCCTCATGCAGCGCGGCCGCGAGGTTCACGCAGGTGGTGGTCTTTCCGACGCCGCCCTTCTGGTTGGCGACACAGAAGATTCTTGCCATCAGTCCCGTTCCAGGATGATCAGGTGTCGTTCGGCATCCAGCCCGGGCACCGCGAGCGGCAGCGTCTCGACGACGCGCACGCCATCGGGCAGGGCTGCGAGTTCGTCCCGAGGATACACGCCTTTCATCGCCAGGAAACGACCGCCGGGCGCCAGCAGATGACGGGTGAGTCGGACGAAGTCGGCAATCTCCGAGAAGGCGCGCGAGATCACCGCATCGCACGGCGCGTCCGGCTGCACGTCTTCGACGCGCGCATGCAGCGGGGCAAAGTTGGCCAGGCCCAGTTCGATCTGCGCCTGCTGCTGGAAGCTGGCCTTTTTTCCGACGGTCTCGATCGAAGTGATTTCCAGCTCAGGCCGGGCGATGGCCAGAGGGATGCCGGGCAGGCCGCCGCCGGAACCGATGTCGGCCAGCCGCGCGATCTGGCCCAGATGGGGCAGCACGGCCAGCGAGTCGAGCAGATGATGAGTAATGGCCTGTTCGGGCGAGCGGATGGCGGTGAGGTTGTAGACGCGGTTCCACTTGCCCAGCAACGCCGCGAAAGCGAGCAGGCGGGTACGCGCATCGGGGGAAAGGTCGAGCCCGAGATCCGGGAGGCCACGGTCCAGCAGGGCCGCTTCGCTCATGCGCTCTTCTTGTCGATCTTGTCGCCGGGCTGCCGCAGTGCAGGGACGCCCGCGTCGCGCGCAGGCCTGGTCGCCATCAGTTCCTTGCGCTTGAGCCACACCAATAGCAGCGACACCGCGGCCGGCGTCACGCCCTGGATGCGGCCGGCCTGGCCGATGGTCTCGGGCCTGTGCTGGGCAAGCTTCTGCTGCACTTCCTTGGACAGGCCGCGCACCGCGGCGTAATCGATGTCCTCGGGCAGGCGCGTGGACTCGGCCTTGAGCTGACGCGCGACCTCGTCCTGCTGGCGATCGATGTAGCCCTGGTACTTGGCGGCGATCTCGACCTGCTCGACCACCTTGGCGTCGGTAACCGGTACGTCCGGCGCGCCGGGCAGCGTCATCAGCGCGGCATAGGTCGCCTCGGGGCGACGCAACAGGTCGAAGAAGCGGTACTCGCGCTCCAGCGCCTTGCCCAGCACGCGCTCGGCCTCGCCCGCCGGGATGCGCTCGGGGTGCGCCCAGGCGGCCTTCAGACGCGCGGCTTCGCGCTCGATGGCGTCGCGCTTGCGGCAGAAGGCCTCCCAGCGCGCATCATCGACCAACCCCAGCTCGCGACCCTTTTCGGTCAGGCGCAGGTCGGCGTTGTCCTCGCGCAGTTGCAGGCGGTATTCGGCGCGCGAGGTGAACATGCGGTAGGGCTCGGACACACCGCGCGTGATCAGGTCATCGACCAGCACGCCCAGATAGGCCTCGTCGCGACGCGGGCACCAGGCCTCGCGACCGGCCACCTGCAGCGCGGCGTTGGCGCCGGCGAGCAGACCCTGGGCGGCGGCCTCCTCGTAGCCGGTCGTGCCGTTGATCTGGCCGGCGAAGAACAGGCCGTGAAAGGACTTGGTCTCGAGGCTGGACTTGAGATTGCGCGGATCGAAGTAGTCGTACTCGATGGCGTAGCCGGGGCGCAGGATGTGGGCGTTCTCGAGCCCGCGGATCGAGCGCACGACATCGAGCTGCACGTCGAAGGGCAGCGAGGTGGAAATACCGTTCGGGTAGATCTCGTGCGTGTCCAGGCCTTCCGGCTCGAGAAAGATGTTGTGGCTGTCCTTGTCCGCGAAACGGTGGATCTTGTCCTCGATCGACGGGCAGTAGCGCGGGCCCACGCCCTCGATCACGCCCGAATACATCGGCGAACGGTCGAGGTTGCCGCGGATGATGTCGTGGGTGCGCGCGTTGGTGTGCGTGATCCAGCACGGCAGCTGGCGCGGATGCTGGGTGGCCGAGCCGAGGAAGCTGAACACCGGCACCGGATCGTCGCCGGGCTGCTCCTGCATCACCGAGAAATCGATGCTGCGCCCGTCCAGCCGCGGCGGCGTGCCGGTCTTGAGCCGCCCCTGCGGCAACTGCATGTCCTTGAGCCGCTGACCCAGACTGGCCGAAGGCGGATCGCCGGCGCGCCCGCCGACATGGCTTTGCATGCCGACGTGAATCAGGCCGTTGAGAAAGGTCCCGGCCGTCAGCACCACGGCCTTTCCCGAAAACCGCAGGCCGATCTGCGTCAAGACGCCGGTGACGCGGTCATCCTCGACCGTGATGTCGTCCACGGCCTGCTGGAACAGCGTGAGATTCGGCTGGTTCTCGAGGCGGCGGCGGATCGCCGCCTTGTACAGCACGCGGTCGGCCTGCGCGCGCGTGGCGCGCACGGCCGGGCCCTTGGATGCGTTGAGGATGCGGAACTGGATGCCCGATTCGTCGGTGGCCTCGGCCATCGCGCCGCCGAGCGCGTCCACTTCCTTGACCAGATGCCCCTTGCCGATGCCGCCGATCGACGGGTTGCAGCTCATCTGGCCGAGCGTTTCGATGTTGTGCGTGAGCAGCAGCGTCTTCGCGCCCATGCGCGCAGACGCGAGCGCGGCCTCGGTACCGGCATGGCCGCCACCGACGACGATGACATCGAAGGAATCTGGATAACGCATGGCGCACCTCGGCGCGAAATTCGGCGAACCGATTATCTTACGCCAGCGAGACCCGAATGCCCAGCCCGTACCCGAACGGCGCCTGCAAAAAAAAGGTTGATCGAACAACGGCTTGGGACCGCCGCCACGAGCGGCGTCAGTCGCGCGAAGGGGGCTGGCGCTCAACCCTCGGGGAGTACATGCGCTCGTCGGGCCGCACCGACAGATCGACCTCCTCGTTCGAGAGCTGGTCGGGATCGAAGCCCGGCGGCGGCGTCTGCGGCTGATACTGCACGGCCTGCGTGATCGCCGGAACCTCGACCGGCAGCGGTGCCGGACGGAACACGTTCTGGTGGACGACGAAGGCTACTGCGGTGAGCAGAAAGAAGTGATTGAGCAGGCGCAAGCGTCGCTTGCGGGGGTCGAGCTTCTTGTCGCGGGTCTGCATGACGACCTCGGTAGGTGCGTGTCGGCGATTGTGGTCCGACGACCCCGGTCGACGCAAGTTCCCTGCGCATTCAGTACAAAGTTTCGCGTTGACGCGCGGGCAGGGCCGCGTCGTAGTTCTGCGCATCGACCTCGCCGCCGGTCAGCGCGTCGAGAATACGCCCCGGGCTGGGCACGCGCGCACCGACATCGGTCGGCGGCGGCCGCCAAAGGCCGGCGCGCTGCACGGCGCGTGCGCATTGAAAATACACGCGCTCGACGCACACCATGGTCACGCAGCGCGGTGGCTTGCCGCCGACCGCGAAGCGCGCGAGCAGGGCCGGGGCGACCGAGATCGTCGCGCGCCCGTTGACGCGCAGCATCTCGCCCACGCCGGGAATCAGGAACAGCAACGCGATGCGCGGATCGACGACGAGATTGCGCAACGAGTCGACACGGTTGTTGCCGCGCCGCTCGGGCAGCAGCAGCGTGCGCTCATCCTCGACCGCGACGAAGCCGGCCGGGTCGCCGCGCGGCGAGGCATCCAGTCCGTCCGGGCCGGCAGTCGCCACGACGACGAAGGGCGAAGCCTCGATCATCTGCCGGTAGAGCGGGTGAATATGGTCGATCTCTTTCCTGAGCGAAGGCGCGGCAACACTGCCGAACAAGGCGTCCAGCTGCTCGAGACGGGTGATGGCATGCGGATCGGGCTCGGACATGGGCACGGCTCTCGGGTGCAATGGCCCGATGATAGACGCTTCAATGGCCGCGCGAGCCGGCGCGTCGCAGCAGGACCGTGGCCAGGCGCGCGAGCGCGACGATCTCGACGAACAGGATCGCCATGCGCACGCCGGGTCCGAACAGGCCGATCAGCGCCAGCGCCATCGTCGCGCAGTCGGCGCCGATCGACACCAACGCATAGCCGGAAGCGAAACGCGTGCTGATCATCGCGATCAGGACCAGCCAGAAGAACAGCGCAAACGCGATCGAGGACAGCTCGATCGCTCGCGCGAACGTGTACGGATCGTGCAGCACCTCCCAGCGCAGCGCGGCGAAGAGTGCGGCGAGCACGATCAGCGCGAACACCGGGCGCCAGCTGTAGGGCAATCCACTGCCCGGATGGCGGAAACTGAGCAGCAGCCAAAGATGCAGAAGCAGTGCTCGCATCTCTCCGCCCTCCGTCCTACTGCCGCGCCATTTCGGCTTCGAGTCGGTGCTTGATGTCGTCCGGCGAGCCCGTGTTGCGCGCCAGCAGCTCATAGAACAGCGGGATCACGAACAGCGTCAGCACGGTCGACACGGCCACGCCGAAGAACACCACGATGCCGATCACCTCGCGCGTCTCGGCGCCCGCCCCCGCGGCGAGAATCAGCGGAATCGCACCGGCAACGGTGGTGATGCCGGTCATCAGCACGGGACGCAGGCGGATCACCGAGGCCTCCACCACGGCGTCGTGGAACTCGCGCCCCTCGTCGCGCAACTGGTTGGCGAACTCGACGATGAGGATGCCGTTCTTGGCCGCCAGGCCGATCAGCATGACCAGTCCGATCTGGCTGTACAGGTTGAGCGTGGCGCCGGTCACCCACAGTCCGAACAGGCCGCCGCCCACCGCGAAAGGCACGCCGAGGATGATCACGAACGGGTGCACCCAGCTCTCGAACTGCGCGGCGAGCACCAGGAAGACCACCAGCAGGCCGAGCGCGAAGATGAACACGATGGAGCCACCGGCGGTCTGGTAGTCCAGCGACTGGCCCTTGTAGTCGATGACCACATTCTCGGGCAGATGCTCGCGCGCCAGACCCTCCAGGTGTTCGAGCGCGGCGCCCAGCGTCAGGCCCTCGTCCAGACCGGCGCTGATGGTGATGGCGCGCACGCGGTTGTAACGCGAGAGCGAGCGCGAATCGGCAAAATCCTCGAGCTGAACCAGGTTGGACAGCGGGATCAACTCCCCGGAACGGTCCGAGCGCACGTAGAGGTTTTCGAGCGCGTCCGGGCTGCGCTGGCGTTCGCGCTCGCCTTCGACGATCACGTCGTACTCGCGCCCGCCCTCGATGTAGTTGGTGATGCGGCGTGAGCCGAGCATGGTCTCGAGCGTGCGTCCGATGGTGTCGACGTTCACCCCCAGCGCGGCCGCGCGGTCGTAGTCGATCTTCACCTCGAGCTGCGGCTGGGTTTCCTTGTAATCCCAGTCGACGTCGATCAACCCCGGATTGTCAGCCTCCAGCCTGGCCAGCAGCGTGTCGCGCCACTGCGCCAATTCTTCGTAGGAGCCCGCGCCGCCGATGACGAACTGCACCGGCGTGCGGTTGGACTGGCTGAAGCCCTGGCGCATGAACACCGAAGCGCGGATGCCGGTCAGGTCGGACAGCGCCCCGCGTACCTCGGACATGATCTCGTCGGCCGGGCGGCGCGCGCTCCAGTCGGCGAGCACGACGATGGCCATGCCGATGTTGTAGACCGGCGCATCGTTGCCGCCCAGCGGCGAGATGACCAGCAGGCGCTGCACCTCGCCGCTGTCCACATAGGGCATCAGGCGACGCTCGACCTCACCCATGTAGGTCGCCATCAACGCGTGGGTCGCACCTTCCGGACCATTGACCCGCACATAGAACGCCCCACGATCCTCGCTCGGCGCGTATTCCGATTCGAGCTGCGTGAACAGCACGCCGAGCCCGCCGGCGAGCAGCACGAAGCCGGCCAGGGCCAGAGCGCGGTGGCGCAGCATCGCGCGCAACGCACTCGCGTAGCGCCGCCGCAAGGCGTTGACCACGCGGTCCACCGCCTGCACGATGCGCCGCCCTTCATCGCGCGGGCGCAGCAGCTTGGAGGCGAGCATGGGCGAGACCGTCAGCGCGACGAAGCTGGAGAAGGCCACGGCCGCCGCCATGGTCAGCGCGAACTCCGAGAACAGCCGGCCGATGTCGCCCTGCAGGAAGGAGATCGGCACGAACACCGAGATCAGCACCAGCGTCGTCGAAACCACCGCGAAGGCGACCTGGCGCGCCCCGCGGTAGGAGGCGAGCAGCGCACTCTCGCCGTAGTCGTCCATGCGGCGACGGATGTTCTCGAGCACGATGATGCCGTCATCGACCACCAGGCCGATGGCCAGCACCAGCGCCAGCAGTGTGAGCAGGTTCACCGAGAAACCGAACAGCGCCAGCGCGATGAAGGTCGCCACCAGCGACACCGGCACGGCGACGGCCGGCACCAGGATCGCGCGCAGGCTGCCGAGGAACAGGAAGATGATGAGCACCACCAGCACGGTGGCGATCGCCAGCGTCGAATAGACCTCCCTGACCGCACCTTCGATGAACACCGACGAATCGAAGCTGGGCTGGATCGACATGCCCTCGGGCAACGTCTGGTTCAGCCGCGTGACCTCGTCGCGCACGCCGCGCGCCACATCCATGGTGTTGGCCGTGGACTGCTTGATGATCCCCAGCCCGACCATGGGGTCGCCGTTGCCGCGGAACAGGCTGCGATCATCCACCGTGCCGCGCTCGACCCGCGCGATCTCGCCCAGGCGCACCAGATGTCCATCCTCGCCGCGCGCGACCACCAGGCGCGCGAAATCCTGCGCGTCGCGGAACTCACGCTGCACCCGCACCGTGAACAGCCGCGTGTGCGATTCGATGCGTCCGGCCGGCAACTCGATGTTGTCGGCGCGCAGGGCGGACTCGACATCGCCCACGGTGAGCCCACGCGCGGCCAGCGCATTGCGGTCCAGCCACACGCGCATCGCGTAGGCGCGCTCGCCGCCGATGCGCACGCGCGCCACGCCATCGAGCACCGACAGGCGATCGACCAGATAGCGCTGGGCGTAGTCGGTCAGTTCGGCGACCGTGTGGCGGTCGGAGGCAAAGTTCCACCACACGATCACGTCGGCGTCGGCGTCGACGCGCTGGATCTCGGGCGCGTCGGCCTCCTCGGGCAGCTGCTCGATGACGCGCGAGACCGCGTCGCGCACGTCGTTGGCGGCGGCCTCGATGTCACGGCCGATGGAAAAGCGCAACACCACGTCGGATTCGCCGTCGCGGCTGCGCGACTCGATGTATTCGATGCCCTCGATGCCGGCCACCGCTTCCTCGATGGGTTCGGTGATCTGGGTCTCGATGACGGTGGCCGCCGCGCCGGGATAATTGGTCTCGATCGCCACCACCGGCGGATCGATGTCCGGATACTCGCGCAGCGGCAACTGCTGGTAGGACACCAGGCCGAAGATCACCAGCAGCAGCGCGAGAACCGACGCGAAGACCGGCCGCTTGACCGAAACGTCGGACAGGATCATTGCGCCGTTTCCCTGCCGATGAGTTCGGCCAGCGGACGACTGCCGTCGTCGACGGCGCGCACGCGCACCGCATCACCGTCGGCCAGCCGGAACGCACCCTGCGTGACCACGCGCTCATCGCCCATCAGGCCCTCGACGATCTCGACCGAACCGGGCATTCGGATACTCAGGCGCACTTCGCGGCGCACGGCCTTCGCGCCTGCGTCCGACTCCTCGACGACGAACAGCGAATGCGTGCGCCCCTGCGTCAGAATCGCCCCTTCGGGCACCACCAGCGCATCGCGTTCGCGCCCGGCCAGCACGAGCGTCATCAGCATGCCCGGCAGCAGCTTGCGCTCCGGGTTGGGCATCAGTGCGCGCACGCGAAAGGCGCGCGTGACCGGATCGACCTCATTGCCGACGCTGACGACCTCGCCGCGGAACACCTCGTCCGGCCAGGCACGGCTGCGCGCCTCGACGCGCAGGCCGGGGCGCACGATGGCGACGAACAGCTCGGGCACCGTGAAGTCGAGCTTCATCACCGAATCGTCATGCAGCGTCGTGACCAGCGCGCCCGGGGTGAGCAGCGAGCCCACCGAGACGTTGCGCAACCCCACGACCCCGTCGAAGGGCGCGACGATGCGCCGGTCGCGCAGCCGTGCCTCGGCCGCCTCGACGCGCGCGCGGGCGATGTCCAGTTCGCGTCGGCGCTGGTCGAGCAGCGCCGCCGACGCCGTGCCGCGCCGCGCCAGATCCTGCACGCGCTCGAACTGGCGCTGCGCCTCGGCCACCGAGGCGCGCGCCTCGGCGCGCTCGGCGAGCTGTTCGCGGCTGTTCATGACCACCAGGACGTCGCCGGCCGCCACGCGCTGGCCGTCCTCGAAACGGATCTCGGCAATGGTGTCGGTGGTGGTCGCGGTCAGCGCAGCCGATTCGTTGGCGCGCAGCGTGCCCAGCGCCTCGATGCGGTCGGCCACGCGCATCTCGCGCACCGGCGAGACCACCACTTCCAGCCCCTGTGCGACCGCAAGCACCGGCAGGCACAGGACGAAGACGAGCAGACGGGCGGTCAGGGTCAGGCGTCGGGGCATCGGGCGTATTCCGTCGTGATCAGGGTGTCCCGCGACCGACCATCGAAGTGCGCGGGTCGAGACGTGCGGAACGCATTCAAGACCGGCGCGCGGCGCCGCGGTTCCACGCGGCTCACGATGCGGCCGCGGCGAGCACGTCGAGACGTGCCAGCCAGGGCGCGCGTTCGGCATCGGAGACGAAGCTCGCCTCGAGGCTGTTGCGCGCAATGCGCGCCAGTTCGGCGCGCGTGAGTTCGAGTGCGCGCGCGGTGTCGACGTAGTTCTTCGCGACATAGCCGCCGAAGTAGGCGGGATCGTCGGAATTGATGGTCAGCTTGAGGCCGGCCTCCATCAGGCGGCGGAAATTGTGCTGCTCCAGTCGCTCGAACACGCACAGCTTGACGTTGGACAGCGGACACACCGTCAGCGGCACCTGTTCGCGCGCCAGCCGCTCGACCAGCGCGGCATCCTCCTCGCAACGCACGCCGTGGTCGATGCGCTCCACTTGCAGCACATCGAGCGCCTCGACGATGTAGGCCGGCGGCCCTTCCTCGCCGGCATGGGCGACCGCATGCAGGCCCAGTTCGCGGCAGCGCGCGAACAGACGCTCGAATTTCGCCGGCGGGTGGCCGCGTTCGGAGGAATCCAGCCCCACGCCGTGAATGCGGGCCAGATGCGGCATGGCCTGCTCGAGCGTGGCGAAGCCCTCGGCCTCGCTCAGATGGCGCAGAAAGCACAGGATCAGGCGCGAACTGATGCCGAAGCGCGCCCGCGCATCGCGACAGGCGCGCTCCAGGCCGTCGAGCACGGTTTCGAAGGCCACGCCGCGTTCGGTATGGGTCTGCGGGTCGAAGAACAGTTCGGCATGCACCACGCCGTCGGCGTGCGCGCGCTCGAAATAGGCCGCGGCCAGGTCGAAGAAGTCCTGTTCGTCGACCAGCGCCGCGGCCCCCGCGTAGTACAGGTCGAGGAAGCTCTGCAGGTCCGAAAAGTCATAGGCCGCGCGCGTCTCCTCGACGCTGGCATAGGGCAGCGCGACGCCGTTGCGTCGTGCCAGCGCGAACATCAGTTCGGGCTCAAGCGTGCCTTCGATGTGAACATGCAGTTCGGCCTTGGGCAGTGCTCGCACATAGGCGTCGAGGTCCATGGTGACTCCCGTCGGTTACGGATGCGTCAGTCCTGCAAGGATAGAGCGTGGGAGCGCGTCCGTGAGCACGGTCGTCGAAAAAACAAAACCCAGCGGGTTGTCAGAAGCCCTGCAGCAACAGATCGATGGCCGCAACGACCTCGCTACGATGCTCGCCGAGGCTCTCTACCGGTTGACGCAGCAGTGCAACCGGAACGGCCGCCATGTATTGCGTCACCAGCGCATGTGCAAGACCTTCGATCTCGAACACCGGATTGAGCGTGCTCGCGGGCTTGGGTGCAAGGTCGAGCGGCAGCAACGGAATCACCACCCGCGTGTTGAAGTGGCTCATCAGGTCGGCCTGCACGTCGAGCAGATAACCTCGCCCTGACGGGTTTCGATAGACGCCGAAGCGTGCCATCAGAACATCGCGTGCCCCGCCAGCGGCAGGCCATGGGCGTCCACAAAGGCATTCGAGCTCTCGATCGCCTCCCGGTTCTGCTGCCGCCAGCGTTCGGCGCGTTGTTCGGCAACCGCCCGCACGAGCCCCGCCTCGGCGGCCTGCGAGACGTTGACGCGCAGTTGCCGCGCTTCACGCACGAGGTCTTCGGAAAGGGACACGTTGGTGGCTTTTTTCGGACCGGTCGCGTAGTTGCCTGTAACGGCCACGGTACCCTCCCAAGTGTTCTCACGCGCCAATGATGGCCGGAGTGCGCATGAATGGCAACACTCAAGATGCGCACCAAAAACGGCGGGCCGCAGCCCGCCGTTGTCGGCATGCAGCTACGTCACGGATTACTTCAGCGCGGCGAGCGCGGCGTCGTAGTTCGGCTCGTCCTTGATCTCGGGCACCAGCTCGGCATGCACGACCTTGTTGTCCTTGTCGAGCACGATCACCGCGCGCGCGGTCACGCCGGTCAGCGGGCCGGAGGTGATCTCGACGCCGTAGTTCTTCATGAACTCGCGCCCGCGCATCGTCGACAGCGGCACGACGTTGTCCAGGCCTTCGGTCGAGCAGAAACGCTTGGCGGCGAAAGGCAGGTCGGCCGAAATCACCAGCACGGCGGTGTCGGCGAGGCTGGCGGCCGACTCGTTGAACTTGCGCGTGGAGGTCGCGCAGGTCGGGGTGTCGAGGCTGGGGACGATGTTGAGCACCTTGCGCTTGCCGGCGAAGGTGTCCAGCGTCACGTCGCCGAGCTTGCCGTCGACGAGCGAGAAGGCGGGAGCGGTGTCACCGACCTTGGGGAAGGTACCGGCGACGTCGATGGGGTTGCCCGCGAGGGTCACTTGGCTCATGTTGATCTCTCCGTTGTCTTGGTTGGGGAAACGCGGCGTGAATTGTTTACGGCTTCGCCACGATAAACTCGGCGAAAGTGTAGCACTTCGGCGGCGAGCTCATGGGAGGCGGGAATGCAGGAGAGGGCAACGGCCTGGCTGCTCAACGTCGGTCACGCGATCGACCACATGTTTCTGCTCATCTTCGCCACCGCGGTCACGGCCATTGCCGCCGATTTCGGCTTGCCGCGCTGGGAGGCGCTGATGCCTTACGGCACGCTGGCCTTCTTTCTGTTCGGGTTGGGCGCATTGCCCGCCGGCCGGCTGGGCGACCTGTGGGGCCGGCGACCGATGATGCTGGTGTTCTTCTTCGGCATCGGCACGGCCGCGCTGCTCGTCGCATGCGCGCGCACGCCGCTGGAACTGGCCATCGCACTGGGACTGCTCGGCGCCTTCGCATCGATTTACCACCCGGTGGGCATCCCGATGCTGGTGCGCACCAGCCCGCATCCGGGCTGGACGCTGGGCATCAACGGCCTGGCGGGGAATCTGGGTGTGGCGCTGGCGGCGATCGTCACCGGCTTTCTCGTCAAGCATGTGGACTGGCGCGCGGCCTTCGCCGTGCCGGGCGCCGTCGCCATCGGCTGCGGCATCGCCTTCGCGCTGCTCGCGCGCGACGACGCACTGCCGCCGGCTCGTCGCGCGCGCAGCCGGCCGGACGTGCCGCGCGCGCTGTTCCTGCGCCTGTTCCTGGTGATGACGCTCGCCGCGACGACGGGCAGCCTGCTGTTCAACTTCTCGACCAACGCCAACTACGAACTGCTGCGCGAGCGCCTCGCGCCGATCACCGGCGACCCGGCGACGCTGGGCGCGCTGCTCGCCGGCGTGTATGCGCTCGCCTCGCTCGCGCAGCTGGCGGTGGGCCGACTCATCGACCGCTATACGCTCAAGCCGCTCTACATCGCCGTGATCGCGCTGCAGATTCCCTTGCTGGCGCTCGCGGCGCACGCCCAGGGATGGTGGCTGTATGTGCTGCAGGCCGGCTTCATGATCGCGATCTTCGGCGCGATTCCGTTTACCGAGGCGATGATCGTGCGTCATGTCGACGACCGCATGCGCTCGCGTGTGGCCGGCATGCGCCTGGCGGTGTCGTTTTCCGCTGGCGCAGTCGCGGTGTGGCTGCTCGGACCGGTCGTGCATCAGGCCGGCTTCGCCACGCTGCTGTGGATGATGGCTGCGCTCGCCTGCTGCACGCTGGGTGCGCTGTTCTGGCTGCCTCCGTCGCCGGAGGCACGAGACGATGCGCGCTAGAATGAGGAACAATGGCAAACCCAAGGCAGTACCGCAATGAATCACCCCGAACCGCAAGCACCGCGCCGCCCGCTGCTGAGCGAGGCGACCCGCCCGCTGACCGTCACCATCCCGGCCACCAACGAGCATGGCGAACAGGTGCCGACCTCGATCTCCTGCGAGAATCCGTTGACGATCTACGTCGACAAATGCGAGATGGTCACGCTGATGACGCTGGGCGCCGCACCCGAGGCGCTGACCATCGGCTGGCTGCGCAACCAGCGTCTGGTCGACAGTCTCGACGAGATCGCCTCGGTGCAGGTCGACTGGGAGGTCGAGGCAGTGTCGGTCACCACCCGCAACGGCCTGAAGAACGCCGAGGAGAAGATGGCCACGCGCACGGTGACCACCGGCTGCGGCCAGGGCACGATGTTCGGCGACCTGATGGACGAGATCGACACGCTGGAACTGCCCACCGACTGGACCTTTTCTGAAGCACAGCACTACGCGCTGATGGAGGCGGTGCGCAAGCACGACACGGTCTACAAGGCCGCCGGTGCCGTGCATGGCTGCGCGCTCGCGCAGCCCACCCCGGACGGTGGTTGCGACATCCTGATGTTCTTCGAGGACGTCGGCCGCCACAACGCCGTCGACGCGATTGCCGGGCAGATGTGGCTGGACGGCCTGGAAGGCGGCGACAAGGTGTTCTACACCACCGGCCGGCTGACCTCCGAGATGGTCATCAAGACCGCGCAGATGGGCATTCCGGTGCTGGTGTCCCGCTCGGGACTGACGCAGATGGGCTGGGAGATCGCGCGGAAGGTCGGCCTGACCATGCTCGGCCGCGCCAAGGGCAGACACTACCTACTGTTCACTGGCGAGGAGCGGTTCCAGCGATGAGCGACGCAAAGATCAGCGGCGTGCTGCTGGCCGGCGGCCAGGGACGACGCATGGGCGGTGTCGACAAGGGTCTGGTGGAACTGCACGGACGACCGATGGCCGCGCATGTGCTCGAACGACTCGCACCGCAGGTCGACGAGTTGCTGATCAACGCCAACCAGAACGCCGAACGCTATGCCGAATTCGGCCATCCGGTCTTTCCGGACGAGATCGGTGGTTTCGCCGGCCCGCTGGCCGGCCTGCATGCGGCGCTCACGCGCGCGCATCACCCGCTGGTCGTCACGGTACCGTGCGATTCGCCCTTTCTGCCCGAAGATCTGGTCGCGCGTCTGCACGACTCGCTGCAAGCAGCCGGCGCCGATCTGGCCGTGGCCAAGACCTTCGATCAGGCCCACCCGGTATTCTGCCTGTGCCGGCGCGAGGTGCTGTCGCACCTGACGGCCTTCCTGGAATCGGGCGGGCGCAAGATCGATGCCTGGTATTCGACGCTGAACATCGTCGAGGTGTGTTTCGACGATCAGGAAGCGGCCTTTCGCAACATCAATACGCGCGAGGACTTGAGCCGCGAGTCGTAGGTCGGAGTGAGCCCCAGGCGAAGTCCGACGCCGCCGTCGGAATGCGGGGATGTCGCACCTCGCTTCGCTCGCCACGACCTACAACCTGAGATTGCTTCGCGGCGCCCGCTGCGCTCAATGCTTGCTGTCGGCCTCCGGAAACATGTCCCAGATACGCACTTCACCGCTGTTGCCCTGCCAGTCGGCGACCTGATTCTGGCGCGGCTGCACGCGCTTGAAGGACTCGTGGATCTCGCCGTTCTCGGCCTGCCGTTCCACGGTCAGCAAGGTGCCCGCGGGGTGTTCGCACAGACCCGAGGCATATTCGACCTCCTGGCGCGCCACCGGCAAGGCGGCATCGATCGACGGCGCGCCGTACTGTTCGACGAAATGCCGCGCGAGGCGCTCGATCGCCTCGGCGTACTGCGCGTCGCTGATCTCGACCACGCGCACCACGGTGGCCCAGCCGAAGCTGTCCAGCCCGAGGAATCCGTTGCGGAACGCTTGCGCCCCCTTGCCGGTGAGCCCGGCCGGATCCTCTTCGGCGAACGAGAAGACGAAGGAACCGGTCACGGCCAACTCGTCGGTGCGCGCCGCGACACTGTAGACGTACTCGTCGCTGTCATCGAGACGCGCGACCTGCAGAAACTTCATATCCACTCCAGTAAAGACGGGCGGCCGGTTTCCCCGCCGCCCGTTCAGTCGTTGCCTCGAACGGTCCGTCAGTGGCTCGGCTGACCCACGCCGGCGCCTGCTCCACCCGAGGACGAAGACTGCTCGGCCTCGGGCTTGACGCCCCGGGCGATCTCGTCCTCGTACCACAGGTCGTGGTGCTGCTTGGCCCAGTTGACGTCGACCCGACCGCGCGTCATGCCCTCTAGCGCGCCTTCCGTGCCCAGCGTGCCGATGTAGGCGTGACCGAGGAAGAAGCCGATCCACAGGATCGCGGCGATGGCATGCACGCCTTGTGCCAGCGCCATGTCTTCGCGCGTCTGCCCCCAGATCGGGAAATCCAGGATCACGCCGCTGGCGCTCACCAGAATGCCCAGCAGGAACACCCCGCCCCAGAACCACACTTTCTCGCCACCGTTGAGCTTGCCGGCCGACGGGTGCTTCTTGCCGACCATGCCGCCACCGGCCTTGAACCACTCGATGTCGGTGCGGTTGGGGATGTTGTGACGCGCCCACAGCAAGATCATCAGCAACACGCCGACCGAGAACGCCGGGCCGAGATAGTTGTGCACCGTCATCGACAGTTGCGCGAACCCGGCGAAACCTGCGGCGCCGAACAGCGGGATCAGCACCTCGCGGCCGAAGAGCAGGCTCAGACCGGTAATCGCGAGGACGATGAAGGAGATCGCGACGAACCAGTGCAGCACCCGCTCGTAGCCCTTCCATCGGGGAATGGTCATGCCGGATCGGCCATGCTCGAGCTTGGATCGACCGAAGATCAGGAAGAACAGCGCGATCAGGATCACGACGGCGGCGAGAAAGTAGCCGCCGTACTCCATCAGCGGACCGGTGCGGAACTGTCGCCAGTTCTCGCCGACGTTGGAGATCATGGTGTTGGTGACATACGGCCCGGTCTGGGTCGTAAAGCCACCCTCACCCTCGCGCGCGTCGCGCCACATCTCGGCACGCGGGTTGGCGTCGCGATCGCCGAAGGCGGTGCCACCACCCGACTGCGCCATGACGTAGCCGATGGACGGCAGCACCACGGACAGCGCCAGGATCGCCAGTATGCTCCACAGCGTCGCGCGCCAGCGCCGCTGCGGGTTTGCGGATTTTGCTTCGCTCATGACGTGTACTCCTAACGGTCGGTCATGCCGGACAGGGCACGTTCGCGCAGCGGTTCAGCCCGTTGCTGCGCGGCTTCCCGGGTGGCCGTTTCGTCGTGCTTGCCCTTGTAGACACCCGGTTCATACACGGTCATTTCGGAATCACAGGCACTCAGCAGGGACACGCTGGCAAACGCCAGCGCGACAAGCATCGCTTTGTACGGCATCGTCTCACTCCTGTTCTTGTTCGCATCGATGCCTGCGGGGCCGCCAGGCCCCGCAGGCTGTCGGCTTCAGGCGCCCGCACCATAGGCCGCCTGCCAGCCCCAGGTCTGGGGCCGACCGCCACGACGCATGACGCGCTGCCGATAGATGTCGGCGACGACGTCGCCGTCACCGGCGAGCAGCGCCTTGGTCGAGCACATCTCGGCACACAGCGGCAGCTTGCCTTCGGCGATGCGGTTGGTGCCGTACTTCGTGAGCTCGGCATCGGAGTTCGTGTCTTCCGGGCCGCCGGCACAGAAGGTGCACTTGTCCATCTTGCCGCGCACGCCGAAGGCGGTCTGCTTGGGATACTGCGGCGCGCCGAACGGACACGCGTAGAAGCAATAGCCGCAACCGATACACAGATCCTTGTCGTGCAGCACGATGCCGTCGTCGGTGGTGTAGAAGCAATCCACCGGGCAGACCGCCGCACAGGGCGCGTCGGTGCAGTGCATGCACGCCACCGACACCGACTTCTCGCCGGGCTTGCCGTCGTCCATGACGATGACGCGGCGGCGGTTCACCCCCCAGGGCACTTCGTGCTCGTTCTTGCATGCGGTGACACAGGCCTGGCATTCGATGCAGCGCTCCGCGTCACAGAGAAATTTCATTCTCGCCATCTTGGCTCTCCTCTCTATCCAGCTTTATGCGGGCACCACACGGCAAAGCGTGGTCTTGGTTTCCTGCATCATCGTGACCGCGTCGTAACCGTAGGTCGTCGCCGTATTGGTCGATTCGCCACGGGTATAGGGCGCGGAACCCTCGGGGTACTTGTCGAGCAGATCCTGCCCCTGGAAGTGACCGCCGAAGTGGAACGGCGTGAACACCGTGCCACGACCCACACGGGTGGTGACCAGGGCCTTGATCTTGATGCGACCGCCTTCCGGACCTTCCAGCCACACCGTCTGCCCATCCTTGATGTTGACGTCGTTGGCATCGGCCGGATTGATCTCGACGAACATGTCCTGCTTGAGTTCGGCCAGCCACGGGTTGGAACGCGTCTCCTCGCCGCCGCCTTCGTACTCGACCAGACGCCCGGAGGTGTGGACGAGCGGAAACTCCTTGGAGTAGTCCTTGGCCTGTACCGACTTCCAGCGCGTGGGCAGGCGGTAGAACACCTTGCGGTCATCGTAGGTCGGATAGTCGGCCACGAGGTCGTAGCGCGGCGTATACAGCGGCTCGCGGTGCACCGGGATGGGATCCGGGAAGTTCCACACGTGGGCGCGCGCCTTGGCGTTGCCGAACGGGTGGCAGCCGTGCTTCATCGCCACGCGCTGGATGCCGCCGGAAAGGTCGGTGGTCCAGCTCCTGCCATCGGCCTCGGCCTTCTCCTCGGGGGTCAGTTCATCCCACCAGCCAAGCTGCTTGAGGATGTCCGCGGTGAATTGCGGGTAGCCGCCCTGGATTTCCGCCCCCTTGGACCAGGAGCCCTCGGCGAGCAGGTTCTCGCCCTGGTACTCGGTGCCGAAGGCGTTACGGAAGTTGCCGCCGCCCTCCATGATGTGCTTGCTCGGGTCGTACAGCACGTGGGTACCCGGGTGCTTGAGCTCGGCCGTTCCGTAGCACGGCCATGGCAGGCCGTAGGTCTCGTTGTCGAGCGGTCCGCCCTGCGCCTTGAGCGTCGCCACGTCGAAGTGACGCTGGTTCTTCATGTGCTCCTTGAGGCGCTCCGGGCTCTGGCCGGTGTAGCCGATGGTCCAGGTACCACGGTTGATCTCGCGCAACACCGACTCGGCGGTCGGCATGTTGTTCTGGATGTCGTAGTTCTTGAACATCTCGTCGGCGAAACCGAGCTTCTTGGCGAGCAGGTAGGCGATCTCGGAATCGGGCTTGTGCTCGTACAGCGGCTCGATGACCTTGTCACGCCATTGCAGCGAGCGGTTCGACGCGGTGACCGAACCGGCCTGCTCGAACTGCGTGGCCGCCGGCAACAGGTAGGTGTTCTCCTTGCGGTCGTGCAGCACGGCAGAGACGGTCGGGTAGGGGTCGATGACGACCAGCAGGTCGAGCTTCTCGAAGGCGCGCTTCATCTCGGGACCACGCGTCTGCGAGTTCGGCGCATGACCCCAGAACATCGCCGCGCGGATGTTGTCGCGCTGCGAGATGTTGGCCTTGTCCTCGAGCACGCCGTCGATCCAGCGCGACACCGTGATGCCGCCGGTGTTCATCGGCTTCATCGTGCCGCCCTTGCCGTCGTCGTACTCCGTCTGGTCGAAGCGGTTCTGCAACCAGTCCAGATCGACGCCCCACACGCGTGACCAGTGCGTCCAGCCGACGTTGTTGATGGGGTAGTAGCCAGGCAGGTTGTCCGGGTTGGGCCCTACGTCGGTCGCCCCCTGGACGTTGTCGTGGCCGCGGAAGATGTTGGCACCGCCGCCTTCCTTGCCGATGTTGCCCAGCGCGAGCTGCAGGCAGTTGTAGGCACGCACGTAGTTGGAACCGATGGTGTGCTGCGTGCCGCCCATGCACCACACGAAGGTGCCCGGCCGATTCTCGGCCAGCGTCCTGGCGACCTCGAGCAGCGCATCGCCGCTCACGCCGGTCACGCGCTCGACCTCCTGCGGCGTCCATTTGGCGACTTCAGCACGCACCTTGTCCATGCCGTAGACGCGCTGGCGGATGTACTCCGTGTCTTCCCACCGGTTCTCGAAGACATGCCACAGGATGCCCCAGATCAGCGGAACGTCGGTGCCGGAACGGAAGCGCACATAGATGTCGGAGTGGGCCGCAGTACGCGTGAAGCGCGGGTCCATGACGATCAGCTTGGTGCCCTGTTCCTTGGCACGCAGGATCAACTGCATCGCCACCGGGTGGGCTTCGGCCGCGTTGGAACCGCACATGATGATGCTCTTGGCGTTGAGCATGTCGTTGTACGAGTTCGTCATCGCACCGTAGCCCCAGGTGTTGGCGACACCCGCGACCGTGGTCGAGTGGCAGATACGCGCCTGGTGGTCACAGTTGTTCGAGCCCCAGAAGGCGGCGAACTTGCGCTGCAGGTAGGAACCCTCGTTGCTGGCCTTGGACGAACCGGCGAACCACAGCGCGTCCGGCCCGGATTCCTCGCGGATGGACAACAGCTTGTCGCCGATCTCGTTGATCGCCTGATCCCAGCTGATGCGCTCCCATTTACCGCCCACCATCTTCATCGGGTACTTGACCCGACGCTTGCTGTGGCCGTGGTTGCGCAAGGCCGCGCCCTTGGCACAGTGCGCACCGAGGTTGAGCGGGCTGTCGAAGGCCGGCTCCTGGCCGATCCACACCCCGTTCTGCACCTCGGCGATGGTCGAACAGCCCACCGAACAGTGGCCGCAGACCGTCTTGATCTGCTTGATCTCGGCCTTGGGATCGATGGAGCGCGCGGCGCGCGCCTTCTTGACCATCGTGCCGGGCATCATGCCCGCGACGGCAGCACCCCCGACGGCCAGGCCCGAGCCGCGCAGGAAGGCGCGACGGCTGACCGTCTTGCCCAGCAGGCCCGCCATGATCGGCTTGGGTGCCGCAGCATTTTTCTTGACCAATTTCATGACTCGTCTCCTCACTGATGACCGCGCTCAGGGGCGGTCGCGGTCACGCTAGAACTGCGCCTTGGCGTAGTAATCCCGGATGTGCTGGGTCTCGTGATAGCCGGTCGGGCGATCGGCCGTCGCGCCGTCGTCGATCTGCGGCTCGTCGGCCGATGCCTGGCCGATGGTCGCGGCCACGGCCACGCCTCCCCCGGTCAAGGCCATCGATTTCATGAACTTGCGCCGGGACTCCAGCCCTGCATCGTCTCTCTTCTTCATCTCCGACTCCTTCTCGTCGTCATTGACCCAGTAGCGAATCAGTTCGCCGCTGTCAGTTTTGTCGGCTCACGCCGACATTGCATAAACCCTGCGCTCGAGCGCCACGAAGGCCTCGCCGAGCGCTGCCACGGCGCGGTAGAAATCCGCGCTGGGGGCCTTCCCGATGTCCTCGAAAAGGCGTCCCATCCAGCTGTCGACATGGCGGCGGAACAGGTCGCGCTGCCAGTCGAGATCCACGTCCTCGTCGACGATGACGAAGGCCATGGTTTCGCAGATCGCGCCCGCGTGATCCTCGGTCTCGCTGCAGCCCTCACCCATCTCGATGCCGAGTTCGGCCAGATCGTCACGCAGTTCGATCAGCGGACGGTCGGCGAGCATGCCGCGCAGATACCAGGACGCGTAGGGCGTGACCTCGCCGCCGCCGACGCCGATGAAGACGTCCTGGTACTCGCGTCGCAACGCGTCGTCGCGTGCAGTGCGCGCGGCCTCGCCGAGGCGCTGCCATGCCTCGCCTATCGTGTCGCCCGCCGGGCCGGCCGAGCCGACCTCGACCAGACGGCCCAGCGTCCCGGCGTCCGGCGGCGCCATCAGCAGGCGGCCGAGCAATGACCAGGTTCCGGCGCGCAGCGCGTCGACCGGATCGGTTTCGGTAGCGGTGTCGAATGCCTGTTCGCTCATCGTCTCAATCCCTCGGTCCCAGCCAGCGCGGCTTGGAGCCGCCTTCCAGATCCTTCGCGAACATGTCCGTGACGCGACAGTCGCCGCACATCTGCAGGCGGCGGATGGCCTCGTCGGACTGGAACATGTGGTGGCCGGAGAGCTTCTCGGTCATGCGACCAATGACGCTCTGCGTGGCGAAGGGCGTGCCGCAGCGGATGCAGCAGAAGGGTTCTTCCTCGTTGAGCACGCGCGGCTTGCGGCGCTCGTCCCAGTCGAACAGGAAACGCGCCTCGAGCGTGATCGCGTCCTCGGGACAAGCCTGGGCGCACAGGCCGCACTGCACGCACAAGTCCTCGGTGAAGGACAGGCGCGGCGTGTCGCCAGCATCGGTGAGCGCGCGCGTCGGGCACACCTGGGAACAGGACATGCACAAGGTACAGGCGTCGCGGTCGACGATGATCTCGCCGAACGGCGCGCCCTTGGCCAGTCGGGTAACCGGCGGACGCTGCGGCGCATGCTCATACAGGTGATCGAGCGCCAGGCGCAGCGTGCCGCGTTTCTCGTTGAAGGTATCGAAGCTCGCCGCGCGACCCACGGCCGGCGGCAGGGTACAGGAGAGCACCCCGCCGGGATCGTCGGCGTTGCCCAGCCACACCAGGCGCGCCGAGCCGTCCAGATCCATCGCGTCGAGCAACTGGCGCGCGTAGTCGATCTGTTCGCGCATCGCGGCGCGTACGGTCGGCGGCACGTTCGCGGTGTCGAGCAGCACGATGCGGCTCGCGCCGTAGGCCAGCGCCGCCAGCCAGGTGTCGATGCCGGCCGCGCCGATCTCGGCCAGCTGCACCGGCAGCGCGTTCGGCGGCAGGCCGTCGGCCAGCGACTTGAGCCGCTCCAGGCCGGATTCTTCGTCGTGGAAGACGAGCACCGGCTGCTCGCCGCCGGCCTCGCGGAAGGTGGCGAGCATGCGCTTGATGCGTGCGATCTGGTCGCGCGGCCCGGGATAGGCGTAGGTCATCGCCCCGGTCGGGCACACGCTGGTACAGGTGCCCGCCCCCTGACACAGGTAGGGATCGACGTCGACCAGATCGCCCAGGGACTTGATGGCGCCGGTCGGGCAGGCGTCCAGACAGCGCGTACAGCCGATCAGGCCGGAGTCTCCATGCGCGCAGATGTCGGCGTTGTAGGCGAAGAAGCGCGGCTTCTCGAATTCGCCGGTCATCTCCGGAATCTCGGCGAGCATCTCGATCAGGCGCGCGGAGTCGCCCGCCGGCGCGTAGTAGCCGAAGGGTGGCACCTCGTGACGCATCGCCGGCTCGCGGCGCAGGTCGAGCACCAGATCGAACCACGGCCGGTCGGGGCGTGTGAGCGCCGCCGGCGACACTTCCCTGCCGTCGGGCAGGCGCATCGCCATCGTGAAGCGCCCCAGATGGCCGGTGAGTTCGCCTGGCTCGCCGCGTAGCAACTGCACGCGCGCGGCATCGTCGCGCGCACGACGCGCTTCCTCGGAGAGCGCGTTCGCAGCCGCGGTCGCGACCACCGTACAGTGCAGGCGCTCGCGCAACTGGTCGGCGCACTCGAGCGCGTCACGCTCGGCACCGATGATCAGCAGGTAGCCGGTCGACTCGTAGGCGACCAGCGACGTCGCGTCGACATCGACCGAATAGGCTGCCTCGAGCGCCGCCATGCGCGGGGCGGAAGCCGCCTCGCCACTGCGCAATACGGGATCTTGGTAGAGACTGCTCAGATCGATCATAGGGCCTCTTTGTCGGGGGGCGGCATGCGCCCCGCGGGTTCGTCGGCGGCGACGTCGGACATCCCGTGGTCCGTGTCGCCCGCTTGCATCTCGCCGGTCTGCTCGGCGACGAGTGTCGATTCGAGATCGGGCACGCGCTCGCCGCGCATCTCGGCGGCGACGTGCGCCTGGGCCTGTTCGGGGCTCAGGCGCAGACCCTTGTCAGTCAGGCGCCGGTAGAGCTTGTCGGCCTCGCGCGCGATGGCCGACTTGAGGTCGTGCGGCACGATGTCGCCCATCGGCAGGAAGGCGTTGTAGTCCTCGGCGTATTCGGCGCACTCGCACCACACGTTGTACTTGGGGTTGCTGAACACCTTGGCCAGCGCCCGCATGCGCAGCGACTGCGACACCTGACCGCCGAAGAACATCGAAACGTCGGCGTCCGGCGACAGCGTTTCGACATCGGGCATGTCCTCGTCGCTCAGTTCGGAGCGGCGCTTGCCGGTGCGCGCGTCGATCGGGTCGTCGTCACGGACTTCACTCGCTGCGACTGCGGCCTCGGCCGCGACCGGTGCCTCCACGCTCTCGGTCTCGCGCGGCGCCTCGACCTCACGGCCGAGCTTGCGCCGCGACCAACGCGACAGGAACGGCACGCCACCGTCCTGCTCCGCGATGTCGTTGCGCGACTCGTCCATCATGTCTCGTCTCCCGCCCAGTCACCCACCTCGGCATCGTAGATCGCCTTGCTGCGTCGCTTGCCTCGGCCCTTGCCACGCTTGCGCGGCACGTAGTGCGCGTTGACGAAGGCCTCGAGCCACACACCGACCTCGTCGGGCATGGGCGCGGCCAGCACCACGTCCTCGGCACCGCGCAGGTCGGTCGCATCCAGATTCTGCGCGCGGTCCAGGCTGACCGTGACTTCCCAGGGCTCGAAACCGCCGTCGGGAACGAAGCGCCCGATCACGAACACCTCGGGGCGGTCGCTGCCCAGATTCAGCGCGTAGTCCTCGGCCTGCGCCGGGCGCAGGCGCAGCGAGAAACCCCGCCACAGGAACATGTCGCCGTGCGGCCCGGAGCGCACCTTGGTGCACTCGCGGGTGGGCGAGGCAAAATGTTCGCCCACCACCACACCGGTGACGTGCCACAGCATCGCGTCCGCGGCGTGTTCGGGCGGCGGCGACGCAATCATCAGCGCCACCGGCAGGATCGCGTCGTGGGACCAGGTCGCTGCGTCGTGATCGTCGGACTGCACTTGTTGATTCAAACGGCGACTCCTATGCAGGCAATTGCCTAGGTTCTTTTTATAGTTGATAGCAACCGCTATGCCAAAGCGTGAAAACACGTAAACACCTTTGGATAAAAGGCTTTTCGCCGGCATCGCAAAGAAGATTCGCGACGAATTGACGCAGTTTTCAACGTGTCGCGACAAAATGCACCATGCTGCAGTGCACGATGGTCTCGATGACATCGGGATCGGCCTCCAGGGCGGAACACGGCGCGTGCGGTGCGGTCTGTTGCCATGCGTGGAAAATCTGACCCAATTCCTTCTGGAACCGGGTCAAAATGTCCCGAATCGGCATCTGACACGCAAGAATGGAAACGCGATGGTGATCCTGCAGCCCGACACGCCTGCCTCGCCAACGGGGGCACCGCCGCCAAACACTGGCGCAGCCACCGGCGTGATCGGCGAGAGTGCGCGCATGCGCGAGATCGCCGAGCTGCTGCGACGCGTGGCGCCGTCGCGCACCACGGTACTGATCGAGGGTGAATCAGGCACCGGCAAGGAGGTGGCGGCGGCCAGCCTGCATCACCACAGCGGTCGCTCCGGACGCCTGGTCGCGATCAACTGCGGGTCGATGTCACCCGAACTGCTCGACAGCGAGCTGTTCGGACACGCCCAGGGGGCCTTTACCGGGGCGGCACAGGAACGCGAGGGGCTTTTCCTGCATGCAGATGGCGGCACCCTGTTCCTCGACGAGATCGGCGAACTGCCGGCCTTTCTGCAGGCCAAGCTGCTGCGCGTGCTCGAGACCCTGCGGGTGCGCCCGGTCGGCGCCGACGACGAGATCGCCGTGGATGTGCGCATCGTCGCGGCCACCAACCGCGACCTGGGACGCATGGTCGACGCCGGCAGCTTCCGCGAGGACCTGTACTACCGGCTCAACGTGCTCGCGCTGCGCATGCCGCCGTTGCGCGAACGCCCGGAGGACGTCGCGCCGCTGGTGGACTTCTTCGCGCGCCAGTTCTCGGCGGTGTTCGGCCTGCCCGCCGTCGCACCCACACGCACCGGTTTGCGCCGCCTCGAGCAGCACGCCTGGCCGGGCAACGTGCGCGAACTGCGCAATCTGGTCGAGCGCGCCACCCTGCTTGGGAAGCCGCCCGATGCCTGTTTGCGCATCGAGAAGATCGATCCGCAGGCGTTGCAGGCGCTCGGCGCCAGCGGCTATCCGGCCGACCTGCCGCTGATCGAGGTCAAGCGCCGCCACATGCAGCGCGTGCTGGCCGCGTGCAACGGCAACAAGTCGGAAGCGGCACGGCGCATGGGCGTGTCGCGCAAGACGCTGGAACGGCGCCTGCGCGATTACGTGGACGGAGCTTGAGCTTCAGTCGTCGCTGATCGAAATCTCGGGGAAGGCGCCGGCCGCATCCGCGTGGCGTAACGCCAGTCGCGCCGCCATGTTGCGCGCGACTTCGCGATAGGCCTGCGCGATGGCGCCGTCCGGGTCGGCGATCACGCTGGGCTTGCCACTGTCGGCCTGCTCGCGGATGCGGATGTCCAGCGGCAGCGAGCCGAGCAGGTCGAGGCCGTATTTTTCGGCCATGCGCTGCCCGCCCCCTTCGCCGAAGACATGCTCCTCGTGCCCGCATTCGCTGCAGTGGTGCATCCCCATGTTCTCGATGATGCCCAGCACCGGCACGCCGACCTTCTCGAACATCTTGTAGCCGCGGCTGGCGTCGAGCAGCGCGATATCCTGCGGCGTCGTGACGATCACCGCGCCAGCCACCTTGACGCGCTGCGCCAGCGTGAGCTGGATGTCGCCGGTGCCCGGCGGCATGTCCACGATGAGGTAGTCGAGATCCTCCCATTCGGTGTCGCGCATCAGTTGTTCGAGCGCCTGGGTAGCCATCGCGCCGCGCCACACCATGGGTTCTTCCTCGTCGATCAGGAAGCCGGCCGACATGGCCTGCACGCCATAGTGCGTCATGGGCTGGAAGCGCTTGCCATCCTTCGACGACGGCCGGCCCGAGATGCCCAGCATGCGCGGCAGGCTGGGGCCGTAGATGTCGGCGTCGAGCAGGCCCACGCGCGCACCCTCGCCGGACAGCGCCAGCGCCAGATTGACCGCCGTCGTGGACTTGCCCACCCCGCCCTTGCCGGAGGACACGGCGATGACGTTGCGCACGCCGGGCAGGGAGACCGGGTCTTGCGCATCAGCCTCGCGCGGCATGATCGCCGTGCTCACCCCGACCTCGATGCTGGAGGCCGGCAGCCCGGCCAGCGCGCCGCGCACCCGCTTGCCCAGGTCGGCGACGAGGCCGCGCACCGGAAAACCCATCACCAGATCGACGCGCACCCGATCGGCCTCGACCTGGATGTCGCCGACACAGCCGGCCGACACCAGATCGCGCCCCAGATGCGGCTCGACAACTTTCGCAAGCGCCGCCTCGACAGCCTCACGGCTCAATTCCGACATGTCCTGCTCCCGTGTTGCGGGCACCGTGCGCGCAGCATCGTGCTTGCGCGCGGCGGGCACCTCTGATACCAAATAAGGGTTCGCTGTTCTTCCGGAGAAGACCATGGTCGCCCTGTCGCTTCGTTCCATCCTGCTCGCCGCCGCACTGGCGATGCTGGCGCTGGGCGCCCGCGCCTCCTCGTCCGAGGCGCTGCTCAACGCCATCATCGACCGCCAGCCCGCGCGCGTGGCGATCCTGCTCGACCAGGGCGTGTCGCCCGAGGTGGCCAGTGCGGCGGGCGAATACCGGGGCAAGACGGCGCTGATGTGGGCGGCCGAGACCGGTCAGACAGACGTCATCCGCATGTTGGTCGACTACGGCGCCGTCGTCGACCGCGGCAACGCCAAGGGCGGCACGGCCCTGATGTATGCCGCCGTCGCCGGACGCACCGAAGCCATCCGCAGCCTCGTCGAGGCCGGCGCCGACCCCAACCATCGCGTGCGCCATGGCTGGACGCCGCTGCTGCTGGCCACCGCCAAGGGTCACGTCGAGGCGGTACGCCTGCTCACCCGGCTGGGCGCCGACCCGAGCACACGCGACGTCTATGGCTGGACGCTGCTGATGCACGCGACCGAGCGCGCCGACCGCGAGATGGTGTCGACCCTGCTGGATCTGGGCCTGGACCCGCAGCAGCAGGACGCCTCGGGCACCGATGCGATCACGCTCGCCCGCCGCGGCAACCACGCCGATCTGGTGGAACTGCTCGAACGCGCCCGCCGTTGATTCGCGCCTCAGCATGAAACCACGTTGTCGCTGAAATCCTCGAGGCGACGCACCACCGTCTCGCCCGCCAGCGGTTCGCGCGCGTCACCGTTGGGATACTCCAGCGACAATCGCGCCTCGAACTCGTCGAAGAATCGCCTGAACAGTTCCCCGCCGAGCGTGCCGACCGCGAAAAGGCCGTCGCTGGCCACATCGTGTTCGAGCAGGATCGCGGCCAGCGGCTGACCCGCGGGCCCGTCGATCACGCGCGCGCCGCCGGCAGGATCGTAGCGGCTGTTCTCGGCGCAACAGCTGATCACCCCTTCGGGTGGCTCGTACTCGTTGCGCGCCGACCGGAACGAGATGTAGCTGATGGTCGGCGTCGGATGCGCCATCTTGTGCGCGCAGATCGCCGAGTACGCCACCAGCGAACGTCCGGGCCCGACCCCGCCGGGCCAGTCGTAGTGCTCACCGGCCTCGGTCTCGAGGCCGTTGCGTCCCGGCACCGCCCGACCCAGATCGAACAGGAAGCACGGCGTGGCCGCGAACGGATAGGCGAACACGTACTGCGCGCGCGGCTCCAGGCTCGACGCGCGCAGCGGTTCGCCAGTCGCGTCGAGCAGACGCACGCGGGCGTAGCGGCGCGGCACGGCGCGGGCGGGCACCGCCACGCCGCTGGCGAACAGGCCGGCGGCCAGGGTGCAGTTGCGTACGAAGGAACGTCGATCCATGCGCTTCTCCCTCTCGCAAATCCGGCAAAACGCGCTCAGCCGGCCTGATCCAGCGGCGCGCGCCCCAGGCAATGCGCCATGACGAAATCGGCGACTTCGACCGGGTCGTTCACGTCCAGCCGCGCCCGCCCGCCGGTATCGAGATCGGCGACATCGGTCGCGACGGCGACGATGTGCGCGTCATGCGGAAACAGCATCGATTCGCTGGCACCGGCCCGGTAGATCTCGATCTTGTCGATGGGCGCTCGCTTGAAGCCCTCGACGAGCGCGATGTCGCAGTCGGAGAGCTTGCCCAGCAAGGCGTCCAGCGGCATTTCCGGGGCGCCGCGCAACTCGTGGATGAGCGCCCAGCGGTTGCCGGAGCTGATCAGCACCTCGCGCGCGCCGGCATGACGATGGCGGTAGGAGTCCTTGCCCGGCTGGTCGACGTCGAACTTGTGGTGGGCGTGCTTGATCAGCGAAACCGCGAGTCCGCGCCCGGCGAGCACCTCGATGACCCGTTCGATGAGCGTGGTCTTGCCGCTGCCGGACCAACCGGCGAATCCGATCACCTTCATGCGCTCGCTCCCGCGTTCATGCTGTTTCCTGGTCCCATTCGGCGCATTTCCTCTCCAGCGTCTTGCGCGACACGCCCAGCCGGCGTGCCGCTTCGGTCTTGTTGCCGCCACAGGCCTCGAGCGCGCCGAGGATGTGACGCCGCTCGACTTCCTCGAGCGACAGTTCGGGGTCGGCCGTGCGTGCGGCCCTGGGCTGCGCGACCAGCGACGCGGTGGAAAAACCGCCCAGGATCAGCGAACGCTCGACGAAATTGCGCAGCTCGCGCACGTTCCCCGGCCAATGATAGGCGCACAGCGCGCCCATCACCTCGGACGGCACGGCCAGCGGCTGCACGCCCAGCCGCCCGGCCAGTTGCGCGACGAAATGCGCGACCAGCGCCGGCACGTCGTCGGCGCGCTCGCGCAACGGCGGCACCGCCAGATCGACCACCGCCAGGCGGAAGTACAGGTCCTCGCGGAACACGCCGTCGCGCACTGCCTGCAGCAGATCGCGGTTGGACGCGGCGATGATGCGCACATCGACCGGCAGTTCGCGCTCGGAGCCGACCGGGCGCAAGCGGCGCTCCTCGAGCACGCGCAGCAGCCGGCTTTGCATCGACAGCGGCAACTCGCTGATCTCGTCGAGGAACAGCGTGCCGCCGTTGGCGTAGTAGAACAGGCCGTTGCGACTCGCCGCGGCGCCGGTAAACGCCCCTTTGACGTGGCCGAAGAGCTCGCTCTCGATCAGTTCCGACGGGATCGCCGCGCAATTGACCGGTACGAAGGCGCGCGCGGCGCGATCCGACAGGCGGTGCAGCGCGCGCGCCACGACTTCCTTGCCGGTGCCCGACTCCCCCTGCAGCAGCACCGTGCTGGGGGTCGCGGCGACGCGATGGAGGATCTCGCGCAGCGAACGCATCGCCTCCGATTCGCCCACCAGGCCGTCGCCGCTGGCGTCGTCGCGCTCGGACAGTTCGCGCCGCAGCACGTAATTCTCGCGCGCCAGGCGGGCGCGCTGGAAGCAGTTCTTGATCGCGTTCAGGATCTGGTCGATACGGAAGGGCTTGAGGATGAAGTCCGAGGCACCGCCACGCAGCGCGTCGATGGCGCTCTCCAGGTCGGCGAAGGCGGTGATCAGGATCACGTCGACGCCAACGCCCGCTTCACGCAGTTCGCGCAGCCACTCGATGCCCGACTTGCCCGGCAGGGCAATGTCGAGGATCAGCAGGTCGAAGTGGCGACGCTCCATGCGCGCGCGCGCGGTTTCCACATCCACCGCCGATTCGACGTGGGCGCAGCGCGGCGCCAGCGCACGCTCGAGGAAGCTGCGCATGCCTTCCTCGTCGTCGACGATCAGGATGGAGTGACGCGGCCAGGCGAGATCGTCCGGCGCCGGGCCGGACGCGCCCTGCGCGATGTCACCTGCTTGCTGCATTCGCTCTCTCCTCCGCTTGCCGTCACGGCGCTTCGCCGCTCACGCGCCGGCCGTGCGTACGACCCGCGCCTGCGCCCGCTGCATGATACCCGAGCGCGCCAGCCCTCAGCCCTTCCAGCGACGCATGAATCCGGGCGCCTCCGGCCCGCCCTGGAACTCCGCCTGACGGCGCAGCCGCAGGTGGAACTCCGTGCCTTCGCCGGGCTGACTGGCCACCGTGATGCGACCGCCGTAGCGCTCCACGATGGTGTAGGTCACCGACAGGCCCAGTCCGGTTCCGCTGTCCTTCTTGGTGGTGAAGAACGGGTCGAAGATCGCCGCCAGATCCTCGGACGCGATCCCCACACCGGTGTCGCGCACCACCAGCTCCACACCCGCCGGCGTGCCGTCGGCGTCACTCCAGTCGTGCGCCGCGAGGGTCAGCGTGCCGCCATCGGGCATGGCCTGCGCGGCGTTGACGATCAGATTGATCAACACCTGCTGGAGTTCGCCACGGTTGATCTCGACCGGCGCCGTCGCCTCCAGGTGCGTGACCACCTCGACGTCGTTGCGGTCCAGGTTGTGCGCGGTCAGCACCAGGCAGTCATGCACCACCGGGGCGATGTCGACGGCCTCGGTGTAGCCGGCGAAATCGCCGGGGCGGGCGAACTGCAGCAACTTGGTGACGATCAGGCGGATGCGGTCGATCTGGGCGTGGATCAGCCCGATCTCGCGCTGCACCGGCTCGGCGGCGGGGCCCAGCACGGACTTCATCACATCGAGATTGCCCTGGATCACGGCCACCGGGTTGTTGACCTCGTGCGCGACGCCGGCCGTGAGTTCGCCGATGGCGGCGAGCTTCTCGCTCATCACCAGTTGCTGCTGGGCGCGGCGCAGCGTCTCGTTGGCCTCCTCCAGTTCGGCAGTGCGCTCGGCCACCTTGCGGTCGAGTTCATCGGCCCAGCGTTGCAGCTCCTCGCGCTTGGCCTGCAGCGTGTCGAGCAGATGGTCGAATTCCACCGCCAGCCGGCCCAGTTCGTCGCGGCTCGCCACCGCGCCAACGCGCGCGCCGGCCTCGCCTTCCTCGACGCGGCCGATCACGCGGTTCATGCGCTCGATCGGGCCGAACACGTTGCGCGCCCAGCGCAGGCTGAGCAAGGTGCCGATGATGCTCAGAACCACGAAGATCGCGCACAGCACGAGCATCGCAGAGACCATCGCGCTGCGCAGCGGGCGTTCGAGAAAGCCCACGTAGAGCATGCCGATGCGCTTGCCGTGGCCGTTGACCACCGGCTCGTAGCCGGACACGTAATCGTCGTTGACGACGAAGGCCGTGCCCAGCCAGGTGCCGCCTTCGCCCAGTACATAGTCGCGCACCGCCTGCGACACGCGCGTACCGAGCGCACGCTCGCCCTCGAACAGACGCACGTTGGTGGCGATGCGCGCATCCCCCAGGAACAGCGTCGCCGTGCCCTTGCTGCCCAGCGGCAGCGTGCCGTCGCGATAGACGATCTCGTTGATGCGGTCGACCAGGCCGAGGTTGCCGTTGAGCAGGGTCGCCCCTTCGAGCACCGCGACCAGCTCGCCGCCCGCGTCGTACACCGGCGCAGCGGCGTGAATCATCATGCCGCGATCCTCGGCCATGCGCGGGTCGGGAGCGGCCGCGCGCGTGGGCACCAGCGGCAGCCAGGCGCGCAGGCGCAACACCGGGTCGAGTTCGCCCAGTTGCGCGGGCGAGAACAGCTCGATGGTGTTGTGGGCCGCGCCGCTGGCAGCCGCCGCGACCACCGGCCAGTGCAGGCGCGAGGCGGCGGGCGGCTGGTCGGCGAGCGAACTCGACAGCGGGTGACCGTCGAGATCGAGCAACATCAGGTAATCGAGCCCATGTTCGCGCGAGAGCAGCGACAACAGCGAGATGAATCCGGGTTCGTCGGCAGCCTCAAGGCTGGTCACCAGCCGGTGGGAGCCGGCGATCGCGACCACGTCGGCGCCGACGCCCTCGCGCACGCGGTCGAAGTATTCGTGCGCGGTGACCATGTCGGAGCCCACCTTGTAGTTGAGCAGCCGATCGTAGGCCTCGTTGCCCCAGGTCCACACCAGCCCCAGCAGCAGCGGCACGCCGATGGCCAGTGGTGCGAGCACCAGCGCCAGCAGCTTGAGACGCACCGACGCGCGAAAGCGTGCGATCCAGGCGGCGACACCCACGGCCCGCGCCACGCCTCAGCCGCTCCGCGGACGACGCGCGTCCATCGGTTCAGCGCGCCATCGCCTGCAGCCGGGCGATCCGTTCACGCGTGTCCGGGTGCGTCGAGAACAGGCCGCGCATTCCCCCTGCGAGCGGGTTCATGATCATCATCTGTGCGGTCTCGGGATGGCGCTCGGCAGTGGCCAGCGGCGTGCCGCGCGCGTAGGACTCGATCTTCGCCAGCGCCGCGGCGAGCGCCAGCGGATCGCCCGAGATCTCGGCACCGCCGCGGTCGGCGCCGAATTCGCGGGTGCGCGAAATCGCCATCTGGATGATCATCGCCGCGATCGGCGCGAGCAGCATGACCAGGATCGCCAGCACCGGATGCGGGCGATCCTCGCCGCGTCCGCCGAAGAACATGCCGAACTGCGCGAGCACGGTGATCGCACCGGCCACCGTGGCAGACATCGTCGAGATCAGGATGTCGCGATTCTTGACGTGCGACAGCTCGTGCGCCATCACGCCGCGCAGCTCGCGCTCGGAGAGCAGTTGCACGATGCCGGTGGTCGCCGCCACCGCGGCGTTGTCCGGGTTGCGGCCGGTGGCGAAGGCGTTGGGCTGGGCCTCGTCGATCAGGTACACCTTGGGCATGGGCAGATCGGCGCGTTGCGCGAGCTCGCGCACCATGTTGTACAGATAGGGCGAAGTGGTCTCGTCGACCTCGCGCGCCCGGTACATGCGCAGCACCATCTTGTCCGAGAACCAGTAGGCCCACAGGTTGGTCGCGCCGCCGAAGACGAGCGCCAGCAGCATGCCGTCGCGCCCGCCGATGAGCGCGCCGACGGTGCCGAAGAGCGCGACGATGCCGGCCATCAGCATCGAGGTCTTGATCCAGTTTCCGTACATTCGGATTTCCTTGAGCGTGTCGGGATAAGGACACCCAGATGGGGCGCGCGCGACCCGCTTTCAAGCGTCAGCGTGCACGAAACGCTCACCGCGCGCGATCGGGAAACCACGCAGAAACTCTTCGACGTGCATGCGCCGACTGCCCGGACGCTGCAGTTCGGTCACGCAAAGGGCACCGGCACCACAGCCGACGACCACGCCCTCCGGCCCAGCCGCAATCACCTCACCTGGCGCGCCCGCCTCGGCGGCGACGCGCGCGCGCCAGAACTTGACCGGCGTATCGCGCAAACGCGACACCATGCCCGGAAACGGATCGAAGGCACGCACGCGGCGCGCGATCACGTCGGCGGGCTGGGTCCAGTCCACAGCCGATTCGGCGCGCGCGATCTTGGCCGCGTAGCTCACGCCGTCGACCGGTTGCGCGACCGCGTCGAGTTGCCCCGCGGCAAGCCTCGGCAGGGCCTCGACGATGAGCTCACCGCCGAGCGCAGCGAGCCGGTCGTGCAGGCTCACGGTGGTGTCGTCGGGCGCGATGTCGAGCGAGCGGGCAAGCAACATCGGGCCGGTATCCAGCCCCTCGTCCATCTGCATGATGGTGATGCCGGTTTCGGCGTCGCCGGCCTCGATGGCGCGATGGATGGGGGCGGCGCCACGCCAGCGCGGCAGCAGCGATGCATGGATGTTGACGCAGCCCAGACGGGGAATGGCCAGCGCCTCGGGCGGCAGCAGGATGCCGTAGGCGGCGACCACCAGCACGTCGGGCGCGCAGGCGGCGAGCGCCGCGCGCTGTTCGGGCGTGCGCAGCTTCTCGGGTTGGTCGACC
Source organism: Pseudazoarcus pumilus (assembly GCF_002872475.1). GTDB lineage: Bacteria > Pseudomonadota > Gammaproteobacteria > Burkholderiales > Rhodocyclaceae > Pseudazoarcus > Pseudazoarcus pumilus. Next base: position 3,168,017 of record NZ_CP025682.1, read on the forward strand.
GCGATGCCGGCGTCAGCCGCGACACGCTTGACCGGGCTGGGCGTGAGCTTCATGCCGCGCCCGGAGGGGCGATCGGGCTGGGTCAGCACCAGCGGCACGTCGAAACCGGCGGCGAGCAGCGCGCGCAGGGCCACCGCGGCAAACTCGGGCGTGCCGGCGAAGGCAACGCGCAACGCGGCCGCGCTCACGCGGTGATCCGCGCGCGCTTGGCGAGCTTGCTCTTGATCCGGTTGAGTTTGAGTTGCGACAGATATTCGACGAAGACCTTGCCGTCGAGGTGATCGATCTCGTGCTGGATGCACACCGCGAGCAAACCGTCGGCCTCGAGCTCGAAACGCTCGCCGTGCTCGTTCAGGGCCGCGACCCGGATCTCGGCCGCGCGCACGACGCGCTCGTAGATGCCGGGCACGGACAGGCAGCCTTCCTCGCACACCTGTTCGCCGGATCGTTCGAGGATCTCGGGGTTGATGAACACCTTCAGATCCGAGCGATCCTCGGTCACGTCGATGACGATGACACGCTTGTGAACATTGACCTGCGTGGCCGCCAGGCCGATGCCCGGCGCCTCGTACATGGTCTCGGCCATGTCGGCGACGAGCTTGCGGATCTTGTCGTCCACGACCTCTACGGGCTTGGCGACCTTGTGCAGGCGATCGTCGGGATATCGGAGAATGGGTAACAGGGCCATATCGATGCTTGCCGGTTGAGGGTCTTTGCGTGCAGAATCCGCGGAGATTGGACGTCATGCCAGCCGCGTAGTGGCGGGCACTGGAACGAGATCGCGGGTTTGGACTTGCAGCCGTCCTGCGGGTTCCGACCAAAGGTCCGCTCCGCTCAATACGGAATCGAACCATGACCCGCATTATATTCCCTCTTCTGTGCGCTGCCGCGACCCTGTTCGCGAGCCCCACCGTCGCGCAGTCTTCCGGCGTACTCGCGGCCGACGCCCCGGACACCTACACGGTGCAGCGCGGCGACACCTTGTGGGGCATTTCCCAGCGCTTCCTGAACGAGCCATGGCGCTGGCCCGAGGTGTGGCGCATGAACCGCGAAGCGGTGAGCAATCCCCACCTGATCTACCCGGGACAGGTCATCGTCCTCGACCGCAACGGTCCGACCCTGTCGATCGGGCGCGTGATCACCGACCAGAAGCTCTCCCCGCAGGTGCGCACCGAGCCGCTGGAGAACGCCATCCAGAGCATCCCGGTGGCGGACATCGAGCCCTTCCTGAACCGCCCGCTGGTGCTCGACGAGTCGACCATCGCCGGCGCCGCGACCATCGTCGCGACCGAGAACCAGCGCGTCTTCATGGGGAACGGCGACACCATCTTCGCTAAGGACATCACCGCCGGCGCAGAGACCTGGCAGATCGTGCGCGCGGCACGCCCGCTGGTCGACCCGGTCACCAAGGAAACCCTGGCCTACGAGGCGCAATACCTCGGGCTGGCCCGCCTGACCGTTCCGGGCAAACCGGCCAGCGGCGAGCACCCCGAAGTGCCGGCGACGCTGCAGATCGTCAACGCCGTCGAGGAAATCGGCCCGGGCGACCGGCTGGTGCGTGCCGAACAGCCCAGCAACCTGTCCTACGTGCCGCACACGCCGAGCCACGATCTGGACGGGCGCATCCTCGGCATCTACCGGGGCGTGGCCGAGACCGGCCGCCACTACGTCGTGACGCTCAACATCGGCAAGCGCGAGGGCCTCGAGATCGGCCACGTGCTGGCCCTGCACCGCGAGCGCGGCACGGTGCGCTACGACGGTGACGGTCGCAAGGAGACCTTCGACCTGCCGGACAAACGCTACGGCGTGCTCTTCGTGTTCCGCGTGTTCGAGCGCGTCGCCTACGCCATGGTCATGGACACCGACGGCCACGTCTCGGTGGGAGACCTCGTCCGCCGTCCATGAACGAAGAGGCCGCCGTCTGGCTGCGGCTGACCCTGTGTCCGGGGGTCGGTCCCGCCGCCCAGCGCGCGCTGCTCTCCGCGCTGGGACCGCCCGAGCAGGTACTGGGCGCCTCGCGCGGCACGCTCACACCCATCATCGGCCGCGAAACCGCAGCGCGGCTGCTCGCCGGCCCGGACGAAGAGGCCTTGGCGAGCGCGCTCGCCTGGCTGGCCGAGCCGGGCAATCGCATCGTCACGCTCGCCGACCCCGACTACCCGCCGTCGCTGCTCGAGATCGCCGATCCGCCAACGCTGCTCTACGTCAAGGGCGACGCCAGCCTGCTGGCGAGGCCGTCGCTGGCCATCGTCGGCGCGCGCTCGGCCACCGCGCAGGGCGCGGCCAATGCCCAGGCCTTCGCCGAGGCGCTGGCGCGCGCCGGGCTGACCATCGTCAGCGGCCTGGCGCTGGGCATCGACACGGCCGCCCATCGCGGCGCGCTCGAGGCCGGCGGCGCGACCATCGCCGTGATCGGCACCGGCGCGGACCGCGTCTATCCGGCACGCAATCGCACGCTCGCCCACCGCATCGCCGAACACGGCGTGATCGTCGGCGAGTTTCCGCTGGGCACGCCGCCGGTCGCCGCCAACTTCCCGCGCCGCAACCGCATCATCGCGGGTCTTGCGCGCGGCGTGCTGGTGGTCGAGGCGGCCACCAATAGCGGCTCGTTGATCACCGCCCGGCTGGCCGCCGAGAACGGGCGCGAGGTGCTGGCGATTCCCGGCTCCATCCACGCGCCGCTGTCGCGCGGCTGCCATCGACTGATCCGCGATGGCGCCAAACTGGTCGAGACCGCCGACGACGTCCTCGACGAGTTGCGCTGGGGCAACGCGAAGAAAATCGCCGCCCCGCTGGAGGCGCCCACGGCAGCCGACGATGCGCCGGAAACCGCTGCAGTGCTGGCTGCGCTGGGTCATGACCCGGTCGACCTCGACACCTTGCTCGCGCGCAGCGGCTTGACGCTCGATGCGCTCTACGCCATCCTGCTTGCGCTGGAACTCGACGGCCGTATCGCCGGTCTTCCCGGTGGCCGATACCAGCGTCTCTGATTTTCCAAGCGGTTCCCATGTTCGACATCCTCGTCTATCTGTTTGAAAACGATCTCCATCCCGAATCCTGGGTCGGCGGCGAAGCGCTGGCCGGCACCCTCGCCGAAGCCGGCTTCGACGACGACGAGATCTCGGAAGCCCTGCACTGGCTGACCGAACTGCGCGAAGTGGCCACGCAGCCGCTGCTGCGCGAACCGCAGGCCGACTCGCTGCGCATCTACACCGCCGACGAGGCCTCGCGCCTGGATGTCGAATGCCGCGGCTTCCTCGCCTTTCTCGAGACCGGTGGCGCGATCGACGCGGCCACGCGCGAGCTCATCGTCGGCCGCGCACTCGCACTCGACGGCTTCCGGCTCGACCTGCACCGGCTCAAGATCATCGTGCTGATGGTGTTGTGGCAGCAGGAGATCCCGCTCGACGTGCTGATTCTCGACGAGCTGCTGGCCGGCGACGAAGCCTTCGACGACGCATCCCTGCAGTGAACGGGGGGAGTCGCCAGAACAGGCGATTTCCGCAATTCCCTTGCATGCGTCGAAGCGGCCTGCTTATCATGCGCCGCACATGAGCCACCGATCACGGTGGCTTCGACACTTTTGAACGGGCGGTTTTCACGCCTGCACGGACATCCACGGCATGGGCAAGCAACTGATCATCGCGGAGAAACCCTCGGTCGCGCAGGACATCGCCCGCGCGCTCGGCGGATTCACGCGGGAGAAGGACTACTTCGAGTCGGACGACTATGTACTGTCGTCGGCGGTCGGCCACCTGCTGGAACTGGCCGTACCCGAGGAATTCGAGGTCAAGCGCGGCAAATGGACCTTCGCGCACCTGCCGGTGATCCCGCCGCACTTCGCGCTCAAGCCCATCGACAAGAGCGCCGACCGCCTCAGGCTGCTCACCCGCCTGATCAAGCGCAAGGACGTCGACGCCCTGATCAACGCCTGCGACGCGGGGCGCGAAGGCGAGTTGATCTTCAACTTCATCGTCGAACACGCCAAGACCAAGAAGCCGGTCAGCCGGCTGTGGTTGCAGTCGATGACGCCGGCGGCGATCCGCAGCGGCTTCGAACAGCTGCGATCGGCCGAAGAGGTCGAAGGCCTGCGCTCGGCCGCCGTGTGCCGGGCCGAATCGGACTGGCTGGTGGGCATCAACGGCACGCGTGCGATGACCGCCTTCAACTCCAAGAGCGGCGGCTTCCACCTGACCACCGTGGGGCGCGTGCAGACGCCGACGCTGGCCATCGTCGTCGAGCGCGAGAACCGCATCCGCAAGTTCAAGTCGCGCGATTACTGGGAACTCGAAGCCGAATTCGCCTGCAAGGCCGGCAGCTACACCGGCCGCTGGTTCGACGAGGGATTCAAGCGCCCCGAGGGCGACGAGCACGCCACCGCCTTCCGCCTGTGGGAACAGGAACGCGCCGAAGCGCTACGCGCCAAATGCGAGGGTCAGCCGGGCGAAGTCACCGAGGAAGCCAAGCCCTCGACCCAGCAGTCGCCGCTGCTGTTCGACCTGACCAGCCTGCAGCGCGACGCCAACGGCCGCTTCGGCTTTTCCGCGCGCGCCACGCTGCAGATCGCGCAGGCGCTGTACGAGCGCCACAAGGTACTCACCTATCCGCGTACCGATGCGCGCGCACTGCCCGAGGACTACGTGCAGACCGTCAAGGACGTGATGCGCGATCTGCCCCAGGCCTACGCGCCGTTCGCCAACGAGATCACGAAGAACGACTGGGTGCGCCCCAACAAGCGCATCTTCAACAACGCCAAGATCTCGGATCACTTCGCCATCGTGCCCACCGGCGCGCAACCCAAGAACCTGTCCGAGCCCGAGCAGAAGCTCTATGACCTGGTCGTGAAGCGTTTCCTGGCGGTGTTCTACCCGGCCGCCGAGCACCGCATCACCACCCGCATCACGCGCGTGGCCGACGAGGCCTTCAAGACCGAGGGCAAGGTGCTGGTCAAGCCGGGCTGGCTCGCCATCTACGGCAAGGAAGCGGCCGGCGAGGAAGGCGACCTGGTGCCGGTCGATGATCACGAACGCGTCGCCACCGAAGACATCGTCGTCAAGGCGCTGCAGACCAAGCCGCCGGCGCGCTACAACGAAGCCACCCTGCTCTCGGCCATGGAAGGCGCGGGCAAGATGGTCGATGACGAGGAACTGCGCGCGGCGATGAGCGATCGCGGCCTGGGCACGCCGGCCACGCGCGCGCAGATCATCGAAGGCCTGCTCAGCGAGCGCTATCTGCACCGCGAGGGCCGCGAACTGATTCCCACGGCCAAGGCCTTCTCGCTGATCACGCTGCTCAAGGGTCTGGGCGTCAATGCGCTGACCTCGCCGGAACTGACTGGCGGCTGGGAGCACAAGCTCGCGCGCATGGAGCGCGGTGAACTCTCGCGTGAGGCCTTCATGGCCGAGATCGCCGAGATGGCGCGCGACATGGTCGACAAGGCCAAGAGCTACGAGTCGGACACCGTGCCAGGCGACTTCGCGACGCTCAAGACGCCGTGCCCGAAGTGCGGCGGCGTGGTGCGCGAGAACTACAAGAAGTTCGCCTGCCAGGCCTGCGACTGGAGCGCGTGGAAGATCGTCGCCGGGCGCCAGTTCGAGATCGACGAGATCGAGACGCTGCTGTCGACCGGGCGCGTCGGCCCGCTGATGGGTTTTCGCAGCAAGATGGGCCGGCTGTTCAACGCCGAGATCCGCCTCAACGAGGAAAAGCAGCCGGAATTCGACTTCGGCCAGCCCAAGGACGGCGAGGAAGAGGCCCCCGACTTTTCCGACCAGCAGCCGCTCGGCCCCTGCCCGAAGTGCCAGGCGCGCGTGTTCGAACACGGCATGGCCTACGTCTGCGAGAAGTCCGTGGGTCCGGACAAGAGCTGCGATTTCCGCTCGGGCAAGATCATCCTGCAGCAGCCGGTCGAGCGCGAACAGATGGAGAAGCTGCTCGCAGAGGGGCGCACCGAACTGCTCAAGGGCTTCGTGTCGGCGCGCACGCGGCGCAAGTTCTCTGCCTTCCTGGTGCGCGGCAAGGACGGCAAGGTCGGTTTCGAATTCGAGGCGAAGAAACCCAAGGCCGGGGCGAAGGACGCTGCCAAGGACGACGACAAGGACGCAGCGCCGACGAAGAAGAAGCGCACGGCCAAGGCCTGAGCGGCCTCACCCATGCGAAAGGCCTTGCCGTCACCGGCAAGGCCTTTTCATGTGCGCCCAGCATGGGCGCACTCCTGCGGGTGCGAGTCCCGCCGTAAGTTGATCACAGCGAACGAAGTGAAGCGCAACTGCATGAGGGTGACCGAGTGTGGGGAGGAAGCGTGGAGCATAAGCTGCGAGCCGATGAACAAGAATCGGATAGAAGGCGCTGCCGAGCAGGGCGAGCGGGCATGAAACCGCGAAGCTCTCGTGATCAAGGCGAAGCGGCGTAGATCCGGCGGTTGTGCAGCGAAGGAGTGCGTTCTTACCTGGCGAGATCTCGCTTTGTGTCTGAAAGGGCGACGGCGCCGAGCCGGAGCGAGAAGTCAGCAGAGGCCGTAGTAGCTGCCGTGCTGGGGCGAAGGGCCGAACGAGTAGGAGGGCCGAAGGCCATGTCGCTCGAACGTGCAGTGCATCAGAAGCCCGGTCATGCGGGGCGCAACGCGGGAGGGCGGGGTGAAGCCGCGCTTGAGGCGATGCGTGATGAAGCACGGACGGCGCGGCATGCAACTGGAAGCCCGGGGCGAGAGGGCCTGCTTGCGCAGGTGCTCGCGAGCGCGAACATGGAGGCGGCGTGGAAGCGCGTCAAATCCAATCGCGGCAGTGCAGGGGTGGATGGTCGGTCGATTGCCGAGACGGCGGACTACCTGAGAGCGCACTGGCCCCGGATTCGGGAAACGTTACTGGACGGCAGCTACCGGCCCGCGCCGGTGCGCCGTGTCCAGATTCCGAAACCCGACGGGGGCGTGCGTGAATTGGGGATACCGACGGTGACGGATCGGCTGATCCAGCAAGCCCTGCTGCAAGTCTTGCAGCGCAAGATTGATCCGACGTTCTCCGAACATAGCTATGGCTTTCGACCGGGACGCCGTGCGCATGACGCGGTGCTCGATGCACAGCGCTACGTGCAGGACGGCTACCGGGTGGTGGTCGATGTGGATCTGGAGAAATTCTTCGACCGGGTCAATCACGACATCCTGATGGAACGGTTATCGAGGCGCATCAACGACAAAGCCGTGCTACGGCTGATTCGTCGCTACCTCGTGGCCGGGATCATGGAGGGTGGAGTGGTCATGGAACGCTACGAGGGCACGCCGCAAGGCGGGCCATTGTCGCCGCTGCTGGCCAACGTGCTGCTCGACGAGGTGGATCGGGAGTTGGAACAGCGCGGTCACCGCTTCGTGCGTTACGCCGACGACTGTAACGTATATGTACGCAGCCGTCGTGCGGGCGAACGCGTGTTGGACGGGCTGCGCAAGCTCTACGACCGACTCCATCTGAAGGTCAATGAGGCCAAGACGGCCGTCGCGCCCGCATCTGGCCGGAAGTTTCTCGGTTATGCCTTCTGGTATGGCCGAGGCGGTCAGGTCAAATGCAAGGTGGCGGACAAGGCCAAAGAGACCTTCAAGCAACGCATCCGACAAATGACGCGTCGCTCGGGTGGGCGTAGCCTGCCGGAGATCGCCGAACAACTCCGGACTTACATGCCGGGCTGGAAGGCCTACTTCCAGCTCGCGCAGACGCCGCAAGTGTTCCGCGGACTCGACGAGTGGATTCGACACCGGCTGCGTGCCGTGCAGCTCAAGCACTGGCGCCGGAGTACGACGATGTATCGGGAGTTGAAAGCGCTGGGCGCTTCGGAGGCGGACGCTCGCAAGGTGGCCGCGAACAGTCGGTGCTGGTGGCGCAACAGCCGCATGGCGCTGAACCGGGCAATGCCTATCGCCTACTTCGACCGGATCGGAGTGCCCCGGCTCTCATGACCTCAACTGCTCGAACCGCCCGGTGCGGACCCGCATGCCGGGTGGTGTGGGAGGGGAACGGTCAGGTAAGCTGACCGCCCCTATCCCGATTTGCAGCGACGATCGATTACTTGCCGTCGAGCAGGCTGCGCAGCATCCAGGCGGTCTTCTCATGCACTTGCATGCGCTGCGTCAGCAGATCGGCGCTGGGCTCGTCGTCGGCCGCATCCACCAGCGGCAGCAGACCACGCGCGGTCTTGATCACGGCTTCCTGCCCCTTCACCAGCTGGCGGATCATCTCGTCCGCGGCCGGCACGCCCTTGGGCTCCTTCAGGCTGGTCAGCTTGGCGAACTCGGCATAGGTGCCGGGGGCCGGAAAACCGAGAGAGCGGATGCGCTCGGCGATGGTGTCGACCGCCATGGCGAGTTCGGTGTACTGCTCCTCGAACATCAGGTGAAGCGACCGGAACATCGGCCCCGAGACGTTCCAGTGAAAGTTGTGCGTCATCAGGTACAGCGTGTAGCTGTCCGCGAGCAGGCGCGACAGTCCGCCCGCGATCTGCGCGCGGTCCTTCTTGTTGATGCCGATATCGATGTCCATGCGTTCCTCCTTGATAAAAAAACGGTCCGGCGGGCCGGTGACAAGACCATGTTATGGGTGCGGAAGCGGCAAGGCCAATTGAAAAGCCCTGTGTGTTTCATCAAGAAACCTGATGGCACTCAGGCGGCTTCCTCCACCGGCGCGCGACCGCCCACCGGACGCACGCCGGGCAGCTTCGCCTCGAGGATGGCGCGGCGCAGAATGTCGATCGCACCGCTGCGCGGATAGGTCACGCGCCAGGCCAGCGCGACGCGGCGCGTGGGCTCGGGCGCGGCGAACGGACGCACGGCGACCATCGCGTTGTTGTCGGGCAGGTCATCGGCGGCGGAACTGGGCAGCACGGTCACACCCAGGCCGGTGGCGACCATGTAGCGGATGGTCTCCAGCGAGCTGCCTTCGAGGGTGCGCTGCAGGCCGCCGACATTGCGGCACTGCGGGCACACTTCCAGCACCTGGTCGCGAAAGCAGTTTCCGGCACCCAGCAAGAGCAGTTGCTCGTCGGCGAGCAGGTCGGCGTCGATGACCTTCTCCGACGCCCATTCGTGACCGGCCGGCAACAGCACGCGGAAGGGCTCGTCATAGAGCGGCTGGGCGACGACGCCGGCTTCCTCGAGGGGCAGGGCGAGCACGACGACATCGAGTTCGCCCTTCTTGAGCTGCTCGACGAGTACCGTGGTGTAGTTTTCCTGGATCACCAGCGGCATCTTCGGCGCGTGCTGGCGCATCAGCGGGATCAGGCGCGGCAGCAGATAGGGGCCGATGGTGTAGATCACCCCGACCTTGAGCGGCCCGGACAGCGGGTCCTTGCCGGCCGCGGCGATCTCGGGGATCAGCGCGGCCTCTACGAGCACCTTTTCGGCCTGGTTGACGATGTGCTGGCCGACCGCGGTGATCTTGACCTCGGTGGCACTGCGCTCGAACAATTGCACGCCCAGCTCCTCCTCGACCTTCTTGATCGCGACCGACAGGGTGGGCTGGCTGACGTGGCATTTCTCGGCTGCGCGGCCAAAATGGCGTTCGCGCGCCAAAGCCACCAGATAACGAAGATCGGTGAGGGTCATGTGAGAGGCTCCGTGCTCCACGACCGCCTCGCCGGCGGCCGCTGGCCCAAGGATACGACAGCTTGCGCGAGCCGGGATGGAAACCGCGGTGCATCGCCCCCAATTGCGGTCATGGGCAAATGCGGCGAAGCTGTCGCACTTGCCGCGGGAACGGACCGTGGACCGCGACGTCTACTCCGGGCCGAACGAATCAACACGAACAGCGAAAAGGAATCCGACCCATGCGCAAAACCCTCGTCAACGGTGTCGTCGCGATCTTCATCGCCAGCGGCGCGATCTTCGCCGCCGGCATGCCCACCCTGGCGGCGGCGACCGATGCCCACACCCTGGTCAAGCCCAACCGCTACGGCCTGCCGGACTTCGGTGACCTCGTCGATGCGGTGTCTCCGGCGGTGGTCAACATCAGCGTGGTGCGCCGCCAGCAGGCCGGCGCCGGCGGGCCCAATGACCCGATGTTCGACCTGCTGCGCCGCTTCGGCGTACCGGTGCCCGACATGCCGCAGCAGGGCCCGCAGCAGCGTGGTCCGCAGATCAGCCGCGGCATCGGCTCGGGCTTCATCATCAGCGACGACGGCTACGTGCTGACCAACGCCCACGTGGTCAGCGAGCGTGGCGCCGACACCGAGGTGACGGTGCGTCTGCTCGACCGTCGCGAGTTCCGCGCCGAGGTCATCGGCACCGATCCGCGTACCGACATCGCCGTCCTCAAGATCGACGCGGACGCGTTGCCGACCGTCAAGTTCGGCGACCCCGAGCAGGCGCGTGTGGGCGAATGGGTAGTGGCGGTCGGCTCGCCGTTCGGCTTCGACTCGACGGTGACGGCCGGCATCATCTCGGCCAAGGCCCGCCGCCTGCCGAGCGAGACCTACGTGCCCTTCATCCAGACGGACGTCGCCATCAACCCCGGCAACTCGGGCGGCCCGCTGTTCAACCTGGCCGGCGAGGTGATCGGCATCAACGCGCAGATCTACTCGCGCTCGGGCGGTTTCATGGGCATCTCGTTCGCGATCCCGATCGACGTCGCGCTCGGCGTCAAGGATCAGCTCGTCGAGTTCGGCCGCGTGCAACGTGGTCGCCTGGGCGTGCTCATCCAGGGCGTGGATCAGGAACTCGCCGACAACTTCGGCCTGGCCGAACCCCACGGCGCACTGGTTTCGCGCGTCGAACCGGGCAGTGCCGCCGAGAAGGCCGGTCTGCGTCCCGGCGACATCATCACCGCGGTGGACGGCAGACGCGTCGACGAATCGACCGAACTGCCGCGCATCATCGGCGAGCAGCGCCCCGGCACCCGCGTGACCATGGACGTGTGGCGCGATCGCCGCAACATCGAGATCGAGGCCACGCTCGATGAAATGCCCGCCGACGGCGCCATGGGAAGCATGGAACCGCCCAAGTCCGAGCCGGGCGACAGCATCGAGCAGCTCGGCATGCGTCTGCGTGCGCTCGAGCCGGCCGAGCGCGAACAGTTCGACCTCGACGGTGGCCTGTTCGTCGAGGAGGTCACCGGTGGGCCGGCCGCAGCCGCGGAACTGCGTCACGGCGACATCGTGCTGGCGCTCAACAACCGCCCGGTGACCACGGTCACCGAATTGCGCGAGGCCGTCGACACTGCCGGCAAGCGCTTCGCCTTGCTGATCCAGCGCGGCGACGGGCGGATCTTCGTGCCGATGACGCTCGACTGAGTGCCCACTCGCGTGACGATGCGCAGTGCGGCTCCCGTGGCCGGCTCCGTGAACATTTGTCTTTTCTGATCGAGTTCGGATAGATTCGAACCAATCGCAGCGGACGCGGTCTTTCCGCTGCATCCGCAGCGCGATGGCTGAGGCATGACTGCGGGTCGCTGCCACCCACCAAAAACATAGGAGTTACCGATGCACAAAACCCTGATCGCCGCCGCGCTTGGCGCGCTCACCGTCGGCGCCAGTACCCTCGCCCTCGCCCAATCGACCGAGGATCTGATCAAGTATCGCCAATCCGGCTACACCTTCATGTCCTGGAACATGGGCAAGATCAAGGCCCAGGTCGTCGACGGCAAGGTGCCGTACGATCAGGCCCAGGTCGTCGCCGCCGCCAATGCGATCGCCGCGATCGCGAATTCGGGCATGGGCGCGCTCTACCCGAAGGGCTCGGACATGGGCACCGGCTGGAAGGAAACCCGCCTCAAGCCCGAGTTCTTCGAGGAACCGGAGAAGGTGCGCGAGATCGCCGTGAACTTCGTCCAGCAGGCGAACAAGCTGCAGGAAGTGGCGGCCGCCGGCGATCAGGGCGCGATCAAGGCGCAGTTCGGGGAAGTCGGCAAGGCGTGCAAGGCCTGTCACGACAACTACCGCGCCGAGGAATAAACGTCGCGCAGTCCGCTCATCGTACTCGGGGCCGCCGCATGGCGGCCTTTTTCATGCGCGCTACCAGGCCGGCGTGTTGGCCGGCGGAGGCGGGGGCGGCTCGACGAAGACGCCGCTGGTCGCCCACACCGTGCCGGCCGCCAGAGCCAGCGCGACGACGAAGGCGACCACGCCGCCCCCCCGCGCCGGCGGATGCGGCACGCGCGTCGCACGGTAGCCGGTCACCATCGGTGTGACGATGTCCTCGCGCCTGAAGAGCACGTAGAACAGCACCGCCGCGACGTGCAACGCCACGAGGCCATAGATGACCCATTCCATGCGCCGGTGCCAGCCGCTCAGCCACGTGCTGGTGTCCGAGGACACCGCGGCGGCGAGCGGCCCGGAAAAGGCGATGTCGTCGTTCGAGAACAGCCCGGTGGTCGACTGAAACGTGACCACCGCGAGCAGTGCCACCACCGACAGCGCGCCGAGCGGATTGTGCCCCACGCCGGACCAGCGCCCGGCCATGTATTCGCGGATCGCACCGGGACCGCGCACGAAATGCGCGAAGCGCGCGTAAGTCGAGCCGATCACGCCCCACACCAGCCGGAACACGATCAGGCCGAGGATGGCGTGGCCGAAGCGGCCGTGCCATTCCATCGCATTGCCGCCGATCTTGACCGACACGACGGCAGCGACCACGAGCGCCGCCAGCGCCCAGTGGAAAAGTCGTGTCGGAATGTCCCAGACGCGGGTCCGGTGTTCGTTCATCGTGCGTTCTCCAAACGGTCATCGAGGTGTTTCGCCCCGGCCCGACGCGTCGCGAGGAAGTCGCCGAGGATGGTCGCAGTATGCGACCGCGCGATGCCGCAAACGTTTTCCGGCTGACCCTGCGCGACGATCTCGCCGCCTTCGTCGCCGCCTTCGGGGCCGAGGTCGATCAGCCAGTCGGCCTCGGCCATCACGTCCAGGTCGTGCTCGATCACCAGCACCGTGTGGCCGGCATCCGCCAGCCGGTGCAGCACGTGGATGAGCTTCTCCACATCCGCCATGTGCAGGCCCACGGTGGGCTCGTCGAGCACGTACAGCGTATGCTTCTCGGGCGGCAGCGGGCGGCCGCCGGTGGCTTCCGACTCGCCGGCACGGCCGCGCACCTTGGCCAGCTCCGTGACCAGCTTGATGCGCTGCGCCTCGCCGCCCGACAGCGTCGGGCTGGGCTGGCCCAGCGTGAGATAGCCCAACCCGACGTCCTGCAGCAACTTCAGTGGATGGGCGACCGACGGATGCGCGGCGAAGAACTCCACGGCCTCGTCCACCGGCATGTCCAGCACGTCGGCGGCCGACTTGCCGCGCCATTCGACCGCCAGCGTCTCGACGTTGAAGCGACGCCCGCCGCAGGCTTCGCACGGCAGCTTCACGTCGGGCAGGAAGTTCATCTCCACCGTGACCTGGCCCTGGCCCTGACACACCGGGCAGCGCCCCGCGCCGGTGTTGAACGAGAAGCGCGAGGCGTTCCAGCCGCGCGTTTTCGCGTCGAAGGTCTCGGCAAACAGCTTGCGGATGGTGTCCCAGAAACCGACATAGGTCGCCGGGCAGGATCGCGGCGTCTTGCCGATGGGCGTCTGGTCGACTTCCAGCACGCGTCCGACGTGCTCGAAACCGTCGATGGCCGCGCAGCCGCTCCACGCGATGCTTTGTCGGCCCTCGCTGCGCTCGCCCCGACCTACGTCACGCCCCGTAGGTCGGGATGAGCCTGCGGCGAATCCCGACACCCGACGCATGTTCTCCAACAACACGTCGCGCGCCAGCGTGGACTTGCCCGAACCCGACACGCCGGTGACCACCGTCAGCCGACCCAGCGGCACGCGCGCGTCCACGTTCTTCAGGTTGTGCAGATTCGCGCCGCGCACGAGCAGCGCCGGATGATCATCAGCCACCTCGCGCTGCGGGTGAATCGGATGCAACAGCGGCGCACGCAGGCAGCGGCCGGTAGCGGACTCCGGCGCGGCCATCAGGTCTTCCAGCGTGCCTTCTGCGGTGACGTGGCCGCCGCGCGCGCCTGCACCGGGGCCAAGGTCGATGACGTGGTCGGCGCGGCGGATGGTGTCTTCGTCATGCTCGACCACCAGCAGGGTATTGCCGCGGTCGCGCAGCGCTTCGAGCGTGTCGAGCAGCAGGCGGTTGTCGCGCGGATGCAGGCCGATGGTCGGCTCGTCGAGGATGTAGCACACGCCGCGCAGATTGGAGCCGAGCTGCGCGGCCAGGCGGATGCGCTGCGCCTCGCCGCCCGACAAGGTTGGCGCGCCACGGTCGAGCGCGAGATAGCCCAGCCCGACCTTGTGCAGGAATTCCAGCCGGCCACGGATCTCCGCGACCAGATCGCGGCCGATGTCGACTTCGCGGCCTGCCAGTGCAATGGCCTCGAAGAAGCCGGCCACCTTGTCCACGGCAAACGACGAAAGCTCGTGAATGCCCAGATCGCGGAAGCGCACGGCGCGCGCCACCGGGTTCAGACGCGCACCCTCGCAGGCCGGGCAGGTCTCGTCGGCAACGTGATCGTCCTCGGCCAGATCGAGTTCGTTGGGGTCTTCGACGCGCCCGCTCACCTTCAGCCCGGTGCCGAAACAGCTCGCGCACCAGCCGTGCTTGGCGTTGTAAGAGAACAGCCGCGGGTCGGACTCGGGGAAGCTGGTCCCGCAGCACGGGCAGGCACGCCTGGTGGAGAAGGTCACGGGGGCTGCGTTGAGGGCACCCAGCTCCAGCACCTTGACCACGCCCTTGCCATGCTCCAGCGCGGTCTCGAGCAACTCGCGCAGGCGTGGCTCGCTGTCGGCCTTCGCCACCAGCATGCCCACCGGCAGGTCGATGTTGTGCTCCTGATAGCGATCCAACCGCGGCCACTTGGTGGTCGGCAGGTACTCACCATCCACGCGCAACTGCTCGAAACCCTTGCCGCGCGCCCATTTTGCCAGGTCGGTGTACAGGCCCTTGCGGTTCACCACCAGCGGCGACAGCAGCTCGACCGACTTGCCGGCGAAATCCCTGGCGATCTGCGCGGCAATCGCGTCGAAGCTCTGCGGCACCACAGGCACCTCGCAGTCCGGGCAGTACTGCGTGCCGAGCTTGACGTAGAGCAGGCGCAGGAAGGGCTGGATCTCGGTCAGCGTGCCGACCGTGCTCTTGCGCCCGCCGCGGCTCACGCGCTGCTCGATGGCCACCGTGGGCGGAATGCCGGTGAGGTGGTCGACGTCCGGCCGGCTGGCCGGCTGCACGAACTGGCGCGCGTAGGCGTTGAGTGACTCGAGATAGCGCCGCTGGCCCTCGCCGAAGACGATGTCGAAGGCCAGCGTGGATTTGCCCGAACCCGACAGGCCGGTGATCACCGTGAACTTGTCGCGCGGAATCTCGAGGCTGACGTTCTTCAGGTTGTGCTCGCGCGCGTGGCGTATGCCGATGGCCGGCGCAGGCACGGCGCGATAGCGTGGCGGCGCCTCGGCGGCCTTCGGCACGCCGACGTCGGCAAGCGCCGCGCGGTATTCGCGCATCGCCCGCGCAGTGTGCGAGAAGCGGCAGCCCATCACGGCCGAAGGCGAACCGGTGGCGATCACCTCGCCGCCGCCTTCACCGCCTTCCAGCCCCAGATCGATGATCCAGTCGGCCGTCAGCAGCACGTCGAGGTTGTGCTCGATCACCACCACCGAATGTCCGGCGTCGAGCAGCTTGTCGAAGGCCCCGAGCAGGGTCGCCACGTCCGAGAAATGCAGGCCGGTGGTCGGCTCGTCGAACAGGAACAGCAGGTGTTCGCCCGCGCCCTTGCGCGATTTCCTGCCCGCCAGCCTGGTGGCTGCGGCCAGATGGCCGGCCAGCTTCAAACGCTGCGCCTCACCGCCAGACAGCGTCGGCACGGGCTGACCCAGGCGCAGGTATTCCAGACCGACATCGGCCAGCGGCGCCAGCGCGGCGAGCGCGTCCTTCTCCCCGGCGAAGAATTCCAGCGCCTCGGAAACCGTCATCTCCAGCACGTCGGCCACCGAATGCCCGCGCCATTCCAGTTCCAGCACTTCCGGGCGGTAACGCTTGCCGTTGCAGTCCGGGCAACGCAGGTACACATCCGACAGGAACTGCATCTCGACATGCTCGAAGCCCGAGCCGGTGCAGGTCGGGCAACGTCCGGTGCCGGTGTTGAAGCTGAAGGTGCCGGGCGCGTAGCCGCGCGCCTTGGCTTCCGGCAGCGTGGCGAAGCGCTTGCGGATGGCGTCCCACGCCCCGACGTGGCTGACCGGCATCGAACGGGCGCTCTTGCCGATCGGCGACTGGTCGACCAGCACCACGCCGGCCAGGTGTTCGGCACCGTCGATGCCGGCCAGCGCATCGGGCGGCAGTTCGGAGGCCACGCTCTCGCCGAAACGGCGCGCCAGCGCAGGGTAGAGCACGTCCTGGATCAGCGAGGACTTGCCCGAGCCGGACACGCCGGACACGCACACCAGATGGCCCAGCGGAATGCGCACATCGATGCCGCGCAGGTTGTGCAGGCGCGCACCGCGCAGGGTCAGCACCGGGCCGTCGTCGGCCACCGGGCGCGAAACGCGGCCGGTATCGACGCGCTCGCGCCCGGCCAGATAGGCGCCGGTGGGCGAGGCCGGATCGGCCGCGACTTCGGCCGGCGTGGCGTAGGCCACGATCTCGCCGCCGCGCTCGCCGGGGCCGGGGCCGATGTCGAGCAGGCGGTCGGCGGCAAACATGATCTGCGGGTCGTGCTCGACCACTACCAGCGTGTTGCCGGCGTCGCGCAGCCGCGTCATCACGCCGAGGATGCGGTCGATGTCGCGCGGGTGCAGGCCGATGCTGGGCTCGTCGAGCACGAACAAGGTGTTCACCAGCGAGGTGCCCAGCGCCGTCGTCAGGTTGATGCGCTGCACCTCGCCGCCGGAGAGCGTGCGCGACTGGCGGTCGAGGGTCAGATAGGCGAGCCCGACGCGGTCGAGGTAGTCGAGCCGGCTGCGCACCTCGCCGAGCAGCAACTCGGTGGCTTCGTCCAGCGGCTTGGGCAGTTCCAGCCCGTCGACGAACTCGCGCACGCGAGCGATCGGCCTGGCCATGAGCTGATGGATGGCGGCGCTGTTCTCGCCCTTGCCGCCCAGGCGCCACAGCAGCGCCTCGGGCTTGAGCCGCGCGCCGTGGCAGGCCGGGCATTCCGTGTAGCTGCGATAGCGTGACAGCAGCACGCGGATGTGCATCTTGTAGGCCTTGGTCTCCAGCCAGTCGAAGAAATGGCGCACGCCGTACCACTTCTTCGGCCACGAGGATTTCCAGCTCTTCCAGGTCTCGTCGCCCTCCAGCACCCAGCGCCGGTGCTCCGGCGACAGCTCGCCGAAGGGCACGTCGAGCGGCACGCCGTACTTCGGCGCCATCTTCACCATGTCGTCCTGGCACTCGGCGTAGCTCTTGGACTGCCAGGGCTTCACGGCGCCTTCGCGCAGCGTCTTCGACTCGTCCGGCACGACCAGCCCGAAATCCACGCCGATCACGCGGCCGAAACCGCGGCAGGTCTCGCAGGCGCCGATCGGCGAATTGAACGAGAACAGCCCCGGCGTGGGGTCGGCGTAGTGGATGTCGCAATCGGCGCAGTGCAGGTCGGTGGAGAAGCGCCAAGTGGCGTCCTCGGCGTGCGCGCTCATTCGCCCCTTGCCGCGTAGCAGCGCAGCCTCGATGGCCTCGGCCACGCGCGCGGGTTCGGCCTTCGAGAAGCGCAGGCGGTCCTGCACCACGTGCAGCACGTCGCCGTCCGCAGCCGATTCGCGCGACTGGATGCGGGTGTAACCCTGCGCGGCGAGCAGCTCTTCGACCTCGGCTTCGGAAAAATTGTGCGGCACCGGCACCGGAAAGCTCAGCACCAGCCGCGGATCGTTCTCGGCCGTGCGCTCGGCCAGCGTGCGCAGGATGCTCTCCGGATCGTCGCGCCGCACCTCGCAGCCGCAGCCCCGGCAATGCAGCTTCGCGGCCCGCGCATACAGCAGCTTGAAGTGGTCGGCCAGCTCGGTCATGGTGCCGACCGTCGAGCGCGAACTGCGCACCGGGTTGGTCTGGTCGATGGCAATCGCCGGCGGCACACCCTCGATGCGATCCACCTGCGGCTTGTCCTGGCGGTCGAGAAACTGCCGCGCGTACGGCGAGAAGGTCTCGACGTAGCGCCGCTGCCCTTCGGCGTACAGCGTGTCGAACACCAGCGACGACTTGCCCGAGCCCGATACCCCGGTGACTACCGTCAGCTCGTTGAGCGCGATGTCGAGCGAGAGGTTGCACAGGTTGTTCTGGCGTGCACCGCGGATGCGGATGGAGTCGGTCATGGAGTCGCCGGGCAGGGGATGGAAGCGGAGTCTGATTCTATCGCCCGGCGGCGGGTTCCCCGGCTTTACTCCTGCGCCCCGAATTGGGCAAACACCTCCGCCCCGGTCAGATCGTGCGTCTGGTTCGCAAACGCGTAATGCGCCGGCTTCTCATCGATGAACACCTGGTGCGTGAACTGCCAGTCGCCCTCGTCGAGCAAGCCCAGCAGCAGCGCGTAGAAGTTCTCGCCCTTCAGGCGGTAGAACAGATGCGTGCCGCAGTTGCCGCAGAACCCGCGCTCCGCCCACTCCGACGAGTCATAGGTACGGATGTGCTCCCCGCCCTCGATGGTCGGCGCCTGCGAGCACTCCACCGCCAGCAAGGGTCCGCCGCCCCACTTGCGGCAGATGCCGCAGTGGCAGGCACCGTACACCGCGTCCTTCACCGTCGCGCGCAGCTTCACGCTGCCGCACATGCACTCACCGGAAACTTCCATTTCCTGTCCCTCCCGACATCAAGCCTCGTTCATGGGAACGTACACCGTTGAACGACGGGCGCAATAGCCCGCTCCCCATGATGTAGCTCCCCCGACTTCGTTCGTAGCCAGATTCGCTGCGCGCAGCGCTCGGGCAAAGCAGTGGCAGTCAGTGAGTGATCGCCTATAATAGATGCAGAAATCTGCATCGTAAGGCGGCTATGCGTACCACGCTCGACATCGACGACAACCTGCTCAGGCAAGCCCGGCAGCTGGCCGCGCGCGAGCAAACCAGCCTGACGCGCCTGATCGAGGAAGGGCTGGCCAGCCGTCTGCGCAACGCTGGCAAGCCCGCCGCGGCGGGCGAGCCCGTGCGACTGCCGGTATTCTCCGGCGAGGGCGGGCTGCAGCCGGCCATCCGTGATGCGCGCAGCCACCGGGCGATTCTCGACGTGATCGACGCGCTGGACGGTGCGCAGTGACGCCCGACGTCAACGTCCTCGTAGCCGCTTCCAGACAGGATCATCCGCATCACACGCCGGCGCTGCACTGGCTGGAGGAAGCCCTTTCGAATGGCTCGGCCACAGCACCGCTGGTGGTCCTGCCCATGGTGGCCTCGGGCTTTCTGCGGCTGGTCACCCACCCCCGCGTGTTCGTGCAGCCCACGCCGCTGCCCGCGGCACAGGAGTTTCTGGACGCCGTGTTGAGCGCGCCCGGCGTGGGCATGCTGCCGCTCGGCGAGGAGTGGGCCCATTTCACCGCGCTGTGCGCCCGGCTGGGCCTGACCGGCAACGCCATTCCCGACGCCTGGATCGCCGCTGCCGCGCAACACCACCACCTGCATCTGGTGACCTTCGACAAGGGGTTTCGCAAGTTGCTCAAGCCGAGCATGGTCACGGTGCTGAAATGCTGACCCAAACGGGCCAGGGCATATGACATCGTAGTTGAACTTGTATTTCGTAGCTTTTATGACTACGTTCGTAGCTAAAAGGGCTACAGATGCTGATGGAACTGCTGTTCGGCCACTATCGCCAGAAGGCACTGGGCTTGCTGCTGCTGCACCCGGACGAGGCGTATCACGTGCGGGAAGTCGCGCGGCTGACCGGCACCAACGCCGGCACGCTGCATAAAGAGCTGGCGAAGCTGGCGCAGGCCGGCTTGCTGTTGCGCGAGGAGCAGGGCAACCAGGTGCGCTACCGCGCGAACCGCAACTGCCCGATCTTTCCCGAGCTGGCCGGCTTGTTTCGCAAGACGACCGGTCTGGTGGATGTGCTGGCGGATGCGCTGGCGCCACTGCGCGCCAGACTGCAACTGGCGCTGGTGTTCGGCTCGGTCGCGCGCGGCGCGGAGCAGGCGGGGAGCGATGTGGATGTGCTGGTGGTGGGTGAGGCCGGTTTCTCGGAAGTGGTGACGGCGCTGTATCCGGCGCAGGAAATCATCGGGCGGGAGATCAACCCGGTGGTGGTACGAGCGGACGAGCTTGCAAGGCGCATGGCAGAAGGGGATGCCCTGCTGCGCGAGGTATGGGCGAATCCGCGACTGTTGGTTCTGGGGGCCGAAGATGGGCTTGTTGGATAGTTTCCAAACGGATGGGGTGCTGCGATGAAGTTCGAGGGCTTCGAACCCGGCGTCTGGCGCCAGCAGTATCAGTACAAGAGCTTCTCTCCGGTGCCCGTTAACGTCGAGTGGCGCTGGGAGGATGCACGCATCAACACACTGTTTGAACAGGCGACCCGCGCGCTGGGCGAGTTGAACGCGTTCTCGCTGATCGTTCCGGACATTGATTTGTTCATCGAGATGCACATTGCGAAGGAAGCGAACCAGTCCAGTCGCATCGAGGGTACGCAGACGGCGATGGACGAGGCGCTGATGAGCGAGGAACTGATCGCTCCTGAGAAGCGTGACGACTGGCGCCAAGTGCGCAACTACATTGATGCGATCAACACCGCCATCACCGAACTGGAAGCACTGCCACTGTCGAACCGACTGCTGCGTGAGACGCATGCGATCCTGATGCGTGGCGTGCGGGGTGAGCACAAGATGCCGGGGGAATTCCGCACCTCTCAGAACTGGATTGGCGGTTCCGGCCTGAAGGATGCTGCGTTCGTGCCACCTCATCCTTCGGAAGTGCCCGATCTCATGAGCGACCTGGAGAAGTTCTGGCACAACGACGCCATCCAGGTGCCCGACTTGATCCGCATCGCGATCAGCCACTACCAGTTCGAAACGATTCACCCGTTCTGCGACGGCAACGGGCGTATCGGCCGCTTGCTGATCACGCTTTATCTGGTCAGCAAGGGCATGCTCGAAAAACCCGCGCTCTACCTCTCGGACTTTTTCGAGCGCAACCGCGCCAGCTATTACGACGCGCTGATGGCGGTGCGCACGTCGGGTGACATGAATCACTGGATTCGCTTCTTCCTCACTGGGGTCGCCGAAACGGCGCGCAAGGGACGCGATACCTACCAGCACGTGCTGGCCCTGCGCATGAAGGAAGAGGCGCGAATGCATGAGCTTGGGCGCAGGGGAAAAAACGGGCTTGCGCTGCTACGTTTGCTCTACCGCCGTCCAGTGGTAACCGTGCCCCAGATCAGCACGGCCCTGCACATCAGCTCGCCAACCGCCAACATGTTGGTTGGAGACTTCGTGAGGATGGGCATCCTGCAAGAACTGACCGGCTATGCTCGAAACCGTGTTTTTGCCTTCGAAACTTACTTAAAACTTTTTCTTAGTTAAGTTTCGGGCTTCAAATTTAACTAAGGATTTTCCAAGTTAAAGAAAGCCTGCTTAACTTTCTTCCACTTTTGAGACGGAGCATCCGACGCCGGTGACCGAAGACCAACTCGAACAGGAAGCCCTCGGCTGGCTGGCGAAAGTCGGTTACACGCCGCTGCACGGGCCGGAGATCGCGCCCGATGGCGAGCGGCCGGAGCGGGCGTATCACGAGGTGGTGCTGGTGGAGCGGCTGCGCGCGGCGCTGGCGCGGCTGAACCCGCAGTTGCCGGCCGCTGCGCGCGAGGATGCCTTGCGGCAGGTGCTGGACCTGGGCCATCCGGCGCTACTGGCGGCGAACCGGCGCTTTCACCAGTTGCTGATCACCGGCGTGCCGGTGGAAGTGTCGCGCGATGGCGAGACGCGTGGCGACTTCGCGCGGCTGAT
Source organism: Pseudazoarcus pumilus (assembly GCF_002872475.1). GTDB lineage: Bacteria > Pseudomonadota > Gammaproteobacteria > Burkholderiales > Rhodocyclaceae > Pseudazoarcus > Pseudazoarcus pumilus. The sequence continues at coordinate 3,189,882 of NZ_CP025682.1, forward strand.
CGACTGGGCAGACGCGGGCGCGGTGTTCGGCGACTACATCCACATCTACGACATGCAGCAGGCGCAGGAGGACGGCGCCACGGTGCCGATCTACTTCGAGTCGCAGCTGGCCAAGCTGTCGCTGGACGAAACCGCGCTGCCGCAGATCAACACCGATGTGGACGAGCTGGCCGAGGACGAGGAGGAAACCCAGCAGGCCCGACTCAAGAGCCGCTGGGCCGCGTTGGAACGCATCGTCGGCGCTGGCCCCCGCATTGCCAGCGTGGCAGCGGATCTGGTGCGCCATTTCGAGGAACGCAACGCGGTGATGCAGGGCAAGGCCATGGTGGTGGCGATGAGCCGCGACATCTGCGTGCATCTGTACGACGAGATCGTCAAGCTGCGCCCGGACTGGCACGACCCCGACGCGGAGAAAGGCGCGATCAAGATCGTGATGACCGGCTCGGCCAGTGACCGCGCCCTGCTGCGCCCGCATATCTACAGCGCACAGGTGAAGAAACGGCTTGAGAAGCGCTTCAAGGACCCGGCCGACCCGCTGCGGCTGGTGATCGTGCGCGACATGTGGCTGACCGGCTTCGACGCCCCCTGCGTGCATACGCTGTACATCGACAAACCGATGAAGGGCCATAACCTGATGCAGGCCATTGCGCGCGTGAACCGCGTGTTCCGCGACAAGCAGGGCGGGCTGGTGGTGGACTACATCGGCATCGCCAACGAGCTGAAGGCGGCGCTGAAGGATTACACCGCCAGCCACGGCCGTGGCCGCCCCACCGTGGATGCCGCCGAAGCCTGGGCGGTGGCCGAGGAAAAGCTCGACGTGCTGCGCGGCATGCTGCACGGCTACGACTGGAGCGATTACGCGCAGGCCGGCCACCGCCGGCTGGCGGGTGCGGCCAACCATGTGTTGGGCCTGAAGGACGGCAAGCAGCGCTTCGCCGATGCCGCGCTGGCGCTGACCCGCGCGTACTCGCTGTGCAGCACGCTGGACGAAGCCAAGGCGGTGCGCGAGGAGGTGGCCTTTCTGCAGGCAGTGAAGGTGGTGCTGACCAAGCGCGACCTGAGCGCGAAGAAGCGCAGCGACGAGGCGCGCGAAGCTGCCGTGCGCCAGATCATCGGCTCGGCGGTGGTGTCGGGTGAGGTGGTGGATGTGTTTCAGGCGGTGGGCCTGGACAAGCCCGACATCGGCATTCTCGACGAGGCCTTTCTGGCCGAGGTGCGCAACCTGCCCGAGCGTAATCTGGCGGTGGAACTGCTTGAACGGTTGCTGGAAGGCGAGATCAAGAGCCGCTTCTCGGCCAACGTGGTGCAGCGACGCAAGTTCTCGGAACTGCTCGCCGACGTGGTGCGCCGCTACCAGAACCGCGCCATCGAGACGGCCCAGGTGATTGAAGAACTGATCGAGATGGCGCACCGCTTCCGCGAGGCCTCGACGCGCGGCGAGCAGCTGGGGCTGAACGAGGACGAGCTGCGCTTCTACGACGCGTTGGCCGACAACGAATCGGCCGTGCGCGAACTGAACGACGAAACGCTGAAGAAGATCGCGCACGAGCTGACCGAGAACCTGCGCCGCAATCTGGGTGTGGACTGGCACCAGCGTGAGAGCGTGCGCGCCAAGCTGCGCCTGATGGTCAAACGCATTCTGCGCAAGTACAAGTACCCGCCGGACCAGCAGGCCACCGCCATCGAGACGGTGCTGGAACAGGCACGCGCGATGGGCGAGGCGTGGGAACCGGCCTTCGCCGGCTGAGCCCAAGGCGGTATGAACACTTCCGACGATAAACCCATCACCGTCTTCTACGACGGCGCCTGCCCGCGCTGCCGGCGCGACCGCGCGAACTACGAACGACTCGCCGGCGAGGGCGGTCGCGACGTGGAGTGGTGCGACATCACCGGGCGGGACGACGAACTGCGGGCCGAGGGGATCGACCCGAAGGCGGCGCTGCGCGAGTTGCATGTGCGCACGACCGACGGGCGGGTGCTGCGCGAGCTCGATGCCTACATCGTGCTGATGTCGCGGGTATGGGTGCTCAGGCCGCTGGCCTGGCTGATCGGCCTGCCGGGCGTGCGCGGGCTGTGCTCGCGGGCGTACCGGGCGATGGTGGACCGGCGGTTGCGGCGCGAGGGGCGGCTGTAGCGCGCGGGCGTTGCGCGGCGGAGCGCAGGCCGCGCTGCCTCAGTCCTTCGAGAACTTGCCCACGAGTTGCTGCAGGCGCTCGGCCTTGCGTTGCTCGGCCTGCTCGGCGCGTTCGCGCTGCTGCTGTTCCTTCTGCTGTTCGCGCTTGCGCTTGGCAGCTTCGGCGAATCGCTCCTTGAGCGTCTGCGAGGCGTGGGCGCGGTGCTCGTCGGTGATTTCGCCAGCGACGTTGCCTTCCAGGTCGAAGCGCTCGGTGGCCTTCTCGACGGCCTTGAGATAGCGCGTCGAATTGACGTGCATGCGCATCGCGGTGCGTACCGTCTTGCGATCGAACTCGGGAAAGCGCTCGCTCACGGCCTTGTCGATGCCCAGCGCGAGCGGCTTGCAGTCGCGGAACGTCGGCGAGGCTTCCTGCAGCTGGCGCAGGACTTCGCGGGGATCCCCGCGGCTTTTCTTGGCTTCGCCATCGGCGGCCTGGGTCTGGGGCGTTTCGTCTTGCATCGGCTGGAATTGCTCGGATTTCATGATTTCGCGAATCATCGCATGAATCGGCGCCGCCCGCTCAGCCGCGCCGGTCGACGCGAATTCAGGGCCGACGCCGGTATCGCGCCCACATCCGCCGCGTCCATGCCTCGAGCCGGTCCAGCAGCAGCGCGAGCCCCCTGGAACGCGAGGCCAGCAGCGCGAGCCCGGGAATCCACAGCAGGAAACCCGGAACGCCGGGCGGCAGCGATGCCACCAAGCCGACGATGACGAGAACCAGGCCGGCAGCGACGTATCCGCAGCTCGCCCACAAGGATCCGCGCATGCCATGCCGGTGTCGGCTGCGCTCGTAGTGGTCGACGAACCGACGGCCGGGCACCCCGTCCCTGATGGCTCGAAACTCGCGTTTGATGTTGTGCAGCATGTTCGATTCTTCTGCCCTGGGCATCATTGCCCGAATCGTACAGGTGAGTCCCTCCCGCACTTTCCGAACCCCGTCGTCGCTGAGGCGGCACACATCAAAGAACGAGGCCCCTTCCGTTAGAATTCGGCCGATTCCTCCACTGCCCCACCGAGAACACCCATGCCCACCGCCCCCGAACTGCTCGCGCCTGCCGGTTCGCTCGACATGATGCGCACCGCCTTCGCCTATGGCGCCGACGCCGTGTATGCCGGCCAGCCGCGCTATTCGCTGCGGGTGCGCAACAACAGCTTCGACAAGCTCGACGCGCTGGCCACGGGCATCGACGAGGCGCATGCGCTGGGCAGGGCGTTTCATCTGGTGGCGAACATCAGCCCGCACAACAGCAAGGTGCGCACCTATCTGCGGGACATGGAGGACGTCGTCGCGCTGGGGCCGGATGCACTGATCATGGCGGACCCGGGGCTGATCATGATGACGCGCGAGCGCTGGCCGGACATGCCCATCCACCTGTCGGTGCAGGCCAACACCACCAATTACGCCAGCGTGCGCTTCTGGCAGAGCCTGGGGGTGAAACGCATCATCCTGTCGCGCGAGTTGTCGCTCGACGAGGTGGCGGAGATTCGCCAGGAATGCCCGGACATGGAACTGGAGGTGTTCGTGCACGGCGCGCTGTGCATCGCGTATTCCGGCCGCTGCCTGCTGTCGGGCTATTTCAACCACCGCGACCCCAACCAGGGCAGTTGCACCAACTCGTGCCGCTGGGATTACCGCATGCACGAGGGCACGGAGAACGACGCGGGCGATGTGGTGGCGAGCAAGGCCGCGCCCATCGGCAACCCCAGGGATGCCGGCGCGGTCGGCACGGCGACGCGGCCGATGGCGGTCACGACTGCACTGGGCGGCGGGCCGCGCCACATTGGCGGCAGCAAGACCTGGCTGCTGGAAGAGGGCACGCGCCCCGGCGAGCTGATGCCCATCGAGGAAGACGAACACGGCACCTACATCCTCAACTCCAAGGACCTGCGCGCCATCGAGCACATTGGCCGGCTGGTGGAAATCGGCGTGGATTCGCTGAAGATCGAGGGCCGCACCAAGAGCCCGTATTACGTGGCGCGCGCCGCACAGAGCTACCGCCGCGCGATCGACGACGCGGTGGCGGGCCGGCCCTTCGATCCCGGCCTGCTCGGCGCGCTCGAAGGCCTGGCCAACCGCGGCTACACCGACGGCTTCTACCAGCGTCACAGCACGCCCGAGCACCAGAACTACCTGCGCGGGCATTCCGAATCGGGCCGCAGCCGGCTGGTGGGCGAGGTCACCGGATTCGACGCCGCGCGCGGGCTGGCCGAGGTGGAAGTGAAGAACGGCTTCGGGCTCGGCGACCGGCTCGAATTCGTGACGCCGGCGGGCAACTTCGAGGTGGTGGCCGAGCGCATCGAGGATGCCGCGGGCGAGGCGCAGGAACGCATCCCCGGCAGTGGCCGCACGGTGTGGCTGCCGTTGCCGGAAGGCGCGCCGCAGGGTGAATGCTTCGTGGCGCGCTTCGTGTGATGCGCGGCTTGCGCATCGTCCCTACCGATCTCAACGACCCGGCTCACGCGGCCGCTTTCGTTTCGCTGCTCGACGCCTACGCACGCGACCCGATGGGCGGCGGCAAGGCCTTGCCCGACGAGGTGCGCACGACCCTGCCGCAGCGCCTCGCCGGCCGTGCGGGCTTCGTGTCCTTTCTGGCCTTCGTCGACGACGAGGCGGTGGGCCTGATCAACTGCTTCGAAGGCTTCTCGACCTTCGCCGCGCAGCCGCTGCTCAACGTGCACGACATCGCGGTGCTGCCCGCCCACCGCCGTCGCGGCATCGCCCGCGCCCTGCTCGCCGCAGCCGAGGAGGCCGCCCGCGAACGGGGCTGCTGCAAGCTCACGCTGGAAGTGCTGTCGAACAATCATGCGGCGATGGCGGCCTACGCGCAACAGGGCTTCGCACCCTACGAACTCGATCCCGCAGCGGGGCGGGCGGTGTTTCTGCAGAAGCGGCTGCAAGCAGGATGAGCCAGCGGTGAGCACGCCACGTAGGGTATAATCCCGCCCTTTGTTTCGCTTCAAAAACAGGATCTTCCGTGCTCGTCGCAGCCAACATCACCCAGCAGTTCGGGGCCAAGCCCCTTTTCGAGAATGTCTCCGTCAAGTTCGGCGACGGCAACCGTTACGGCCTCATCGGGGCCAACGGGGCGGGCAAGTCGACCTTCATGAAGATCCTGTGCGGTCTGCTCGAGCCCTCGGCCGGCAACGTCTCCAAGGAACCCATGGAGCGCATGGCCTATCTGCGCCAGGACCAGTTCGCGTTCGAGGACCAGCGCGTGCTCGACGTGGTGATGATGGGCCACGAGCAGATGTGGGCGTGCATGCAGGAGAAGGACGCCATCTACATGAACCCGGAGGCGACCGAGGACGACTTCATGCATGCGGCCGAGCTCGAGTCGAAGTTCGCCGAATACGACGGCTACACCGCCGAGGCGCGCGCCGGCGAACTGCTGCTGGGCGTGGGCATCCCCACCGAGCAGCACGACGGCCCGATGCGCGACGTCGCGCCGGGCTGGAAGCTGCGCGTGCTGTTGTGCCAGGCGTTGTTCGCCAACCCGGACATCCTGCTGCTCGACGAACCCACCAACAACCTCGACATCAACACCATCCGCTGGCTCGAGGACGTGCTCAACGGCCGCGACAGCACGATGGTCATCATCTCGCACGACCGCCACTTCCTGAACCAGGTGTGCACCCACATGGCGGACCTGGACTACGGCACGATCACCGTGTACGCCGGCAACTACGACGACTACATGGAAGCCTCGGTGATGGCGCGCCAGCGTCAGCAGGCGGCCAACGCCCGCGCCAAGGAGAAGATCCAGGATCTGCAGGACTTCGTGCGCCGCTTCTCGGCCAACAAGTCCAAGGCCAAGCAGGCCACCAGCCGGATGAAGCTGATCGACAAGCTCAAGCCCGAGGACGTCAAGCCGTCGAGTCGCCAGTACCCGTTCATCCGCTTCGAGTACGACGAGCGCGACAAGCTGCACCGTCTAGCCTGCGAGATCGACAAGCTCACCTTCGCCTACGAAGACATGGAGCGCCCGCTGATCGACGGGCTGACGATGGCCATCGAGGCCGGCGAGAAGGTGGCGATCATCGGCGAGAACGGCGTCGGCAAGACCACGCTGCTCAAGCTGCTGATGGGCGAGCTCACGCCGCAGAAGGGCTCCATCAAGTGGGCCGAAAAGGCCAAGCCGGGCTATTACGCGCAGGACCACTCGGCCGAATTCGCCGGCCGCGAGAGCCTCACCGAATGGGTGTACGAATACGCGCGCGTGACCGCCGCGGCCACCGGCGAGGAACTCGAGACCCTGATCCGCGGCACGCTGGGCCGGCTGCTGTTCTCGGGCGACGAGGTGAAGAAATCGGTCAACGTGATCTCCGGCGGCGAACAGGGCCGCATGCTGTTCGGCAAGCTGATGCTCACCCGCCCCAACGTGCTGGTGATGGACGAGCCGACCAACCACCTCGACATGGAGTCGATCGAGTCGCTCAACACCGCGCTGGAGAAATTCCCCGGCACCTTCGTCTTCGTGTCGCACGACCGCGAGTTCGTCTCCTCGCTGGCCACGCGCATTCTCGAGATCAAGCTCGACGGCAGCATCGTCGACTACCACGGCAGCTACGAGGAGTACCTCGCCAGCCTCGGGTTCGCGTGACATTCCGCTAGAATCCACCCCGATGATCGGCACCTTCCTGATTACCCACGGCACGCTCGGCGAATCGCTGATCCAGTGCGTGAGCCACGTGCTCAACAAGCGTCCGGCGCAGATCGTGCAACTGGGCGTATGCCCGCAGGACGACCCGCTGGACCTGCTGCCGGTGGCGCGACGCATGCTCGACTGGGTCGACGAGGGTTCGGGCGTGCTGGTGCTCACCGACATCTTCGGCGCGACACCGGCCAACATCGCCGTGAAGCTGCTCGACACGGGTCGCGTCGAGGGCATCGCCGGCGTGAACCTGCCGATGCTGCTGCGCGTGCTGACCTATCGCGAGCGCGACATGGAAACGCTGTTGCACCGTGCCATCGGCGGCGGCTGCGACGGTGTGATGCACATGAAGTAAGCCACCGCCCTCCATCCCAACGAGACCCCTCCGATGCCACGCAAGGAAGTCGAAATCATCAACAAGCTCGGCCTGCATGCGCGCGCCTCGGCCAAGCTCACGCAGACCGCCAGCCGCTTCGACTGCGAAGTGTGGATGGAACGCGAGGGGCGACGCGTCAACGCCAAGAGCATCATGGGAGTGATGATGCTGGCCGCGGCCAGGGGCACGACGGTGATCATCGATACCGAGGGCGCCGATGCCGACGCGGCGATGCAGGCGCTGGAAGAACTGATCGCCGATCGCTTCGGCGAGGAGGAGTGAGCGCGTGAGCTTCACGATCCACGGCCTGCCGGTCTCCCAGGGCATCGCCATCGGCCACGCGCATCTGGTCTCGCGCGCGCTGCTCGAGGTCAATCACTACCATGTGGCCGAACGCCACGTCGCCGACGAGGTGCGCCGCCTCGACGACGCGGTGGCCGCGGTGCGCGACGAACTGGGCGCGCTCAAGCTCACCGCTGCAAGCTCGCACGCGCACGGCGAGGTCGGCGCCTTCGTCGACCTGCAACTGATCATGCTCGCCGATCCGCTGCTGGTGGATGCGGCGCGTACGCTGATCCAGGAGCGCCGCTGCAACGCCGAATGGGCGATGGTGCAGCAGATGGAGCATCTGGTCGCGCAGTTCGAGCAGATCGAGGATTCCTATCTGCGCGAGCGCAAGGCCGATGTCGTGCAGGTCGTCGAGCGCGTGGTCAAGAGCCTCATCGGCCATCCCGGCCACCTGCCGCCGAAGCGCCGCGACGGCCTGGGCACCATCATCGTCGCCCACGATCTGTCGCCGGCCGACACCATCGGTTTTCGCGACCACAACATCGCCGGCTTCCTCACCGACATCGGCGGCCCCACCAGCCACACCGCGATCGTCGCGCGCACGCTGGCGATCCCGGCGGTGGTGGGCCTGCACCGCATCCGCGAGCTGGTCGAGGAAAACGAGCTGATCATCATCGACGGCACGCTGGGCATCGTCATCGTCGACCCGGACGAAGCCATCGTCGAGGAGTACCGGCTGCGCCGCAGCGAGCTGGAGCTGAAACGCTCGCGGCTGAAGCTGCTGCGCGACACCCCGTCGAGCACGCTCGACGGGCGCGCCATCGCGCTGCTCGCCAACATCGAGGGACCTGGCGACGTCACCCACATCCGGGCCGCCAACGCCGACGGCGTGGGCCTTTACCGCACCGAGTTCCTGTTCATGGGGCGCGAGGACCTGCCCGGCGAGGACGAGCAGTTCGAGGCCTACCGCACGGTGCTCAAGGCGCTCGCCGGACGGCCGGTGACGATCCGCACCTTCGACGTGGGCGCCGACAAGATGCTGTCGATGCCCAACCAGCGCGAGGAACCCAACCCCGCGCTGGGCCTGCGCGCGATACGCTTCTCGCTGGCCGAGCCGCAGATGTTCCGCACCCAGCTGCGCGCGCTGTTGCGCGCCTCGGCCTACGGGCAACTGCGCATCATGATTCCGATGGTCTCCCACGTGCAGGAGCTCGACCAGGCGCTGACGATGATCGCGCTCGCGCGCGACGAGCTGCTCGCCGAACGTCACCGCATCGCCGACCGCGTGGAGATCGGGGCGATGATCGAGGTGCCCGCCGCGGCGCTGGCCATCGGCATGTTCAAGAAGCGCGTGTCCTTTTTGTCGCTGGGCACCAACGACCTGATCCAGTACACGCTGGCCATCGACCGCACCGATGATGCCGTCGTGCATCTGTACGACCCGCTGCATCCGGCGGTGCTCAAGCTCATCAGCGGCACCATCCAGGCGGGCACACGGCTGGGCATGTCGGTTTCTGTCTGCGGCGAGATGGCGGGCGATCCGAACTACACGCGATTGCTGCTGGGCATGGGCCTGCGCGAGTTCTCGATGCACCCGACCAACGTGCTCGAGATCAAGCAGCAGCTGCTGCACGCCGACTACTCGGAGCTGGCGCCACGCGTGCAGCGCATCCTGCGCATGGAAGAGCCGGCGCGTCTGCGCGAGGCCGTGATGCGCCTGGCCAATTGACAATTCGGGTGGGCGACGTTACCGTCTGCCTCCATAGCGCCGATTTGAACCACAGCTTGCGGGCGCTCAATAAATCCGGCTAAAGCGAGGGCGACCCTGTCCGCGCATCCGCCGGCAGGGTTTTTTTGTCGCCGGGCCGCCCCAAGACAAAACAGCCCCCTCGGGGGGCAGCGCCGCCGCGGAGCGGCAAGCGTGGGGGCTTTTTTCGTTTTTTTGCGCACACCATGATCCAGTCCCAATCGGTCGGTATCGTCACGCCGCAGCGGGTGCTCTTCGACGAACCACTCGTTCTCAAGAGCGGTTCCGTGCTGCCGTCCTACGAACTCACCTTCGAGACCTACGGCGAGCTCAACGCGGATCGCAGCAACGCGGTGCTCGTGTGTCACGCGCTGTCGGGCTCGCATCACGTCGCCGGCCACTACGCCGACGATCCGGGCAACATCGGCTGGTGGGACAATCTGGTCGGCCCGGGCAAGCCGCTCGACACGCGCGAATTCTTCGTCATCGGCGTCAACAACCTGGGCGGCTGTTTCGGCTCCACCGGCCCGGCCTCGATCAACCCCGCCACCGGCCGCCACTGGGGCGCGGAGTTCCCGTTCATCACGGTCGAGGACTGGGTCACGACGCAGGCGCGGCTGGCCGACCACCTCGGCATCGAACGCTTCGCCGCCGTGGTCGGCGGCAGCCTGGGCGGGATGCAGGCAATCTCGTGGGCGTTGCAGTACCCGGATCGCGTCGCCAACGTCGCGGCCATCGCCTCGGCGCCCAAGCTCACCGCGCAGAACATCGCCTTCAACGAGGTCGCGCGACAGGCCATCCTCACCGACCCGGACTTTCACGGCGGCAACTACTACCAGCATGGCATGGTGCCGGTACGCGGCCTGCGCCTGGCACGCATGATCGGCCACATCACCTATCTGTCGGACGACTCACTGGCCGAGAAATTCGGCCGCGCCCTGCGCCACGGCAAGCACATCTACAGCTACGACATCGAGTTCGAGATCGAGTCCTACCTGCGCTACCAGGGCGACAAGTTCTCGCGCCAGTTCGACGCCAACACCTATCTGCTGACCACCAAGGCGCTCGACTACTTCGATCCGGCCTTCGAGCACGGTGGCAATCTGCCGGCGGCCTTCGCGCGCTGCAAGGCGGACTTCCTGGTGGTGTCGTTCTCGACCGACTGGCGCTTCGCACCCGAGCGATCGCGCGAGATCGTCTACGCGCTGCTGCACAACCGCCGTAACGTGAGCTATGCGGAGATTCCGAGCGGTGCCGGCCACGACGCCTTCCTGCTCGACGATGCGCACTACCATGCGGTGCTGCGCAGCTACTTCGGACGGATGAAACGATGAGCCCGACGACCTATCGCTTCGATTTCGACGTGATCGCCGCGTGGATCTCACCCGGCGAGACGGTGCTCGACCTGGGCTGCGGCGATGGCAGCCTGCTGGCCCATCTGGTGGAGACGCGTGGCGTGTGCGGCTGGGGCGTGGAGAACGACCCGGACAATCTCGTCGCCTGTGTCGCCAACGGCGTCAACGTCATCCAGGTGGACCTCGAGAAAGGGTTGGCCGGCTTCGAGGACGGCTTCTTCGACCACGTCATCATGAGCCTGTCGCTGCAGACCATCCACAACACGCGCGCGATCCTCGACGAGATGCTGCGCGTCGGCCACGAGGCCGTCGTGAGCTTCCCCAACTTCGGCTACTGGCGCCACCGCCAGAGCATCATGAACGGGCGCATGCCGGTCTCCGAGAGCCTGCCGCACCAGTGGTTCGACACGCCCAACGTGCGCTTCTTCACGATCGCCGACTTCGAGGCCCTGTGTGCCGATGCCGGCATCGAGGTGCGCGAGCGCCTCGCCTTCGACGATGATCGCCCGGTTGTCGAGGAAGCCAACTTCATGGCCAACTTTGCCGTCTTCCGGCTGGGGCGGCGCTGATCAGCCGTCGCGCGCCACGGTGAAGGCCTCGACGTCGACGACGATCACCTCGCCCTCGCGCAGGGCCGCGACGGCGTTGGCGTAGCGCTGCGCCCAGGGCGCATCGGCATCGAAACCGGCCGCGCCCGCCGCGCGCGCCACCCCCAGGATCAGGTCCACGGCCAGCAGCTTGCCCATTGGATTGGTCGGCTCGCAGTCGAGTGCATCGAAGGCCTCGAGCAGCCAGGCGCGCGCTTCCTCGGCGTCGGGGATGGCGACCTCCTGGGCCCCGATCTCGAAGCTGCGCTGCGTACCGCCGTCGAACGCCACGATCACGCGTCGCATGCCTGGACCTCCGGGATTGTCCTCATGTACGCATTGTCGGCTCCGTGCCATGCGCGATCAAGTGCGCACTGTGCCCTGATCCGCAACAGGTTTCGCTTGTAATCACACGGCATGGCAGTGAAAATTCCGAGTCACGCACCCCAACCGGACGCCCGTTTCAGGGCCGACGGCGAGAATCCCCGACGGGTCGCAGGCTGGAGTAGCGCATGCATCGAGCACTAGAGGATCCGGACGACAAGCCCGGGCGCGTCGCCGACGCGCCGCTCGCGCCCGTGGGTGTTCCGCTCACGGCGATTTCCGAGCAGCTCGCCGCCAGGCCTGTGACCGAATCCAGCCACCTCGTCGGTGCCTGGGCGCACGACCTGACGGCCGACCGCGTGATCTGGTCCGAAACCTTCCGCGCGATGCTCGACATCCCGCGGACCGAGATGCCCTCGCTCGAAGGCTTCGTCGCGCGCGTGCACCCGGCCGACCGCGACAGCGTACTCGATCACCTGCGTCGCGTGCTCGACGGCGAGGACGGCGCCGGATTCTGTTTCCGCATCGAACGCAGCGGCGGCTGTGCCCATTTCGAGGCACGCATGGTCATCGACCGCGACCGCGAGGGTCGCCCCACGCGCGCCCACGGCACCATCCAGGACATCACCGAACGGCGCGTCGCCGAGGAAGAACTGCACCGCAAGAGTACCTACCTCAACGCCATCCTCGATCATCTTCCGCAGGCCATCAGCGTGTTCGACGCGCAGTTGCGACTGCAGTGCTGGAACGGCCGCTTCGCCGAGGTCATCGGCGTACCGCCGCAGATGCTCACCTACAACGCGCGCTTCGAGGACATCTACCGCGTGCCGGCCGAGCGCGGCGAGTTCGGCCCCGGCGATCCGGACGAACTGGTCGAACAGCGTCGGCGCCTGGCAGCGAGCTTCGAGCCGCTGCTGTTCGAGCGCACACGCACCGACGGACGAACCCTGCTGATCGCGCGCGAACCGCTGTACATCGACGGCCGTGTGGGCGGCCTGGTGACCACCTACACCGACATCTCCGAGCGCAAGCGCATCGAAGCGGAGGTACGCCATCTGGCCCATCACGACGCGCTCACCGGGCTCGCCAACCGCTGCCTGCTCGACGCCCGCCTGCAACAGGCCATCGCCGACGCACGACGCGGCAGGCAGCAGCTGGCCGTGCTGTTCCTCGACCTGGACCGCTTCAAGAACATCAACGATTCGCTCGGTCACCACGTAGGCGACGCGCTGCTCGTGCAGGTGGCCGACCGGCTGCGCGCCGAGATGCGCGAGACCGACACGGTGGCACGCCTGGGCGGCGACGAGTTCGTCATCGCGCTGCAGGGCATCGGCGGCGCGAGCGACGTCGCGCGCATGACCGAAACCCTCCTCGAACGCCTGTCCGCGTCCTACATCGTCGACGGCACGGAACTGCACGCCACGCCATCGATCGGCATCAGCCTGTTCCCGGCCGACGGCCTGGACGCCAACACCCTGCTGCGCAACGCCGACGCGGCGATGTACCACGCCAAGGCGCTGGGGCGCGCCAACTACCAGTTCTTCACCGACGCGCTCAATCAGAGCACGACCGCGCGGCTGGAACTCGAGAACCGTCTGCGCCGGGCGATCGGCAGCGACGAGTTCGAGCTGTGGTACCAGCCGCTGCTCGACGCCTCCGGCACCACGCTCAACGGCTTCGAGGCGCTGCTGCGCTGGCGTTCCGACAGCGAGACCCTGCATCTGCCGTCGACCTTCATCCCGATTGCCGAAGACACCGGCATGATCGTCGAACTGGGCCGCTGGGTGCTGCGCGAGGCCTGTATCCAGGCCAAGCGCTGGTCCGAGTTCGGCCCGGGTCGGCCGCGCATCTCGGTGAACCTGTCGGCGCGCCAGTTGCGCGACGTGCGCTTCGCCGACAGCGTCGCCGACATCCTCGCCGAGACCGGGCTGGAACCGTCGATGCTCGAACTGGAGATCACCGAATCCTCGGTCATGGACCGCCCCGACGAGGCCGTCGCCCTGCTGCACCGGCTCAAGCAGCTGGGCGTGGGCATCGCCATCGACGACTTCGGCACCGGCTACTCCTCGCTGTCGTATCTGAAGATGTTCCCGCTCGACCGGCTCAAGATCGACGGTTCCTTCGTGTGCGACATCGACAACGACCCCAATGACTCGGCCATCGTCTCGGCCGCCGTTTCGCTGGCTCACAACCTGGGCCTGCCGGTGGTCGCCGAGGGCGTGGAAACCGCCGCCCAGGCACTGCATCTGGCGCGTCTGGGCTGCGACGAATTGCAGGGCTTTCACTTCTCGCGCCCGATGCCGGCGCTCGAAGCCGACGCGATGCTGCGCATGCAGTCGTGGTGACCGGCAGCACGGCGGGACATCTGCAATAATCGGGCCCTCGCTTCGACCCCGACGGACTCATCCCGCGTGCCCGACACCGAACAACGCCCCAGCTGGCGGCAGGCCCTGTTCAACCGCCGCATGCTGGTGTGCATCCTCACCGGCTTCAGCTCCGGCCTGCCGCTGTACCTGCTGTTTTCCCTGCTGCCCGCGTGGCTCAAGACCGAGGGGTTGAGCCTGGCGGTGATCGGCGCCTTCGCGCTGATCCAGTTTCCCTACACCTGGAAGTTCCTGTGGGCGCCGCTGCTCGACCGCTACGCCCTGCTGTCAAGGCTGGGGCGGCGGCGCGGCTGGATGCTGGTCTCGCAGATCGGCCTGCTTGCGGCGATTGCCTGGCTGGGCCGCCTGTCGCCGGTGGATCACCTCGGCCTGGTGGTGACGCTGACGGTGGCGCTGGCCTTTTTGTCGGCCACCCAGGACATCGCGCTCGACGCCTTCCGGCGCGAGATCCTGCCCGACGTCGAACTCGGCCTGGGCAACGCCATCCACGTCAACGCCTACCGCATCGCCGGACTGGTGCCCGGCTCGCTGTCGCTGATCCTCGCCGACCACCTGCCGTGGAGTCAGGTCTTTCTGGTCACCGCGCTGTTCATGCTGCCGGGGCTGCTGATGACGCTGATGGTGAGAGAGCCGGCAGCCGCCGCGCTCGCCCCGCGCACGCTGCGCGAGGCCGTGGTCGAACCCTTCCGCGAATTCTTCGGACGCCACGGCGTGCGTTCCGCGCTGCTGGTGCTGCTCTTCCTGTTCCTCTACAAGGTCGGCGATTCGCTCGCCGCCGCACTGGCCACGCCCTTCTATCTGGACATGGGCTTCACGATGACCGAGATCGGCGTGGTCGCCAAGAACGCCAGCCTGTGGCCGATGGTCATCGGCGGCATTCTCGGCGGGCTGTGGATGCTGCGCCTGGGCATCAATCGCGCGCTGTGGGTCTTCGGCGTCGCGCAGGTAGTGTCCACGGCCGGTTTCGTGTGGCTGGCCTGGCTCGGCCCGGCCGAGGCGGACGCGTTCCGGCTGCTCGCGCTGGCCTTCGTCATCACCGGCGAGTCGCTCGGTGCCGGACTGGGCACGGCGGCCTTCGTGGCCTTCATCGCGCGCACCACGCATCCGGCCTACACCGCCACGCAGTTCGCGCTGTTCACCAGCCTGATGGCGGTGCCGCGCACCTTCATCAACGCCACCTCCGGCTGGCTCGTCGAGCATATCGGCTGGGTGGATTTCTTCTCCCTGTGCGTCGTCATCGCGATTCCCGGCATGCTGCTGCTGCTCAGGATCGCACCCTGGAACGGCGAACAGGCCGCCATCGACGCGATGCCGGCACGCTCCGGCGCCAAATGAACGAAGACATGACGCACTCCGACGCCGCCCGCGCGGCCATCGCCGCCGCACACCGACTCTCCGACACCCTCGCGCCGATGCGCTTCGCGCCACCCGTGAGCCACGTCTACGACCCGCTGAGCTACGCCTGGCCGGTGCACCAGGCCTATCTTGCGCGCTACGCGGCGACGCCCAAGCGCGTGGTCTTCCTGGGCATGAACCCCGGCCCGTTCGGCATGGCACAGACGGGCGTGCCCTTCGGCGAGATCGCGAGCGTGCGCGACTGGCTGGGCCTGTCGGGCGAAGTCGCGAAACCTGCGCGGGAAAATCCCAAACGCCCGGTCGAAGGCTTCGCGTGCACGCGTTCCGAGGTTTCCGGCCGGCGCCTGTGGGGCCTGTTTCGCGAACGCTTCGGCACGGCCGAAGCCTTCGCTCGGGAACACTTCGTCGCCAACTATTGCCCGCTGGCCTTCTTCGACGGCGGGCGCAACCTCACCCCGGACAAGCTGCCGGCGGCGGAAGCCGCGCCGCTGATGGCCGCCTGCGACGCGCATCTGGTGGAACTGGTCGAAGCGCTGCAGCCCGAGTGGGTGATCGGCATCGGCGCCTGGGCCGAACAGCGCGCGGCCGCCGCACTGGCCGGGCGTGCGCTGCGCATCGGCCGCGTGCTGCATCCGAGCCCGGCCAGCCCGGCCGCCAACCGCGGCTGGTCGCCGGCCGCCACGGCGCAGCTCGTGGCGCTTGGCGTGTGGCCGGCCTGAGCGGCGACAAGCGGACCGGGCGCGGTGCGCGGTAGAATTCTGCCCGTCACATAGGGGGCATGCATCGTGAGCGACATCGAACAACTCTTCGACAACAACCGCCAATGGGCCGCGCGCCGCATCGAGGAAGATCCCGACTTCTTTCAGCGACTGGCACGTCAGCAGTCGCCCGAATATCTGTGGATCGGCTGCTCGGACAGCCGCGTGCCGGCCAACCAGATCATCGATCTCGACCCCGGCGAAGTCTTCGTGCACCGCAACATCGCCAACGTCGTCGTGCACACCGACCTGAACGCACTGTCGGTGATCCAGTTCGCCGTCGACGTGCTGCGCGTCAAGCACGTGCTGGTGGTCGGACACTACGGCTGCGGCGGCGTGGCCGCGGCGATGGACGACGCCAAGGTCGGCCTGGTCGAGAACTGGCTGCGCCACGTGCAGGACGTGCGCGACCACAACATCGCCCTGCTCGACGCGCTCGAGGCCCCGGCCCAGCGCCGCGACCGCTTGTGCGAGCTCAACGTGATGCAGCAGGTGGTCAACATCAGCCACAACTCGGTGATGCGCGAGGCCTGGGCGCGCGGCCAGAAGGTCACGCTGCACGGCTGGTGCTATTCGCTGCAGGACGGCCTGATCCGCGATCTGGGCATGAGTTCGCGCAGCCGCGAGGAAGCCGACGGACGCTTCATGCAGGCCTGCGAGCGCATGCGCTCTCAACTCTGAGGCCGGCGATGCGCATCGGCATCGATCTGGGCGGCAGCAAGATCGAGCTCGTCGCGCTCGACGACGCGGGCGCGACGCTGCACCGCGAACGCATCGCAACCCCGACCGGCGACTACGCCGCCACTATCGAGGCCATCGCCGCGCTGGTGGAACGCGCAGAGCGCGCCATCGGCGGGCAGGCCAGCGTCGGCATCGGCACGCCGGGCTCGCGCTCGCCGGCGACCGGACGGATGCGCAACGCCAATTCCACCTGCCTCAATGGTCGCGCCCTCGACCGCGATCTGGCCACCCGGCTGGGGCGCGAGCTGCGCATCGCCAACGACGCCAACTGCCTCGCCGTCTCGGAAGCCACCGACGGCGCAGGCGCCGGCGCGCGCTGCGTCTTCGGCGTGATTCTGGGCACGGGGGTGGGCGGCGGCATCGTCGTCGACGGGCAGTTGCTGACCGGCGCGAACGCCATCGCCGGTGAATGGGGACATGTTCCGCTGCCGGCCGCAGATGCGGCCGACACCCCCGCGCGGCGCTGCTATTGCGGGCGCACGAACTGCATCGAGACCTGGCTGTCGGGGCCCGGCGTGGTCGCCGACCATGCCCACCACACCGGACTCGAGCTCGACGTGCGTGAGATCGTGCGTGCCGCCGAGGCCGGTGAACAGTGCGCCGAGGCCACGCTGGAACGTTTCGAACGACGCCTGGCGCGCGCGCTGGCGAGCGTGATCAACGTGCTCGACCCGGACGTGATCGTGCTCGGCGGCGGTCTTTCGTCGATTGCACGGCTGTATCGCAACGTCCCGCGACTGTGGCGCGAACACATCTTCTCGGATGTAGTCGAAACGCGACTTGCAGCAGCAGCCCACGGCGACGCCTCCGGCGTGCGCGGGGCGGCCTGGCTGTGGCCATTGGAGGATCGCGCTTGAGTCGCCCGCCCACCCCGGAAAACGAGTTCGCACGCCTCGCCGTACTGCATCGCTTCGGCATTCTCGACACGCCGCGCGAGGCGGCCTTCGACGCGCTCACGCGCATCGCCGCCCACATCTGCGAGGTACCGATCGCGGTCATCAACTTCATCGACCGCGACCGCCAGTGGTTCAAGTCCGAGATCGGACTGGGCACGCGCGAGACACCGCTGGACGTGTCCATCTGCGCGCACGCCATTCTGCAGCCGGGCCTGTTCGTCGTGCCCGACACGCTCGAAGACCCGCGCTTCGCGAACAACCCGCTGGTGGCAGGCGAGCCGGGGCTGCGCTTCTATGCCGGGGCGCTGCTCGAGACCGACGACGGCTATCCGCTGGGCACGCTGTGCGTGCTCGATCACGAGCCGCGCACGCTCACGCCCGAACAGGGCGAGATCCTCGAGGCGCTGGCCGCGCAGGTCATGCTCTTGCTCAGCCTCTACGAACACAATGCCAAGCAGGCCGAGATGCTCGCCGAGCTGGACAGGGCACGCCACGAAATGGCGCTGCTGGCCGCGACCGATTCGCTCACCGGACTCGCCAACCGGCGCGCCTTCACCGAGCGACTCGACCAGGAGATCGCGCGGCTGGCGCGCAGCGGCGGCGCCAGCTGTCTGCTGATGGCCGATCTGGACGACTTCAAGCCGATCAACGATCATCACGGCCACCAGGCCGGCGACCACGCGCTGACGGTGTTCGCGAGCCTGTGCACCGGCGTCTTCCGTGAATCGGACTACATCGCGCGCTGGGGCGGGGACGAATTCATGGTGTTGCTGCCGGACACCGACAAGCAGGCCGCGATGACCGGCGCGGAGCGGCTGCACACGGCGCTCGCAAGCACGCCGATCGGCGGCGACGCACAAGATTCGTTTTCGCTGGGCGCGAGCATCGGCATCGTCGAGTTCGACGGCTCGCCCGATGCCGACACCGTACTGCAGGCCGTGGACGAGACGCTGTACGCTGCCAAGAACGACGGACCGGGCCGCACCGCGGTGGGTTGAACACCCGGCGCGGCGCGTGATGCGATGGCGCGGCATCGTCCGCGCGGCTCAGACCTCCAGCGGATCCACGTCGAGCTGCCAGCGCAGGCTGCGCGGCACGCGCTGCGCGCGCAGCACCTCCAGCCACTTTCCGATGAATCGCTGCAAAAGGGCGCGCTGGTCGGCCTCGACCAGCAGTTGGGCGCGCTCGCGCCGCGCCAGCCGTGTCATGCGCATGGGCACGACATCGAACACGCGCAGGCCCTCGGGTGCGATGTCGTTGGCGATGTCGCGCGCGTGCTCGAGAAAACGCTGCGCCTCGTCCAGTTGCGGCGCGTCCGCGCGCAGCATGGCCTGATGGCTGTAGGGCGGAAAGCCCGCCACGCGACGCTCGTCGAGTTCGCGTGCGGCGAAGCCGTCGAAGTCGTGGCGCGCCAGATGGCGGTACAGCGGATGTTCGGGAAACTCGGTCTGGATCAGCACCTCGCCCGCGAGCTGCGCCCGCCCGGCGCGACCGCCGACCTGCATCAGCTGCTGGAACAGACGCTCGGGCGCACGGAAGTCGGCCGCGTGCAGCGAGGCGTCCGCGCCGATCACGCCCACCAGCGTGAGCTGCGGAAAGTCGTGACCCTTGGCCATCATCTGCGTGCCCACCAGGATGTCGGCCTCGCCCGCGGCGATGCGCGCGAGCAGCGCCTCCCACTGTGGCCGCGTGCGCGCCGCGTCGCGATCGACTCGCAGCACGCGTGCGGCGGGAAACAGTTCGACCAGACGCTGCTCGACACGCTGCGTGCCGCGACCGAAAGGGCGGATGTCCTGGTCGCCGCAGCTCGGGCAAGCGGCCGGAATCGATGCATCGGTGCCGCAGTGATGGCAGCGCATGCGCCGTTCGGCCAGATGCACGACGAGGTTGGCCGAGCAGTGCGGACAGCCGCTGATCCAGCCACAGGACGTGCACGAGAGCACCGGCGCATAGCCGCGCCGGTTAAGGAAGACCAGGCTCTGCTCTCCGCGCGTCAGGCGCTGCCCCAACGCATCGAGCAGTGCCGGGCTGAGCCCTTCGTCCAGACGCAGCCTGCGCGTGTCCACGCTGCGCACCGCCGGTAGCGCAGCCGCGGCCGCGCGCGCATCCAGGCGCAGGTGGCGGTAACGCGCGCGACGCGCGTGTTCCCAGCTCTCCAGCGACGGCGTCGCCGAGCCCAGCACCACCGGCACGCCGCGATCACGCGCGCGCCACACCGCCAGGTCGCGCGCCGAATAGCGCACCCCCTCCTGCTGCTTGTAGGAAGCGTCATGCTCCTCGTCGAGCAGGATCAGGCCCAGGCGCGGCAGCGGCGTGAACACCGCCAGACGCGTGCCCAGCACGATGTCGGCGCGCCCGGCAAGCGCCTCGACGAAGCCGGCCGCGCGCGCACCCTCGGCCTGGGCCGAATGCAGGCTGACCACCGCCGCATTGGGGAAGCGTGCCGCAACACGGCCCTCGAGCTGAGGCGTCAGCGCGATCTCGGGCACCAGCATCAGCACTTGACGGCCCGCTTCGAGCGCGCGCTCGGCCAGGCGCAGATAGACCTCGGTCTTGCCGCTGCCGGTCACGCCCTGCAACAGCCAGCAGTCGAAGGTCTCGAGGCGCTCGGTCACGGCATCGATGGCTGCGCGCTGGTCGTCGGTCGCCGTCGGCGCGGCACCGCCGGCGTGTACCGCACCGGGCGCGGCGACCCGTTCGACCCAGCCACGACGCATGGCCTCGGCGAGCTTGTCGCCGTCGGGCAGTTCGCGCGCCCGCGCGCGGCGCAGGCTGCCGGCGGTGGCGAGTGTCGCCACGAAGGCGCGGGTACGGCCGCTGCGACCCTCGTCGAGCACCGCCCGCCCGGCCTGCGAAACGGCGACGAAGGGATCGGCCTCGGCGGGTGTGAACGCGCTCGCGCGGCGCACCCCCGGCGGTAGCGCGAGGGCCACGACCTCGCCGATGGGTGCGTGGTAGTAGGCAGCGGCGAAACCGACCAGCGCCAGCCAGTCGGCCGGCAGGGGCGGCAGATCGCGGCGCAAGGCGATGACCGGCCGCAGGCGCTCGGGCGCGAGATCGGATTCGACGCCGACGGCGAGAATCACGCCAAGTTTCTCGTCGCGTCCGAAGGGCACGCGCACGCAGCGTCCGACGTCCTCCGCACCGGCCTCGGCGAGGTAATCGAACAGACGCGGCATGGGCACGGGCAGCGCCACACGCACCACGGTGGACGTCGCGGCGCTCATGCAGACGGCAAAACCTGCGTGATTACAGAGGCTTGTTCAATGAAGTTCATTCCGATCATCGAAACCGCCTCCAAGTCATTGCATGGACGCGCTTCCTGCGGTTTCCCACAAATCCTGTGGATATCCCTGTGTGCAAGCGAGGGGAAAGGGCGTCCAAGCGGCTTGAAACAAGGGAAAGTGTCACATTGCCTTAACAATGGGCATTGTAAAAACACATTTAAAACAACGATTTGCAAAACGCGGGGTTTTCGCGCCAAGTGCCGCAGGGGCGCAACGCGCGGCACTACGACCTTGTGCATAAGTCAAGTGCGGCCTGCGTTTTCGAGCTGCGCCGCAGCACGCCCGAAAGGCCCTGCGGAGGGCGTCACGAGGCGGCGTGCAGGCGGCGGCTGTGGCGGTGCACGGTCTCGACCAGGGCGTCGACCGATTCCGGCGGAGTGAATTGCGAGATGCCGTGGCCGAGATTGAACACATGACCCGGATGCGGCCCGAAGGCGTCGAGCACGCGGCATGCCTCGCGCGCCACCACCTCGGGCGGCGCGAAGAGCACATTGGGATCGAGGTTGCCCTGCAGGGCGACGCGATCACCGACCAGCGCGCGAGCGCGCCCGATGTCCATGGTCCAGTCCAGGCCGACACCGTCACTGCCGATTGCGGCGATGGATTCGAGCCACAGGCCGCCACCCTTGGTGAACACGATGCTGGGCACGCGACGGCCTTCGCGCTCGCGCGTGAGGCCCGCGACCACGCGTTCCAGATACGCGAGCGAGAATTCGCGGTAGGCGGCCTCGGAAAGCACGCCACCCCAGGAATCGAAGACCATCACGGCCTGCGCGCCGGCCTCGATCTGTGCGTTCAGATAGGCCACGACCGCATCCGCCGCGACCGACAGGATGTGATGCATCAGGTCCGGCCGCGCATAGGCCATGGTCTTGATCTGGCGGTAATCGGACGAGGAACGCCCTTCGACCATGTAGCAGGCGAGTGTCCACGGGCTGCCGGCGAAGCCGATCAGCGGCACCGAGCCGTTGAGCGCGCGGCGGATCTCGGAGACCGCATCCATGACATAGCGCAACTCGACGTTGGGGTCCGGCGCGCTGAGGTTGCGGATCTCCCATTCCTCGCGCAACGGGCGCTCGAAGCGCGGCCCTTCGCCCTCGGCGAAATACAGGCCCAGACCCATCGCATCGGGCACGGTGAGGATGTCGGAGAACAGGATGGCGGCGTCGAGCGGATAGCGCGCCAGCGGCTGCAGCGTGACCTCGCAGGCGAGGTCGGTGTTCTTGCACAGGTCGAGGAAACTGCCGGCGCGAGCACGCGTCTCGCGGTACTCGGGCAGGTAGCGACCGGCTTGGCGCATCATCCACACCGGCGTGTAGTCGACGGGTTGGCGCGCCAGGGCGCGCAGGAAGGTATCGTTTTCGAGACGGCTCACGGCGTGGGTCCTGTGGGGCCGCGCGGAGCGCGGCCGGATAGGTCGAAAACGCCGATTATCCGGGTTTTGCCCGCTCTTGCCGACCCCGGTCGGTCTATCGCCGCCAGAACACCGGAGTGAGCACCACCAGCAGGGTGAAGATCTCGAGCCGGCCGAGCACCATCGCGAAGGACAGCACCCACATCTGGATCTCGCTCATGCCGGCATAGTTGGTCGCCGGGCCGACCAGGGCCAGGCCGGGGCCGGTGTTGTTGATGCACGCGACCACGGCCGAGAAGCCGGTCACCAGGTCGGAGCCGAGCGCCGTCATGAGCAGGGTCAGCGACACGATCGAGACCATGTACATGAAGCTGAAGCCGAGCACGGCGTGGAGGATGTTCTCGGACACGCGCTGGTGACCCAGGCGCACCGGATAGACGGCGTTGGGATGCAGCGAGCGCACGATCTCGCGGTAGGCCTGCTTGTACAGGATGATCGCCCGCATCATCTTGATGCCACCACCGGTCGAACCCGAACACGCCACGAAACTGCCCAGGAACAGCAGCCACATCTGCAGGAAGCCGGGCCACATGGTGTAGTCATGCGTGGTGAGTCCGAGCGAGGTCGAGATCGACACCACGTGGAAGGAGACATGGCGCAGCGTGGTGCCGAGGTCGGCCGTGCTGTCGAAATACATCAGATAGCCGGTCATCATCACGACGCTGGCCGCGAGCACGAGGAAATAGAACGGAATCTCCGGGTCGCTGAAGTAGGGGCGCGGCGAGCGGCGCACCAGTGCGAGATAGTGGGTGGCGTAGTTCAGGCCGGCGAGCAGCGCGAAGCCGATCACGACGAGCTCGATGGGCAGGCTCTGGAAATGGCCGATGGACGCGTCCTTGCTCGAGAACCCGCCCAGGCCGGCCACCGTGAAGGCGTGGATGAGCGCGTCCCAGGCCGGCATGCCCACCGCCCAAAGGCTCACACCGCAGGCCACGGTGAGCAGCACGTAGGACATCCACAGGCCCTTGGCGGTCTCGGCGATGCGCGGCGTCAGACTCGACTCCTTCATCGGCGTCGGCACCTCGGCCTTGAACAGCTGACGACCGCCGATGCCCAGCAGCGGCAGGATCGCGACCACCAGCACGATCACGCCCATGCCGCCGATCCAGTGCATGAAGGTGCGCCACAGGTTGATCGACACCGGCAGGTCATCGATGCGGTAGAGCACGGTCGCGCCGGTGGCTGTGAGGCCCGACACCGCCTCGAAAAAGGCCATCGTCGCGCTCAGCTCGGGCAGGTAGTTGTACAGCGGGATCGCGCCGAATATGGGCAGCACGATCCAGGTCAGGGCCACCAGCAGAAAACCGTCGGAGGGCCGCAGGTCGCGGCGGCGCCCGCGGGTCAGAAACCACAGGGCGGCGCCAGCGGCAACCGTGATCAGGATCGCGCGGTCGAAGGCGCCCGAGGCGTCCTCGCCCAGGACGTGCGAGATGGCCAGCGGGAAGCCCATCAGCACGCCGAAGATGACGATGATCAGGCCCAGGGCGTTGAAGGCGGGGTAGAAGCTCTTCATCGCTCAGCGAGGGTCCGGGCAGAATGAATCGACATCTTGCGGCCCGCCGTCACAGGAAGGTGAAGCCGACCTGGAACAGCTTCTCGACCTGGCGCACGAGCTTCTTGTGCGTACAGAACACGATGATGTGGTCGTCCTGCTCGATCAGCGTGTCGTGGTGCGGCATGATGACCTCGCGGCGTACGATGCGCTCGTCGCGCACCTCGTTGCGCACGATCGCACCGATGGTCACGCCGCGCGGCAGCGGAATCTCCTCGATGGGCTTGCCCACCACCTTGGATTCGCTCGACGAGCCGTGGGCGACGATCTCCAGTGCCTCGGCGGCGCCACGGCGCAGGCTGTGCACTGCCACCACGTCGCCGCGCCGCACGTGCGCGAGCAGCGTGCCGATGGAAATCTGCGCCGGCGAGATGGCGATGTCGATGGGCCCGCCCTGCACCAGGTCGACGTAGCTCTTGCGGTTGATCAGCGCCAGCGTGCGGCGCGCGCCCATGCGCTTGGCCAGCGAGGCGGACATGATGTTGTCCTCCTCGTCGTTGGTCAGCGCGACGAACAGGTCGATCTCGTCGATGCCTTCGTTCTCGAGCAGTTTCTCGTCGGTGGAATCGCCGCGCAGCACCAGCGTGCGGTCCAGACTGGTGGCGAGCATCTGCGTGCGCCGCTTGTTCACGTCGAGCAGCTTGACGTTGTAGTCCTGCTCGATGGAACGCGCCAGGCGAAAGCCGATGTTGCCGCCACCGGCGATCATGATGCGCCGCATCGGGTGATCGCCGCGGCGCATCTCGCGCATGACCTGGCGGATGTGCACGCTCGCGGCCAGGCAGAACACCTCGTCGCCGGGCACGATGATGGTGTCGCCCTCGGGAATCAGCGCCTCGCCGTTGCGGTAGATCGCGGCGATGCGCACCTCGATGTTGGGCAGGTGGTAGCGCAGCGCCTTGAGCGGATGGCCCACCAGCGGACCGCCCTCGAAGGCACGCACGCCGATCAGGCTCACCGTGCCTTCGGCGAACTCGAGCACCTGCAGGGCCTCCGGGAAGGAGATGAGGCGCTTGATGTAGTCGGTGACGATCTGCTCCGGGCAGATCGAGAAATCCACCGCGAAGTTGTCCGGCGCGAGCAGTTCGGGGTAGTCGACGAATTCGCCCGAGCGCAGCCGTGCGATGCGCGTGGGCAGGTTGAACAGCGTGCGCGCGACCTTGCAGGCGCACAGGTTGGTCTCGTCGGACTGGGTCACCGCGATGAGCAGGTCGGCGTCGTCGGCGCCGGCCTCGCGCAAGGTCGTGGGCGAAGCGCCGTTGCCGCACACGGTGCGCGCCTCGAAGCGCTCACGCAGCTGTTCGAGCAGCTCGGCGTTGGAATCGACCAGCGTGATGTCGTTGGCTTCGGACACCAGGTTCTCGGCCACCGAGGTGCCGACCTGACCCGCGCCGAGGATGATGATCTTCACGTGCGCTGCACCCCGTTCGGATGAGCGCGCATTGTACGCTCGCGCTTCACGGATTGGTGCGCTGCGGCATGACGCATCGGCGTCAGCCTTCGCTGCCCTTGCGCCCGGTCTGCAGGCCGAGCTGCTTGAGCTTGCGGTACAGATGGGTGCGCTCCAGGCCGCATTTCTCGGCGATGCGCGTCATGTTGTTGCCTTCGGTGCGCAGATAGTGCTCGAAGTACAGGCGCTCGAAGGCTTCGCGCGCTTCGCGCAGCGGCTGATCGAAGGAGATCGAATGCACGCTGTCGGCCGGCGCCGGCAGCACGCGGCGCACGTCGGCGAGGCTGATTTCCTCGTCGAGCGTGCCCAACGCGAGCGACTTGACCGCCGCGCGCAGTTCCTGGAAGCCGCCCGGCCACTGCTGGGTGCGCAGCGCGTTGAGCGCCGCGGTGGAGAACACGCGGCGCGGCACCTCGCCGGACTCGATCAAATGCACCAGCAGCTGCGAAGCCAGCTCCGGCACGTCGTCCTGGATGTCGGCGATGGTCGGCGGCACCAGGCTGACCTCGAACAGGCGCTGCACCAGCTTCTCGTCCCAGCCGTCGCCGAGCAGCACCTCGCCGCCGACCTCCGCCGCCGCGACCACGTGCAGGTTGAAGCGGTCCAGTCGGTCGAGCGCGAAGGCGAGGTTCTTCTGCTGGGTACGGTTCAGGCGCCCGACGTCGGCGATGTACATCACGCCGCCGTTGCAGTTCTGCAGCTGGTTGATGTCGATGGGCTGGCTGACGGTGGAGAAGTCCAGCCACGGGGCGCCGTTGGGCTTGACGCTGCGCGCGGCCAGTTCGGCGAGGCTGCCGTTGCCCACGCGCAGCGCAAGCACGCGCGTCTTCTCGGCGATCTGCTGCAATCGCTTGCGCAGCTCGCGCAGCGGCGCCGAGCGCGGGAAGGCGGCCAGCGACAGCGGCGCGGGCTGACTGCCCGAGGACGGACGCTGCAGGCTGCGTTTGACCGCGGTGAGCAGCTTTTGCAGCGCGATGGGCTTTTCGAGGTAGTCGACCGCGCCGATGCGCGTGGCCTCGACCGCGGTGTCGATCGTGCCGTGGCCGGACATCATGATCACCGGCATGGTCAGCTGCCCGTTGGCCGACCATTCCTTGAGCAGCGTGATGCCGTCGGTGTCGGGCATCCAGATGTCGAGCAGCACCAGCTCGGGGCGTTTTGCGTTGCGCACCGCACGCGCCGCGCCGGCATTCTCGGCGACGACGACATCGTGACCTTCGTCACGCAGGATTTCGGAGAGCAGTTCGCGGATGCCGACTTCATCGTCGACGATCAGAATGTTGGCCATCTCGTATATTTACCATGCTTCGTCATTCGATTCCGCCTGCGTCGCTTCCACGGAGGGCAATCGCACGCTGACCACGGCGCCTGCGCCGCTGCGGTTGGACAGGTGCACGTCGCCGTGATGCTCGTCGACGATCTTCTTCATGATCGCCAGACCGAGGCCGGTACCGCGCGCCTTGGTCGTGAAATACGGCTCGAAAGGCCGCGCGAAGACCTCTGCCGGAAAGCCCGGACCATTGTCCGACCAGGTCAGGACGGCGTTGCCGTTCTCGTGCCGCGTCTCGACCACGACCTCGGCGTCGTCCGCTCCTGCGAGGGCATCCTCGGAATTCTGGAACAGATTATGAATGATCTGGCGGATCTGCGCCGGGTCCCCGTTGACCACCACCGGCACCTCGGCAAACTGTGTGCGTACGCGCAGTGGCGAACTCTCATACAGACCGAGCACTTCGATGATCAGCGAGTGCAGGTCGACGGCCGCCAGTTCGGGGCTTTGCGGCCGGGCGTAATCGCGGAAGGCGTTGACCAGATTCTTCATCGCCTCGACCTGGTTGACGATGGTGCGAGTGGAACGATCGAGGATCTCCTGCCCGTCGGGGTCCAGACGCCCCTCGAGCTTGTAGGCCAGACGCTCGGCCGAGAGCTGGATGGGGGTCAGCGGATTCTTGATCTCGTGCGCCAGACGCCGCGCCACCTCCGCCCAGGCCGCGGTTCGCTGCGCCTGCACCAGGGCGGTGATGTCGTCGAACACCACGACGTAGCCTCCGCCGATGGATTCGGGCAGGCGGGCGCCGTGGATCAGCAGGGTCTGTGGTTCGGCATCGGCGCGATGGATCTCGACCTGTTCGTGCCAGTCGCTGACGTGACGCGCGAAGCCGTCGAGCAGGGCATCGCGGAACACGCTCAGACGCGGCCAGTCGGACAGCGGCGTCTCCTCGAAACCCTCGAGCGCGTCGCCGAGAATGTCCATGGCGCCGTGGTTGGCCGCGCGCAGACAGCCGTCTGCGCCGAAGGCCAGGACCCCCGCCGAGAGGTTGGCCAATACGCTCTCCAGATAGACGCGCGCGGTCTCGACTGCGGCGCGACTCTTGTCGGCCTGCGCGCGCGCCTCCTGAAGCTGACGGGTCATCTGGTTGAAGGACTGGGTGAGCACTCCGAGTTCGTCGCGCGCGGGCAATGCGCGCCGCGGGCTGAAGTCGCCCTGGGCGACGGCCTGCGTACCTTCCGCGAGAATGATCAGCGGCGCGACCAGACGCCGCGTGAGCACGAAGGCGACCGCCGCCGCACCGAGCATGGCCAGCAACAGCGTGAGCGTGAGGGTGAGTGAGTACACGCGGCTCAGGCCGTCGCGGCCGATGACGATCTGCTGATACTCGCGGTGCGCTTCCTGCACGGCGTCGATGTTGCGGACCAGTTCGGGCGGCAACGGCTCGGTGAGCTGCAGGTAATTCGGCTCGGAGAGGAGGCCACGACCTGGAATGGGCACGATCACTCGGATCATCATGCTGCCATCCGGGCGCGGCTCCACCTGGCTGTAACGGCGCAGCTGACGCGCCTGGCGCAACTGTGCCGGGGCGGGCAGATCGGGCACGAAGCTGCCCACGCCCTCACTCACGGTAGCGATGATCTGCGCGTTCGAGGCAAGCACCGTGAGGCTGGCCACACCGGCCTGTTCGCGCAGCGCGTTGAGGCGGATCGAAGATACCTGCTGGCCGCCGTCCAGTTCCAGGGCGATCTCGCGTCCGCGTTCGCTGACCTGAGAGACAAGGTGATCGAGCGCGGTCTGCCCCAGGGCGATGCCGCCGTCGAGCGCGCGTTCGACACGCACGTCGAACCACGAATCGATGGTTCGTACGACAAAGAGCAAGGACACGCCATAGAGGACGATCCCGGGCAGGATCGCCATCAGGGCGAACATCAGCATCAGTCGGTATTTCAGGCGCGAGCCGAAGGCACGCGCGCGGTATTCGCGCCACAGACTGCGTAGCTGGATCGCGACGATCGCCGCGAGCGCGACGGCCGCCGTGCCGTTGAGCCCCAGCAGATAGGGATAGATGCCGGTGAACACGTCCGTGTCCGCGCCCACCGTGGTGAGCAGGAACAGCGACAGACCGGCCATCGCCGCGACGAGGACGAGGACGAGCTTTCTCACGGCGCGGCCTCCGCGCTGAAGTTCCAGCGCACCCAGTCGGTCGTGATGGCCCATTCCCGGTCGGCTGTGGCGGAGATCACGAGCGGCTTCGGTAACATGCCAACATCATGGATAAAGCGCAGCGATGCGCGGTATTCATCTCCCTCGTCGAGCTCGTCGTGGGAGAGCACGCGCCAGTTGCGCACGCGCGTCATGGTGCGCATCGCCGCTTCGAGCGTGTCGTAGGAACGATGCAGGGCTCCGATCGACAGGCGGTAGCTGCGCGTGATCGGGTGATAGGACAGGCGGAACTGCAGGCTGCGTGTGGCAACGGTGCGATCGAACCACCAGCGACGCGGTTGCTCGATGACCAGTTCCACATTGAAGTACAGGGATACGCCACGCATGATGGTGTCGATCAGACGGGGCGCGAGCGGAACACGGAAGTCGGCGTTGACTACGTAACCGTCCTCGGTGGAGATGATCGCGGCCGAACGTACGGCCGCGTCGTCGGACAGGGACGGGGCCGCGCACAGCAACAAGGGCAGGCACAGGAGCGCAACGAGCAGGCGACGCCTAGCCCCGCTTGCGCAGGGCCGCGTAGTAGAAGCCGTCATGCTCGGCATCCGGCAACAGTTGAACTTCCTTCCGGCCATGCAGCGACAGCCTCCGGGCATCGTCGTGGCGCGCGCAAAACGCGTGCAGCTGAGCTCCGTTCTCCTCGTCGAAGACCGAGCAAGTTGCATACAGCATTGTGCCACCCGGTGCGAGGGTCTGCCAAAGCGCATCCAGCAACCGTGCCTGGTTCGCCGCGAAGGCCGCGATGTCGCGCTCTCGGCGATGCCACTTGATGTCCGGGTGGCGGCGGACCACGCCCGATGCACTGCACGGAACATCCGCCAGGATGCGGTCGAATCGGCGCCCATCCCACCACTGGTCGAGGCTGGCGGCGTCGGCAACGCGAGTCTGCGCGCTCAAGCCCAGTCGCTCGAGGGTGTCGCGCACTCGTTGCAGTCGCACGGGCTCGAGGTCGAGTGCCAGCAGGTCAACGTTGGCGAGTTCGAGAATATGGGCGGTCTTGCCACCCGGAGCCGAGCAGGCGTCGAGGACGCGCTCACCATCGCGGGCGGCGAGCAGGGTGGCGGCGTGCTGCGCCCCCGCGTCCTGCACGGACAAGCGGCCTGCGGCGAATCCCGGCAGCCGGCTGACCGGCACCGGATGATCGAGCAGCAGCGCACCGGGATCGACTACGCGGGCGGCGAGACCGGCGGCGCCGAGTTCCGCCAGCACGTGGTTGGGTGTCGTTCTTCGCGGATTGATGCGCAAGGCCATCGGCGGATGGGTATTGCCGGCCTGCAGCACCGATCGCCAGTGTTGCGGGTGGTCGCGTTGCACGCGATCGCTCCACCATTTCGGGTGGCACCAGCGGGCGCACACATCTTCCTCGAGCTCGGCGATCAGCTCATCTGCACGGCGTATGCGGTTGCGCAGCAGCCCGTTGGCCACGCCCTTGAGGGCGGGAGCGAAGCTGCCGACGGCTTCGACCGCCTGATCGACCACGACGTAGGACTGTTCCGGGCGGCTCTCCAGCCTCGCCAGTGCAACGAGCAACACCGCGCGGACGCTGTTCGGCAAGGGTTTGCTCAGCAACCGCACGAGCACGGCGTCGTCGCGACCATAGCGTCGCAGCGCGTTCCACGCGAGATCTCGGATTGCTCCGCGCTCGGCATCGGTCCATTGCGCGTGGGCCGCGAGCGCTTTTTCCCAGACGACGCTGAGGTTTCGCCCCTCGATGACCTTCTCCACCAGTCGTCCCGCTTCGCGCAAGGCGAACGCAAGACTGCCACGGTCCGGCGCTCCCTTGCCCGATCGTGGCCGGCCTGATGAGTTCTTGGGGGTACGGCTTTGCTGTTTCACGTGAAACCCGCACAACCGGCTACGAGCATGTCGTAGGACATCTTCACAATCAGGGCCATGACCACTCCCAGAAAGACCAAACGCACGAAACCCGAACCACGGGCCAGGGCAATGCGCGAACCGATGATTGCCCCGCACAGATTGCATAGCGCCATCGTCGCGCCAAGCACCCACAACACTTCCACCGAGGTCGAGAAGTAGGCGATCGCGCCCAGGTTGGTCGCGACGTTGACGATCTTGGCGGTTGCGGCAGCATGAATGAAATCCAGCGCCAGGAAGCGCACGAACAGAAAAATCAGGAAACTTCCCGTACCCGGTCCGAACAAGCCATCATAGAAGCCCACCGATGCCGCGATCGCCATCGTCACGATCAGCTCGCGCCGACCATGCTTTTGCTGGGACTTCCCGGTGCCGAGATCCTTGCGGATGAATGTATGTGCCACGACCAGCACCAGCAGTAGCAGCACGAACGGACGCATCAACTCCGGCGGGAGCAGGACCACCGCCTTCGCACCGAGCCATGACGCGGCGAGGGCAACGACCGCCCCCGGCAAGGCGATGGCCCAGGGGATACGCACCCGTCGTGCATACTGGACGGCAGCCGATGCCGTACCTACGATGCTGGAGACCTTGTTCGTCGCGAGCAGCACGGCGGGCGACTGAGTGGGAAACGCAGAAAACAGTGCCGGGATCTGCACCAGCCCACCCCCGCCAACGACGGCGTCGACGAACCCCGCGAACAACGCCGCGAAACCAAGGGTCAGGATCAGAACATCAGCGTCCATCGATCGCACCGTAACGCAACGGTTTCACGTGAAACGGGAGCAAGACGCAGCGCGACGCGACACGCAAGACGCGCTCTACCGGAATCGCGCAATCGATCACTTGCCGATGCAAAAACGGGAGAAGATCACACCCAGCAGATCGTCCGGCGTGAACGCACCGGTGATCTTCCCCAGCGCATCGTGTGCAAGCCGCAACTCCTCGGCGAAAAGATCCAGCGAGTGCGCGTGATCACGTGCCGTTGCGAGATATCCGGCGGTTTCGCGGAGCGCCAGCAAATGACGTTCGCGGGCGATGAACACATCCTCTTGCCCCGGGAACCAGCCGACAATCTTCAGCAGCTTTCTGCGCAGCTCGTCGATACCATCACCCCGGACTGCACTCATCAGCAGATCATGACGCCTATCGAGCGCCGCCTCGTCCACAAGGTCGACCTTGTTGAACACACGCAGCCGCGGAAGGTCCGACGGAAGTCTGGCATCGATCTCGTCGTCGGCTGGCGACCAGCCTGCCCTCGCATCAACGAGATGGACCACCACGTCGGCCTTGGCGATCTCCGCCCAACTGCGCTCCACGCCGATGCGCTCGACCGGGTTCTCGGTGGCGCGCAGTCCCGCCGTATCGACGAGATGTAGCGGGACTCCCTCGATCTGGATGGTCTCGCGCAATACATCGCGAGTCGTGCCGGCAATGTCGGTGACGATCGCACGCTCCTCGCCCGAGAGGCGGTTGAGCAGGCTGGACTTGCCCACGTTGGGAAGACCCGCCAGAACCACACGTATGCCTTCGCGCAGCAAGGCGCCCTGTCCGGCCGCGCGGAGCACGCCATCGAGTCGCGACTCGATCGCATCGAGTCGCTCGAAGGCGCGCGCCTGCTGCAGAAAGTCGTTCTCTTCTTCGGGGAAATCCAGTGTGGCCTCGACCAGCATGCGCAGATCGATCAGTTCGTCTCGCAGGCCTTCGATCCGCTGCGAGAACTCGCCGCCGAGAGAACGCACGGCAGAGCGCGCCGCCTCGGCCGTGGAGGCATCGATGAGATCCGCGACCGCCTCGGCCTGGGCGAGATCCATGCGGCCGTTGAGAAAGGCCCGTTGCGAGAACTCGCCGGGCGCCGCCGGACGCGCACCAAGCTCGAAGCAGCGCTCCAGAAGCAAGCGCATCACGACGGGACCGCCATGCCCCTGCAGTTCGAGCACATCCTCACCGGTGAACGAAGCAGGCGCCGGAAAATGGATCAACAGGCCTTCGTCGACAGGCGCTCCCGCTCGATCGAGGAAACGCACCAGCGTCGCATGGCGGGGGCGCGGCTCGCGACCGCTCAGCGCCCGTGCGAAGGGCAGCAGCGACGGGCCCGAGACGCGCACCACACCGATACCGCCGCGACCGGGGGCGGTGGCGATGGCGGCGATGGTGTCGTTCCCGGGTGCGACCCCATCCATGCACATGTCATCCGCCATGCCGCCTCCCGGGAGCGAGCCGAGAGCGCAGCCTCAGACCGGCTTCCCGGCCTTCTTCGACGCCTCGATGTTGCGCGTGATGTGCCATTGCTGCGCAATCGACAGGATGTTGTTGACCACCCAGTACAGCACCAGACCCGACGGGAACCACAGGAACATGATGGTGAACACGAAGGGCAGCGCCATCATCACCTTGGCCTGGATCGGGTCCGGCGGGGCAGGATTGAGGCGCATCTGCACGAACATGCTCAGACCCATCAGCACCGGGAGGACGAAGTACGGATCCTTCGCCGATAGATCGGTGATCCAGCCCAGCCAGGGCGCATGACGCATCTCCACACTGCCCAGCAGGACCCAGTAGAGCGCAATGAAGACGGGAATCTGCACCAGGATCGGCAGGCAGCCACCAAGAGGATTGATCTTCTCGGTACGGTACATCTGCATGACTTCCTGCTGCATGCGCGGCTTGTCGTGTCCGTACAGTTCCTTGATGCGCTGCATGCGCGGTCCGAGCACCCGCATCTTCGCCATCGACTTGTAGCTGGCCGCTGACAGCGGGAAGAACACCGCCTTGATCAGGATGGTGACCAGGATGATGGACCAGCCCCAGTTGCCGGTCAGATCATGGAACCACGACAACACCCAGAACAGCGGCGCCGCGATCATCGTCAGCCACCCATAATCGACCACCAGGCCCAGTCCCTCGGCGATCGCATCGAGATGGTCCTGCTCCTGCGGTCCGGCATACAGGCGCGTGGACACGATCGCCGTCTCGCCGGGGGGAATCGACGCCACCGGAACGATCACGCCGGCCGCGTACATGTTGTCGTTGATCTTGCGAGCGAAGTTCTCGCGCTGCACACCTGTCTCGGGCAGCCAGGCCGCAACGAAATAGTGCTGCACCATCGCAAGCCAGCCGTTGTTCGCACGCGGCACGAACTTGGCGTCGCCCTCATCGATGTCGACGAACTCGATCTTCTGGAATTTCTCTTCCTCGGTATAGACCGCGGGGCCGGTGAAGGTGGATACGCCGAACACCTCCACTGCTTCAGCCGGTTGGCCATCGCGCGAGAACTGGAAATAGGCGTGCGTCGAAAGCGGCGCCTGACTGCGGTTCTCGAGCTCGTAGCCGACCTCCACGACATAACTGCCGCGACGGAAGGTCATCACCTTGGTCACCGCCAGATCGCCCTCGACCTCGGCCGGCAGCCGCAGCACGAGTTCGTCCTGACCCGCTTCGAGAGAAACCTGCTCGGCCGGCAGCCGGTGCACCGCATGGTGGCTCGGCATGCCTTCGCCAATCAGCCCGCTCTGCGCGAAATAACGGTGCGTGACGCCGTCGTCGAAAAGCACGAAGGGCTGGTCGCGATCATTGGTCGCATCGTGATGCAGGAGCCGGAGCTTGACGATCTGGCCGCCGCGCGCCGAGATCTCGGCCTCCACCATGTCGGTACGCACCGTCATGCGCGCGGCGTCTGGCGCCTCCGGCGCGGTCTCGCTCGCCTGCGGCAGCTCGTCGGCACCCGAGGCGTCCGACAGCGCGGCGCTCGGCGTGGGCACGGAGCCGTCCGAGGATGCACTGGGCACGCCCGACTGCACGGCCGCAGTCGGCGCGCTCGCGGGCTGTTGCGCCTGCTGCTCGGACACCCAGGCGTCCCACAACATCACGATGGAAAAGGAAAGGATCAGGAGGGCAATCAGGCGGCGATGGTCCATCGGTCTATTGTCGGTTCTGCGTAGGTCTGGAGACGGGATCATACCCGCCCGGATGGAAGGGATGGCAACGACCCACTCGGCGGATCGCCAGCCAGGTACCGCGCCAGGGACCGTAAAGCTCGATCGCCTCGCGTGCGTATTCGGAACAACTCGGGTAGAAGCGGCAGGAGCGACCGAGCAAGGGACTGATCGCGTACTTGTACGCCGTCAGCAGACCGAGCAGGACACGAGTCATCATCGCGGCAGGCGCTCCAGCAAGCGGACCACGTCCTCGTTGATCATGCGCCGCGTGGCGGCCTTGACCGGCGCGTGCAAGCGCATCACCATATCCACCGCCGGCAGTGTGGCCCGGTTGCGGCGAAACTGCTCGCGCACGATGCGCTTGACCAGATTGCGCACGTTCGCACGCTTGGCCAGACGCTTGGCCACGACCACACCGAGCCGCGCGCCTTCGAGTCCGTTGGGCCGGTAGTGCAACATCAGGTACTGTCCGCGCAGCGCGCGCCGAAAAGCAAAAACGGATGAGTACTCATCCGTTTTTCGCAATCTGAAGGCACCGGGAAATCCCTCTCCGGCGCCTGTCGTTTCGCTCACCTCAAACGGCGAGACGGTGACGGCCCTTGGCACGGCGGGCACGGATCACCGCGCGGCCTCCGCGGGTCTTCATGCGGACCAGAAAGCCATGAGTGCGCTTGCGACGGACGACGGAGGGCTGATAGGTGCGTTTCATTTGGGTTCTGCCGTGTTTGGGTCAAACGCGGTATTTGAGTTCATAGAGCCATGTTTGTCAAGCGTATTTTTTGGCCGAAGCTGTGGATAAGTCCCGCCCTGGAGAGTAGAATCCGGTAGTCGATCGCACAGCGATGTGCGAAGCGCACATGCCGCACGCATCGAAACCTCATTCGTTCCGATTAGCCGTGCGACACTGGCCCCGCCGACACCCATGCTGTCCAGGGGAATCCGCAGTACCGCCCAGCAACGAAGCCTTCAGCCATTGCCC